>NZ_CP163444.1:5607000-6230000 GCF_041053105.1 Streptomyces sp. R44 | reverse complement strand
GGAAGACCGAGATGATGCCCTCCTCGCCGAGGATCCGGCGGTCCTTGAGGGAGGTCTCCGTGACGTCGCCGACCGAGAGGCCGTCCACGTACACGTAGCCCGCCTGGACCTTGCCGGTGATGCGGGCGCGGCCGTCGACCAGGTCGACGACGACGCCGTCCTCGGCGATGACGATGTGGTCCTTGGGGATGCCCGTCATCGCGCCGAGCTCGGCGTTGGCGCGAAGGTGGCGCCATTCGCCGTGCACCGGCATGAGGTTCTTCGGCTTGCAGATGTTGTAGAAGTACAGCAGCTCGCCGGCCGAGGCGTGGCCCGAGACGTGGACCTTGGCGTTGCCCTTGTGGACCACGTTCGCGCCCCAGCGGGTCAGGCCGTTGATCACGCGGTAGACCGCGTTCTCGTTGCCCGGGATGAGCGAGGACGCGAGGATCACCGTGTCGCCGGGGACGATGCGGATCTGGTGGTCGCGGTTGGCCATGCGGGACAGGGCCGCCATGGGCTCGCCCTGGGAACCCGTGCAGACCAGCACGACCTCGTCGTCCGGCAGGTCGTCGAGGGTCTTCACGTCCACGACGAGGCCGGCCGGGACCCGGAGGTAGCCCAGGTCGCGGGCGATGCCCATGTTGCGGACCATCGAGCGGCCGACGAAGGCGACCCGGCGCCCGTACTCGTGGGCGGCGTCGATGATCTGCTGGATGCGGTGCACGTGGCTGGCGAAGCTGGCCACGATGATCCGCTTCGGGGCGTTCGCGAAGACGTTCCGCAGGACGTTCGAGATGTCCCGCTCCGGCGGGACGAAGCCCGGGACCTCGGCGTTCGTCGAGTCGGACAGCAGGAGGTCGATGCCCTCCTCGCTGAGCCGCGCGAACGCGTGGAGGTCGGTCAGGCGGCCGTCCATCGGGAGCTGGTCCATCTTGAAGTCACCGGTGGCGACGGCCATGCCCGCGGGGGTGCGGATGGCGACGGCCAGGGCGTCCGGGATGGAGTGGTTGACCGCGACGAACTCGCAGTCGAAGGGGCCCAGCTGCTCGCGGTCGCCCTCCTTCACCTCAAGGGTGTAGGGGCGGATGCGGTGCTCCTGGAGCTTGGCCTCGATCAGGGCGAGGGTCAGCTTGGAGCCGATGAGCGGGATGTCCGGCTTCAGCCGGAGCAGGTACGGGACGGCGCCGATGTGGTCCTCGTGCCCGTGCGTGAGCACGATGCCCTCGATGTCGTCGAGGCGGTCCCGGATGATGGTGAAGTCCGGCAGGATCAGGTCGACGCCGGGCTGCTCCTCCTCGGGGAAGAGGACGCCGCAGTCGACGATCAGCAGACGGCCGTCGAACTCGAAGACCGTCATGTTGCGGCCGATCTCACCGAGGCCGCCGAGCGGGATGACGCGCAGGCCGCCCTTGGGCAGCTTCGGCGGGGCGCCGAGTTCGGGATGCGGATGACTCAAAAGACTCTCCTCACCATGCGCGCCACGTACCGGTCGGGCACGTGGCGCGCATGACAATCGTGCACTTGCTGTTGTCAGTGTTCAGTTGTGAAGTCTGTTGTCAGAGTTCTACCCCGCCGGCGGCCAGGTCGACCTTGAGCTGGGCCGTCTCCTCCGGGGAGAGCTCGACGAGCGGCGGGCGCAGCGGGCCGGCCGGGAGGCCCTGGAGGGCGAGGGCGGCCTTGGTGGTCATGACGCCCTGGGTGCGGAACATGCCGGTGTAGACCGGGAGCAGCTTCTGGTGGATCTCCGTGGCCTTCTGGACCTCGCCGCCGAGGTGGGCGTCGAGGAGGGCGCGGAGCTCCGGGGTGACGAGGTGGCCGACGACGGAGACGAAGCCGCAGGCGCCGACGGAGAGCAGCGGCAGGTTGAGCATGTCGTCGCCGGAGTACCAGGCGAGGCCGGAGCGGGCGATGGCCCAGCTGGCGCGGCCGAGGTCGCCCTTGGCGTCCTTGTTGGCGACGATGCGCGGGTGCTCGGCGAGGCGGACGATCGTCTCGGTGTCGATCGGGACGCCGCTGCGGCCGGGGATGTCGTAGAGCATCACCGGGAGCTCGGTGGCGTCGGCGATGGCCGAGAAGTGCCGGTACAGGCCCTCCTGTGGGGGCTTGTTGTAGTACGGCGTCACGGCGAGGAGGCCGTGTGCGCCGTCGCGCTCGGCGGTGCGGGCGAGTTCGATGGAGTGGTGGGTGTCGTTGGTGCCGATGCCGGCGACGACGTGGGCGCGGTCGCCGACCGCCTCCAGTACCGCTCGGACGAGCTCCGATTTCTCCGCGTCGCTGGTGGTCGGGGACTCGCCGGTGGTGCCGTTGATGACGAGGCCGTCGTTGCCCGCGTCCACCAGGTGGGTGGCGAGTCGCTGGGCACCGTCGAGGTCGAGTGCGCCGTCCGCCGTGAAGGGCGTGACCATGGCGGTGAGGACCCGCCCGAAGGGGGTCTGCGGAGTGGAGATCGGAGCCATGGGTAACACGCTACTCGCTGCTCAGCGCCTGGTGTCCCCGAGGGGGACAGGAGAAAGGGAGCCCGGCGCTGCCTGCTCGGGGGTTCAGGCAGCGCCGGGTCCGTTTGATCAGCCTAGATGAACTTCGTGAAACGTCGCAATACGGACACTTCGCATCGTGTGTTCGGACATGTGTGCCGTATGGGACTGCATAGTCGTCCAACACGGTGATCGCCTTCCTCGGTGGCGTCCTCCCGGAGGATGAGATTCGGCCGCTTTGATGAAAAAGGGCACCAAAACGTCTCTTCCGTCGTCTGTACCTGTGACGCATGACGACAAATGAGGAGAGTGGCTCTGATGTTCCTCCCCCAGACTCCGTCCGGGGGTACCCCCAGGCGAGAGGCCGTACCGTTCGCGTTCGTCGCGGAGGCCGACCACTTCCGCAGTAACGTCACTCCACCGCCCAGGGAGCGCCTCAGCGCCCCGCAGATCGTGGGCCGCGGCCTGCTCGGGCTGACCGTCGTGGCCGGACTCGTCGGATCCCTGATCTTCGGGATGCCCTCGCTCCAGTCGGGTGACTCGGCCACTCGTCAGCAGCAGTCCGAGGCCTCCGACAACCGCTGAGGTAGCCTCACCGGGCACTGCCCCTTCGAGCGTGCTTGTGAGTGAGGACCTGTCGTGCCCCTGCCCTTTCTGACGGCCGACCGTGCTTTTGACACGACCGACCAAGTAGCCCTGCCGTTCGACGACCACGACGAGTGGCGCCGCCCGTACCGGCCGGGCTCGTGGCGGGTGGGGGCGGCGGCGCTCGCGCTGCTGCTCGCCTCGTTCGTCCTGCTCGCCGCCGTGATCATCGCGGTGGCCGGAGCCTTCGGCGGCGCGGGCGTCACGCTCGGCATCGCCGCGCTGGTCATCGTGGCCTCGCTGCGGATGCTGCGGATGGGCACCTGGGTGAGCCGCGTCGGCCTGCGCCGCGTGGCCTTCTTCTCGACCGTCACCGTGCCCTGGGCGAAGGTGACCTCCGTACGCACCACCCAGCAGCCGGTCCGCTGGCTCGGACTCCCCCGTACCGTCCAGGGTCAGGCCCTGGTGCTCGACCGGCAGGGTGGTGAGCAGTTGCTGCTGCTCACCGACCACAACGCCGACTTCCTCTCCCGTGTCGAGGCCTTCGACCGGGCGGCCGACACGGTCGAGGCCTGGAACGCCGAGTACGGCACGGCCCCGGCCGCTACGCGCTGACCGGACGCCCCTCGTGGAGCGCGATGGCCCGCTGCATCGCCTTGCGGGCCCGGGGGGTGTCCCGGGCGTCGTGGTAGGCCACCGCGAGCCGGAACCAGCAGCGCCAGTCCTCGGGTGAGTCCTCCGTCTCGGCCTTGCGCCGGGCGAAGACCTCGTCGGCCGAGTCCCGGAGGATCCGGCCGCCCTCCGTGCGCTTCAGCTCGTCGACGGGCAGGCCGCCCTCGGCCTCCAGCTCCGCGGCCAGGCGGTTGGCCCGGCGCGCGAAGCTGGTGTTCTTCCAGAGGAACCAGCCGCCGACGGCGGGCAGCAGGAACGCCACGGCGCCCATGCCCATGGCGGCCGGCTCGCCCGTGAGGAGGAGCAGGACGCCCTCCATCGCCACCACGCCGAAGACGAGCACGAGCACGGTGGCCAGGAAGACGTACGTGATCTTTCCGCCCATGGCCGTCAGCCCAGGTCCAGGAAGTGCTCCAGGCCGAAGGTGAGGCCCGGGGCGGAGGTCACGCGGCGGGCGCCCAGGAGGATGCCCGGCATGAAGCTGGAGTGGTGCAGGGAGTCGTGCCGGACGGTGAGGGTCTCGCCCTCGCCGCCGAGCAGCACCTCCTGGTGGGCGAGCAGGCCCCGGAGGCGTACGGCGTGGACGGGGACGCCGTCGACGTTCGCCCCGCGCGCGCCGTCGAGGGCGGTGGTCGTGGCGTCGGGCTGCGGGGCGCAGCCTGCCTTCGACCGGGCCTCGGCGATCAGCTGGGCGGTGCGGGTGGCGGTGCCGGAGGGGGCGTCCACCTTGTTCGGGTGGTGCAGTTCGACGATCTCGACCGACTCGAAGTACGGGGCCGCGATCTGCGCGAACTTCATGGTGAGGACCGCGCCGATGGAGAAGTTCGGCGCGATGAGGACGCCGGTCTCCGGGGAGGCGGCCAGCCAGCCCTTCAGCTGCGCGAGGCGCTCCTCGGTCCAGCCGGTGGTGCCGACCACCGCGTGGATGCCGTGACCCACGCAGTAGTCGAGGTTCTCCATGACCGAGTCGGGGGTGGTCAGCTCGACGACGACCTGGGCGCCCGCCTCGGTGAGCGTCTCCAGGCTGTCGCCGCGGCCGAGGGCCGCGACCAGTTCCATGTCCTCGGCGGCCTCGACGGCCCTGACCGCCTCGGAGCCGATGCGGCCCTTGGCTCCGAGGACCGCCACGCGCAGCTTGCTCATTGCTCTTCCTTAAGGGACTTGGGGTTCAGGAGACCGCGTGGTGGAGGCGGTCCGCCTGCTTGTCCTTCAGCGGGCCGATCACCGACAGCGAGGGCCGCTGCTCCAGTACATCGCGGGCGACCTCGCGGACGTCGTCCGGGGTGACCGCCGCGATCCGGGTCAGCATGTCGTCGACCGACATCTGGGTGCCCCAGCACAGCTCGCTCTTGCCGATGCGGTTCATCAGCGCGCCGGTGTCCTCCAGGCCGAGCACGGTCGAGCCGGAGAGCTGCCCGACGGCGCGGGTGATCTCCTCGTCCGTGAGGCCGTCGGAGGCGACCTTGTCGAGCTCGTCCCGGCAGATCTTCAGGACGTCGTGGACCTGGCTGGGCCGGCAGCCCGCGTACACGCCGAAGAGGCCGCAGTCGGCGAAGCCCGAGGTGTACGAGTACACGCTGTAGGCCAGGCCGCGCTTCTCGCGGACCTCCTGGAAGAGGCGGGAGGACATGCCGCCGCCGAGGGCGGTGTTCAGCACGCCGAGGGCCCAGCGGCGCTCGTCGGTGCGGGCCAGGCCCGGCATGCCGAGGACCACGTGGGCCTGCTCGGTCTTCCGGTTGAGGAGCTCGACGCGGCCCGCCGTACGGAGGGTGCGCGCGCCCTCGCGGGGGGCGACCGGCCGGGCGTCGGTACGGGTCAGGGCGCCGGCCTTCTCGAAGGCGCGGCGGACCTGGCGTACCACCGTGGCGTGGTCGACGTTGCCCGCGGCGGCGACGACCAGGTGGGTCGGGTCGTAGTGCTTCTTGTAGAAGCGGGCGATCTGGCCGCGGCTGAGCGCGTTGATCGTGTCGACGGTGCCGAGGACCGGGCGGCCCAGCGGGGTGTCGCCGAACATCGTCTGCGCGAACAGCTCGTGCACGACGTCACCGGGGTCGTCCTCGGTCATTGCGATCTCTTCGAGGATGACGCCGCGCTCGGCGTCCACGTCCTCTTCGAGGATCAGCGAGTCCGTGAGCATGTCGCAGACGACGTCGATCGCCAGCGGCAGGTCGGTGTCGAGGACCCGGGCGTAGTAGCAGGTGTACTCCTTCGCCGTGAAGGCGTTCATCTCGCCGCCGACCGCGTCGATCGCGGCGGAGATGTCGAGGGCGGACCGCTTGCGGGTGCCCTTGAAGAGGAGGTGCTCCAGGTAGTGGGTCGCGCCGTTGAGCGTGGGGGTCTCGTCGCGGGAGCCGACGTGCGCCCAGATGCCGAAGGTGGCGGAGCGCACGGAGGGGAGGGTCTCGGTGACGATCCGCAGGCCGCCGGGGAGGGTCGTGCGGCGGACCGTGCCGATGCCGTCCTTGCCCGGGAGAAGCGTTTGGGTACGGGCGACGGCCCGCCCCTCCGAAGAGGGGCGGGCCGTCGCGCGGGAACTACGGGACGTCACTTGGCAGCGTCGTCCTTGTCACCCTCGGCAGCGTCCTCGTCCGCCATGACGGGGACCAGGGAGAGCTTGCCGCGCTGGTCGATCTCGGCGATCTCGACCTGGACCTTCGCGCCGATCGCGAGCACGTCCTCGACGTTCTCCACGCGCTTGCCACCGGCGAGCTTGCGGATCTGCGAGATGTGCAGCAGGCCGTCCTTGCCGGGCATCAGGGAGACGAAGGCACCGAAGGTGGTGGTCTTGACGACCGTACCCAGGTAGCGCTCGCCGACCTCCGGCATGGTCGGGTTGGCGATGCCGTTGATCGTGGCGCGGGCGGCCTCGGCCTGCGAGCCCTGGGCGGCACCGATGTAGATGGTGCCGTCGTCCTCGATCGTGATGTCGGCGCCGGTGTCCTCCTGGATCTGGTTGATCATCTTGCCCTTGGGGCCGATGACCTCACCGATCTTGTCCACGGGGATCTTGACGGTGATGATCCGCGGGGCGTTCGGGGACATCTCGTCCGGCGTGTCGATCGCTTCCATCATCACGTCGAGGATGTGGAGGCGGGCGTCGCGGGCCTGCTTGAGGGCCGCGGCCAGGACGGAGGCCGGGATGCCGTCCAGCTTGGTGTCGAGCTGGAGGGCGGTGACGAACTCCTTCGTACCGGCGACCTTGAAGTCCATGTCGCCGAAGGCGTCCTCCGCACCGAGGATGTCGGTGAGGGCGACGTAGTGCGTCTGGCCCTCGATCTCCTCGGAGATCAGGCCCATGGCGATGCCGGCGACGGGGGCCTTGAGGGGCACACCGGCGTTCAGCAGCGACATGGTGGAGGCGCAGACCGAGCCCATGGACGTCGAACCGTTGGAGCCGAGGGCCTCGGACACCTGACGGATCGCGTAGGGGAACTCCTCGCGGGTCGGGAGGACCGGCACGAGGGCGCGCTCGGCGAGGGCGCCGTGGCCGATCTCGCGGCGCTTGGGCGAGCCCACGCGGCCGGTCTCGCCGACGGAGTACGGCGGGAAGTTGTAGTTGTGCATGTAGCGCTTGCGGGTCACCGGGGAGAGGGTGTCCAGCTGCTGCTCCATGCGGAGCATGTTGAGGGTGGTGACGCCCAGGATCTGGGTCTCGCCACGCTCGAACAGCGCCGAGCCGTGCACGCGCGGGATGGCCTCGACCTCGGCGGCGAGCGTACGGATGTCCGTGATGCCGCGGCCGTCGATGCGGACCTTGTCCTTGATGATGCGCTCGCGGACCAGCTTCTTGGTCAGCGCGCGGTACGCACCGGAGATCTCCTTCTCGCGGCCCTCGAAGGCCGGGAGGAGCTTCTCGGCGGCGAGCTCCTTGATGCGGTCGAGCTCGGTCTCGCGCTCCTGCTTGCCGGCGATGGTGAGCGCCTGGGCCAGCTCGTCCTTGACGGCGGCGGAGAGCGCCTCCAGGACGTCGTCCTGGTAGTCGAGGAAGACCGGGAACTCGCCGGTGGGCTTGGCGGCCTTGGCGGCGAGGTCCGACTGGGCCTTGCAGAGGACCTTGATGAAGGGCTTCGCGGCCTCGAGACCGGCGGCGACGACCTCCTCGGTCGGCGCCTCGGCGCCGCCCTTGACGAGCTCGATGGTCTTCTCGGTGGCCTCGGCCTCGACCATCATGATCGCGACGTCGCCGTCCTCCAGGACGCGACCGGCGACGACCATGTCGAAGACGGCATCCTCGAGCTCGGTGTGCGTCGGGAACGCGACCCACTGGCCCTTGATCAGCGCGACACGGGTGCCGCCGATCGGGCCGGAGAAGGGCAGGCCGGCCAGCTGCGTGGAGCAGGAGGCGGCGTTGATCGCGACCACGTCGTACAGGTGGTCGGGGTTGAGCGCCATGATCGTCTCGACGATCTGGATCTCGTTGCGCAGGCCCTTCTTGAAGGAGGGGCGCAGCGGGCGGTCGATCAGGCGACAGGTGAGGACGGCGTCCTCGGAGGGGCGGCCCTCACGGCGGAAGAAGGAGCCGGGGATCTTGCCGGCCGCGTACATCCGCTCCTCGACGTCCACCGTCAGGGGGAAGAAGTCGAGCTGGTCCTTGGGGCGCTTCGAGGCGGTGGTGGCCGAGAGGACCATCGTGTCGTCGTCCAGGTAGGCGACGGCGGAGCCGGCGGCCTGCTTGGCCAGACGGCCGGTCTCGAAGCGGATGGTGCGGGTACCGAAGGCGCCGTTGTCGATGACGGCCTCGGCGTAGTGGGTCTCGTTCTCCACTATGGGTTTCTCCTACGTGTTCGTCTTTGCGTCCTTCGACCCGTGTGGCCGGGGACGGTGTCCGACGGGGGCGGAGAAGCTCGCCTAGGGTGCGGGCCGGTCTTCGATCGAAGCACCCGGGTCTTCGTTTCCGGGGGCCACTACCGAGGACCGGCGGCTGGCCGGCGGCTTCACGCTCGTCGTATGGGGTTGTGCGACCAGACTAAGTGCCGATGCGCACTTTGTGCACGTACAGCAAAGGGAGCGGCCCCCTGAAAGTGGGAACCGCTCCCTCCGCAGCGTTCACCGTGGAACGGATTACTTGGCGCCGCCGGCCGCACCGCGGCGGATGCCGAGGCGGTCGACCAGCGTACGGAAGCGCTGGATGTCCTTCTTGGCCAGGTACTGCAGCAGGCGGCGGCGCTGGCCGACCAGGATCAGCAGACCACGACGGGAGTGGTGGTCGTGCTTGTGCTGCTTGAGGTGCTCGGTCAGGTCCGAGATGCGGCGGGACAGCATCGCGACCTGGACCTCGGGAGAGCCGGTGTCGCCCTCCTTGGTGCCGAACTCGGCAAAGATCTGCTTCTTGACAGCGGCGTCGAGAGCCACGCGGTTCTCCTCGTTGGTTCGTGCGCCCGCGAGTGCCCCTGGTCTGGGTCTCAGGGGAAGCTTCCGTGACTTCACGGGCGAAGGTCCGATGGGCGCAGCTTCCAGAGGCATCCGAGTGATCTCGGGGCTTTCCGGGAGCGCGTACACAAACGGCCGTCACACAGCGTACCAGCTCGCCGGAGCGCCCCCGGGTCCCTTTTCTACTTGCTGGTGAGGGACCGGACCCGGGTGAAGACGTCGAGGACGGCGAGGGCGAGCGGGACGAGGGAGAGCAGGACGAAGCCCTCGGCCAGGTCGAGGAGCCGGCCCCAGAAGGGCGAGAGGCCCTTCCTCGGGATGATCAGGCCGATCGCGGTGATCAGCGCGGCGCCCGCGGCGACGGCGGCGGTGAGCCAGATCGTACGGATGTCGAGGCCGCCCCGGTCCCCGTACATGAGGAGGTCCTTGACCAGGTCGGCCGGCGGGTTGAGGGAGAGGCCGAGGACGAGCAGCGCGATGGCGGCGATGCCGGCGACGAGGACGCAGGCGACCTGCGAGGTGTACCGGAAGAGGCGGGCGCGCAGCAGCATCGCGAGGCCGGCGGCGAGCGCGAGGAACTGGCCCCAGACGTTTCCGGCGAAGCCGAGGACCGCGGCGGTGCCGACGACGACGGCCGCGCAGCCGCCGACCAGGCCGAGGAGCATCTCGTGGCCGCGGCGGGCCTGGAGCGCGATGCGCTCGCCGTCGACGGGCTGCGCCTCCTCGCCCTGCTGCGGCTCGGCGGAGAACTCGTCGTCGGCGGCGCTGCGCGGGGCGGCGTAGCCGATCGGGAGGCGGGCGAAGCGGGCGGAGAGGCCGGGCAGGAAGGCGACCAGTCCGATGGCGACGGGGGCGCAGGCGGCGGCCGCCTCGGTGGCGGTGGCCTCCGTGAGGATCATCAGGAAGGTGGCGAGGGTGCCGACGACGGCGAGGAAGGTGGCGGCCACGAAGGGGGCGTCGCCGCTGGGGGTGAGCGCGACGAGGGCCACGGAGGCGACGAGGACGGTGACGCAGCCGAGCAGGAACTGCAGGCGGCCGGGGCCCTGGCCCGGGTCGGCGGCGACGATGCCGGAGCCGGCGATGAGGAGCAGCGGCAGGGCGCCGAGGCCGAGGGCGACGGCGGTCGCCCGGTCCGCGTAGACGCGGGCGCGGACGCCGGCGAAGGCGGTGAGGAGGAGACCGGCGGCGCCCGCGATGATCCCGGGGAGGCTGTGCATGTCGTGGCGGACCGGGTCGGCGAACCAGAGGACGAAGCCCATGAGGACGAGGAGCAGCACGCCGCCGACGAGTCCGGCGCCGCGCAGCAGCTCGTCGCTCCACAGGTGCCGGTCCCGGGTGACGGCGGAGGCGACGGCGTCGGACACGTCGTCGTAGACGGCCGGCGGCAGGGACTGGGCGAAGGGGCGCAGGGAGAGCACCTCGCCGTCGAGGACCTGCTGGGCGGCGAGGGTGCGGGCGCCGTCGAGGACGGATCCGTCGCGGCGGACCAGGTGGTAGCCGGTCGGGGTGCCGGCCGCCTGGGTCTGGCCGGTGAGGCGCAGGATCTCCGGGTAGACGTCGGCGACGGCGATGTCCTCGGGGAGCGCGACGTCGATGCGGCTGTCCGGCGCCACGACGGTGACGCGGCAGAAGCCGGTCGTTGCGGTCGTACTCACGTGTGTGGACCCCCTGGTTCGCGGTTGCGCCCGTCTGGATTCGCGGCCCCTCGCGATCTGATTCGCGGTTGCGCACGATGCGCGCGCCACCCTACCGGGGACGGCCGGTGGGGGCTGCAAGTAGGATCGCCGTCCCATGGGGGAAGTCCGTGCGCTCGGCTGCCGACAGGGGTGGCGTGCGGATGCTCCCGCCACGAGCCCGCCTCCAACGAGGGATTGATGCGCCGGTGAGCCAGATCGTCGTCAAACGCCCGCCGAGGTCACTTCCTCCGGAAGTGCCCGGTGAGGAACTGGTCCTGGAGTCTCCGCCGGAACTTCCGCGGGGACAGCAGGAGTCGGCGTTGATGCAGCTCCTGCCGATGCTCGGCATGGGTTCTTCGGTCGTCTTCTTCTTCATGACGCCCTCGCCGATCATGCGGATCATGGGCACGCTGATGCTGGCGTCGACGGTCGCGATGGCCGTCGCCCAGTTCGTCAGATTCCGTCGCGGTACGCAGGGGCAAATGTCCGATGTCCGCCGCGACTACCTCAAATACCTCGCGCAGACCCGGCGTACGGTGCGGCGCACGGCGCGCAGGCAGCGGGACGCGCAGCTGTATCTGCACCCCGCCCCCGAGCAGCTGTGGTCGGTGGTGGCGGAGGGTTCCCGGGTGTGGGAACGGCGGGTCGGCGACCATGACTTCGGGCAGGCGCGGATCGGCCTCGGGGCCCAGCAGCTGGCGACGCCGCTCGTGGCGCCGGACACGGCTCCGGTGGACGAGCTGGAGCCGCTGTGCGCGGGTGCGATGCAGCAGTTCCTCGCGGTGCACGGGACCTTGGACGGGCTGCCGATGGCGGTCTCGATGCGGGCGTTCTACCACGTGACGGTGTCGGGCGAGCCGGAGTCGGCGCAGGCGGCGGCGCGGGCGCTCGTGGCGCAGCTGGTGACGCTGCACTCCCCCGACGACCTGATGCTCGCCGTGGTGGCGGCGCGGCCGGCGCAGGAGCGCTGGGACTGGACGAAGTGGCTGCCGCACACCCAGGTGCCGGGGCAGGTCGACGGGGCCGGTACGAAGCGGCTGTTCGGCGACGACCTCGGTGAGCTGGAGAACATGGTCCGCTCGAAGCTGGAAGGGCGGACCCGGTTCTCCCGGGAGAGCCCGCCGGTGCTCGACCAGCCGCACGTGGTGGTCGTCCTGGACGGCGGGATGGTGCCTCCGGACTCGATGCTCGCGGCCGCGGAGGGCCTCCAGGGCGTGACGATCGTGGAGGTCGTCTCCGGTGACCTCGACGAGCCGCGCGGTGGCCTCTCGGTGGTGGTACGGCCGGGCCGGCTGCGGCTGGAGTCCGGCGGCGGTTTCGCGTACGAGGGGCTGCCGGACGGCATCTCGCTGCCGGCGGCCGAGGCGCTGGCCCGGCAGCTTTCGCCGCTGCGGATGGGCGGCGGGGACGACGACGAACCGCTGCTCGCCAACCTGGACTTCACGGATCTGCTGAACCTGGGGGACGCGGCCTCGGTGGACGTGGCGCGGACCTGGCGGCCCCGGTCGGTGGCCGAGCGGCTCCGGGTGCCGATCGGTGTCGGCGAGGACGGCGCGCCGGTCATGCTGGACCTGAAGGAGGCGGCGCAGGAGGGCATGGGCCCGCACGGTCTGTGCGTCGGCGCGACGGGTTCCGGAAAGTCGGAGCTGCTGCGCACGCTGGTGCTCGGTCTCGCGGTGACGCACTCCTCGGAGACGCTGAACTTCGTCCTCGCGGACTTCAAGGGCGGCGCGACCTTCGCGGGCATGTCGCAGATGCCGCACGTGGCGGCGGTCATCACCAACCTCGCCGACGACCTGACGCTCGTCGACCGCATGGGCGACGCGATCCGCGGCGAGCTCCAGCGGCGACAGGAGCTGCTGCGCTCGGCGGGCAACTACGCCAACATCCACGACTACGAGAAGGCGCGGGCGGCGGGTGCTCCCCTGGAGCCGCTGGCCTCGCTGGTCCTGGTGATCGACGAGTTCTCCGAACTCCTCACCGCCAAGCCCGACTTCATCGACATGTTCATCCAGATCGGCCGCATCGGCCGTTCGCTCGGTGTGCACCTGCTGCTGGCCTCGCAGCGCCTGGAGGAGGGCAAGCTGCGCGGCCTGGACACGTACCTCTCGTACCGGATCGGTCTGCGGACCTTCTCGGCGGCGGAGTCGCGCACGGCGATCGGCGTGCCGGACGCGTACCACCTGCCGTCGGTGCCGGGTTCGGGCTATCTGAAGTTCGGTACGGACGAGATGACGCGCTTCAAGGCCGCGTACGTCTCGGGGACCTACCGGACGGGCGGGCCGCGTCTGGAGATCGGGCAGATGCCGGTGGAGCGGCGGCCCGCGCTGTTCACGGCGGCGCCGGTGCCGGTGGTGTACGCGGCGCCGGACCCGGCCTATCTGACGGCGCAGCGCAGCGAGGAGGACGACGCGCTCGCGGACACCGTCCTCGACGTGATCGTGCGGCGTCTGGAGGGCCAGGGGGTGCCGGCGCACCAGGTGTGGCTGCCGCCGCTCGACCAGGCGCCCTCGCTCGACCAGCTGCTTCCGGGGCTCGCGCAGACCGCGGACCGGGGGCTCACGGCGACGGAGTACACCCGTCAGGGCGCACTCACCGTGCCGCTCGGTCTCATCGACAAGCCGTTCGAGCAGCGGCGCGAGGTGCTGTACCGGGACTTCTCGGGCGCGGCCGGTCACATGATGGTGGTCGGCGGTCCGCAGTCCGGCAAGTCGACGATCATGCGGACGCTCGTCTCCTCGTTCGCCCTCACCCACACTCCGGCCGAAGTGCAGTTCTACTGCCTGGACTTCGGCGGTGGCGGCATGGTGTCCCTGGCCGATCTGCCGCACGTCGGCGGGGTGGCGTCCCGGCTCGACCCCGAGCGGGTGCGCCGGACGGTCGCGGAGGTCATGGGCGTGCTGAACCGGCGGGAGGAGTTCTTCCGCGCGCACTCCATCGACTCGATCGCGACCTACCGGCGCAAGCGGGCGGCGGGCGAACTGCCGGGCGAGGCCTGGGGCGACGTCTTCCTGATCGTGGACGGCTGGGGCAGCTTCCGCAACGACTACGACATGCTGGAGCCGATCGTCTCCGACATCGCGGCGCGCGGTCTGGGCTACGGCATCCACGTGGTGATCACCGCCGCCCGGTACATGGAGGTGCGGGCGGCGCTCAAGGACCAGATGCTGGGCCGGCTCGAACTGCGGCTCGGCGACGTCATGGACTCCGAGTTCGACCGGAAGGTCGCGGCGAACGTGCCGACCGGTGTGCCGGGCCGCGGCCAGGTGCCGGAGAAGCTGCACTTCATGGGGGCGCTGCCGCGGATCGACGGGTCGAGCTCCTCGGCCGATCTGGCGGACGGCACGGCGGCGTTCGTCCAGGCAGTGAAGGCGAGCTGGACGGGGGCCCCGGCGCCGGCGGTGCGGCTGCTGCCGCGCAAGCTGCCGGCGGAGCAGCTGCCGAAGGGCTTCGAGTACCCGCAGCACGGCATCGCGATCGGCATCGACGAGACGAACCTGGAGCCGGTGTTCGTCGACTTCGAGTCGGATCCGTTCTTCCTGATCTTCGGCGAGAGCGAGTCCGGCAAGACGGCGCTGCTGCGGCTGATCGCCAAGCAGCTGTGCGAGCGGTACTCGCCGGAGCAGGCGCGGATCGTGGTGGGCGACTACCGGCGGACGATGCTGGAGGCCGTGGCGCCCTCGCACCTCCTGGAGTACGCGCCGATGGCCTCGGCCATGCAGATGCACATGGACGCGGTGAACACCGTGATGACGAAGCGGGCGCCGAAGCCCGACATCACGCCGCAGCAGCTGCGCGACCGCAGCTGGTGGTCGGGTCCGCAACTGTTCGTCCTGGTCGACGACTTCGAGCTGGTGGCCACCAACTCGGGGAACCCGCTCGCGGTTCTGGTGGAGAACCTGCCGTTCGCGCGGGACGTCGGCATCCGGTTCATCGTGGCGCGCAGCCAGGCGGGTGCCTCCCGCGCGATGTACGAGCCGTTCATGCAGCGGATGCGGGAGCTGGGCGCGCAGGGCGTGATCCTCTCCGGCGATCCGCAGGAGGGCGACATCCTCGGCAGCGTCCGGGCGCGGCCGATGCCTCCGGGCCGGGGCACGTTCGTGTCGCGGAAGCGCGGGACGCCGCTGGTGCAGCTGGGCTGGCTGCCCGAGCAGCACTGAGCTGCTCGAACAGCCCTGAGCGGAGCGGTCCCTCCCACTAGTGTGGGAGGGACCGCCGTACCACCGCGAAGGGAAAGCGCCGATGACCGACGCAGACAACAGCACGCGCAGCGACGTCGACAGCGCTCTGGCCGCCGAGAAGGAGCGCCAGAAGGAGGAGCTGTACGCGCTCGACATCTCCGGCGTCGAGTGGGAGGGCGCCCCGGGGACGAGCCCGGACGAGGAGCGTGTGGAGATCGCCCGGCTGCCCGAGGGCGCGGTGGCGATGCGCTCGTCCCTCGACAAGGACACGGTGCTGCGCTACACGAAGGCCGAGTGGGACGCGTTCGTCCTGGGGGCCCGTGACGGCGAGTTCGATCTGCGCCAGGCCTGACATGCGTGAGGGGGTGGCCCGTGGGAACGGGCCACCCCCTCACGCGTACGTGCAAGGTCTTACATCATGCGGAAGCGGGCCGCGTTGCCCTTGTCCGTGTCCTGGTAGCCGGCGACCGACTCGTCGAGGAGCTGGGCGATGCGGGCCAGGTCCTGGTTCATGCCGGCCATGTCGCGGGTCAGGCGGTCCTGGCTCTCGCGGTAGGCGATCTTCGCCTCGCCTTCCCAGTTGGAGGCGACGCGGTTGACCTCGGCCATGAGGTCGTCGAGCTTCTGCGTGAGGGTGCTGGAGGTGAGGCGGGTGTCGGCCGCCGCCTGCGTCACGGTGTCGTAATTGACCGCAGTGGTCATGGTGTTGACTCCTCGGTTGAGAGTGGCGCGGAGGACTGGTCGGGTCGGACGGCTCAGATGCCGAGGATGGCGCTCTGGCCACCCGAGGCGCCGGCACCGGAGCTGTTGTCCATCTGACGGAAGGACCGGAGACGGTCCTCCTCCTCCTGCGAGAAGCCGTCGGCGCTCATGCGCATGATCTCCTCGAGCTTCGTGAGCTCGGCGCGCATGCTGCGCAGACGCTGGTTCAGGTCGTTCTGGACCCGGTCGTACTCCTTGCTCGCAGCGCCCTGCCAGCCCGCCTGAACGCGGTCCACCACGCCGTTGAGGGAGGTGATGCGGGCCTGGAGCTCGTCGGAGAAGTCCTGGATCCGGCCGGCGAGCTTGACTTGTTCGGCACTGGTTACGTTCAGGTCTTTCGACATCTTGCCCCTTCTTCCTTCGGTGGCGTCGACGGACGGGCCGTCGGGCCTTCCGGTCGTGATGCGGACGGGAATCTTCTGATGCCGCCCCCGTGCTGGGTTCGCACTGCCGTGCCCCCAGCGGTCACTGTAGCCATTGACGGCGACAGTTCCAACTGCAAAGGGAGCACCCGATACTTGACCGATACGCGCGTCATCGGGCCTCCCTCCTGCGGCGGCTGTCGCGGATCACGGTGGCGGTCCCGGCGACCACGGCCACCAGGACACCTCCGATCCCCAACGCATAGGTGGCGAGCCGTTCGGAGCGCTCCTGGGGCGTCTCCGACAGCGTCAGCCGGGCCGGCTCGGGAGCCGGCGGCTTGGGCGGCCCCGGGTCGGGCACGGGCGAGGAGGCGGGCGTGCCGGGCTGGTCGGCGAGCGCCCGCACGGGATCGACCACTCCCCAACCGACGTGGTCGTCACGGCCGTTGATCACGCGGACGGCGGTCTGCTCGATGCGGGTGACGATCTGGGCCGCGCTCCACTTCGGGTACTTGGCGCGGAGCAGGGTCGCGACGCCGGCGACGTACGGGGCGGAGAAGCTGGTGCCGTTGTCGACGCACTGTCCGCCGCCGGGGATGGTGGAGACGATGTCGACGCCGGGCGCCGCGACGCCCACCATGGGGCCGGACTGGGAGAAGACGGCGCGTTCGTTGTTGCGGTCGGAGGAGGCGACGGCGAGGACGCCGGGGAAGGCGGCCGGGTAGGTCTTCTTGCGGACGCCGTCGGTGCCGTCGTTGCCCGCGGAGGCGACGACGACGACATCACTGGCGATGGCCCGGGCGACGGCCTTGGCCATGGGCGAGTCGGGTCCCAGCGGCTGGGTGGTGTCCTGCGAGATGTTGATGACCCGCGCGCCCTTCTGGACGGCGTAGTCGATCGCCTGGGCCATCGTGTCGGACTTGCCGCTGTTCTTCTCGTCGTTCTGTCGGATCGGGATGATCGTGGCCTCGGGGGCGAGGCCGACGAAGCCCGTGCCGTTGCGGGGGCGGGCGGCGATGATGCCCGCGACCTTGGTGCCGTGGCCGACCTCGTCGACGGTGCCGTCGGTCTTGCCGCGCTTGTCGTCGCCGTAGGAGGGGTTGTTCTTGTCGGGCTTGAGGTAGTCCTTGCCCGACTTGGCGTCGACGGCGGGGCGCAGCTGCGGGTTGACGTCGTCGACGCCGGTGTCGATGACGGCGACCCGGACGCCCTTGCCCTTGGTGTCCTGCCAGAGCTCGTCGAGGAGGACCCGCTGGAGGGGCCAGGGGATGCCCTCGATCTGCTTCTTCATCGGGAAGGTGCACTCGCCGCTGCCGTCGAGGGCCGGGCCGTCCCGGCGCGGCGCGGCGGGTGCGGCGGCCGCGGCGGGGGCGGCGAGGAGGGCCGTGAGGCTGCCCGCGGCGAGCAGGGCGACCGTGCGGTGGGTCGTCGTCACCGGTGCCACCCCCTAGGAACCCTGCGGCTGACGCGCGCTGTTGGTGTCCAGCCGGGGGCCCTTCGAGAGGAACTCCGACCATTCGATCGGGACGAGGACCGGCTGGACCTTCTCGTAGCCGAGACGCTTCTGGGCGTCGCTGGGTTCCGGCCTGCCGTCGGTCTGCTTCTGTTCGCCCGCGCCGATGTCGGAGTGGGCGGAGTCGCTGTCGCCGTTGGCCTGGACGGCGTACCGCAGGCCGGTGTCGGTGACGAGGAAGAGGGAGCCGGAGCCGTCGGACGTCTTCTGCCTGCCCTGGATCTGGGTGTAGAGCAGGCCCGTGCCGGGGGTGACGTACGTGCTGGTGCCGCCGGCCGTGACGTCGGCGGGGTACTCGGTGCCGGCCCAGGTGGCGAGCTTGGTGTCGCCCTTCTCGCTGACGTCGGTGAGGACGCTGCAGACGGTGTCGCGGGCGCCCTCGCCGGTGGAGGCGTTGACCTGGACGGACTTCAGCGTGGGCCAGCGGACGCCGCCGTGGAAGAGGGTCGGGTCGGGGACGAAGTTGGGGGCGTCGACCGTGGTGGCCTCGCCGTCCATGTCCAGGTCCCGGGTCTGCGGGGAGCTGATGAGCAGCCAGGCGGTGAAGGGGGTGACGGGCTGGATCCGGCCGGGGAGCACGACGTAGTACTGGGGGCCCGAGCCGGTCTGGGCGAGGAGGACCATGCCGATCCGGTTCTCGGTCCCGTCGAGGGTGCTGTCGGGGATGTCGGTGGGGGTGCCGACCTTGCCGTCGATCTGCGGGAAGTCGATCTCGTCGCCGGTCTTCAGGGTGGCGAGCCAGTCGTCGGTGACGGCCTGCGGCTCCTTGCCGAGGCCGAAGAGGGCGGTGAGGAGCCCGGGCCGGTCGGCCTTCAGCGGGTACTTGGTGCCGGTGTGGTCGACGAGGAACTGGGCGCTGTCCTTCTGGCCCTTGACGTACAGGACCTGCCCGTTCTTCAGCTGGTTGGCGCCCTCGGTGCGCTTGGCGTCGCGCTCGGCGAAGAGGAAGGTCGCCTTCTGGACGCTGGCGCCCTTGCCGCCGCCGGGCTGTTCGCAGACGGCCCAGCGCTTCTTCTTGCCGGCGTCCTCCGCGACGGGCAGCCGGTCGGGGGCGTACGGGATGCCGAGGATGGGGCCGCGCGGCGGCTTGCCCTCGTCGAGCTTCTTGTCGTCGACCTGGATGACCTGGAACTGGTCGGGGTTGAGCAGCAGCCGGGCGGAGGCCAGGTTGAGGACCGGGTGGAGCAGGGTCTTCTTGTCCTTGCCCTTGCCGGTCTCCAGGACCACGTACCGGGTCGTCGACTGCTTGCCGACGATGACCCGGGTGCCGGGGGTGTCCCAGCCCTTGGGGGCGGTGGGGCTGAACATGCCCCAGGCGCCGAAGCCGGCGACGACGAGCGCGGCGGCGATCAGACCGGGGACGACCGCGCGCAGCGGCTTCGGTGCCCCCTCCTCCGTGCCGGAGGGCGAGGGTTGGAGGAATGCCGCCACCGTGCGCTTCTTCGCAAAGGTGTACGCGTTGAGCTCGTCCCGCCGCGATGCCATGAGTCCCCATTCTCGTCAGGCGCGATCTTCGCGCGGGGTTCCGGGGTGGTGACACCCGGGCCCCGGCCTTCGGACCGGCCCCCTACTATGCCTGCTGTCCCGTGGGGTTCGTGGGGCGGGTAGGGTGATCCGGCCGCCAAAGCCCTGGCGGGCCAGGGTCATCGGGATGAATTGAGGGGGATTCTCCATCATGGCTTCCGCGAGGCGGAGGCGGCCCGATGCGGCCGCCGCCTCCACACCCCCGTCCACGGGACCCGTCCCCTCGGTCGCACCGAGGCTCCAGGCACGTCCCGGACACTTCGGTTCGTTCCAATTGCAACAGCTCGTACTGATCGAGGTGGCGGCCGCGCTGCTGCTGCTCGCCTGGGTCGTCGAGCCGATGCTGCTGGTGCCCGCGGGCGTGGTCGCCGTCGTGCTGCTGCTGCTCGCCGTGGTGCGCCGGCACCGGCGTTCGCTGCCCGAGTGGCTGGGTACCTTCCTCGCGCTGCGCGCCCGCTCGCGCCGCGCCTCCTCGTTCACGGTGCCGGAGGGCACCGAGCCGGGGTTCGCGCCGCTCGTGGAGTGCGATCCGGCGCTGCGGACCTACGCGTACAGCGACCGTGACCGCCGTCCGGTCGGGATGGTCGGCGACGGCACCTTCCTGACGGCCGTCCTGCGGGTCGAGTCGGACGGCACGGCGCTGCGTCCGGACCGCGCGGCGAAGCCGCTGCCCGTCGGGCTCGTCCGGGACGTGCTGAGCGTGGACGGCATCCGCCTGGAGTCGGCGCAGATCGTGCAGCACACGCAGCCGGCGCCCGCGCCGCACCTGCCCGCGCAGTCGATGGCCGCCCGCAACTACGGGCCGCTCCAGGCGCAGACGGGTTCCCCCGCCGTGCGGATCACCTGGATCGCGCTCAAGCTCGACCCCGAGCTCTGCCCGGAGGCGGTCGCCGCGCGCGGCGGCGGCATGACGGGCGCCCAGAAGTGCGTGGTGCGGGCGGCGGACCAGCTGGCGAGCCGGCTCGCGGGCGCCGGGTTCCGGGCGAGCGTGCTGACGGAGCAGGAGCTGACCTCCGCGCTCGCCACGTCGAGCTGCGCCAGCCCGATGGCGATAGCGCAGGCGGGCCGGGGGCAGGCGCAGGGGCGCAGGACCCAGGAGACCGCACGGACCTGGCGGGTGGACGACCGGCGGCACACGACGTACTGGGTGGGGCGCTGGCCCCAGTTGGGCGGCCGGAGCGGTGGCGCGGGCGCGTCGATGCCGCAGCTGGTGGCCCTGCTGACCTCGCTGCCCGCGCTCGCGACGACGTTCAGCCTGACGCTGAGCGGCGGAGACCGGCAGGAGGTGACGGTGACCGGACACGTGCGGATCACGGGGCGCAGCGACGAGGAACTGGTGGCCGCCCGGCACGAACTGGAGCGTGCGGCGCGCGGCGTGAAGACGGGTCTGGTGCGCCTCGACCGGGAACAGGTGCCCGGCATCCTGGCGACGCTGCCGCTGGGAGGTGCGCGCTGATGTCCACCGCTTCCTTCGGTACGCCCCCGTCGACGGGCGCTTCCGCCGCCCGGCGGACGGGCGGACGGGCCACGCGGCCCCGGTTCGGTTTCGGGCTCGTCGGGCCGCGCCGCGACCGGCACTCCGTACCCCTGGAACAGCTGGAGGCGCTGGCCCTGCCGGTCGGCGACGACGGCATGGTGATCGGTGTGGACGCGGAGAGCCGCCCGGCGGTGCTCGGCATCAACCGGCCCGTCCCGTACGACGTCACCCTCATCGGCGGTCTGTGGACCGCGCAGGTACTGGCCCTGCGGGCGGCCGCGACGGGCGCCCGGGTGGCGGTCGAGACGGGCCGCGCGCAGGCGTGGACGGCCCTCGCGCAGGCCGCGGGCGGTGGGCAGCCGTGCATCACGCTGCACGACGTGGGCCGGGTGCCGCCGCAGGGCGCGTCGGCGGGCAGTCCGGTGGTCGTGGTGCGCGACTGCGGCATGCGTCCGCCGCGCGGCCGGGTCGTGTCGGCGCCCTGGCAGTCGGTGGTGACGCTGCTGCCCTATCTGAGCCCGGTCGCGCCCCGGCTCCTGGAGAAGTCCTCGCTGGTCGGGATCCAGCGGGTGTCCCCCGACGAGGCGGCCCAGATCGGCCGGATCATGAGCCTGCCGCGGCACGAGTACGAGGCGCTGTCCACGCTCGCCGACGGGGTGACGCTCTGGTGCACCCAGAGCGACCGCCAGTTCGTGATGACGCAGGCGACGGACGCCGAGACCGGATTGTTGGGCGGCGCCCGCCGGATGGACTGAGCGACCTGTCCATGACCGGAAGTCGTTCAAGTACGTCCGTTTTTGCATCGGTTTGAACGGTGGGGGTTCTCACTCTGCGGCGCGACCGGGTCACTTGGGGCCCGGACCGGTTCGCGGAGGCGGGCGCGGAGGGGCCGTCGGCCCTGCCCGGGGGCGGCTCGCGGCGATTAGGGTGGAAGGGCCCCGCCCACAACGGCACAAGGGTGCTCGACCACACCAGGAGGCAAAGTGAACGGCGATCGCGACGAGATCCACGGGGGTTGGAATCCGCCCGCCGACGATCAGTCCGACGCGGATCCCGCCGAGATGACGGGTGAGTTCACCATCGACTACACCCCGCCCGCCTGGTACACGCAGAACGCGTCGGGCGGTACGGGGGCGGGCGGTGCCACTCCCCCGCCGCCGAGCGGAGCGCCGGTCGCCGTGCCGGGCCTCCCCGCCGGCAGCGGCTTCGAGCCCGGCTGGAACGTGGCGCCGCCGGCCCCGCCGGCTCCTGTGCCCGCGCCCGCTCAGGCCGTCGAGCCGGTCGCGCCCGCGGCGGTTCCGCCGGTGCCGGCTGCCGGAGCGGTGCCTCCGGCGGGGGTTCCGCCGTTCGGCGCGCCGGTCGCGCCCGTGGCCGCCGCGCCCGGTCCCGTCCCGCCTGCTCCTGTCCCGCCGGGTCCGGCCACGCCTGGTCCTGTCCCGCCTGGTCCTGCCACGCCTGTCGCCGGCGTTCCCGCGCCCGCCTTCGCTCCCGGTGCGCCGGTGCCGGGGCAGCCGGTGTCGCCGCCCTCCTTCGGTGCGCCCGTGCCGGGTGCGCCCGTGGCCGACGCCTCGGTGCCGCCGGTTTCCGTGCCGTCCGCTTCCGTGCCGCCCGTCCCGGCGCCCGCCGCCGAGACGGCCGCGCCCGCGGCCTCCTTCGGTGGCGGCGACGTCGAGAGCGGCGCCACCATGCGCTTCTCCCCCGCCCAGCTCAAGCGCGACATCGCCGAGCGCACGGCGGAGCAGGCGGAGCAGACGGAGAACGCAGAGGGCGCGGAGGGCTCCACCGCCTCCGCGACGCCCGCCTCCTCCGAGGCTCCTGAGGCGGTCGTGAGCGGTGGGATCGCCGAGCCCGCCGGTCCGGCGGACGCCGCGCAGGACTCCCCCGCCGTTCCCGGCGAGCCCGCCGCCCCGGCAGCGGCGGAGACCGCGCCCGGCGCGGGCAACGACGACGAGGCGACCGCCGACGCGTCGATCGCGTCGAGCGCTTCGGACGGCGAGGAGACCGCCGAGGCCTCCGACGACACGGCCGCCGCGGGGGCCGAGGCCGCCGACGGCGCGACGGGCCCGGAGGACGAGCCGGCCGCGCCCGTGGCCGAAGCGGGGACGGAGACGGGCGCGGAGGCCGAGACCTCCGCCGCTCCCGCCGCCGCTCCCCTCCCCGCCGCGCAGCCGGTCGCCGACGCGCCGCAGGGCTTCGGCCCGGGCCCGGCTCCCGGTCCGTACGACCCCGCCGCCGGCGCTCCGGGTGCCTTCCCCGGCGCCCCGGCCGCCCCCGGGCCGTACGGTGCTCCGCACCCGACCGCGGGTCCGCAGGCCGGGCTGCCGCCGCTGCCCCCGTCCTTCCAGCCCGCCGCCCCCGAGCCCGCGCAGCAGTGGCCCGCGCAGCCCCTCCCGGGTGCCCAGCCGGTGCCGCAGGCCGCGCCGCTGCCGCCCACCGCCGCCTGGCCGGCGCCCGGGGCACCCGTACCGCCGCAGGCCGAGCCCCAGGCGCCCGCCGGTTACGGCTACCCGCAGGCTCCGCAGGCCGCGCAGCCCCCGGCCCCGGCCCCGCAGGGCGGTTACGGCTTCCCGCAGCCCGGGACGCCTCCGCAGCAGGCCGGTTACGGCTACCCGCAGCAGCCCGGGGCACCCGGCGGTGTCCCGCCGCAGGCGCAGGCGCCGGGCGGTTACGGCTACCCGCACCCCGGAGCCGTACCCCCGCAGGCCGCGCAGGCCCCGCAGCCGCCGTACGACGGTCAGCCGCCGGTGGATCCGCGGACCGGTGCCGCCTGGCCCTCGCCGGTGACGCACGACCAGCGGGAGCGTTCCGTGCCGGGCGCGCCGCTCGGGTACAACGCGGCCGTCGAGCTCTCCTCCGACCGGCTCCTGCGCAACAACAAGCAGAAGCCCAAGTCCAGCCGGAACCCCGGCGCCGCCAACCGCTTCAAGCTCGGCGGCAAGAAGGAGGAGGCGGAGCGGCAGCGGAAGCTGGACCTGATCCGGACGCCGGTCCTCTCCTGCTACCGGATCGCGGTCATCTCGCTCAAGGGCGGTGTCGGCAAGACCACGACGACCACCGCGCTCGGCGCGACCCTCGCCACCGAGCGGCAGGACAAGATCCTGGCGATCGACGCCAACCCGGACGCCGGCACGCTCGGCCGCCGGGTGCGGCGCGAGACCGGGGCGACCATCCGCGACCTGGTGCAGGCGATCCCGTACCTGAACTCGTACATGGACATCCGCCGGTTCACCTCGCAGGCGCCGTCCGGTCTGGAGATCCTCGCCAACGACGTGGACCCGGCCGTCTCGACGACCTTCAACGACGAGGACTACCGGCGCGCGATCGACGTCCTCGGCAAGCAGTACCCGATCATCCTGACCGACTCGGGTACGGGTCTGCTGTACAGCGCCATGCGCGGGGTCCTGGACCTCGCCGATCAGCTGATCATCATCTCCACGCCCTCCGTGGACGGCGCCTCCAGCGCCTCGACGACCCTCGACTGGCTGTCGGCCCACGGCTACGCGGACCTGGTGCAGCGCTCCATCACGGTCATCTCCGGGGTCCGCGAGACCGGCAAGATGATCAAGGTCGAGGACATCGTGCAGCACTTCCAGACCCGCTGCCGCGGTGTCGTGGTCGTGCCCTTCGACGAGCACCTGGCGGCCGGCGCCGAGGTCGACCTCGACATGATGCGGCCGAAGACCCGGGAGGCGTACTTCCACCTCTCGGCGATGGTGGCCGAGGACTTCGTACGGGCGCAGCAGGCGCAGGGGCTGTGGACCGGTGACGGCCAGGGCGCGGTGCCGCCGCACATGGCCCCGCCGATGCCGGGCCAGGCCATGCCCGGCCAGCCCGTGCCGGGGCAGCCGGTGCCGGGTCAGTTCGCGCCGGGTCAGCCGATGCCCGGGCAGCCGGTGCCGGGGCAGGTACCCGGGCAGGCCGGCCCGATGCCGGGTCAGTTCGCACCCGGCCAGCCGGTCCCCGGGCAGCCGTACGCTCCCCAGGCGCCGCAGCCCGGGCAGCCGTACCCGCCGCAGCCGCAGGCGGGCCAGCCCTATCCGCCGCAGGGCTACCCGCAGCCCGGTCAGCCGATGCCGGGTCAGATGCCCGGACAGGCCGGCCCGATGCCGGGTCAGTTCGCACCCGGCCAGCCGGTCCCCGGGCAGCCGTACGGTCCCCCGGCGGGCCAGCCGTACCCGCCGCAGCCGGGTCAGCCCGGGCAGCCCGGCGTGCCGCAGGCCTGGCAGCAGCCGCAGGACGGAAGCGAGTCCCAGCCGGGGCAGCCGCTGCCCCCGCAGACGGACCCGCAGGGCCCTCCGCAGGCGCCGCCAGCCCCTCAGCAGTAGGGCGTCACAGGATTAGACCAATGAGGCTCCGTATCGGCTCACCGATACGGAGCCTCTTGGCGTTCCCGCAGCCCACACGGGGTTTGAGCGATCGTTGACGACGGCAGACCACCGCTGATACACCTTCGCTTCACCGCTCGTCAGCCCAAGATCCACGACAGAAACTCCGACGCGAGGTCACGTCCCATGGTCATGGTCACGAAGGTTCCACCCCGCCCCGCCCCTGCCCGAAGAGCCCTCCGGCTGCTGCTCGCCGCCGGTCTCGCCACCGGCTCCCTCGCCGTCGTCCCCGGCACCGCGCAGGCGGAGGACGAGAAGTCCGGCGGCACCACCCTCACGGTCGCCGTCTCGCAGAGCATCGACTCGCTGAGCCCGTTCCTCGCCCAGAAGCTCACCTCGACGAGCATCCACCGGCTGGCCTACGAGTACCTCACGAACTACGACCCGAAGGACGCGCGCACGGTCCCGGGTCTGGCCACCGCGTGGACGTCCTCGGCCGACAAGCTGACGTGGACGTACACGATCCGCAAGGACTCGACCTGGTCCGACGGGCAGCAGGCCACCGCCGAGGACGCGGCCTGGACCTTCAACAAGATGATGACCGACCCGAACGCCGCCACCGCCAACGGCAGCTTCACGGCGAACTTCGCCCAGGTCACCGCCCCCGACCCGCAGACCCTGGTCATCCGGCTGAAGAAGCCGCAGGCGACGATGACGGCCCTCGACGTGCCGATCGTGCCGAAGCACGTCTGGGAGAAGGTCACCGACTTCTCGAAGTTCAACAACGACAAGACCTTCCCGATCGTCGGGAACGGCCCCTTCGTCATCACGGACTTCAAGGTCGACCAGTACATCAAGCTCAAGCCGAACAAGAAGTTCTGGCGCGGCGCCCCCAAGTTCGACGAGCTGGTCTTCAAGTACTACAAGGACGGGGACGCCGCCGTCGCCGCCCTGCAGAAGGGCGAGGTGTCCTTCGTACCGAACCTGACGCCCGCCCAGGCGGCCGCCCTGAAGACCCAGAAGAACATCAAGGTCAACGACGCCCCCGGCCGCCGCTTCTACGCCCTCGCCACCAACCCGGGCGCGAAGGCCCAGGACGGCAAGACCTTCGGCAACGGCAACAAGGCGCTGCTCGACCCCGAGGTGCGCAAGGCGCTCTTCCTCGCCGTCGACCGCACCACCCTCGTCGACAAGGTCTTCCAGGGCCACGCCGTCGAGGGCGAGGGGTACATCCCGCCGCGCTTCGGCTCGTACTTCTGGAAGCCGGAGACCGCGCAGAAGCGCGCGTACGACCCCGCCCAGGCGGAGAAGGTCCTCGACGCCGCCGGATACCGGAAGGACGCCGCCGGCAAGCGGCTCGGCAAGGACGGCAAGCCCCTGGAGCTCCGGATCCTCTGTCACGCCACCGACCCGAACGACAAGGCGGTCGGCAAGTACCTCCAGGAGTGGTGGGGCAAGCTCGGCATCGGCCTGAAGGTCGAGTGTCTGGACAGCGTCTCCGACCCCTGGGTCAAGGGCGACTACGACCTCGCGTTCGACGGCTGGTCGGTCAACCCCGACCCGGACTACGTGCTCTCCATCCACACCTGCGGCACGCTCCCGGCGACTCCGAAGGACTCCGGCGCCACCGACAACTTCATCTGCGACAAGGAGTTCGACGGGCTGTACGCGCAGCAGGCGGTCGAGTACGACACCGCCAAGCGGGCGGATCTGGTGAAGCGGATGCAGTCCCTGCTGTACGACACGGGGTACATGAACATCATGGCCTACCCGAACGCCCTGGAGGCGTACCGCACGGACCAGATCAAGTCCATCACGACCATGCCCGAGGCCGCCGGGAACCTGTGGGGCCAGGACGGCTACTGGAGCTGGTGGTCGGCCGTGCCCACGGCCGCGGCCGAGGACTCCGACAGCGGCTCGTCCACCGGAGTGATCATCGGCATCGCCGCGGCCGTGGTCGTCGTGGTCGGCCTCGGCGTCTTCCTCGGCATGCGCCGCCGCTCCACCGCCGACGACCGCGAGTAGTACGTGACGACGGCAAGCACCCCCGCCGACGTGGCGCGGGCCGAGAAGGCCCGCGCCACGGACGGCGCACCCCGCACCGGTTCCTCCCTCGGCTATCTCCGCCACGCGGCGGGGAAGCTGGGCGGCGCGCTCGTCTCCCTCTTCGCCGTCCTGGTCACCAGCTTCTTCCTCTTCCGGATCATCCCCGGTGACCCGGTGAAGGCGATGACCCACGGCGTGCCCACCTCCGCCGAGCAACTCGCGACACTGCGCCGCCAGTTCGGGCTCGACCTGCCGCTGTGGCAGCAGTTCACCGACTACTGCGCCAAGGCGCTCAGCGGCGACCTCGGCACCTCGTTCCAGTTCCGTGCCCCCGTCGGGGACCTCATCGCGGAGAAGCTCCCGGCGACGCTGCTGCTCACCGGGGTCGCCGTGGTGATCTACTCGGCGCTCGGGCTGTGGCTGGGCACCCGCTCGGCCTGGCGGCACGGCGGCCTCGGGGACAAGCTGAACACCGGGATCGCGCTGACCCTGTGGTCGGTGCCCTCCTTCTGGCTCGGGCTGCTCCTCATCATCGTCTTCTCCGTGGGCATGGGGCCGATCCCGGGGCTCTTCCCGACCGGCGGCATGGAGTCCGGCACCGGCGAGACCGGTTTCGCGTACGTCCTCGACGTCGCCCACCACCTGGTCCTGCCCGTGGTCACGCTCGTCGCCGTCGGCTACGCGCAGACCCTGCTCGTGATGCGGTCCTCGCTCCTCGACGAGATGGGCGGCGACTATCTGACGACGGCGCGGGCCAAGGGGCTGCGGGACGACGCCGTGCGGCGCCGGCACGCCGTGCCGAACGCGCTCCTGCCGACCATCACCATGATCTTCATCAACCTGGGCCACGTCGCGGCCGGTTCGATCCTGGTGGAGACGGTGTTCTCCTGGCCGGGGCTCGGCGGGCTCTTCTACCAGGCGCTGAGCGTGCCCGATCTGCCGCTCGTGCAGGGCCTGTTCGTGGTGTTCGCCGGGGCGATGATCCTGATGAACCTGATCGCCGACCTGCTCTATCCGCTGCTCGACCCCCGGGTGGGCCGATGACCTCTCTCGCATGGGAGCGCCGCAGGAGTTCGGCCGCGCGCTTCTGGACCTCGTACCGGACCCGTCGCGCCGGTCTCTACGGACTCATCGGCCTCGCCCTGATCGCCCTGCTCGCGCTCACGGCCCCGTGGACCGTCGGCGCCGACGTGCAGTCGGTGACCGAGGCGCCGGGCACGGCTCTGGAGCCGCCGAGCGCCGAGTTCCCGCTGGGCACCGACCAGTTCGGGCGCTCGCTGCTCGGCCTGCTGATCTGGGGCGCCCGGATCTCGCTGCTCGTCGGCCTGCTCGCGGCGGCCCTCTCGGTCGCCATCGGCACCCTGGTGGGCATCATCGCCGGACACTACGGCGGCTGGTTCTCGACCGTCGTCATGCGGATCACCGACTGGTTCCTGGTGATGCCGACGCTGGTCCTCGCGATCGTCCTCGCCACGGTCATGTCCCGGTCGATGTGGACGGTGGTCCTGGCGATCGGCGTGACCTCCTGGCCGACCACCGCCCGCCTGGTGCGGGCGCAGACGATCGCGGTGGAGTCCCGCCCGTACATCGAGCGGGCGACCGCGCTCGGCGGCGGCCACCGGCACGTCATGACCCGGCACGTGCTGCCGAACGTGATGCCGCTGGTCCTCGCGCAGACCACCCTCGGCATCTCGACCGCCATCCTCACCGAGGCGACCCTCGCCTTCCTCGGCCTGGGCGACCCGACCGTGGTCTCCTGGGGCGGGATGCTCCAGGACGCCCGGGAGGCGGGCGCCGTCTCCTCCGGGCACTGGTGGTACCTGGCCCCGCCCGGGATCGCGATCGCCCTGGTCGCGCTCGCGTTCACGCTCTGCGGCCGGGCCGTGGAGTCCGTGCTGAACCCGAAGCTGGGGGTGGGGCGATGAGCCTCCTGGAGGTACGGGACCTCAGAGTCACGTACGGATCGGGCGCGGCCACCGTGCCCGCCGTGCGCGGCGTCGACCTGACCCTGGAGTCGGGGACCAAGCTGGGCGTGGCCGGCGAGTCGGGCTGCGGCAAGTCCACGCTCGCGCTCGCACTGCTCCGGCTGCTTCCCGCCTCGGCGCGGATCGAGGGCGAGATCCTGCTCGACGGCGACGACGTCCTCGCCATGTCCTGGGGACGCCTCCGGGCCGTGCGCTGGGCGGGCGCGTCGATCGTCTTCCAGGGCGCGATGCACTCGCTCAACGCCGTGCACCGGATCGGGGACCAGATCGCCGAACCGCTGCTCGTGCACGGCCGGGCGACCCCGGCGGCGGCCCGCACCCGGGTCGGCGAGCTGCTCGAACACGTCGGCCTGCCGGCGGCCCGGGCCTCCGCCTATCCGCACGAGCTGTCCGGCGGACAGCGGCAGCGCGTCATGATCGCGATGGCGCTCGCCTGCGATCCCCGCCTGATCGTCGCGGACGAGCCGACGACCGCGCTCGACGTGATGATCCAGGCGCAGATCCTGCGGCTGATCGAGCGGCTCGTCGCCGAGCAGTCCATCAGCCTCCTGATGATCAGCCACGACCTGGCGGTCCTCGCCGACACCTGCGACCGGCTCGCCGTGATGTACGCGGGCCGCGTCGTCGAGGAGGGGCCGGCGCGGGCGGTGTACGAGGCGGCCGCGCACCCCTACGGGCGGGCGCTGTCCTCGGCGTTCCCCCGGATCGGGGACCTCGCGTCCCGGCGGGCGCCGCGCGGCCTGCCCGGCGACCCGCCGGACCCGGCGGACCTGCCCGGCGGCTGCACCTTCCATCCGCGCTGCCCGGTGGCGGTGGACGCCTGCGCGGAGCTCGATCAGGAACTGCGGGAGGCGGGCGCGGGACGCCGGGCCGCCTGCGTACACGTGGGGAGCACGTCATGAGCCTGCTGTCGGCGCGCGGACTGCACGTGACCTTCCCCGGCCGTCGGGGCGCGCCGCCCGCGCGCGCGGTGGACGGCGTGGACCTGGACATCGGCGCCGGGGAGATCGTGGCCCTGGTCGGCGAGTCGGGCTGCGGCAAGACGACGCTGGCCCGCTCGCTGCTCGGCCTGGTCCGGCCCACGTCGGGCACGGTCGCCTTCGACGGGCAACCCCTCGCGTACTCCTCGGGGGCGCTGCGGTCCTACCGGAAGCGGGCGCAGCTGGTGCTCCAGGACCCGAGCGGTTCGCTGAACCCCCGGCACACCGTGTACGACGCGGTGGCGGAGGGGCTGCGGATCCACGGGGTCCACCGATCGGAACGGGACGAGCGGACGGCGGTCGCCGAGGCCCTGTCTCGGGCCGGACTCCGCCCCCCGGAACGCTTCTTCCTGCGCTACCCGCACGAGCTGTCCGGCGGCCAGCGGCAGCGCGTGGTCATCGCGGGCGCGCTCGTCCTGGAACCCGAACTGATCGTCGCCGACGAGCCGGTGGCCTCCCTCGACGCGTCCGTACGGGGCGAGATCCTGGCGCTCCTGCTGCGCCTGCGCGACGAACTCGGCCTGTCCGCCCTGGTGGTGACCCACGACCTGGGGCTCGCGTGGAACATCGCGGACCGGGTGGCCGTGATGTACCTGGGCCGGGTCGTGGAGACCGGCACGGTGGAATCCGTCCTGACGAACCCTCAGCACCCGTACACCCGGGCGCTGTTGTCGGTCCTTCCGGAGTCGGAGGGCGCGCCGGTCGTGCTGACCGGCGAACCGCCGGACCCGTCCCGCATCCCGTCCGGCTGCCGCTTCCACGCCCGCTGCCAGCTCCTCGCCTCGGGCGAGGCGGCCCCGGTCGCGGACGCCTGCCGAAGCAGGGACCTGCCGGTCCTGGCGGGGGGCGGGGAGGGGGCGGTGGCGTGCCACTGGGTGACGCGGGTCTGAGCGGCGCCCCCCGTTGTGGGCGGTGCCCACCCGCCGTGTGGGCAATCGTCCCGCAGGGCGGGACGGGTGGGCACACGGGACGGCGCGCTTCAGCGGCGCCTCCGCGTTCCGCGCCGACCCGCGCCCCGAAGGCGCCGCGCATCCGGTGCGGGTTCAGGCGCGGAAGCCTCTGGCGCCGGCAAGGGCGCCGTCCGTTGTGCCCACCCGTTCCGCCCCGGCGGAACGCATGCCCACAACGCGCCGTCAGGCCTGGTCGTACTGCTCCGTCAGTTCGCGGCAGCGCTTCACGTCGCCCGCCATCGCCTGCAGCAGGTCGTCCAGGGTGTCGAACTTGAGCATGCCGCGCACGTACGCCAGGAAGTCCACGGCCACGTGCAGCCCGTACAGGTCGAGGCCCTCGCGGTCGATCGCGTACGCCTCGACCGTCCGCTCCGTCCCGTCGAACTGCGGGTTCGTGCCGACCGAGATCGCCGCCGGCATCCGCTCCCCCGCGGCCGTCAGCCAGCCCGCGTAGACGCCGTCCGCCGGGATCGCCGTGTGCGGCAGGGTCTCGACGTTGGCCGTCGGGAAGCCGAGCTCGCGGCCGCGCTGCGCGCCGCGGACGACGATGCCCTCGACCCGGTGCGGGCGGCCCAGGATCTCGGCGGCGCCGGTCATGTCGCCCTCGGCGACGAGGCGGCGGGTGAGGGTGGAGGAGAAGGGCTCGCCGCCGCCGGCGGCCCCGCTGACGTACAGGTCGATGACCTCGACCTCGTAGTCGTAGGTGGCGCCGAGCTCGGTGAGGAACGCGACGTTGCCCGCGGCCCGGTGGCCGAAGCGGAAGTTGGGGCCCTCGATGACGGCCTTCGCGTGCAGCTTGTCGACCAGCACCTTCACGATGAAGTCGGCCGGGGACAGCTGCGAGAACTCGGCGGTGAACGGCAGCACGAGCACCGCGTCCACCCCGAGCTCCGCGATCAGCTCCGCGCGCCGGTGGTGCGGGGCGAGCAGCGGCGGGTGGCTGCCGGGCCGCACGACCTCGGAGGGGTGCGGGTCGAAGGTGACGACGACGGAGGGGATCCCCAGCTCCCGGGCGCGCTCGACGGCACGCCCGATGATCAGCTGGTGTCCACGGTGCACCCCGTCGTAGGAGCCGATGGTGACGACGCTGCGTCCCCAGTCCTGGGGGATGTCCTCCAAGCCACGCCAGCGCTGCACTGTGACCGCTCCTCGTCCGCCTGTTCGCCCTGTTCGCCTTTACGCAGGTCTAAGACTGCCATGTCCACGGCCGTCGGTACGCATCGGCATGGCAGTGCCGGGACTCCGCAGCGCCTGGAGGGTCTCCGATCCGAACAGCGGGGCCCAGTCACCGGGGTCGGCGACCGTCCAGGCGGCCAGGAGCGCGGCGAAGGCGGGCAGCTCACGGACGGCCCCGGCGAGGGCCCGGTCGAGCCGCCACGCGCCTTCGGGGGTACGGGCGCACAGGGCGCCGGCCCGGAGGACGAGCTCCCGGGTGCGCGGGGCGCTGCGCCGCTCCGCGCCCTCCGCGGCGGCCCGCAGCAGGGCCTCCAGGACGGTCAGCTCCCCGGTCTCGGCCTCGTACCGCTCGTGCTCCAGGAGTACGTCGAGCAGCTCGGCCCGCAGATGCCGGGAGGCCCCGGTGCCGGGGGCGGCGAGGACGGGGGCGAGGGCGCGCCGCAGTGGGGCGGGGCGGCCCCGGATCAGGCCGGTGACCAGCGGGAAGAGGACCGCTCGTGCGGCCGGGCCGTCTTCGAGGCGGCGGTCGACGAAGGCGGCGACGAGGGGCGCGCCCTCGGGGTGACGGGCGGCGTAGTCGCGGACGAGGGCGGCGATCCGGCGGGCGAGGGCGGGCGTGTCGACCTCGGCGAGGGCCCGCAGGGCGGCGGCCGGCACCTCCCCGGTGCCGATCAGCCGGGCCCGGAAGCCGATGAGGGCCTCCTCGGGGTGGGTCGCGAGGGCCTCGGCGAGCGCCGGCGCGGGCACCCGGGGCTCGGCGAGGGCGCGCGGGAGGTGCCGGGCGCGGCTGTGCGGGTCGCGGACGAGGAGGCCGAGGGCGGCGCCGTGGAGGGTCTGGTCGCCGGGGCGGGCGAGCAGGGCGAGGGCGGCGTAGCGGAGGAGCTCGCGGTCGGCGGAGGTGGTGACGTGTCCGGCGAGGAGCTGTCCGTACGCGGCGGCCGCGACCCGCCGCTCCGGGCGCCCGTCGTCGTGGGCCCAGCGGTCGACGGCACGGCAGAGCGCGGAGGGCTCGTCCCGGGCGAGGGCGGCGAGGAGGCCGTCGGCGAGCGGGTGGGCGGTGGCGACGAGCGCCTCGCACAGGTCGTCGACGGCGAGCGCCCGGTGGCCGTGCAGGAGGGCCTGGGCGGCGGTGGCGACGGCGGGCCGGGGGTCGCCGAACCAGCGGCAGAGGAGCGGCTGGACGCCCCGGGGGTCGGCGACGAGCATGCCGGCGACGGCGTCCAGGCTCCGGCCGCTTTCGTGCGCCCGACCGGCCGGTGGCGGGTCGGCCGGGACCAGGCGGCGCAGGAGGTCGATGCGTTCGTCCTTGGCGAGGGGCAGGGCCAGCCAGAACGGGGGGCCGAAGGGGGCGAACACCCGGTGCGGGTCGGGGCGGGACCCGATCAGGTCGGCGAGCAGGCGCAGGACGGGCAGGTACGGGCGCGGGTCCGGCAGGCGTCGCACGCTCTCCCGGAACAGGCGCGCGGCCCACCAGGCCCCGTCCCCGGCGTGCCGGTCGCCGCCGAGCCCGTCCCCGACGTGCCGGTCGCCGGGCCCGTCCCCGGCCCACCCGTCCCTGGCCGGCCCGTCCCCGGCCCGCCCGTCCGCTGCCTGCCCTTCGCCGTCCTGCCCGTCGCCGGCGAACCGCCCGAGTGCCTCGGCGAGCCCGGCGAGTCGCGGCGCGAGCCCGGCGGGTCCCCGCTCCCGGTGCAGCAGCAGCAAGGCCTGCAGCACGGGCCCGATCCGATGCCGGGGAACGGGCGGCAGCCCGGCGGGGGTGTCGGCCGCACCCGCCGCCGGGTCCCCGTCGCGCCCGTGCACCAGGGCGTCCAGCGCCGTGTCCAGGTCCAGGTGGGCGGCCTGGACCCAGTCGGCGAGCTCCTCGTGGGCGAAGCGGTAGCCGGAGCCCGCCGGGACGAGGAGGCCCTCGGTGAGGACCGCCGAGGCCCAGCCCTCGCGCCAGGGGAAGAGTTCCTCGAAGGAGGCCCGGTCGAGGACGCCGTGCCCGGGGCCGAGGCACCGGCGGGCCGCCTCGTGCAGCCGGCCGGTGACGCGGGCGGCGAGCCGGCGGACGGCCGTCCCCCTCAGGAGCGGCCGGGAGCCGGCGGCGATCCGGACGGCGGCCCGCAGGCACATCAGGTCCAGGTGGGCGGTGAAGATCTCCTCGCGGCCGGGCCGCCCGGGCACCTCCCCGGGCAGCGCCGCCCGGACCTCGGCGAGCAGCCGCAGGGCGAGCGGGTGCCGGGCGTCCGCCGGGGCGAGGTCCGTCTCCCCGATCCCGTACCCCTCGCGTACGGCTCGGGCCTCCGCCTCGGAGTACGGCCCGAGGGCGAGCGCGGCGGGCAGGCCGTCGTCGGTGCCCGTCGCCGTGCGGTGCAGGGCTCCCGGGGTGTAGAGCGTGCCGGCCTGTTCCCAGTGCTCGGGGCGGCAGGCGGTGACGAGGTGGGCCTGGTGGGTGCGGAGCCATTCCTCGGTGGCCGTCGTCCAGTCGGCGAGCCGGTGGGCGAGGAGCGGCGGCATCTCCTCGGGGCCGTCGAGGACGACGAGCAGCGGGCGGCCCGCGTCCCGGGCGAGTGCGGCGGCCCGCTCCGGGGTCGCGGTGGTGGTGTCGCCGAGCGCGCCGGAGGCGGCGACGATCCGGCCGGCCTGGTGCAGGGCGCGGCCGACGGCGTCGGCGAGCGACCGGTCCTCGGCGCGCAGGTCGGCGCCGCGCAGCCGGACGGTCGGCGCGGGTGCGACGCCCCGGGCACGGCGGGCGCAGAGCGCGGCGAGGGCGGTGGTGCGGCCGGTGCCGGGGGCGCCGACGAGGGCGAGGACGGGGGTGTCGCCGGCTGTGAAGCGGGCGAACTCGCGGACGCAGTCGGGCCGTTCGACGGGTTCGGGCCAGGGGTCCGGGTCGCGTACGGGACCGGTGGAGGTGGCGGTGAGCTCCAGGATCGCGGCGAGGTTGAGGTCGGGTCCGTACGCGGGGACGGTGGCCGCGTTGCGCCGCAGGAGGGCGGTGAGCGGGCCGGCGGGCCGGAGCGGGACGGCGTATCCGGCGGCCTGGCGGTCGCCGTGCAGGGCGGTGCCGAGGACGGCGAGGACGGTGCCGGTGACGGTGTCGAGGACGGGTCCTCCGGCGGCCGGTCCGCCGCGGCGCAGCGCGTCGGCGCCTTCGGTGCCGATGGCGAGTTCGAGGGCGTCGGCGAGGGCGTGGAAGCGGTCGGCGGCGGTGTACGTGACGGCGGCGGGGCCGAGGACACGGGCCTCGCGCCAGCCCTGGGCGGCGATCCGCACGTAGGTGCCGGGTTCGATCTCGGGCCGGGTCGCGAGCGGCAGCGGGCGGCCGCCGAGTCCTTCGGTCCGTACGAGCGCGAGGCCGCTCTCGGGCAGCGGGGTGACGGCCTCGGCCTCGGCGAGCCAGATCCGGTCGCCGGGGGCGTGCAGGACGACGCGGCTGAGCCCGTCGACGGCTTCGTGGCTGGTGACGACCGTGCCGTGATGGTCGGCGAGGAAACCGGTGCCGCGTGGCCGGCCCGCCGGATCGCAGATGCGCACCAGCGTCGCCAGGTCCCCGCTTCCCATGGTGTCGACGGTAGGCGGCCGGTGATCACGCGGAGGCGTTCGCGGGAAAACGCGCCCCCCGACACTCCCCCGTTCACTCCGAGCGCCTCCCCGATGGGGTGAATTTCAGCGGCTCTGCGGGACAGAGTTGGTGCGGGGGAAACCGAGGGGGGGAAAGCGTGGGGCGGGCACGCGCATGCGTGCCCGCCCCACGACGGAGACCTTCGCTCAGCCGAAGACGGCCAGGCTCTTCGCCTTGCCCCGCTGGTCCTCGACCAGCGCGAGCAGCTTCCCCTCCGGTCCGAAGACCGCGACGGGACCCTTCGGGTACTCCGGCATCTCCAGGCGGACGCCGTTGAGCAGCAGTCTGGCCCGCTTCTCGTCGACGTCCCAGCGCGGGAACGCCGCCGCAGCCGCCTCGGCGACCGGCATGACCGTGAGGTCCTCCTGGAGCTGGTCCAGGGTCCTGGCGGAGTCCAGCTTGTACGGGCCGACCCGGGTGCGGCGCAGCGCGGTCAGGTGGCCGCCCACGCCGAGTCCGGCGCCGAGGTCCCGGGCGAGCGCCCGGATGTACGTGCCGGAGGAGCAGACCACCGAGACGACCAGGTCGACGACGGGGGTGCCGTCCTCGGCGGTCGCCTCGCGGACGTCGTACACCCGGAAGGAGGAGACGGTGACCGGGCGGGCCGGGATCTCGAACTCCTCGCCGCCGCGCACGCGCGCGTACGACCGCTTGCCGTCGATCTTGATCGCGGAGACCTTCGACGGCACCTGCATGATGGCGCCGGTCAGCTCGGCGACGCCGGCGTCGATCTGCTCGCGGGTGACCTTCGAAGCGTCGACCGACGCCGTGATCTCGCCCTCGGCGTCGTCGGTGATCGTCGTCTGGCCCAGGCGGATGGTGCCCAGGTACTCCTTCTCGGTCAGCGCGAGGTGACCGAGGAGCTTGGTGGCCCGCTCCACGCCGAGGACGAGGACGCCCGTGGCCATGGGGTCGAGCGTGCCGGCGTGGCCGACGCGGCGGGTCCTGGCGATCCCGCGCATCTTGGCCACGACGTCGTGCGAAGTGAAGCCCGACGGCTTGTCGACGATGACAAGGCCGTCGGGCGTCTTGGTCGTGTTGCTCATTCGGCGGCTTCGTCCTCGCCCGGCTTCTTGTAGGGGTCGGCGTCACCCGCGAAGGTGGCGCCCGAGGAGGCCTGACGCACCTGGGCGTCGGAGGCGCGCGCCTTGTCGAGGAGGTCCTCGATGGTGCGGGCGTTCTCCGGGAGGGCGTCGGCCACGAAGGTCAGGGTCGGGGTGAACTTGGTCCCCGCCGCCCGGCCCACGGCCGAACGGAGGATGCCCTTGGCGCTCTCCAGGCCGGCCGCCGCGCTCGCGCGGTCCTCGTCGTCGCCGTAGACCGTGTAGAAGACCGTGGCCTCCCGCAGGTCACCGGTGACGCGGGTGTCCGTGATGGTCACGTGCGTACCCAGGCGGGGGTCCTTGATGCCGCGCTGCAGCTTCTCGGCGACCACCTCCCGGATGAGGTCTGCCAGCTTCTTCGCCCGCGCGTTGTCGGCCACTGGTCCTTCTCCTTCTTTGCCTTGCTCAAATCAGTCTTCATCAGTGTGGAGCCTGCGGCGCACCGAAAGCAGCTCCACCTCCGGACGTGCGGCGACGAGCCGCTCACAGCGGTCGAGCACGTCCGAGAGGAACCCCGGGTCCCCGGACACCAGCGCGACACCGAGACGGGCCCTGCGATGGAGGTCCTGGTCGCCCACCTCGGCCGCGCTCACGGAGAACTTGCGCTGGAGCTCGGCGACGATGGGCCGGACGACGGAGCGTTTCTCCTTCAACGAGTGGACGTCGCCGAGGAGCAGGTCGAAGGACAGAGTCCCCACGTACATGTAGTGCCGGATGTCCCGCCGGTTCGGGTTCGGTGGCCTGCCACGCCGTCGCTTGGCAGGGACACCAGAACCGTACACGCAACGGCCGGGGCCGATCGACGGAAATACTTCCGCCGACCGGCCCCGGACGCAGCCCTACGCGTTACGCGCGCGGCTTCTCGCGCATCTCGTACGTCGCGATGACGTCGTCGATCTTGATGTCGTTGTAGTTTCCGAGGTTGATACCACCCTCGAAGCCTTCACGAATCTCGGTGACGTCGTCCTTGAAGCGGCGCAGACCGTGGATGGTGAGGTCCTCGGCGATGACCTTGCCGTCGCGGATGAGGCGCGCCTTGGTGTTGCGCTTGACCTCGCCGGAGCGGATGAGGACACCGGCGATGTTGCCCAGCTTGGACGAGCGGAAGACCTCGCGGATCTCCGCCGTACCGAGCTCGACCTCTTCGTACTCCGGCTTGAGGAGGCCCTTGAGCGCCGCCTCGATCTCCTCGATCGCCTGGTAGATGACCGAGTAGTACCGGACGTCGACGCCCTCGCGCTCCGCCATCTGCGCGGCACGGCCGGCCGCACGGACGTTGTAGCCGATGACGATGGCGTCGGAGCCCATGGCCAGGTCGATGTCCGACTCGGTGACCGCACCCACACCACGGTGCAGGACGCGGATGTCGACCTCTTCGCCGACGTCGAGCTGGAGCAGCGAGGACTCGAGGGCCTCGACCGCACCGGACGCGTCGCCCTTGATGATGAGGTTGAGTTCCTGGACGAGACCGGCCTTGAGCACCTTGTCGAGGTCCTCGAGGGACACCCGGCGGACGCGCTTGGCGAAGGCGGCGTTGCGCTCACGCGCAGCGCGCTTCTCGGCGATCTGACGGGCCGTACGGTCCTCGTCGACGACCAGGAAGTTGTCGCCGGCACCCGGGACGTTGGTGAGACCCAGGACGAGGACGGGAGTCGACGGGGTCGCCTCCTCGACGTTGTTGCCCTTGTCGTCGAGCATCGCCCGGACGCGGCCGTACGCGTCGCCGACGACCATCGTGTCGCCGATGCGCAGCGTTCCGCGCTGGACCAGGACGGTCGAGACGGCACCGCGACCGCGGTCGAGGTGGGACTCGATCGCAATACCCTGCGCGTCCTGGTTCGGGTTGGCCCGAAGGTCGAGCGAGGCGTCGGCGGTGAGGACGACGGCCTCCAGCAGGGAGTCGATGTGCAGACCCTGCTTGGCGGAGATGTCGACGAACATCGTGTCGCCGCCGTACTCCTCGGCCACCAGACCGAACTCGGTCAGCTGACCGCGGACCTTGGTCGGGTCGGCACCCTCGACGTCGATCTTGTTGACCGCGACGACGATCGGGACGCCGGCGGCCTTGGCGTGGTTGAGCGCCTCGATCGTCTGCGGCATGACGCCGTCGTTGGCCGCGACCACGAGGATCGCGATGTCGGTCGACTTCGCACCACGGGCACGCATGGCGGTGAACGCCTCGTGACCCGGGGTGTCGATGAAGGTGATGCGACGCTCTTCGCCGTTGACCTCGGTACCGACCTGGTAGGCACCGATGTGCTGGGTGATGCCACCGGCCTCGCCCGCGACCACGTTGGTCTTGCGGATCGCGTCGAGGAGTCGGGTCTTACCGTGGTCGACGTGACCCATGACGGTCACGACCGGCGGACGGGAGACCAGGGCCTCTTCGCCGCCCTCGTCCTCGCCGAACTCGATGTCGAAGGACTCGAGCAGCTCGCGGTCCTCCTCCTCCGGGCTGACGATCTGAACGACGTAGTTCATCTCTTCGGCCAGCATGACCAGCGTGTCGTCGGAGACCGACTGCGTGGCCGTGACCATCTCACCGAGGTTCATCATCACCGCGACGAGCGACGCCGGGTTGGCGCCGATCTTCTCGGCGAAGTCGGTGAGGGAGGCACCGCGCGACAGGCGAATGGTGTCGCCGTTGCCGCGAGGCAGCATCACGCCGCCCACGGACGGGGCCTGCATGGCCTCGTACTCCTGGCGCCTCTGACGCTTCGACTTGCGACCACGACGCGCGGGACCGCCGGGACGACCGAAGGCGCCCTGCGTGCCACCACGGCCACCCGGACCGCCGGGACGGCCACCGAAGCCGCCGGGACGACCGCCGAAGCCGCCGCCACCGCCGCCGGGACCACCCGGACGACCGCCGCCGCCACCGGGACCACCGGGACGACCGGCGAAGCCGCCGCCGCCACCGCCGGGACCGGCCGGACGACCGGCGAAGCCGGGACGACCGCCGCCGCCACCGGGACCACCCGGACGACCGCCGGGGCCACCGGGGCCACGACCGCCGGGGCCGGGACGCGGGCCGGCAGCGGGACGCTGCGGCATCATGCCCGGGTTCGGACGGTTACCGCCGGGCGCGCCGCCCGGACGGGGAGCCTGCGGACGAGGCATGCCACCGGGGGTGGGACGGGCACCGCCCTGACCCTGCGGACGCGGGGCGCCACCGGGGCCACCCTGCGGACGCGGGGCGCCCGGAACGGCACCGGGGCCGCCGGGACGGGGAGCGCCGCCACCCGGACGGGGCGCCTGCGGGCGCGCCATTCCGGTGGAGCCACCCGAGGTGAAGGGGTTGTTGCCCGGACGGGGACCGGCCGGACGGGCACCGCCCGGACGGGGGGCCTGCTGGCCGCCGGGGCGCGGCGCGCCCTGGCCCTGCGGGCGGGGGGCACCCTGACCCGGGCGGGCGGGACGCTCGCCGGTGGGACGGGGACCCGGGGTGGCGCCACCGGGACGCGGACCGGCGGCGGGAGCCGACGGGGGCGCGGTGAACTCCGGGGCGGCCGGAGCCGGCGTGACCGGCTTGGGCGCGGGCTTCGGGCCCGGACGGGGGCCCGAGGCGGCCGGAGCCGGAGAGGGGGTGCTGCTCGCAGGCGCGGCCGGAGTGACCGGCGCCGGCGCCGCGGGCGCGGCGGGGGCCGGCTTGGGGGCCGGGGCGCCGGGCTTGGGGGCAGCGGGACGAGCCGCGGCGGCCGGAGACGGCGCCGCGGGGGAGGGCGCCGCCTTGCGGGGCGCGCCGGGCTTGGCAGCGGTCTTGCCGGCGTTGCCACCGGGACCCTGCAAAGCGTCAGTCAACTTGCGCACGACCGGCGCCTCGATCGTCGAGGACGCCGAACGGACGAATTCACCGAGTTCTTGGAGCTTGGCCATGACGACCTTGCTCTCCACGCCGAACTCCTTGGCGAGTTCGTATACCCGGACCTTAGCCACTTCGCTCCTTTGTGAGGTCCGGTTACCGCCGGACCGTCGCTACTTCATGGGCGTACTCATCGCGTACTCATCGAGTGCTCATCGCAATCTCGACCTACTTCCAACTCGCGAGGTACCTGACCGCACGGTGTTCCGTGCCGTACTTCTTGTTCACTGCGGTGCCGCCTGCTCGACGTGGTGGCGGAGTGCCTCCGTGTCGAGCGGTCCCTGGACCTTGAAGGCCCTCGGAAAGGCCCGGCGGCGGACCGCCAGGTCGAGACAGACCACGGCGGGGTGCAGGTACGCACCCCGGCCGGGCAGCGTACCGCGATGATCAGGGACGCACTCGTCCTTATTCACCACGATCCGCAGCAGATCGCTCTTGGCCGCTCGCTCCCGGCATCCCACACAGGTTCGCTCAGGGCACGCGCAGGCATGCGTCCGGCCAGACACGATTAAGTCTACCTCCCCGTACCGACCTCACCCGTTTGGGGCAAAAATCGAACAGCTGTTGGCCAAAAACGGTCTCAGTCCTGCGGACCGGCCGGTTCCGTGTCCGGACGGATGTCGATCCGCCAGCCGGTGAGCCGCGCGGCGAGGCGGGCGTTCTGGCCCTCCTTGCCGATCGCCAGCGACAGCTGGTAGTCCGGCACCGTCACCCGCGCGGAGCGGGCGGCCAGGTCCACGACCTCGACCTTGGAGACCCGCGCCGGCGAGAGGGCGTTCGCCACCATCTCGGCCGGGTCGTCCGACCAGTCGACGATGTCGATCTTCTCGCCGAGCAGCTCCGCCATCACGTTGCGGACGCGGCTGCCCATCGGGCCGATGCAGGCGCCCTTGGGGTTCAGGCCCGAACGGGTGGAACGCACGGCGATCTTGGTGCGGTGACCGGCCTCACGGGCGATCGCCGCGATCTCGACGGAACCGTCGGCGATCTCCGGCACCTCCAGGGCGAAGAGCTTCTTCACCAGGTTCGGGTGGGTGCGCGAGAGGGTGACGGACGGACCGCGGACACCCTTCGCCACCCGGACGACGTACGTGCGCAGCCGCAGACCGTGCGTGTACTCCTCGCCCGGCACCTGCTCCTGCACCGGAAGGATGGCCTCCAGCTTGTCGTCCAGCTTGACGAGGACGTTCTTCGGGTCCTTGCCCTGCTGCACCACACCGGCGACGACATCGCCCTCACGGCGCGCGTACTCGCCGAAGGTCACGTCGTTCTCGGCGTCCCGCAGCCGCTGCTGGATGACCTGGCGGGCGGTGCTCGCCGCGATCCGGCCGAAGTCCGACGGGGTGTCGTCGAAGTCCTTGGGCTCCTGGCCCTCCTCCAGGTCGGAGGGGTCCTCCTTCGCCCACACCGTCACGTGACCGGTGGCCCGGTTCAGCTCCACGCGCGCGTGGCGACGGGCGTCGGGGGTGCGGTGGTACGCGATGAGGAGGGCCGACTCGATCGCCTCGACCAGCATCTCGAAGGAGATTTCCTTCTCCTGTGCCAAGCCCTTCAGGAGCTTCACGTCGATGTCCACGGCTACGCCTCCTCTTCCTTCTTGTCCTTGCGGTTGAACTCGATCTCGACACGCGCCTTGACGATCTCGGCGAACTCGACCCGGCGGGCGGTGGGCTTGCGCCCCTTCACGCCCGGCACCTCCATGTCGAGGCCGTCCTCGTCCACGGCCAGGATGCGCGCGACCAGGTCGCCGCCCTCGACCAGCTGGAGCTTGGCCAGGCGGCCGGTGGCGCGCACGTAGTGGCGGTGCTCGGTGAGGGGGCGGTCGGCGCCCGGGGAGCTGACTTCGAGGACGTACTCGCCCTCGCCCATCGCGTCGGTCTCGTCGAGCTTCTCGGAGATCGCGCGGCTCAGCTCGGCGCAGGCGTCCAGCTCCACGCCCTCGTCCGAGTCGACGACGATCCGCAGCAGTCCGCGGCGGCCGGCCCGGGACACCTCGATCTCTTCCAGATCCAGGTCCTTCGCGGCGACGAGCGGCTCCACGAGTCCGCGCAGCCTGTCGCTCTGGGTGGTGCTCATCCGGGTGACTCCTCGGCCGCGTGTGCTGTTGTGGGTTCGTCGCGTGTCGTCGCGTGTCAGCACAAAGGGTATCCGGTCCGGGAGGGTGTTGCCGTCCATGGCCCCGGGGCCCGCGGGTACGCTCGCCTGCGGTGATCTCGATGATCTTCGACGACGGACGGCAGACGGGGAGAGCAGGCGTGACGACGACGGGCAGGCGCGCACTCCTCGTGGCGGGCGCGGCGACGGGAGCGGCGGCCCTCGTGGCCTGCACCTCCTCGTCGGGCGGCGGGCCCCGGCGGCCGAGCGCCGCCGAGCTGGAGGCCGAACGGGTGGCGCGCACCGAGGCGGCCCTGCGGCTGCGGTCGGTGACCGCCGCGCGCGGCCTGCTGGAACGTTACGACGCGACGCTCGCCGCCCACCCGGCCCTGGCACCCCGGCTGACCGCGCTGCGGGGCGCGGTGGCGGCGCACGCGAAGGCGCTCGGGGAGGGCGGCACGACGGTGAAGCCGACGACGGCAGCGGCCTCGGCCTCCCCCTCCGCCTCCGCCTCCGTGAAGCCCACGGCCTCTCCCGCGCCCGTACGGGTGGCGGCCGACCCCCGGGCCGCCCTCAGGGAACTCGCCGCGGCCGAGCGCAGGGCCTCCGACGGGCACACCGCCGCACTGCTCACCGCCCCGCCCGAGTACGCCCGGCTGCTCGCCTCCGTGGCCGCCTCCGGCGCCGCCCACGCCTATCTGCTGACCGAAGGAGCCCGGGCATGAGCGCCCTCGTCGCGACCCAGGCCGCGCTGGCCGCCGAGCACGCCGCCGTGTACGGGTACGGCGTCGTCGGCGCCCGCGTCGGCACCGAACGGCGGGCCGAGGCGACCGCCGCGTACGAGGCGCACCGGGCCCGGCGGGACGCCCTGCGCCGAACCGTGCGGGACCTCGGCGGGACGCCGGTGGCGGCGGAGGCGGCGTACGAGCTGCCGTTCCCGGTCGCGGACCCGGCCGGCGCGGTGCGGCTCGCGGCGGTCCTGGAGGACCGGGTGGCCGGGGTCTACTCCGACCTCGTCCGGGCCACCGAGGGCCGCGCGCGGGGCGCGGCGGCCGCCGCGCTCCGGGAGGCGGCGGTACGGGCCGTCCGCTGGCGCGGCAGCGACGTAACCTTTCCTGGGCTCGCCGAGCGGGTGTAGCCGCCCCGACCGAGTCCCGCCCCGACCGAAGGAACAACGTACGCATGGGTTTCGAACCGCCGCAGCGACTGGCCAGGACGCTCGGTGAGACGTACGGGGCCGCCGCGGCGGCCGAGTGGCTCGGAAAGCTGCCCGTGCTCGCCGAGCAGGCGCTCGCCCACGCGTCCCTGGACACCGAACGGGTGATGGCCCCCGGCGGACGGAGCAGCCTCGTCGTGCTCGTCCGGCGCTCCGACGGCTCCCCCGCCGCGCTCAAGATCGCGCCGCCGTTCACCCGGCCGGACCTCGAACGGGACGCGCTGGCGCACTGGAACGGCTGGGGTGCGGTCCAGCTCCTCGACGAGGCCGGGGAGGACGCGCTCGTCCTCGAACGGCTGCACCCCGAGGTCTCGCTGCGCTCCCTGCCGGAGGCGAAGGCGCTCCTGGAGGCCGCCGGCACCGTACGGAGGCTGTGGGTCGAGCCACCGGCCGGGCACGGTTTCGAGACGGCGGCGGAGCGGACGGACCGGCAGGCCCGGGCGATGGAGCCGTACCGCGCGGACCCGGCGACCGGGGAACTGACGGCGGCGGCGCTCTCGGTCCGCGAGGAGCTGGTGGCCGACCCCTCCGAGTCACTGCTGCTGCACGGGAACTTCCGGCAGGGCAAGGTCCTCGCCGGCGACCGGACGCCCTGGCTGGCGGTCGGACCCGAGCCGCTGGTGGGCGAGCGGGCCTACGACCTGGCCCGGCTCGTACGGGACCGGGTCGAGGACCTGGTGGCCGCGTCCTCCGGCGCCTCGGCGGCCCGGCGGCGGGTCAACAAGCTGGCGGACTCCCTGGACCTGGACCGGGAGCGGCTGCGCGGCTGGACCCTGTTCCGCGCGGTCGAATCGGGGACCCGGGCGCTGACGGCCGGGCGGCGGCAGGACGCCGAGCTGCTTCTGGAGTTCGCGAGCTGGCTGTAGGGGAATACCCTTTTTGTACCTTTTCGGCTCAATCCAGGGGGCCGTGATGATCGAAGAGCTGCTCATGGCGGCGGCCGGCGCGGCCGCGGCGGCCGCGGTGTACGCGGCGGCGGCGGCGCGGGTGGTCAAGCAGTACGAGCGGGGTGTCGTGTTCCGCTTCGGCCGGCTGCGTGACGACATCCGCTCGCCCGGCTTCACGATGATCGTTCCGGTCGTCGACCGCCTGCACAAGGTGAACATGCAGATCGTCACGATGCCCGTGCCCGCGCAGGAGGGCATCACCCGGGACAACGTGACGGTACGGGTCGACGCGGTCGTCTACTTCAAGGTCGTCGACGCGGCCGACGCGCTGGTGCGCGTGGAGGACTACAAGTTCGCGGTCTCCCAGATGGCGCAGACCTCGCTGCGGTCGATCATCGGCAAGAGCGACCTCGACGATCTGCTGTCCAACCGCGAGAAGCTCAACCAGGGCCTTGAGCTGATGCTCGACAGTCCTGCGATGGGCTGGGGCGTCGCGATCGACCGGGTCGAGATCAAGGACGTGTCCCTGCCGGAGACCATGAAGCGCTCCATGGCCCGGCAGGCGGAGGCGGACCGGGAGCGGCGGGCGCGGGTCATCAACGCGGACGCGGAGCTCCAGGCCTCGAAGAAGCTGGCGGAGGCGGCGGGGGTGATGTCGGACCAGCCGGCCGCGCTGCAGCTCCGACTGCTGCAGACGGTGATGGCGGTCTCGGCGGAGAAGAACTCGACGCTCGTCCTGCCGATTCCGGTGGAACTGCTGAGGTTCCTGGAACGCGCGACGCCGGGGGGCCCGGCGGAGGTGGAGGGGTCGTCGGCGGCGGCGCCGCTGAGCGAGGCGTATCTGAAGGGGCGGGCGGCGGCGGAGGAGGCGGTGGAGGACCTGACGGGCACGTCGGTCGAACCGGCCCCCCACGAAAAGCACGCGTGACGCCGCGCCCGTTGTGGGCACGCGTCCCGCCGGGGCGGTGCCCACCCCCGTCGTGGGCACGCGTTCCGCCGGGGCGGTGCCCACCCCCGTCGTGGGCACGCGTTCCGCCGGGGCGGTGCCCACCCCCGTCGTGGGCACGCGTTCCGCCGGGGCGGTGCCCTCCCTCGTTGTGGGCATGCGTTCCGCCGGGGCGGAACGGGTGGGCACAACGGACCCGCGCCTTGCCGGCGCCAGAGGCTCCCGCGCCTGAACCCGCACCACGTCGTGCGCCGCGCGGTCGGTGCGGGTCCAGGCGCGGAACGCGGAGGCGCCGCTGAAGGGCGCCGTCCCGTGTGCCCACCCGTCCCGCCCCAGCGGGACGATTGCCCACACGGGGGTGGGCGAGGGGCACCGCCCCGCAAGGGCGCGGGCCCCACACCGGCGGGGGGCGGCCGCGCCGGTGGGTCAGGCCGTCAGGCGGGTGAGGGCCTCCGCGACCGTCAGTTCCTCGCGCTCGCCCGTCCGGCGGTCCTTCAGCTCCACCACGCCCTCACCCGAGCGACGCCCCGCGACGAGGATCTTCGGGACGCCCATGAGCTCCGCGTCGGTGAACTTGACGCCCGGGGAGACGCCCGCGCGGTCGTCGACCAGGACGCGGAGGCCGGCCGCGGAGAGCTTCTCCGAGACCTCCAGGGCCAGTTCCGTCTGGAGGGCCTTGCCGGCGGCGACGACGTGGACGTCGGCCGGGGCGACCTCCGCCGGCCAGCACAGACCCTTCTCGTCCGCCGTCTGCTCGGCGAGCGCCGCGACCGCGCGGGAGACGCCGATGCCGTACGAACCCATGGTCACGCGGACCGGCTTGCCGTTCTGGCCGAGGACGTCGAGCTTGAGGGCGTCGGCGTACTTGCGGCCGAGCTGGAAGATGTGGCCGATCTCGATGGCGCGGTCCAGCTTGAGGCCGGTGCCGCACTTGGGGCACGGGTCGCCCTCCTGGACGACGACGACGTCGACGTACTCGGAGACCTCGAAGTCACGGCCCGCGACGACGTTCTTCGCGTGCATGCCCTCCTTGTTGGCACCCGTGATCCACGCGGTGCCGGGCGCCACGCGCGGGTCGGCGATGTAGGTGACCTTCTCCAGGCCCTGGGGGCCGACGTAGCCGCGGACGAGGTCGCTGCGCTGCGCGAAGTCCTCCTCCGTCACCAGCTCGACCGTCGCGGTCGGGCCGAAGTGCTCCTCGACCTTGTCCATGTCGACCTCGCGGTCGCCGGGGACGCCGATGGCGACGATCTCGCCGTCGACCTTCACCAGGAGGTTCTTGAGGGTCGCGGAGGCCGGCACGCCGAGGGAGGCCGCGAGGGTCTCGATCGTCGGGGTGTCGGGGGTGGGGATCTCCTCGGCGGCGGGGACCGCGGCGCCGTCGACCGGCTTCACCGTCTGGTAGACGGCTTCGGTGTTCGCGGCGAAGTCGCAGTTCGGGCAGTCGGCGAAGGTGTCCTCGCCGGCCTCGGCCGGGGCGAGGAACTCCTCGGACTTCGAGCCGCCCATGGCGCCGGCGGTGGCGGCGACGATGCGGTAGTCGAGGCCGAGGCGCTCGAAGACGCGCCGGTAGGCCTGGCGGTGCAGGGCGTAGGACTGGGCGAGGCCCTCGTCCTCCGTGTCGAAGGAGTACGAGTCCTTCATGAGGAACTCGCGGCCGCGCAGGATGCCGGCGCGGGGGCGGGCCTCGTCGCGGAACTTGTTCTGGATCTGGTAGAGGATCACCGGCAGGTCCTTGTAGGACGAGCACTGGTCCTTCACCAGCAGGGTGAAGATCTCCTCGTGGGTCGGCCCGAGGAGGTAGTCGCCGCCCTTGCGGTCCTGGAGGCGGAAGAGCTCGGCACCGTACTCGTCCCAGCGGCCGGTCGCCTCGTACGGCTCACGGGGCAGCAGCGCGGGCAGGGTGACCTCCTGCGCGCCGATGGCGTCCATCTCCTCACGGACGATCCGCTCGATGTTGGAGAGGACCTTCTTGCCGAGGGGCAGCCAGCTCCAGATGCCGGCGGCGGTGCGGCGGACGTAGCCGGCGCGGACGAGGAGCTTGTGGCTGAGGACCTCGGCGTCCGCCGGGTCGTCGCGCAGCGTCTTCGCCATCAACTGGGACATGCGCTGGACCGGTGCGTTGGCCATGGTTCTCGTACTCCTGCCGGGACTGAAAGTGATGGGCCCGAGGTTAGCCGGGCGGCCCCTGGCAGGAGAAATCAGTTCCGGCGCCTGAGCGGCAGCGGGGCGCCCATGACCGCGTACGGGCGGGGGGCGCTGGGGAAGTGGACCTGCCGGGCGAGGTCGACGTAGCCGAGGGAGCGGTAGAGGCCGCGGGCCGGGGAGTCGGTGTCGATCGCGGAGAGGATGGAGCGCTTCTCGTCGGCGGTGTCGGTGATGGTGGTGATCAGCCCGCGGCCGGCGCCCAGGCCCTGGAAGTCGGGGTGGACGTGCAGTTCGGTGATGACGAAGGAGTCGTCGAGCCAGTCGGCGGTGCCGGTGGCCCGCAGATACGTCTCGACGACGGTGGACCACCAGTGGGTGCGGTCGTTGGGCATCCCGTACACGAAGCCGACGAGCCGTCCGTCGGGGGTGGTGGCCCCGTAGGCGCGGGCGCCGGGGCTGAGGAGGTGGCGCAGCACGATGTGGCGGCGTACGGCGACCTCGCCCGCGTCCAGGCCGAAGGCGACCGCCTGCACGGCGAGGGCCTCGTCCACCCGGGCGGCGAGATTGACCGGACCGATCACGACCTGTGCGTCATCCATGCGGCGCACCCTACAAGCGCCCGCGCGCCGCGCACAGCGGGTTCAGAACAGCACGCTCATGAACGCGCCGGTCTCGCGGAAGCCGACGCGGCGGTACGCGGCCCTCGCCGGGGTGTTGAAGTCGTTGACGTACAGGCTGACGACCGGGGCGACGTCGGCGAGGGCGTACTGGAGGACGGCGGCCATGCCCGTCTCGGAGAGGCCCTTGCCGCGGTGCTCGGGGGCGACCCAGACGCCCTGGATCTGGCAGGCCTGGCGGGTGGCGGCGCCGATCTCGGCCTTGAAGACGACCTTGCCGTCCTCGATGCGGGCGAAGGAGCGGCCGGAGCCGACGAGCTCGGCGACGCGGGCCTGGTAGAGCAGTCCGCCGTCGTTGGCGAGCGGGGAGACGCCGACCTCCTCGGTGAACATGGCCACGCAGGCGGGCATGATCACCTCCATCTCGTCCTTGCGGACGCGGCGCACCAGCGGATCGGGCACGACGGTGGTGGAGGACTCCTCGGCGACCATCAGGGGCTGGCGGGCGCGGACGTCCCTGGCGGGTCCCCAGCTGGGCTCCAGGAGCCGCCACAGCTCGCCGGTGGCCTCGGCGGGGCCGACGATCGAGGAGCAGCGGCGGCCGATCCTGCGGGCCCGGTCGGCGAAGGCGCGGACGGCCTCGGGGGTGGCGCAGATGGGGACGAGGTTGGCGCCGGAGTAGCAGAGCGAGCGGAGTCTGCCCTCGGTGTACCAGCCCCACATCTCACCGCCGAGGCGCCAGGGGTCGAGCCCGGCGACCTGGACACGGGCGGTCACGAAGGCGTTCTCGACGGGGGCGCTCTCCAGGACGGCGAGCGCGGCGCCGAGGTCGGCGGGTTCGAGGACCCGAGTGGTGGTCTCTGTCAGCACGTGGGGGGCCTCACGGTACGGATCTGCTGGTCTCCGCACTGTACCCCCGTGCCCCTCGGCGGGGCCCGTCCTGTGCACGAAGCCCCTCCACCGGGTGGGGTGGAGGGGCTTCGCGCGAGGTTCCGGTCGGATCCGGGAGGCGTCGGGCGCCGATGGCGACCGGCGGATCCGGGAGGCGTCAGGCGCCGATGGCGACCGTCGGCTCGCCGCTGGCGACGCCGTCCTTCTCCATCTGCTCGGCGATCTTGAGCGCCTCTTCGATGAGGGTCTCGACGATCTTCGACTCGGGGACGGTCTTGATGACCTCGCCCTTGACGAAGATCTGGCCCTTGCCGTTGCCGGAGGCGACGCCGAGGTCGGCCTCGCGGGCCTCGCCGGGGCCGTTGACGACGCAGCCCATGACGGCGACGCGCAGCGGGACGGTCATGCCGTCGAGGCCGGCGGTGACCTCCTCGGCGAGCTTGTAGACGTCGACCTGGGCGCGGCCGCAGGACGGGCAGGAGACGATCTCCAGGCGGCGCTGGCGCAGGTTCAGCGACTCCAGGATCTGCATGCCGACCTTGATCTCCTCGGCCGGCGGCGCGGAGAGGGAGACGCGGATGGTGTCGCCGATGCCCTGGGAGAGCAGGGCGCCGAAGGCGACGGCCGACTTGATGGTGCCCTGGAAGGCCGGGCCCGCCTCGGTGACGCCGAGGTGCAGCGGGTAGTCGCACTGGGCGGCGAGCTGGCGGTAGGCCTCGACCATGACGACCGGGTCGTTGTGCTTGACCGAGATCTTGATGTCGCGGAAGCCGTGCTCCTCGAAGAGGGAGGCCTCCCAGAGGGCGGACTCGACGAGCGCCTCGGGGGTGGCCCTGCCGTACTTCTTCAGGAGGCGGGCGTCGAGCGAGCCGGCGTTGACGCCGATCCGGATCGGGGTGCGGGCGTCGGAGGCCGCCTTGGCGATCTCCTTGACCTTGTCGTCGAACTGCTTGATGTTGCCCGGGTTGACGCGGACGGCCGCGCAGCCGGCGTCGATCGCGGCGAAGACGTACTTCGGCTGGAAGTGGATGTCGGCGATGACCGGGATGGAGGACTTCCGGGCGATCGTGGCGAGCGCGTCGGCGTCGTCCTGGGTCGGGCAGGCCACGCGCACGATCTGGCAGCCGGAGGCGGTCAGCTCGGCGATCTGCTGGAGCGTGGCGCCGATGTCGGAGGTGCGGGTCGTCGTCATCGACTGGACGGAGACGGGCGCGTCACCGCCGACGGCCACGCTGCCGACCTGGATCTGGCGGCTCTTGCGCCGCTCGGCGAGCCGGGTCGGAACGGTCGGGATACCGAGAGAAATCGCGGTCATCTGAAGTGCAACCTCAAGGTTGTGCGTCGGCGGGCTCAGGTCTCCGAGGTTACCGCCCCGGGGGCGGGGGGCCGGACACCACCGGGTCCGGCCCCCCTGCGGGCTACGTCAGTTTCACCGGATTGACGATGTCGGCGGCGAGGACGAGCAGCGTGAAGCAGACGAAGACACCGGCCACCACATAGGCGGCGGGCATCAGCTTGGCCACGTCGAACGGGCCGGGGTCGGGGCGCTTGAAGATCCGGGCGACGTGGCGGCGCACGGACTCCCAGAGGGCGCCCGCGATGTGTCCGCCGTCGAGCGGCAGCAGCGGGAGCATGTTGAACAGGAACAGCGAGACGTTGAACATGACCAGCAGGTTCATGAACCACACGAGGATCGTCGTCGGCGGGGCCTCGACGGTCATCAGTTCGCCGGTGATGCGGGCGGCGCCGACGACGCCGACCGGGGAGTCCTCGGCGCGCTTGCCGTCGCCGAAGGTGGCGTCCCACAGGCCGGGGATCTTGCCCGGGAGGGCGATGACCGAGTGGACGCCGTTCTCCACGAGGTCGGTCATGCGCGCGGTGGTCTCGCCGAAGGTGAGGGGCGCGACCTCGGTCTTGGAGGCGAAGCCGAGATATCCGGCCTGCATGTAGTCCACCGGCTGGACGACCTTGCCGTCCGCGTCCTTCCTCGGCACCTCGTTGGAGACGAGGGTGGGGCGCAGGTCGATGCGCTGTCCGGCCCGCTCGATGGTGATCGTCGCGGGGCCGATGGTGTCGCGGATGTGGTCGGAGAGGGTGTCCCAGTCGTTCACCGGCGTGCCGTTGAAGGCGACGATCTTGTCGCCCTCCTTCAGGCCGGCCTTGAACGCCGGGGAGACGGGGTCGCCCGGCGCACACTTCTCGCGCTTCTCGCTCTGCTTGATGACGCACTTCTGGACCCCGGCGACCTGGGTCGTCTGCCCCGCGGTGCCGATCGTCATCATCGAGCCGAAGAACAGCATCGCCGCCAGGACCAGGTTCATGAACGGTCCGGCGAACATCACGATCACGCGCTTCCACGGCTTGCGCGTGTAGAACAGCCGCGTCTCGTCGCCCGGCTGGAGCTCCTCGTACGAGGCCTCGCGGGCGTCCTCGATCATCGAGCGCCAGGGCGAGGTGGAGCGGGCCTCGATCCTGCCGTCCTGGCCCGGCGGGAACATGCCGATCATGCGGATGTAGCCGCCGGCGGGGATGGCCTTGAGTCCGTACTCGGTGTCGCCGCGCTTCCTCGACCAGATGGTGGGGCCGAAGCCGACCATGTACTGCGGCACGCGGATGCCGAAGAGCTTGGCCGTGGAGAGGTGTCCGAGCTCGTGCCACGCGATGGAGACGAGGAGACCGAGGGCGAACAGCACGATGCCCAGGGCGTACAGGAGCATTTCGGTCATGCGCGGGCCTCCGCTGTTGCCTTCGCTGCGAGCTCTCGGGCCCGGGCGCGCGCCCAGGTCTCCGCTTCGAGGACGTCCGAGACCGTCAGCGAGGTTCCCCTGCTGGGCTTTCCGTGCTCGGTGACGACCGCAGTGACGGTATCCATGATTCCGTTGAACGGCAGCCGTCCGGCGAGAAACGCCTCCACGCACTCCTCGTTCGCGGCGTTGAAGACGGCCGGGGCGGTGCCGCCCAGCTCGCCGACGTGCCGGGCCAGGCCGACGGACGGGAAGGCCTCGGTGTCGAGCGGGAAGAACTCCCAGGTGGAGGCCTTGGTCCAGTCGAAGGCGGGGGCCGCGTCCGGGACCCGCTCGGGCCAGCCGATGCCGATGGCGATCGGGCCGCGCATGTCCGGCGGGGTGGCCTGCGCGAGGGTGGAGCCGTCCGTGAACTCGACCATCGAGTGCACGTACGACTGGGGGTGGACGACGACCTCGATGCGGTCGAACGGGATGTCGTAGAGCAGGTGGGCCTCGATGACCTCCAGGCCCTTGTTCACCAGGGTCGCGCTGTTCACCGTGATCACCGGGCCCATCGCCCAGGTCGGGTGGGCGAGCGCGTCCTCGCGGGTGACATGGGCCAGCTGCTCACGCGTACGGCCGCGGAAGGGGCCGCCGGAGGCCGTGACGACCAGCTTGCGGACGTCGGCACGGGTGCCGGCGGCGAGCGCCTGGAAGAGGGCCGCGTGCTCGGAGTCGACCGGGATGATCTGGCCCGGCTTGGCGAGCGCCTTCACCAGGGGGCCGCCGACGATCAGCGACTCCTTGTTGGCGAGGGCGAGCGTGCGGCCGGCTTCGAGGGCGGCGAGGGTGGGCGCGAGGCCGATGGATCCGGTGATGCCGTTGAGGACGGTGTGGCACGGGGAGGCGGCCAGCTGGGTCGCGGCGTCCGGCCCCGCCAGGAGCTCGGGCAGCGGCTCGGAGCCGTACAGCGCCTTCAGCGCCTCGCGCAGCTCGGGCAGCGCCTCCTCGCGGGCCACGGCGACCGCGGCGACCTTCAGCCGGTGCGCCTGCTCGGCGAGCAGCCCGATCCGGCCGCCGGAGGCGGCCAGGGCGGTGACCCGGAATCGGTCGGGATTGCGCAGCACCAGGTCGATGGCCTGGGTGCCGATGGACCCGGTCGAGCCGAGGACGACGATGTCCCGGCGGCCTGCGCCTCCATCCACGGGGGAGAAGACGCTGCGCGGATCGGCGAGAGGAGAGGGGCGGTCGCTCATGCCCCCCATTCTTGCCGCAAAGGCTGTGCGGTCTTCACGCGGTCCGGGTGTACCTGTGGAAAACCTCGTGGAAGTCCGGGAAGGTCTTCTTCACGCAGCCCGGGTCGTCGAAGGTGATCCCGGGGGTGCGCAGCGCCGTCACCGCGAAGGACATCACGATCCGGTGGTCGCCGTGGGTGGCGATCTCGGCAGGCCCGGTGGGGGTGCCGGGGTGGATCTCGATCCAGTCGGGGCCGGTCTCGACGGTGATGCCGAGGCGGCGGAGGTTCTCGGCGCAGGCGTCGAGACGGTCGCACTCCTTGACACGGGTGTTGGCGACGTCCTCGATGCGGACCGGGCCGTCGGCGAACGGCGCGATCGCGGCGAGGGTCGGCATGGTGTCCGAGATGTCCCGCATGTTGACGGTGAGACCGCGGAGGGTGCCGGTGGAGCGGACGGTCGTCCCGGTGTCCGTGATCTCGACGTCGGCGCCCATCCGGCGCAGCACGTCGACGAAGGCCAGGTCGCCCTGGAGGGCGCCCGTCCCGAGGCCGGGGACGGTGACGGAACGGCCCGGTTCGAGGGCGGCGGCGGCGAAGAAGTAGCTGGCGGTGGAGGCGTCCGGCTCGATGCCGTAGGTGGGGGCGCGGTAGCCGGTGGGGGCGACGCGGTACGTACGGCCCTCCCGGGTGACCTCGGCCCCGAAGGACCGCATCATCGCGAGCGTGATCTCGACGTACGGCTCCGAGACCAGGTCCGTGACGGTGATGTCGAGGCCCTCGGCGGTGAGCGGGCCGAGCATCAGCAGCGCGGTCAGGTACTGGGAGGACTGCCCGGCGTCCAGGGTGAGCGCGCCGCCCTTCACGCCGGCGGCGTGCACGGAGAGCGGGTGGTGGCCGTCCTTCTCCCCGTGCCGGAGGTCGACCCCGAGGTCGCGCAGGGCGGTGCTGAGCGGGCCGAGGGGACGGCGGCGCATCTGCGCGGAGGCGTCGAAGTGGTACGTGCCGTGGCCTGCGGCGACGAGGGTCGGCAGGAAACGGGCGGTGGTGGCGCCGTCCCGGCAGTACACCTCGGCGGTCTCCGCACCGGGCCCGGCGGGCCGGCCCTCGATGTGCCAGGCGTCCGGCTCGCGGCGCACGGCATAGCCGAGGGCGGTGAGGCCCTCGGCGAAACCCTCGGTGTCGTCGGAGACGAGCGGGCGCAGGAGGGTGGTGGTGCCTTCCGCGGCGGCGGCGAGGAAGAGGGCGCGGGCGGTGACGGACTTGGAGCCGGGGATGTGGATGACGGTCACGGGGGTCATCCTGCCGCGACGTGCGGGGCGGCGGGGGTCCGGTCCGCCACGTGGACGACGCGGCGGGCTGAACGGTGCCCCGGGGCACCCCCGTGTGGGCAAATCGTCCCGCAGGGCGGGACGGGTGGGCACACGGGACGGCGCCCTCTCGCGGCGCCTCCGCGTTCCGCGCCTGGACCAGCACCACCGGCGCGGCGCGCATCCGGTGCGGGTCAGGCTCGGGAGCCTCTGGCGCCGGCAAGGGCGCCGTTCCGTTGTGCCCACCCGTTCCGCCCCTTGCGGAACGCCTGCCCACAACGGGGTGGGCACCGCCCCGGCGGAAGCGGGCCCACAACGGGCGGAAGCGCGCCCGCAAGGGGAACGGCGGCTACGGGATTCGGCGGTGGGTGTTGGGGTGGGGCGACGGGCCCGGGGTCGCGTCCGCGATCCAGGGGCCCTCCCCGCTCGGGTCCACGATGCCCGCCTCCAGCCAGGTGTAGCGCCCGGCCAGGACGCCGTCGACCACCCGGCGGTCCAGGTCGTCCGTGTTGGACCAGAGGCGGGTGAAGAGTTCGTCGACGCGTAGGCGGGCCTGGCGGCAGAAGGCGTCCGCCAGCTGGTGGGCCTCGGGGCCGTGCTCGCCCGTGGTGCGGAGGAGTTCGGCACGGACGCACGCGGCGCTCATCGCGAAGAGTTCGGCGCCGATGTCGACGATGCGCCCCAGGAACGCCTGCTTGAGCTCCATGCGGCCCTGCCAGCGGGACATCGCGTAGAAGGTGGACCGGGCGAGCTTGCGGGACGTGCGCTCCACGTACCGGAGGTGGCCCGCCAAGGCGCCGAACTCTCCGTACGCGCCCGGGAGCTGCCCCGCGCCGGCGACCAGTCCCGGCAGCCAGCGGGCGTAGAAGGAGCCGGCACGGGCGCCCGCCTTCGCCTTGTCCCCCAGCGACTTCTCGGGGTCGATGAGGTCCCCCGCCACCGAGAGGTGGGCGTCCACGGCCTCGCGGGCGATCAGCAGGTGCATGATCTCGGTGGAGCCCTCGAAGATGCGGTTGATCCGGAGATCGCGCAGGAGCTGTTCGGCGGGGACGGCCCGTTCGCCGCGGGCGGCGAGCGAGTCGGCGGTCTCGTAGCCGCGGCCGCCGCGGATCTGGACGAGTTCGTCGGCGATCAGCCAGGCCTTCTCGGAGCCGTACAGCTTGGCGAGGGCGGCCTCGATGCGGATGTCGTTGCGGTCCTCGTCGGCCATCTGGGAGGCGAGGTCGACGACCGCCTCCAGCGCGAACGCGGTGGCCGCGATGAAGGAGATCTTGGTCGAGACGGCCTCGTGGCGGCCGACGGGCCTCCCCCACTGCTCGCGCTCCCCCGACCATTCGCGGGCGATCTTCAGGCACCACTTCGCGGCGCCCGCGCAGGCGGCGGGGAGGGAGAGCCGGCCGGTGTTGAGGGTGGTGAGGGCGATCTTGAGGCCGGCGCCCTCGGGGCCGATGCGGTTCGCCGCCGGGACCCGGACGCGGTGGAAGCGGGTGACGCCGTTCTCCAGGCCCCGCAGGCCCATGAAGGCGTTGCGGTGCTCGACGGTGATGCCGGGCGCGTCGGCCTCGACGACGAAGGCGGTGATGCCGCCGGGATGCCCTTCGGAGGCGGGGACGCGGGCCATGACGACGAGCAGGTCGGCGACGACGCCGTTGGTGGTCCACAGCTTCACGCCGTCGAGGACGTACGCGTCGTCCCCGTCCGGTACGGCGGCGGTGGCGAGGCGCGCCGGATCGGAGCCGACGTCCGGCTCGGTGAGGAGGAAGGCGGAGAGGTCGGTGCGGGCGAGCCGGGGCAGGAAGGCGTCCTTCTGCTCCTGGGTCCCGAAGAGTTTCAGCGGCTGCGGTACGCCGATCGACTGATGCGCGGAGAGGAGGGCGCCGACGGCGGGGCTGGCGGAGCCGACGAGGGCGAGGGCGCGGTTGTAGTACAGCTGGGTGAGGCCGAGCCCGCCGTACTTCGGGTCGATCTTCATCCCGAGGGCGCCGAGCTCCTTGAGTCCGGTGATCGTCTCGTCGGGGATGCGGGCCTCGCGCTCGATGCGGGCGCCGTCGATCCGGGTCTCGCAGAACGCGCGGAGGACGGCGAGGAAGGCCTCCCCGCGGCGGACGTCCTCGGCGGCGGGCAGCGGGTGCGGGTGCACGAGGTCGAGGCGGAAGCGGCCGAGGAACAGCTCCTTGGCGAAGCTGGGTTTCCGCCAGTCCCGCTCGCGCGCGGCCTCGGCGACCTGCCGGGCCTCGCGCTCGGTGACCTTGGGCCGCTGGGTGGGTGCGGACATGGACACCTCCTTGGGCTTCCTGTCCGTCGTACCCGATTCCGGCGGGTCCGGAAAGAGGAGGGGATCCCTCCGGGTTTGTCCTCCAGATGAGACGCCCCGACCGTCCGGCGGGGCCGCGCGTAGGGTCCGCGGCATGTCTCAGCCGATCAAGCTCATCGTCCTCGTCGCCACCCTGCCCGGCCGTGGCGCGGAGCAGCTCGCCGCCTTCGAGGCGCTCGCCCCCCTGGTGCGGGCGGAGGAGGGCTGCCTGCAGTACGACCTCCACCGGGTGGCCGACGACCCCGACCGCTTCGCCCTGATCGAGCGCTGGGCCTCGGCGGAGGCCCTCGCCGCGCACGACGTCGCCCCGCACATGGTCGCGGCCGACGCCGCGAACAAGGCCTTCCGCGCGGGGCCGGCGGAGGTCGTCCGCCTCGACGACTCCCCCGTGGCATGACGAAAGACGGCCCGAGCCCCCGCACAGTGGGCTCGGACCGCCTGGTCTCGTGAGGCGTACGCCTTAGAGGGCGAGGCCCGTCAGGACGAGCACGCGCTCGTAGGTGTAGTCGTCCATCGCGTACTTGACGCCCTCGCGGCCGACGCCGGAGCGCTTGGCGCCGCCGTACGGCATCTGGTCGGCGCGGTACGAGGGGACGTCGCCGACGATCACGCCGCCGACCTCCAGGGCGCGGTGGGCGCGGAAGGCGGTCTGCAGGTCGTGGGTGAAGACACCGGCCTGGAGGCCGAAGTCCGAGTCGTTGACCGCGGCGAAGGCCTCGGCCTCGCCGTCGACCTTGGCGATGGTCAGGACCGGGCCGAAGACCTCGGCGCGGGCCAGGGTGACATCGGCCGGGAGGTCGGTGAGGACGGTCGGGGCGTAGGTGGCGCCCTCGCGCTTGCCGCCGGTGAGGAGCTTCGCGCCGGCCGCGACGGCCTCGTCGACCCAGGACTCGACGCGCTGGGCGGCGGCCTCGTCGACGAGCGGGCCGACGTCGGTGGCGTCGTCCGCCGGGTCGCCGGTGACCTGCGCCTCGACGGCGGCGACGATCTTCGGCACCAGGCGGTCGTAGACCGAGGCGTCGGCGATCACGCGCTGCACGGAGATGCAGGACTGGCCGCCCTGGTAGTTGGAGAAGGTCGCGATGCGGGTCGCGGCCCAGTCCAGGTCGGCCTCGGAGGACCAGTCGGGCAGGACGACGGCCGCGGCGTTGCCGCCGAGCTCCAGGGTGCAGTGCTTGTGCGGCACCGACTGCTGGATGGCGTAGCCGACCTTGTCGGAGCCCGTGAAGGAGATGACCGGGAGGCGCTCGTCCTGGACGAGGGCGGGCATGCGGTCGTTCGGCACGGTCAGGATCGACCAGGAGCCGGCCGGCAGGTCGGTCTCGGCCAGGATCTCGCCCAGGATCAGGGAGGAGATCGGCGTCGACGGGGCCGGCTTGAGGATGATCGGGGCGCCGACGGCGATGGCCGGGGCGACCTTGTGGGCGCTGAGGTTCAGCGGGAAGTTGAACGGCGCGATGCCGAGGACGACGCCCGTGGGGATGCGGCGGGTGAGGGCGAGGCGGCCCGCGCCGCCGGCCTCGGTGTCCAGGCGCTGGGCCTCGCCGGCGTTCCAGCGGCGGGCCTCCTCGGCGGCGAAACGGAAGACGGAGACGGCACGGCCGACCTCGCCGCGGGCCCACTTGATGGGCTTGCCGTTCTCGGCGGAGATCAGGAGGGCGATCTCCTCGGTGCGCTCGGCGAGCCGCTTCGACACGTGGTCGAGGGCGGCGGCGCGGACGTGCGCCGGGGTCGCGGCGAACTCGTCGACGACGGCGTGCGCGGCGGCGACGGCCTCCTCGACCTGGGCCTCGGTGGGCACGCTGACCTTGCCGACCAGACGTCCGTCGTACGAGTTCGTGACGTCGAAGGTGGCGTCGCCGGTGGCCTCACGGCCGGCGAGCCAGAAGGCGTGGGTGGTCGTCATTGCGTCCCGGCCCTTTCCGTTTCGGGGTGCGAGCGGTTGCTCTGGTGACACCGTAGGGCCGGGACGGCGGGCGCGGGCTTGTCCGGTATGGAGTAGTGGGGGTGGCGGCTCTGTCCGCTTCGGCCGAAGCGGACGGTGGCCGGCACCCACGCCGGAGGGTCAGCGGCGTCGCTCGGTCGAGACGATGAGGCAGACGGCGCCGACGACGATCGCGCCGCCGAGGAGGATCGGCCAGGTCAGGGCCTCGTTCAGGACGAGGGCGCCGAGGAGGACGGCGACGACCGGGTTCACGTACGCGTAGGTGGCGGCGAGGGAGACCGGGGCGGACTGGAGCAGCCAGGCGTACGCGGTGAAGGCGACGAGCGAGCCGAAGACGATCAGGTACGCGAGGGCGGCCCAGGAGCGGCCGGAGACGGCGCCCAGGTCGAGGCCGTGGTGTTCGCCGCGGACGAGGCCGAGGGTGAGCGCGGCGAGGCCGCCGGCCAGCATCTCGTAGGCGCTCGCCGTGAACGGGTTGGCGGGCATCGGCAGCCGTGCGGAGGAGACGGAGCCGACGGACCACAGCAGGGCCGCGACGAGGACGAGCAGGACGCCGCCGATCTTCACCTCGCCGCTCAGGCCGGGGACGGTGAGGACGCCGAGGCCCGCGAAGCCGAGCAGGACGCCGCCGAAGGCGCCGAGGCCGGGGCGGTCGCCGAAGAGCGCGCGGAGCAGGACGACCCAGACGGGGACGGCGGCGACGAGGAGGGCGGCGAGGCCGGAGGGTATGGAGGTCTCGGCGAGGACGACGAGGCCGTTGCCGCCGAGGATGAGGAGCAGTCCGACGAGGACGGCGGAGCCGAGTTCCCGGCGGGTGACCTTGAGTGCGGCGGGGCCCTGGCGCCAGGCGACGATCGCGGCGAGGAGCAGGCCGGCGGTGATGAAGCGGGCGCCGCCGGAGAGGAACGGCGGGAGGGTCTCGACGACGATCCGGATCCCGAGGTACGTGGAGCCCCAGACGACGTACACGATGCCGAGCGCGGCCCAGACGGCGCCGGTGATCCGGCGGGCGGGGGCGGCGGCACGGGCTTCGGTACGGGGTTCGGGGGCGGCCGGGTGCGTCTCGGGGGCCGGATCGACGGCGGGGCTTGTCATGAGCAGGAGAGTAGGGAGTTCCGGGCCCGATGACCAAGAAAATTGCCCGGATCCGGGCAGGCGTAGCGGAATTCGGACGGCGCGCGGGGGCGGACGGGGTCTTCCGGAGGGGTGGGAGGATGGCCGGGACCGTACGACCCCCGGGGGGGGAAAGCATGATCCTTTACGTACTGATCGGCGTCCTGGTCCTGGCCGTCGCCGGCTGCGGCTGCGTGGTGTGGGCGTCGCGCGGCGGGCCCCGCTGGGTGCGCGCGGTGGCCACCGTGACCCTGCTGGGCGGCGAGCTGGTCCGCGACGGACAGCGCCGGAGCCGGAAGCGGGGCGGAGGCGACGACGCGAGCTCCCTCGGCTCGGAGTAGGGCTCTTCCGGAGGACGAACCCTCCGGAAGACAGGCCCTAGGAGGCCCCGCCGCCGTCCTCGCCCGTCGCCTTCAGGGCCAGCCACAGCTCCATCCGGACGTCCGGATCGTCCAGGGAACGGCCGAGGATCTCCTCCACCCGGCGCATCCGGTACCGCAGCGTGTGCCGGTGGACGCCCAGGTCCGCCGCCGCCGCGTCCCACTGGCCGTGCCGGGAGAGCCAGGCGCGCAGCGAGGCCACCAGGTCGCCGCGGCCGGTCGCGTCGTGCTCCCGCAGCGCGCGGAGCATCCCGTCGGCGAAGGCCCGGACGGCCTCGTCGGCGAGGAGCGGAAGGACCGAGCCCGCCGCCAGGTCCTCGTGCTCGACGAGCGCCCTGCCGCGCCGCCGGGCGACCGAGAGGGCCTGCTCGGCCTGCTTGTACGCGGCGGCCGCGCCGGCCGGGCCCGCCGGGGCGGAGAGGCCGACGACGACACCGGCCTCGTCCGACTCCCGCTCCGCGTACGCCTCGCAGGCGGCGACCACCGCGCCCCCGTCCCCGGCCAGGACGACGAGCCGCTGTCCGCTCTCGGCGACGGTCAGCACCGCCTCGCCCGCGCGGGCGGCGGCGGCCTCCAGGGCCTCGGCGAGCACCGGCAGCGGCGGCTCGGCGGCCGGCTCGCCTCCGGCGGGCTCGGCGACGAGCAGCCGGTACGGGGCGTCGAGCAGCCCTCCGTAGAGGTCGCCGGCCACCGCGCGGGCGGGTTCCGGCTGGCCCGCGAGCATCAGCCGCAGCACCGCCGCGCCGAGCCGCTGCTCCGCCGCCTGGAGCGAGCGGGAACGTTCCGTCGTAAGGGTGAGCAGGGCGATCGCCGAGTGCACCGCGTACCGCTCGGCCGTGCCGAGGGGCGCGCCCGTACCGACGGCGAGGGCGCCCCGCACCCGGCGTCCGGTGCCGAGCGACTGGAGCTCGACGCGGTCGTCCGTACCGCCGACGACGGCGCTGGCGGGCGCGGGCCGCTCGCGCAGCCGCTCGACGTCGGGGGTGAGCCGGGCGGCCCGGCGCGCCGCCCATTCGGGCGAGACGGCGACGACGGCGCCGGAGGCGTCGTACAGCGCCGCCCAGCCGTCGACGTGCGCGGCGAGCCGGGCGACGACGGCCTCGGGGCCCTCGGCCAGCGCGGCGCGGGTCAGCTCGCGCTGCGCCTCGAAACCGGCCGTGACGGCGCGGTACTGGTCGGCGGAGATGGCCGCCGAGACGGCCTTGCTGATGGCCAGGAACGGGGTCCGGCGCGGCACCTCCAGGAGGGGCAGGTGCTCCTCGCGCGCCGCGTCGAGCAGGGCGGGCGGGATCTCCTCGTAGTTGACGCCCACGGCGAACCCGAGGCCGACCACCCCGGCGCCGAGCAGCCGCCGCACATAGCGGCGCATCGCCTCCAGGTCCTCGGCGTCGAGCGTGAGCGCGGTGGTGAGGAGGAGTTCGCCGCCCTCCATGTACGGGACGGGGTCGGCGAGCTCGCTGACGTGCGCCCAGCGGACGGGGGTGTCGAGGCGGTCCTCACCGGCGCGGACGATGAGCTTGAGGGCGGAGTGCTGCACGAGCGAGGCGAGGGTGGGCGGCATTGGGGACCGTCGGACCTTTGAGCGAGGACCGCGCGCGGGGGGAGCCGTGCACGGAGGCGGGGAGGCACCGCTCAGGTGAGCGGCGCCCCCGATTGTGCCAGGGCCGCCGGGACCCCGCTCAGCCGCGCGAGGGGTGAGACGGCTGGACCGAACGGGCGGCCGCCGCAGGTCGGCGGGAGCCCACGCGGGCGCGCGGCACGGGGCCGGGCGCGGCGCCGGGGCGCGGCGCGCGCCCCTCAGGCGCGCAGGTCCACCAGGACCGGAGGCGTGTGCGCGCCCTGGGGCGTCGTCAGGGACACCACGGCGTGGCCCGGGGGCACCGAGTGGGCGAGCTCCGAGGCGGACCAGCGCTCGCGCTCGACCTTCCGGGTCGTGACCGCGTCGGTGGTGACGGCCACGCCGGTGACCTTCTTGCGCAGGAAGTGGATGAACCGGGTCATCGGCTGGTGGGCGAAGACCGTGTGCTGCGCCACCTCGGTGGTCTCCACCCACTCCTTGCCCCAGGTCTCGGCGAAGCCCCGGCCGTCCCAGGTGGTGATGCCGGAGAGCGCCACCCGGCAGCCGACGGCGCCGAGCAGCGGGCCGTGCAGGGCCTCGGGCACCTCGCCGAGGGTACGGAGCCCGAGCACGACACCGGCGTTGTGCGGGCGCAGCCGCTGGAGGGAGCGGACGGTGCCCGTGGTGAGCGCCCCATGGGCGTCGTCGAGGACGAGGGCCACGAAGTGCGGGCGCTTGGCGCCCGTCCGGGCCGCCGCCAGGAACTGGGCGAGGACCAGCCGGGCGAGGAGCCGCGAGGCCTCCTCGTGGCCCCGCTCGGGCAGCTTGATCCGGACCCGCAGCGGGTGGTGGACGACGGACTTCAGCGAGAAGGGCCGTACGTCGCTGCCGTCGGCGCCGAAGAACTCGGCGAAGGCCGGCCGGTCGAGGAGCGACAGGCGGTCCGCGAGCAGCGGCCCGGCGTCGGCGGCGGTCCCGGCCTGCCGGATCCGGGCCTCCAGCTCGCGGCGCATGGCCGCGTCCTCGGCCGGGAGCCGGCCGAGGAGCGCCGTCAGCGTCTCCGGGCCCGCTTCGAGGAGTTCGCGGAGCACCGGCACGGACGGGAAGCGGCCGTGCGCCGCCCGGTAGGGGCCGACGAGCTGGGCGAGGACGGTGGCGGCCCGCCGGACGTCGAGGCTCTCGACGTCGCCCGCGAGGCCCTCCGCGAGCAGTGCCGCGGCCTCGTCGGGGTCGGTGAGGCCGGCGTACAGGTCCAGGTCGTACGGCGAGGCCGGGTCGCCGGGCGTGACGACGACGTCGTAGGCGCCGTCCGGGCCGAGCGGCGCGTCCGCCGTGCCCACGGCGACGACCGCGCAGGCTCCGGTGAGGGCCTGCAGGGTGAGGGACTCGACGACCGGGCCGGTCAGGCGGGTGGTCTTCCCGGCGCCTGAGGGGCCCACGACCAGGAGCGAGGTGGCGAGGGCGGCCGGTTCGAGGGCGAGGCCGACGCCCCGGTAGGCGGCCGGGTTCCGTGCTTCGGCCACGCAGCGGCCGATGCGCACCTGCCCGAGGAGGAGGTCGTGGGTGGCGGTGCGGCCCGGCAGGTCGCGGTCGCCCGAGGGGTGGACCCCGGCCGCGGCGCCCTGCCGGAGCACGGTGTCGACGAAGGACGTGAGCCTCCGCTCGACGCCGTGGCGGACCCGGGCGCAGTCCACGTCGTTCATGCGGCCGGCGAACAGCTCGGCGGCGAGCAGGTCCGCCGCCCGCTGCTGTCCGACCGCCCGCAGCTCGGGCCACTGCGAGAGCGGTGGGGGCCCGGCGGGGTCGAGGGGCGGCGGGGTGCCGTCCGTCGTGGCGGCGCGGGCCCTGAGCCACCCGCGGACCAGGCCGGGCCAGTCGCCGAGGCGGGCGAAGGGCCAGAGCACGGCGGCGGTGATCAGGCCGTACAGGGTGTAGACGAGGACGGGCGAGGCGAGGACGTCGTAGCCGCCGCCGAGGAGCACCACGAGGGAGAGCAGCGGCGCGACGACCGGCAGCGCGTCCCAGCCGACGCCGGGGAAGGCGTCCGGCCAGACGAACGTCAGGGCGATCAGCGCGGCGCCCGCCGTGAGGGCGGCGCGTACGGGCGGGCGGCGGTCGGCGAGGAGGTGGCGGGCGAGTTCGGCCCAGGCGCCGAGGCGGGCCATGGCGTAGAGGAGGACGGCGAAGAAGACCCCGTCGTAGACGACGTGGGCCTCGGCGCCGTGCCAGTCGCGGGGGGAGGTTCCTCCGGCGTACCACCACTCGGAGGGGGTGAAGGTGGCGAGCGGGATCCATTCGTACGGGACGGCGCCGCGCCGCCAGGCGGACCAGAGCAGCAGCCCCACGAAGAGCGGGATCAGCAGCCCGGCCACGGTGACGGGCGCGAGCTTCCGCGCCTCCCGGGGCGGCGGCGGTGGCACGTGCCGGAACCGCCAGATCCCGGGCGCGGCCTCGGGCCGCGGGGCGTCGAGCCAGGCGACGACGGGCGGCGCGACCGGAACACCGGGAGCACCCGACGCCCCGGGAGCCCCCACCCCGGGTGCTCCCGGGGCGTCGGGGGCCCCGGGAGCACCGGACCCCTTCGGCGTCCCAGGAGCCCCGGGCGCCGCGAAGGCCTCCGTCGCCCCAGGGGCCGCAAAGCCCTTCGCCTCCCCGGGCGCCGCCACCGGCCGCGGCGGCACGCGCGGCGGCGCGGGCACCGGCGCAACCGCGCGCCGGCCGTCGCCCGGCGGGACCGGCCCGTGCCCGGCCTCACCGGACCGAGCCCCGGGGCGCGCCTGCGAGGGCGTCCCGGCGGCCCGGCCGTCGCCCGACGCCGGCGGCACAAGCGGCACCGGCGGCGCGCCCGCGCCGGGCCGGCCCTCGGTCGGCGGACCGGCGCGGCCGCGTCCGGGTGCGCCCCCGGGCGCGCCCGGGGCGGGGTGCCCGGGGTTCGGCCGTCGGTCGGCGGCGCCGTCGGGCGCGGGACCGCGCCTCCCCTGGTGTCGCGTGACTCGTACGTGCCGTCGGTCTCCATGAACCCCTGCCCCCTGACCAGCCAGGTCGCCGCGTCTGTGCCACCGTCAATCTAGTGGGCCCGGAGCCCCCTGGAGGGGATTCGACCACCCGTACGGCCGAGGACCGCCCCCACGCGTCCGGACGGTTCCGTGCCGCGGAAGCGGAGCCGTCATGTCCATCCCGGACAACGACACACCCGCCACCACTCCCGATCGGCGCATGCCTGACCCCCTCCCCCGCGCCTAGCCTGCGGAGGAAACCCGCAAGTGCGTCCAGAACACCCCCAGGAGCCCCGCATGAACGCTGTCCCGCAGGAGCGGCGCGTCGTCACCGCCATCCCCGGTCCGAAGTCGCAGGAGCTTCAGGCCCGCCGTCTCGACACGGTCGCCGGTGGCGTCGGCTCCACGCTGCCCGTCTTCACCGCGCGGGCCGGTGGCGGCATCATCGAGGACGTCGACGGCAACCGCCTGATCGACTTCGGCTCCGGCATCGCCGTGACCTCGGTCGGCGCGTCCGCCGAGGCCGTCGTGCGCCGCGCCACCGCGCAGCTGCAGGACTTCACCCACACCTGTTTCATGGTGACGCCGTACGAGGGTTACGTGGAGGTCTGCGAGGCGCTGGCCGAGCTGACCCCGGGCGACCACGCCAAGAAGTCCGCGCTGTTCAACTCGGGCGCCGAGGCCGTCGAGAACGCGGTGAAGATCGCCCGCTCGTACACCAAGCGCCAGGCCGTCGTCGTCTTCGACCACGGCTACCACGGCCGTACGAACCTCACCATGGGCATGACGGCGAAGAACATGCCGTACAAGCAGGGCTTCGGTCCGTTCGCCCCCGAGGTCTACCGCGTCCCGGTCGCCTACGGCTACCGCTGGCCCACCGGCGCCGAGAACTGCGGTCCCGAGGCCGCCGCCCAGGCGATCGACAACATCACCAAGCAGATCGGCGCCGAGAACGTCGCCGCGATCGTCATCGAGCCGGTCCTCGGCGAGGGCGGCTTCATCGAGCCGGCCAAGGGCTTCCTCCCGGCGATCGTGAAGTTCGCCAACGACAACGGCATCGTCTTCGTCGCGGACGAGATCCAGGCCGGCTTCTGCCGTACCGGCCAGTGGTTCGCCTGCGAGGACGAGGGCATCGTCCCGGACCTCATCACCACCGCCAAGGGCATCGCGGGCGGTCTGCCGCTCGCCGCCGTCACCGGCCGCGCCGAGATCATGGACTCCGTCCACGGCGGCGGTCTGGGCGGCACCTACGGTGGCAACCCGGTGGCCTGCGCCGGTGCGCTCGGCTCCATCGAGACGATGAAGGAGCTCGACCTCAACGGCAAGGCCAAGCGCATCGAGGAGGTCATGAAGGGCCGCCTCACCGCCATGCAGGAGAAGTTCCCGGTCATCGGTGACATCCGCGGCCGCGGCGCCATGATCGCCATCGAACTGGTGAAGGACCCGGTCACCAAGGAGCCGCACGCGGAGGCCGCCGCCGCGCTCGCCAAGTACTGCCACAACGAGGGCGTGCTCGTCCTGACCTGCGGCACCTACGGCAACGTGCTCCGCTTCCTGCCGCCGCTGGTCATCGGCGAGGGCCTCCTCAACGAGGGCCTGGACGTCATCGAGGCCGCGCTGGCCACGATCTGATCGTCCGTCCGAAGGGCCACCGGAGGCCGAACCGGCACACGGTGTGAAGACTCTGTGGGGGGCCGATGGCGGGACGCGTTTCCCGCTGTCGGCCCCCCACTTCGTGACGTACGGTTTCTGCAGATGAGAGAAACACCCCGGGCGGAGCATCCCCAGCCCCGTCCACACCGTGCCATCGCGCACACCACCGGGGCCTCGTGCCCCGGAACTCCTCACCGATCGGATGGCCGCCCGCCCCACACCCCCCGGGGCGCGCGGCAGCCCGATCCCCTCGGCCGCCCTGGAACCACCCCCCCTGTTCCAGGGCGGCCGGCTCTCTTCTCGGCGCTCGTCGCCCTCGTCGTCGTGACCTGGCAGGTGCTCGTCCACGGCCCCTTGGCCAGGCTCGACGAGCGGGTGTCCGGTGCCCTGGTGGACTCGGTCCCCCGGCGCCTGAGCGAACTCGCCTCCGACCTCGGCAACATGACGGTCGCTCTCCCGGTCCTCGCCTGCGCGATGGCGTACGCGGTGTGGCGGGGCCGCCGCGCGGCCGCCCTGTACGCGGGCCTCGCCATGGCCGCCGTACCCCTCCTGGTGATTCCGCTGAAGGAGTGGACGGCCCGCCCGGGCCCGCTGGAGCCCTGGGCCCACGGCTACTACCCCTCGGGCCACACGGCCACGGCCGCGGTCGCCTACTTCGGCGCCGCCTTCCTCGTCTCGAACCGCCTGATCCCCGTCGCCGCCGTGCTGACGGCGGTGACGGGGACCGGTCTTGTCCTGCGGGGCTTCCACTGGCCGCTGGACGTGTGCGCCAGCCTCTGTCTCTCCGTACTGGTACTGGGCGTCAGTTCCAGGTGTACGCGTCGAAGTTCTTCGAGAACTCCCCCTGGTTGTACCGGTCCCAGTTGATCGACCAGGTCATCAGGCCGCGCAGGGCCGGCCAGGTGCCGTGGGTCTGGTAGGTGCCGCAGTTCGTCTTCCTCGTGAGGCAGTCGAGGGCCTTGTTCACCTCGGCCGGCGTCGTGTGGCCGTTGCCCGCCTGGGTGGAGGCGGGGAGGCCGATGGCGACCTGTTCGGGGCGGAGGGCCGGGAAGAAGCGGTCCGTGTTGCCGGCGACCGGGAAGCCGGTGAGGAGCATGTCGGTCATGGCGATGTGGAAGTCGGCGCCGCCCATCGAGTGGTACTGGTTGTCGAGGCCCATGATGGAGCCGGAGTTGTAGTCCTGGACGTGCAGCAGGGTCAGGTCGTCGCGCAGGGCGTGGATGACCGGCAGGTAGGCGCCGGCGCGCGGGTCCTGGCCGCCCCAGGGGCCGGAGCCGTAGTACTGGTAGCCGAGCTGGACGAAGAAGGTCTCCGGGGCCATCGTCAGGACGAACCTGGCGCCGTACTTGGCCTTGAGGGTCTTCACCGCCTGGATCAGGTTGACGACGACCGGGCTGGTCGGGTTCCGGAAGTCGGTGTCGCCGGTCTGGAGCGAGAGCGAGTGGCCCTCGAAGTCGATGTCGAGGCCGTCGAGGCCGTACTCGTCGATGATCTTCGAGACGGAGGAGACGAAGGTGTCGCGGGCCGCGGTGGTGGCGAGCTGCACCTGGCCGTTCTGGCCGCCGATGGAGATGAGGACCTTCTTGCCGGCGGCCTGCTTGGCCTTGATGGCCGCCTTGAAGTCCGCGAGGGACTCGACGTTCGGGCATTCGGTCGCCGGGCAGAGGGTGAAGCGGATGTCGCCCGAGGTCACCGAGGTGGGTTCGCCGAAGGCGAGGTTGATGACGTCCCAGGAGTCGGGGACGTCGGCCATGCGGGTGTAGCCGGAGCCGTTGGCGAAGCTGGCGTGGAGGTAGCCGACGAGGGCGTGGGCGGGGAGGGAGCCGCCGGGGTTGCCGCCGCCTCCGGAGGTGGTGGTCGCGGTCACGGCGGCCGACTTCGGGGACTCGCCGGCGCTGTTCACGGCGGTGACCTGGAAGGTGTACGGGGTGGAGGCCGTGAGCCCGGAGACGGTGGCCGAGGGGGCGGTGACCGTCTGGATCCTGGTGGACCCCTGGTAGACGTGGTACGAGGTGGCGCCGGAGACCGCGGTCCAGGTGAGCGGAACCGTGGTGGAGGTCGGGGAGCCCGCGGTGAGGCCGGTGGGGGCGGCCGGGAGCTGGACCGGGTCGCCGCCGGGGCCGTACAGGGAGAGGTCGTCGGCCTGGTAGGCGGGGGTCCCGTACCAGCCGTGGGTGTAGATCGTGACCGAGGTGGTGGAGGCGCCCGTGGTGAACGTGGTGCTGAGCTTCTGCCAGTCGGGGGCGGAGCCGGTCCAGGTGGAGACGTCGGTGGTGCCGGTGCCGGAGGCGCCGAGGTAGACGTAGCTGCCGCGCACCCAGCCGCTCAGCGTGTAGGTGGAGTTGGGCTTCACCGTCACGGTCTGGGAGCACTTGGCGTTGTCGCTGCCGGCCGGGGTGGCCTGGAGCGCCTTCGTCCCGCCGTGCACGGGTGACGGGACGACGGCGCCGCTGCCCGCGGTGCAGCTCCAGCCGTCGAGTCCGGCTTCGAAGCCGCCGTTGCGGGCGAGTTCGGTGTCGGCGGCCTGGGCCGCGGGGGTGAGTGCGAGGAGCCCGCCGGCGGCGAGGGAGCCGGCCAGGAGCAGGGTGAGGGGTCTGGTGCGGTCCACAACTGCCTCCGGGGGTGGGGGAATCGAGGTGGAGCGCGCCACAGCATGGTCCAGACCAATCGAGTGGTCAAGACCTCTGCCCGGCACCGGGTCCGAGTCAGGTCCCGGCGTCTCCCCTTTCCCCCCTGGCCAGTTGGCCCGCCGCCTCGTGCATCGCCAGCTCCAGGAGCGAGGCGTCGGTGAGGGTGCCCAGACCGTCCGGCGCCACCAGCCAGCGCGCCGCACCGGTCACCCGACCCGGGTACGGGACGACGATCCAGGTGCCGGAGCCCGCGCCGCGCACCCCGGTGCCGAGCCAGCGGGCGGCGGTTCCCGGGGGGACGAAGAAGCCCATCCGGGCCTCGCCGAAGTCGGCCAGGACCGGGCCGGGCCGGTCCACGAGCCGGGTCAGCACGTCGAGCGTGGGATAGCCGAGCTCCCCCGGCAGGATCAGCACGTCCCAGCGCCTGCCGGCGGGCAGCAGCGCGACCCCGTGGGGGTTGCGCTCCCACTCCCACCGGCAGGACTCGGGATCCGGCGCGACCGAGGCAAGCCACTCCACCGCGGCCTTGGCGCCAGAAGCCCCCGTACCAGTCATCGCGACGTTCTCCTCTCCGTGTGGACTCGATGTCCATCCGGAGAGAGCGGGTACGGGGGCTTCTCTTACGCGGCTTCGACTACCAGCCGGTTGTGACCTGCGTCACATCGGAACTCAGCTGTCGAAGCCGAGGCCGAGCCGGTCCATGGCCTTGAGCCACAGGTTGCGCCGGCCGCCGTTCTCGTCGGCACGGGCCAGCGACCACTTGGTGATGCCGATACCGGCCCAGGCCACCGGCTCGGGCGGGAACGGCAGCGGCTTGGAGCGGACCATCTCCAGGTCGGTGCGCTCGGTGCGCTCCCCCGCGAGGAGGTCGAGCATCACGTCCCCGCCGAAGCGGGTGGCGCCGACGCCGAGGCCGGTGAACCCGGCCGCGTACGCCACCTTCCCCTGGTGGGCCGTGCCGAAGAAGGCCGAGAAGCGCGAGCAGGTGTCGATCGCGCCGCCCCAGGCGTGGCTGAAGCGGAGCCCCTCCAGCTGCGGGAAGCAGCGGAAGAAGTGCTCGGCGAGCTTCAGGTACGTCTCCGGGCGGTGGTCCATCTCGGCGCTGACCTTGCCGCCGTACGGGTACACCGCGTCGTAGCCGCCCCACAGGATGCGGTGGTCGGCGGTGATCCGGAAGTAGTGGAACTGGTTGGCGGAGTCGCCGAGGCCCTGACGGTTCTTCCAGCCGACCGAGGCGAGCTGCTCGGCGCTGAGCGGCTCGGTCATCAGGGCGTAGTCGTAGACCGGGACGGTGTACGCCCGGACGCGCCTGACCAGCGACGGGAAGACGTTGGTGCCGAGCGCGACCCGGCGGGCGACGACCTTGCCGTACGGGGTGCGGACGCCCATCCCGGCGCCCACCGAGACCAGTTGGAGGCCCGGGGTGTTCTCGTAGATCCGGACGCCCAGGTCGAGACAGGCCCGCTTCAGGCCCCAGGCCAGCTTGGCGGGGTGGAGCATGGCGACGCCGCGCTTGTCCCACATGCCGCCGAGGAAGGTCGGCGAGTCGACCTCGGCCCGCACGGCGTCCCGGTCCAGGAACTCCAGGCCCTCGGCCAGACCGAGCCGGCCGGCCTCCTCGTACCACGCGTGGAGCTCCTCCACCTGGTACGGCTCGGTGGCGACGTCGATCTCGCCGGTGCGCTCGAAGTCGCAGTCGATCCCATGGCGGGCGACGGTCTCCTCGATGGCGTCGAGGTTGCGCTCGCCCATCCGCTCCAGCTTCGGCAGCTCGCCCGGCCAGCGGGCGAGGCCGTTGCCGAAGCCGTGGGTGAGGGAGGCCGCGCAGAAGCCTCCGTTGCGGCCCGAGGCGGCCCAGCCCACCTCGCGGCCTTCGATCAGTACGACATCCCGGGAGGGGTCGCGCTCCTTGGCGAGGAGCGCGGTCCACAGTCCGCTGTATCCGCCGCCGACCACGAGAAGATCGCACGTCTCGGTGCCGGTGAGGGCGGGCAGGGCTCCGGGCTTGCCGGGGTCTTCCAGCCAGAAGGGGACGGGCTGGGCGTCGGAGAGAGATTGTGCAGCGAGACGCATGGCGACTGGGGCCATGGTTTCCAACTCCTTCGGTGCCTGAGGCGTCTTCCGCTCAGGCCGTTGCTGTTTTCTTGCGCCGGTTCGTGATGATCTGCCCGGCCGCGACCATCAGTACCGCGAGGACGAACATCGCGGTGCCGATGACGTTGATCTGAACGGGGGTTCCGCGCTGCGCCGAGCCCCAGACGAACATGGGGAAGGTGACGGTGGAGCCCGCGTTGAAGTTGGTGATGATGAAGTCGTCGAACGAGAGCGCGAAGGCGAGCAGTGCGCCGGCGGCGATGCCGGGCGCGGCGATCGGCAGGGTCACGCGCAGGAAGGTCTGCGTCGGTCCCGCGTAGAGGTCGCGCGCGGCCTCCTCCAGGCGCGGGTCCATGGACATGACCCGGGCCTTGACCGCCGTCACGACGAACGACAGACAGAACATGATGTGGGCGATCAGGACCGTCCAGAAGCCCAGCTCGATGCCCATGTTGAGGAAGAGCGTGAGCAGCGAGGCGGCCATGACGACCTCGGGCATCGCCATCGGCAGGAAGATCAGCGAGTTGATCGCGCCGCGCGCCCGGAAGCGGTAGCGGACCAGCGCGAAGGCGATCATCGTGCCGAGGAGGACGGCGCCGAGCGTCGCCCAGGCGGCGAGCTGGAGCGAGAGCGAGAGCGACTCGCACATGTCGGCGACGCCGCAGGGGTCCTTCCAGGCGTCGAGGGAGAACTCCTGCCAGGAGTAGTTGAAGCGTCCCTTCGGCCTGTTGAAGGAGAACGCCATCACCACGAGGTTCGGCAGGATCATGTACGCGAGCGTCAGCAGGCCCGCGATGACGACCAGGTTCTTGCGGATCCAGCGCATCAGACCAGGTCCTCCGTTCCGGCACGGCGGATGTACACGGTGACCATGCCGAGCACGATCGCCATGAGGATGAAGGAGAGCGCGGCCGCCGTCGGGTAGTCGAGGACGCGCAGGAACTGCGACTGGATGACGTTGCCGACCATCTTGGTGTCGGTCGAGCCCAGCAGTTCGGCGTTGACGTAGTCGCCGCTCGCCGGGATGAAGGTGAGCAGCGTGCCGGAGACGACGCCGGGCATCGACAGCGGGAAGGTCACCTTGCGGAAGGTGGTCGCCGGGGAGGCGTACAGGTCCTGCGCGGCCTCGTGCAGCCGGCCGTCGATCCGCTCCAGGGAGGTGTAGAGGGGCAGGATCATGAAGGGCAGGAAGTTGTACGTGAGACCGCAGACCACGGCCATCGGGGTGGCGAGGACGCGGTCGCCCTCGGTCCAGCCGAGCCAGCTGGTGACGTCCAGGAAGTGCAGGGCGTTGAGCGCCTGCACCACCACGCTGTCGTCGGCCAGGATCGTCTTCCACGCGAGCGTGCGGATGAGGAAGCTGGTGAAGAACGGCGCGATGACGAGGACGAGGAGCAGGTTCCGCCAGCGGCCGGCCTTGAAGGCGATCAGGTACGCGAGCGGGTAGCCGAGCAGCAGGCAGAGCAGGGTCGCGGTCCCGGCGTACAGCAGGGAGCGGACGAACTGCGGCCAGTACTCCTGGAAGGCGTCCCAGTAGGTCTGGAAGTGCCAGGTGACCTCGAAGCCCTTCTCCAGGGAGCCGGTCTGCACCGAGGTGGAGGCCTGGTAGATCATCGGCAGCGCGAAGAAGACGAGCAGCCAGACGATGCCGGGCAGCAGCAGCCAGTACGGGACGAGCCGCTTGCGCGTGGAGGGCTTGCGCAGAACCGGTTCTTCGACCGGCCCCGGAGCCTCCTTCGTCAGGGTCGCGGTCACGAGGCGTCCTCCACCGTCTCCACGCCCGCGTCGCCCGTCGTCCCAGCAAAGAGGGACTGCGTCGCGTCGAGCCCGAAGGTGTGGGCCGGATTCCAGTGCAGGACGACCTCGGCGCCGGGGCGCAGCCGCGCGTCGCGCTCGATGTTCTGCTCGTACACCTGGAGTTCGGCGCCCGCCGGCGAGTTCACCACGTACTGGGTGGAGACGCCGATGAAGGAGGAGTCGACGATCCGGCCGGTCACCCGGTTGCGGCCGTCGGCGATCGAGCCCGCGTCGTCGGCGTGCGCGAGCGAGATCTTCTCGGGGCGGACACCTACGAGGACCTTCCCGCCCTGGCGGACGGCGGAGGTACAGCGGTCGCCGGGGACCCTGAGCTTGCCGCCGCCGGCCGTGACGAGCACATCGGAGCCTGTCTCCAGGACCTCGGCCTCGATGAGGTTCGAGGTGCCGAGGAAGTTGGCGACGAAGGTGGTCTGCGGGTTCTCGTACAGGTCGGCGGGGGCGCCGAGCTGCTCGACCCGGCCGCCGTTCATCACCGCGACCTGGTCGGCCATCGTCATGGCCTCCTCCTGGTCGTGGGTGACGTGCACGAAGGTGATGCCGACCTCGGTCTGGATCCGCTTGAGCTCCAGCTGCATCTGGCGGCGCAGCTTGAGGTCGAGGGCGCCGAGCGGCTCGTCGAGGAGCAGCACCTGCGGGTGGTTGATGAGCGCGCGGGCGACGGCGACGCGCTGCTGCTGGCCGCCGGAGAGCTGGTGCGGCTTCTTGTGGGCGTGCTCGCCGAGCTGGACCAGGTCGATCATCTCGTCGACCTGCTTCTTCACCGACTTGATGCCGCGGCGGCGCAGGCCGAAGGCGATGTTCTCGAAGATGTCCATGTGCGGGAAGAGCGCGTAGGACTGGAAGACGGTGTTGACCGGCCGCTTGTACGGCGGGAGGTCGGTGACGTCCCGGTCGCCGAGGAAGACGGTGCCGGTGGTCGGGTCCTCCAGGCCGGCGATCATGCGCAGCGTGGTGGTCTTGCCGCAGCCGGAGGCGCCGAGCAGGGCGAAGAAGGAGCCCTGCGGGACGGTGAGGTCGAGTGGGTGGACGGCGTGGAAGGAGCCGTACGACTTGCTGATCCCGGTGAGACGGACGTCGCCGCCGGTGGTGTTGTCAGTCATGGGTTGCGGTCCCAGGGAGTGAGAGAGGTGGACGAGGCCGGACTCAGGCGCCGATGAGCTTGGCGAACTTCTCCTCGTACGCCGTCTCCTCCGCGCTGGTGAGCGAGCGGAAGGCGTGCGACTTCTTGGCCATGGCCTTGTCCGGGAGGATCAGCGTGTTGTTCGCGAGCTCGGGGTCGATCTTGGCGAGCTCGTCCTTCACCCCGTCGACGGGGCAGACGTAGTTGATGTACGCGGCGAGCTGGGCGGCGACGGGCAGCTCGTAGTAGTAGTCGATGAGCTTCTCGGCGTTCGTCTTGTGCCGGGCCTGCGCGGGGACGAGCAGGTTGTCGCTGGAGGTGATGTATCCGGCGGACGGGATGGAGTACTTGATGTCCGGGTTGTCCGCCTGGAGCTGGATGATGTCGCCGGCCCAGGCGAGGCAGGCCGCGATGTCGCCCTTGTCCAGGTCGGAGGTGTAGTCGTTGCCGGTGAAGCGGCGGATCTGCTTCTTGTCGACCCCCTTCTGGAGGCGGCCGATCGCCGCGTCGTAGTCGGCGTCGGTGAAGTTCCCCGGGTCCTTGCCCATGTCGAGCAGGGTCATGCCGACGGAGTCGCGCATCTCGGTGAGGAAGCCGACCCGGCCCTTGAGCGCGGGGTCGTCGAGGAGCTGGGTGACGGAGTCGACCTTCTTGCCGCCGGTCGCCTTGGAGTTGTACGCGATGACGGTCGAGATGCCCGTCCACGGGTACGAGTAGGACCGGCCCGGGTCCCAGTCGGGGCGGCGGAACTGCGAGGAGAGGTTCGCGTACGCGTTGGGCAGGTTGGCCGGGTCGAGCTTCTGCGCCCAGCCGAGCCGGATGATGCGGGCGGCGAGCCAGTCGGTGACGCAGATCAGGTCGCGGCCGGTGTCCTGGCCGGCCGCGAGCTGCGGCTTGATCTTGCCGAAGAACTCGACGTTGTCGTTGATGTCCTCGGTGTACTTGACCTTGATCCCGGTGCGTTTGGCGAACGCCTCCAGGGTGGGGCGGGACTTCTCGTCCTCGCTGACGTCCATGTACTCGGTCCAGTTGGAGAAGGCGACGCTCTTCTCCTTGGCCGACGCGTCGATGGATGCGGGGCCGTTGCCCTCCCGCTTGGCCGGCGGGATGCCACAGGCGCTCAGGCCGGCGAGCCCGCCGACCGTGAGCGCGCCGACCCCGCCCGCGCGCAGCATCGAACGACGGCTGAGGGCGCCCCGGCCGCTCGTCATGCTCCGCCGTATCGCCGCCAGCTGCGCGGCGGACAGGCTGTCGGGCTCGTACTGCTCCATGCGCTGTGCCCTTTCGGGATGAGTGGGCCGCTGGTCGGGCGGCGAGTTGCTATCGGTCCCCGAAGATCGTGCGGTGCCAGTCCTTCGCCGCGACCGCGGTGTTGTCGAACATCACGTGCTTGACCTGCGTGTACTCCTCGAAGGAGTACGCCGACATGTCCTTTCCGTAACCGGAGGCCTTGGTGCCGCCGTGGGGCATCTCGCTGATGATCGGGATGTGGTCGTTGACCCACACACATCCCGCCTTGATCTCCCGCGTGGCACGGTTGGCCCGGTAGACGTCCCGGCTCCACGCGGAGGCCGCGAGGCCGTAGGGGGTGTCGTTGGCGAGCCGGATGCCCTCGTCGTCGCCGTCGAAGGGCAGGGCCACCAGGACCGGACCGAAGATCTCCGACTGCACGACCTCGCTGTCCTGCGCGGCGCCGATGATCAGGGTGGGACGGTAGTATGCGCCGTTCTTGAGCTCTCCACCAGGGGCTTCGCCTCCGGTGACGACCGTGGCGTAGCCGCGGGCGCGCTCGACGAAGCCGGCGACGCTGTCGCGGTGGCGGTGGCTGACGAGCGGTCCGAGGTCGGTGCCGGGCGCGAAGGGGTCGCCGACGCGGACGGTCTCCATGAGCTCGGCGACCCGGGCGACGAAGGCGTCGAAGAGCGGGCGCTGGACGTACGCGCGCGTGGCGGCGGTGCAGTCCTGGCCGCTGTTGATGAGGGAGGCGGCGACCGCGCCCTGGGCTGCGGCCTCCAGGTCGGCGTCGTCGAAGACGAGGAACGGGGCCTTGCCGCCGAGTTCGAGGTGGAGCCGCTTCACGGTGGCGGTGGCGACCTCGGCGACCCGCTTGCCGACCGGGGTGGAGCCGGTGAAGGAGGTCATGACGACGTCGGGGTGGCCGACGAGGTGCTCGCCGACGACCCGCCCGGAGCCGCTGACGATGTTGATGACACCGTCGGGGATGCCGGCCTCCTTCGCCGCCATCGCGAACATCAGCGAGGTCAGCGGGGTGAGCTCGGCGGGCTTCAGGACGATCGTGTTGCCGGCGGCGATCGCCGGGAGGATCTTCCAGGCGGCCATCTGGAGCGGGTAGTTCCAGGGGGCGATGGAGCCGACGACGCCGATCGGTTCGCGCCGGATGTACGAGGTGTGGTCGCCGGTGTACTCGGCGGCCGACTGGCCCTGGAGGTGGCGGGCGGCCCCCGCGAAGAAGGCCGTGTTGTCGATGGTGCCGGGCACGTCGAACTCGGTGGTGAGCTTGAGCGGCTTGCCGCACTGGAGGGACTCCACCCGGGCGATGTCCTCCGCCCAGTCGGCGAGGACGCCCGCGAGGCGGTGCAGCGCGTCGGAGCGCTCGCCCGGGGTGGCTCCGGCCCAGCCGGGGAAGGCGGCCTTGGCGGCGGCGACGGCCTCGTCCACGTCCGCGGTGGAGGCGAGGGCGTAGGTGTAGACGCTCTCGCCCGTCGCCGGGTCGATCACGCTGTGTTCCTGACCTGAGGTTCCGGCGCGGAGCCTTCCGCCGATGTACTGCGCGCCGTCCGCGAAGCGGTCCGTCACCTGGAAGCGGTTGCTCATGACGCTCTCCGTTGTCCCAGCTCGAATTGAGTGCCGATCCTGACATGGGGGCCGGGGCCCAACAAGTGATTCCGTTGTTGCCTTTTGGTTACGCGACGGATTCGGTCGACCATGTGTCGAGGCGGTCGGAAAATCTCCGTACGGAGTGTCCGTGGCGGATGCCACACTCGCATGTATGAGCAAGATCGAAGAGCTGACGCAGCAGGTCACGAGGGGTGACCGGGTGAAGTGGCTGCATTTCTGGGGGCACCGACCGCACCCCGACGGCCGCCTCTCGGCGAGCTGTCTGAGCCAGTGGTGGCCGGCGCCGTTCACGGTCGACGGCGTGGCCTACGCGACCGCCGAGCACTGGATGATGGCCGCCAAGGCCCGCCTCTTCCAGGACGCGGACGCCGAGCGGGCCGCGCTCACCGCCCGTACCCCGGCGGAGGCCAAGAAGGCGGGCCGGCTGGTCCGCGGCTTCGACGACACGGTCTGGGAGCGCGAGCGCTTCGGGATCGTCGTCGAGGGCAGCGTCCACAAGTTCTCCTCGGACGAGGCCCTGCGCGCGTACCTCCTGGGCACGGGTGAGCGCGTCCTGGTGGAGGCCAGCCCACTGGACCGCGTCTGGGGCATCGGCCTCGCCGCCGACGACCCCCGCGCCCACGACCCGTCCCGCTGGCGCGGCCTCAACCTCCTGGGCTTCGCCCTGATGGAGGCCCGGGAGCGGCTGCGCGCCGGCTGACACGCGCAGGGCCCCGCGCCTCGGGGAGGTGCGGGGCCCTGCGCGTGGTGTACGGGCGTCAGCGGCCGCTCTCGACCACCAGGCTCGAGGCGAACGGGTCCTCGTCGTACCCCTCCTCGAAGGCCGAGGGGTCCTGGGCGATCGCCCAGATGATGAAGCCCAGGAAGACGGCGCTGACCAGCGTGCCGATCGCGCCCAGCACGATGCCCGCGATCGCCATGCCCCGGTTCGTCGCCTCGCCGCGGCCGACCTTCTTCAGGCCGATGATGCCGAAGATCAGCGCCAGGATGCCGAGGATCACTCCCAGGCCGTACAGACAGAATCCGGCCACCGCGACGATGCCGAGCACCATCGCGGTCGTCCCCATGCCGTTGGACGGGGCCTGCTGCCAGCCGGTCTGGCCGGGCTGCACGTATCCGGGGTAGCCGTACCCCGAGGTGGCCGGAGGCGGCGTCGGGGTCGGGTAGCCGTAGCCGCCCGCCGCCGGCGTGGCCGCCGGGTAGCCGTAGCCGGGCGTGGCCGCCGGGCCGCCGGGGGCGACCGGCGGCGGCGGGACGTCCCCGCCGGAAGCACCCGGCGCGGCCGGGAAGGACGTCATGGTCGGCTGGTCGTGCACCGGCGAGGGCGACGGCGTCGCCGGCTTGCTCAGTTCCACCCCGTCGCGGTTCGGCGGAGCCCACGGGTCCGCCGGGTCGTACCCGCCCCGCGACTGGTCTCGGTTGTCAGACATGGGCCTCCCCCATCGTGGTCACGCCATGTTACGGCCTCACCCCTGCGAGGGAACCGCCCGGCCTACGATGATCGGATGACCGATCTCCACCCCTTCATCGCGGGGCTCCCGAAGGCAGAACTGCACGTCCACCACGTCGGCTCCGCCTCGCCGCGGATCGTGGCCGAGCTCGCGGCCCGGCACCCCGACTCCAAGGTCCCCACGGACCCGGAGGCACTCACCGACTACTTCACGTTCACGGACTTCGCGCACTTCATCGACGTCTACCTGTCGGTCGTCGACCTGGTCCGCACGCCCGAGGACGTCCGGCTGCTGACCTTCGAGATCGCCCGGGACATGGCCCGGCAGAACATCCGCTACGCCGAGCTCACCATCACCCCGTACTCCTCCACCCGCCGCGGCATCGACGAGCGCGCCTTCATGGCGGCGATCGAGGACGCCCGCAAGGCCGCCGAGGCCGAGTTCGGCACGATCCTGCGCTGGTGCTTCGACATCCCCGGCGAGGCCGGCCTGGTCTCCGCCGAGGAGACCGCGCGGCTCGCCACCACCGACGGGCTGCGCCCCGACGGCCTGGTCTCCTTCGGCCTCGGCGGCCCGGAGATCGGCGTGCCGCGTCCGCAGTTCAAGCCGTTCTTCGACCAGGCCCGCGCGGCCGGCCTGCACTCCGTCCCGCACGCGGGCGAGACGACCGGCCCGGAGACCGTCTGGGACGCGATCCGCGAGCTCGGCGCCGAGCGCATCGGCCACGGCACCAGTTCCGCCCAGGACCCCGAGCTCCTGGCGTACCTCGCCGAGCACCGGATCGCCCTGGAGGTCTGCCCGACCTCGAACATCGCGACCCGGGCCGTCACCACCCTGGAGGAGCACCCGATCCGGCAGTTCGTCGACGCCGGCGTCCTCGTCACGATCAACAGCGACGACCCGCCGATGTTCGGCACGGACCTCAACAACGAGTACGCCGTCGCCGCCCGTCTCCTCCGCCTCGACGAGCGCGGTGTCGCCGACCTCGCCAAGAACGCCGTGGAGGCCTCCTTCCTGGACGCGGCCGGCAAGGCCAGGATCGCCGCCGAGATCGACACGTACACGAACGACTGGCTGGCGCGCTGACGACGGCGAGAATGGGGCCATGCGCCCTGTGACTGTCGTAGCCCATCGCGGCGACCCGTACCGCGTCCGCGAGAACACGCTCCCCTCGATCGCCTCGGCGATCGAGCGGGGGGCGGACACGGTCGAGATCGACGTCCGGCTGACGGCGGACGGGGTGCCCGTCCTCCTCCACGACGACACCCTGAAGCGGCTGTGGGGCCATGACCGGCCGCTCTCCGGCCTCTCGCACGAGCTGCTGCGCGAGCTCACCTTCGACGGGGTGCCGACCCTGCGGGAGGCGCTGATCGCCGCCGGTGACCACCGGCTGATGCTGGACCTGCCGGGCGGGAACGAGGACTCGGTCCGCGCGATCGTCCGTACGGTCCGCGAGTGCGGCGCCGGGGAGCGCGTCTCGTACTGCGCGGGCGCGGTGGCCATGCTCCAGGTGCGGGCCGCCGACCCGGCCGCCGAGATCGCCCTGACGTGGACCTCGCTCGCCCCGCCCCGGCCGGTACTGCTCGACGCCGTACGGCCGAGGTTCCTCAACTACCGTTTCGGCCTGGTGAGTCGGGAGCTGACCGAGCGGGTCCACCGGGACGGGCTGCTCGTCTCGGCCTGGACGGCGGACACGAAACACACCATGCGTAAGCTGATCAAGAACGGGGTCGACGCGGTCACCACGAACCGGGTCGACGCACTCGCCGCCGTGCTGCGAAAGGCTCGCGAATGAACGACCGGATCAGGACCGACATCGCCCACAACGCCCGGGTGTGGAACTACTGGCTGGGCGGCAAGGACAACTATCCGGTGGACCGCGCGGTCGGCGACCAGGTCACCGGCTTCTATCCGAGCATCGGCGAGGTGGCGCGCGCGGACCGGGCGTTCCTCGGCCGGGCCGTGACGCATCTGGCCGCCGAGGCGGGCATCCGCCAGTTCCTGGACGTCGGCACGGGCCTGCCGACCGCCGACAACACCCATGAGGTGGCGCAGCGGGTCGCCCCCGACTCCCGGATCGTCTACGTCGACAACGACCCGATCGTCCTCACGCACGCCCGCGCGCTCCTGACGAGCGCCCCGGAGGGCGTCACCGAGTACGTCGACGCGGACGCCCACGACCCGGAGCGGATCGTGGCGGCGGCCATCGGCACGCTCGACCTGTCCCGCCCGGTCGCGGTTCTGATGCTCGGCATCCTCAACTTCGTCCTGGACACCGACGAGGCCGGGTCGATCGTGCGGACCCTGATGGCCGCGGTGCCCTCCGGCAGCCATCTGGTGCTGACCCATCCGACGCTGGAGCCGGAGCTCGGCGGCGAGGGCAACAAGGCCGCGATGGACTTCTGGAACGAGAACGCGACACCGCCGATCACCGCCCGCACCCGGGAGGAGTTCACCTCCTTCTTCGACGGCCTCGACCTCCTGGAGCCGGGCATCGTCTCCTGCTCCCGGTGGCGCTCCGACGCGGGGGCCGTGGTGGCGCAGTTCGGCGCGGTGGGCCGCAAGCCGTAATGGGCATACGGGGGATGCGGGAGCTGCGCACCTGGGGGGCCGCCCATCCGTGGGCGGTGGACATCGGTCTGGCTCTCGTCGTGCAGGCGGCCATGACGATGCCGTTCGTGGTGCCGCGCGGGCCCGAGCTCGAACCGGCGACCTGGCCGGCGTACGGCCTGACGACGCTCACCGTGGTGCCGCTGGTGTGGCGGCGACGCGCGCCGATGGCCGTGCTGCTCGCGATCCTGGCGACGAGCGCGCTGTACAAGCTGGCCGTCGAGGGGCCGGGGCAGCCGCTGCCGTACACGGGTCTGGTGAGCGTCTACACGATCGCGGTGCTCGCGGCGCCGTGGCAGCGGATGGTGACCGCGGGGCTCCTGGTGGTCGCGGTGCCGGCCTCGGTGTGGCTCAACACCCAGTCGGCGCGCGAACTGACCTTCTCCCTCTTCGTGTTCGGCGCGGCCTATGTCTTCGGCCGGCTCACCGACGCCCGGCAGCGGGCGCAGCGGGTGGAGGCCGAGCAGGCGGCCGCGCGGGAACGGGCCAGGATCGCCCGGGAGATGCACGACATCCTGTCGCACGCGGTGAGCCTGATGGTGGTGCAGGCGGAGGCGGGCCCGGTCGCGGTGCGGGCGGCGCCGGAGCGCGCGGAGGCGGCGTTCGAGGCGATCTCGGAGACGGGCCGGGAGGCGATGGTCCAGCTGCGGCAGATGCTGGGACTGCTGCGCGAGGGCGGTGAGACGGCGGCCCCGCGGGAGCCGCAGCCGGACCTCGCGGACCTCCCCGCGCTCCTGGAGCGGGTGCGGTCCGGCGGTCTGGCCGTCGGGTACGCGACGGAGGGCGGGGTACGGGCGCTGCCCGCCGCGACCGGCGCGAGCGTCTACCGGATCGTGCAGGAGGCGCTGACGAACGTGGTGAAGCACGCCCGGGCCCGTACGGTCGACGTGCGGCTCGCGCACGCCGACGGCGTCTTGCGGGTCACGGTGACCGACGACGGGCGCGGCCCGCAGGGCGGTCCGGGCGGGCACGGTCTGGTGGGCATCCGGGAGCGCGCCGCCGCGCACGGCGGTACGGCGGAGACGGGCTGCGGGCCGGACGGCCGGGGGTTCGAGGTGCGGGTCCTGCTGCCCGTGGGTGAGGAGAGGAAATGACGATCCGGGTGGTGGTCGCGGACGACCAGGAACTGGTCCGCAGCGGCTTCGCGATGATCCTGGACGCGCAGCCGGACATCGAGGTGGTGGCGGAGGCCGGGGACGGCGCGGAGGCCGTCGAGGCGGTCCGCCGGCTCGCGCCGGACGTGGCGCTGCTCGACATCCGGATGCCCCGGACGGACGGCATCGAGGCCTGCCGGACGATCAGTGCGGAGTCCGGCTGCCGGACGGTGATGCTGACGACCTTCGACACCGACGCGTACGTGTACGAGGCGCTGCACGCGGGCGCGAGCGGCTTCCTCCTCAAGGACGTGCGGCGGGACGACCTGGTGCACGCAGTACGGGTGGTGGCGGCGGGCGACTCGCTGCTCGCGCCGTCCGTGGCGCGGCGCCTCGTGGAGCAGTACACGGCGGGCGGCCCGCGCAGGTCGACCGACTCCCGTCTCGACGTCCTGACCGGCCGGGAGCGCGAGACGCTTCTCCTCCTCGCCCGGGGCCTGTCGAACGCGGAGATCGCGGCGGAGCTGGTGGTCAGCGACCACACGGTGAAGACGCACGTGGGGAACGTGCTCGCCAAACTGGGGCTGCGGGACCGGATCCAGGCGGTGATCTGCGCGTACGAGACGGGCCTGGTCGCGGCGGGTTCTCCCCCGCCCGGGGGAGGCGCCGGGCCCGGTCTCTCCCCCGCGCCGGGGAGGAACTGACCCGCCGAAGACCGCCGGTGCGGGCGATCCGCGGATCGCCACAGGTCAGCAGGATGGAGCCATCGAGAACAACGGCTCACACCACCGGAGTTGACCATGAGGAAGACCACCGCCCGCACCCTGCTCGCCGCCGCCCTGGTCCTGGGCGTCGCCGGCGGCCCGGCGCTCACCCCGGCCTTCGCGGCCACCTCGCAGTCTGTCGTACAGACGTCGAGCCCCGACCTGAGCGCGGTGATCGCGGGACTCCCCCGGGCCGACGCGACGGCCGCGCTGGTCCGGGTCGGCGGCACCGAGGGTTCCTGGCAGGGCAGCGCGGGCGTCCACGACCTGGAGTCGAACGCCCCGGCGGACCCGGCCGCCCGCTTCCGGGCCGGTTCGGTGACGAAGGTGTTCACGGCGGCGACCGTCCTGCAGCTGGCCGCCGAGGGCCGGATCGACCTGGACCGGACGGCCCGCTCGTACCTGCCGGACCTGATCCCCGGCCGCTACGCCACGGTCACCGTGCGCCAGCTCCTCAACCACACCCACGGCATCCCGGCCGCCGACATGCCCGGGGAGACCGTCGAGGAGTGGTATGCGAACCGCTTCGCCGTCCACACCCCCGAGGAGCTGGTCCGCTCGGCGACGGCGCAGCCGCGGGAGTTCAAGCCGGGCACGAAGCAGCACTACCTGAACATCGGCTACACGATCGCCGGACTGATCGTGGAGCGGGTCACGGGCGACTCGTACGAGCACCAGGTGGAGCGGCGGATCCTGCGGCCGCTCGGGCTGCGGGACACGTACTTCCCGGGCACGGACCCGGAGATCCGCGGCCCGCACAACCACGGCTACCAGACCATGAAGCTCGACGACGGCTCGACCGGGCTGCGGGACGTGTCGGTGTGGGGGACGACGGACGGCTGGGCGGCCGGGGACCTCATCTCGACCACGGCCGACCTGGAGCGCTTCACGCGGGTCCTGTTCAAGGGCGGTGTGGTGCGCGGTCCGCTCCTGGAGGAGATGTTCACGCTCCCGCAGGTCCCCGACCTCAAGTCCGGTGACCCGGCGGCGTACTCCGTCGGTCTGTCGATGAAGAAGCTCGGCGGCCGTGAGGTCTGGGGGAAGACCGGTGGCCGCTGGGGCTACAACGCGGCCATCGCGTCGACCCGCCACGGGGAGCGGACCCTCGTCTACAGCGTCAACGCGACCGACGCCAAGGGGCAGGACATGAACAAGACGGCGCTGCGCCTGATGGTGGCGGCCTACGGCCTTCCGGAGTGAGCGGTCTCGGGCTGGTCCGCTTCGAGCCGCTTGATCATCCGGCGTACGTGGAGCAGCGGCAGGATCCCGATGACGCCGAAGGACATGTCGATGACCGACCACCAGAAGGGGATGCCCCGGACCGGTCCGCAGATCAGGGCCAGTGGGACTATGCCGACGCAGGCGATCATTCCGAACTCGACGACCCAGATGTTGCGGACGGGGTCGCGGTAGGGGCCGTAGAAGGCGACCGCGATGACGAGGTGGGCGAAGGCCAGCCAGTCGGTGCCGTAGAGCAGGTAGGGGGCTTCGGCGTCGGCCCCCTCGACTCCGCCCCGCACCCGGTGGATCCACTCGGCGAGCCGGGGCAGCGCCTCGGCCGCCGGTGCGGCCCATCCGGTCAACGCGGAGTCGAGGAGCCGGAGTTCGGTGACGAGCGGGAAGGCGGTGGCCCCGCTCAGGACCAGGCAGACGACGAAGAGGATCAGCCAGACGCGGATGCGCTTGAGAAGGGCTCTCGGCCCGTTCGTGTCGCTCATGGGAACAACGTACACCCCTCTTGAACGCGTTCAGAAAGATGGGGTGGTTGTTTTTGAGCACGTTCAGAAGCGGGCGGCCACCCTCCGTCCCACGGCGTGCGAGACCACCGTCGCCCCCGCCGCCACCGCGAGCCCCGCCACCACTCCCCCGGGAGTCGTCGGCCGCAGCACCCCGGCCCGCCGCAGCCGGCCCCGGGCCCACAGGGAGAAGGGGATGACGATCAGCGGCGAGGTCGGCGCACCGGGCGTCGCACCCCGCACGGCGGCGGCCTGGGCGAGATGGACGAGCCCGTGCAGCCCGAAACCGGTCACCGCGCCCTGGTAGAAGGCGGACCGGCCACCGGAACGCGCACCCGCCACGGCGGCCCCGCCGACGATCACCGCCATCACCCCGACGGCGGCGGCGAACTCCCGCTCGTCGACGGACTCGACGGCCTTCCACACCCGCTCCGGCACTCCGGGCCACCGCTCGCGCAGCCCCGGCAGGTTCTCCCGAAGCCACCGCGGCCCGCGCACGAGCTCCTCGGCGTCGTGCACGGCCCAGGCGAGGAACAGGCCATAGGTGACAAGGGGGTTGAGTCGTGTGTCCGTCATGATCGTGCAACTCACAGCCCGACGATCGAGTTCCACCTCTTCGCGAACTCCGGGCGCTCCTCGGCCGTGATGTCCCGGGCGATGGCCAGCCGGCCTCGCATGGCGGTGTCCGGGAAGATCAGCGGGTCCTCGGCGAGGGCCACGAGCTCCTCGTCGCCGGAGTCGGCGAGGACGGCCTGGGCGGCCGGGACCGGGCAGACGTAGTTGACCCAGGCGGCGAGTTCGGCGGCGACCTCGGGCTCGTAGTAGTAGTCGACGAGCTTCTCGGCGTTGGACTTGTGCTGCGCGAGGTTGGGGACCAGGAGGGACTCGGCCCACAGTTCGGCGCCCTCCTCGGGGACGACGAACTCGATGTCCGGGTTGTCGGCCTGGAGCTGGATGACGTCGCCGGAGTACGCCTGGCAGGCGAGGACGTCGCCGGTGGACAGGTCCTTGATGTAGTCGTTGCCGGTGAAGCGGCGGATGTGCTTGGACCGGACGAGCCCCTCGATCTGCTCGCACAGGGCGTGGAAGTCGTCGCCGGTCCACCGGGACACGTCGACGCCGTTGCCCATCAACAGCAGCGCCATGGACTCGTCGAGGCCGGAGAGCAGGGTGACCTTGCCGCGCAGGTCGTCGGCCCACAGCTCCTTGGTGGAGCGCAGTTCCCGGCCGAGCTTCCTGCGGTTGTACGCGATGCCGGTGATCCCGGACTGCCAGGGCACGCTGTGCCGCCGGCCGGGGTCGAAGGCGGGCCCGGACAGCTGGGGGTCGAGGTGCTTCGCGACGTTCGGCTGGGCGGCGCGGTCCATCTCCTGGACCCAGCCGAGGCGCACGAAGCGGGCGGCCATCCAGTCGCTGACGACGATCAGATCGCGCCCGGTCTCCTGGTGGTTCATCAGGGACGGGCTGATCTTGCCGAAGAACTCGTCGTTGTCGTTGATCTCCTCGGTGTAGCGGACGGAGATCCCGGTCCGCTTCCGGAAGGCGTCCAGGGTGGGCCGCTTCGAGGTGTCGTCGTCATCGGTGTCGATGTACAGCGGCCAGTTGGCGAACTCGAGCGTCCGGTCGCGCGCCGAGAGGTCGCGCCCGGCCCGGTCGCCCTCCTCGACGTAGGCGGCGGGGACCCCGCAGCCGGCGAGCAGGGTCGCGGCCCCGGCACCGCCGATGCCGCGGAGGAGGGACCGGCGGGACATGTGTTTCCTGGCTGTCGCTCTCACCCGAGCAGCATCCCGGCCCGCCACGACCTGCGGCAATGGACGGTCCGTCGAGCGACGGAGCGCGGCCCCGACACCCTGTCGATCATGGGTGCCGGGGCCGCGCCGGGGTCCTGGGGGGATCAGCCCAGGGAGGTCATGACGTGCTTGATGCGCGTGTAGTCCTCGAAGCCGTAGGCGGAGAGGTCCTTGCCGTAGCCGGACTTCTTGTAGCCGCCGTGGGGCATCTCGGCGACGAGCGGGATGTGGGTGTTGATCCACACGCAGCCGAAGTCGAGGGCCTTGGACATGCGCATCGCGCGCGCGTGGTCCTTGGTCCAGACGGAGGAGGCGAGGGCGTACTCGACGCCGTTCGCGAACTCCAGGGCCTGGGCCTCGTCCGTGAAGGACTGGACGGTGATGACCGGGCCGAAGACCTCGTTCTGGACGATCTCGTCGTCCTGCTTGAGGCCGGAGACGACGGTCGGGGCGTAGAAGTAGCCCTTGTCGCCGACGCGGTGACCGCCGGCCTCGACCTTGGCGTGGGCCGGGAGGCGGTCGATGAAGCCGGTGACCTGCTTCAGCTGGTTGGCGTTGTTGAGCGGGCCGTACAGCACGTCCTCGTCGTCCGGCTGGCCGGTCTTCGTCTCGGCGGCGGCCTTGGCGAGGGCGGCGACGAACTCGTCGTGGATGGACTCGTGCACGAGGACACGGGTCGCGGCCGTACAGTCCTGGCCGGCGTTGAAGAAGCCGGCGACCGAGATGTCGCCGACGGCGGCCTCGATGTCGGTGTCCTCGAAGACGACGACCGGGGCCTTGCCGCCCAGCTCCAGGTGGACGCGCTTGACGTCCTTGGCCGCCGACTCGGCGACCTGCATGCCGGCGCGGACCGAGCCGGTGATGGAGGCCATCGCCGGGGTCGGGTGCTCGACCATGGCCTTGCCGGTCTCGCGGTCGCCGCAGACGACGTTGAAGACGCCCTTGGGGACGATCTGACCGATGATCTCGGCCATCAGGATCGTCGACGCGGGGGTCGTGTCCGAGGGCTTGAGGACGACGGTGTTGCCCGCGGCGAGGGCCGGCGCGAACTTCCACACGGCCATCATCATCGGGTAGTTCCACGGCGCGACCTGCGCGCAGACGCCGACCGGCTCGCGGCGGATGATGGAGGTCATGCCCTCCATGTACTCGCCGGCGGACTTGCCCTCGAGCATCCGGGCGGCACCCGCGAAGAAGCGGATCTGGTCCACCATCGGCGGGATCTCCTCGCTCGCGGTGAGAGCGACCGGCTTGCCGGTGTTCTCGACCTCGGCGGCGACGAGCTCCTCGGCCCGCTCCTCGAAGGCGTCGGCGATCTTGAGGAGCACCTTCTGGCGCTCGGACGGCGTGCTGTCACGCCAGGCGGGGAAGGCGGCCGCAGCGGCCTCCATGGCGGCGTCGACGTCGGCCTGCCCGGAGAGCGGGGAGGTGGCGTACACCTCGCCGGTGGCCGGGTTGGTCACCTCGATGGTGCGGCCGTCGGCCGCGTCGCGGAACTCCCCGTTGATGTAGTTACGCAGCCGGCGCAGCTCGGTGGTCACTTGCCACCCCTCCTGTCACGTTCTGTCTTCGCACGTCCTTGTGCGGTGTCCCGATGGACGAGACACCTCAGCCTAGTCGCTCGACAGACGCTTTCAACAGCCCCGACCCCCCTCAACTTCGGATTCAGCAAGATCCGGAGCTCTTCACAACGAATTTCATCGCTCCGGGCTTGCACGACGGACAATCTCGGTGCACAGTGAAGTCGTGGCCAGTCGAAGCACAGACTCCAGAACCGGAACCGGTTCGTCCCCGACGATCGATGCCGTCTCCCTGGCGATCATCGAGCAGCTCCAGCAGGACGGACGCCGTCCCTACGCGGCGATCGGAAAGGCCGTCGGCCTCTCCGAAGCAGCCGTGAGGCAGCGCGTCCAGAAGCTGCTCGACCAGGGCGTCATGCAGATCGTCGCCGTCACCGACCCGCTCACCGTGGGTTTCCGGCGGCAGGCGATGGTCGGCATCAACGTCGAGGGTGACCTGGATCCGGTCGCGGACGCCCTGACGGCCATGGCCGAATGCGAGTACGTGGTGATGACCGCGGGCTCCTTCGACCTCATGGTGGAGATCGTCTGTGAGGACGACGATCACCTGCTGGATGTGATCAACAAGCGCATCCGCACACTCCCCGGCGTGCGCTCCACGGAGAGCTTCGTCTACCTCAAGCTCAAGAAGCAGACCTATATGTGGGGAACTCGATAACCGTGACCCAGGACCTGTCCAAGACCGCGTACGACCACCTGTGGATGCACTTCACCCGCATGTCGTCCTACGAGAACAACCCCGTCCCCACCATCGTGCGTGGTGAGGGCACCTACATCTTCGACGACAAGGGCAAGCGCTACCTCGACGGTCTCGCGGGTCTCTTCGTGGTCAACGCCGGACACGGCCGCCAGGAGCTGGCCGAGGTCGCGTACAACCAGGCCAAGGAACTCGCGTTCTTCCCCGTGTGGTCGTACGCGCACCCCAAGGCCGTCGAGCTCGCCGAGCGCCTCGCGGACTACGCCCCGGGCGACCTCAACAAGGTCTTCTTCACCACCGGTGGCGGCGAGGCCGTCGAGACCGCGTGGAAGCTCGCCAAGCAGTACTTCAAGCTGCAGGGCAAGCACACCAAGTACAAGGTCATCTCGCGTGCGGTCGCCTACCACGGCACCCCGCAGGGCGCGCTGTCCATCACCGGTCTGCCGGCCCTGAAGGCCCCCTTCGAGCCGCTGGTCCCCGGCGCGCACAAGGTGCCGAACACCAACATCTACCGCGCCCCGATCCACGGCGACGACCCCGAGGCCTTCGGCCGCTGGGCCGCCGACCAGATCGAGCAGCAGATCCTCTTCGAGGGCCCCGAGACCGTCGCGGCCGTCTTCCTGGAGCCGGTGCAGAACGCCGGTGGCTGCTTCCCGCCGCCGCCCGGCTACTTCCAGCGCGTCCGCGAGATCTGCGACCAGTACGACGTGCTGCTCGTCTCCGACGAGACGATCTGCGCCTTCGGCCGCCTCGGCACGATGTTCGCCTGTGACAAGTTCGGCTACGTGCCGGACATGATCACCTGCGCCAAGGGCATGACCTCGGGCTACTCCCCGATCGGTGCCTGCATCGTCTCGGACCGCATCGCCGAGCCGTTCTACAAGGGCGACAACACCTTCCTGCACGGCTACACCTTCGGTGGCCACCCGGTGTCGTCGGCGGTCGCGATCGCCAACCTCGACATCTTCGACAAGGAAGGCCTCAACCAGCACGTGCTGGACAACGAGGGCGCCTTCTACTCGACGCTGTCGAAGCTGCACGACCTGCCGATCGTCGGCGACGTCCGCGGCAACGGCTTCTTCTACGGCATCGAGCTCGTCAAGGACAAGGCCACCAAGGAGTCCTTCAACGACGAGGAGGTGGAGCGCGTCCTGTACGGCTTCCTCTCCAAGGCGCTGTACGACGCCGGCCTGTACTGCCGTGCCGACGACCGCGGCGACCCGGTCATCCAGCTGGCCCCGCCGCTGATCGCCGACCAGGGCACCTTCGACGAGATCGAGGGCATCCTGCGGAACGTGCTCAGCGAGGCGTGGACCAAGCTGTAGGCACGAAGCTCTCGGCACGACGCTGTGAGCACCACGCTGTAAGGACCGAACCACGGCGGTCCCCCCAGCATCACGCCGCCCTCACGGCGTGACCCCACGGCCCGGGTATGCCGCCATCCGAGTGGATGGCGGCTGCCCGGGCCGTGTGCTGTCCGTACAACCGGATCTGAATCCTTACGGTGCCGAGTGACCGACAGGCCCGTCCCTTCGTTCCCCCGGACGGGGGAAGGCGAGTATCGGATCCGACATCGAGGTGTACGCGATGGCCCCACCGGACAACGACGTGCTCTGGGCGCGTTCCCTGCACTGCGAACTGGGCGGTGCGGACGCCCTCAGCGGCGTCTCCCTCGGCGTCCGCGAAGGCGAGATCCTCGCCGTCGTCGGCCCGCGCGGCAGCGGCAAGTCCACCCTCCTGCGCTGCCTCTCCGGCCAGCTCGTCGCCCAGCGGGGCGAGGTCTGGTTCAACAGCGGCCCCGTGCACACCCTGGGCCCCGCCCAGCGCGAACGGCTCCGCCGCGACCGCTTCGGCTGGATCGACCCCGAACCGGGCCTCGTCCCCGAGCTCACCGGCTGGGAGAACACCGCCCTGCCCCTGCTGCTCCGCGGGACCTCCCACCGGGCCGCGAAGACCGCCGCCACGGAATGGCTGGAGCGGCTCGACATCGGCGACTGCGCCCGCAAGCGGCCGCACGCCCTCACCCACTCCCAGCGCCAGCGCATCGCGATCGCCCGCGCCCTGGTCACCACCCCTTCGGTCCTCTTCGCCGACGAACCCACCGCCACCCTGCACCGCGCCGACGGCGCGCAGGTCCTGCGCACGCTGACGGCCGCGGCCCGCTCGCACGGCATCACCGTGCTCCTCGCCACCCACGACGCCGAGGTCGCCGCGCTCGCCGACCGCACCGTCACCCTGCTCGACGGACGCCGGGTCGGCGCCGTACCCCCGGCGTCAGGGGCGGAGGGCGTCGCCGCGTGCTCGCTCTCCGTCTAGCCCGCGGGACCCACCCCCTCGTCCTGACGCGCCGGCTCCTCGTCGCCGCGGCGGCCGCGGGGGTGGGCTTCCTGCTGCTCTGCACCCTCGGATACGCCGTCGGCCACCCGGACCGGTCCTCGGCCTCGGCGCTGCGGCTGCTCTGGTGCGCCCTGCCGCTCGCCGCCACCGTCCAGTTCGCCGTCGCCGTGGCCCGCACCGACCCCAGCACCCGGCCCCGCCCCGGACTCTCCGCCGTCGGCCTCGGCCCCGCCCGGCTCACCGCCATCGCCGCCGCCTCGACGGCCGTCGCCTGCACGCTGGGCTCCACGGTCGCGCTCCTGTTCTATCTGCACCTGCGCGGCGACATCACCGGCCTGCCCTTCGACGGCGCCGCCGCCGAGCTCCTCGCCGCCGACCAGCCGGTCCCGCTCGCCGCCGCCCTCACCCTGCTCGCCGTCCTGCCGGTCGTCGCCGCCACGGCGGCCGGCCTCGCACTGCGCCCCCGCACCGCGCCCGCCGCGCCCGAGGGCGCCGAGAAGACGATGCCGTCCGGGCTGCCCTGGGGGATCGCCCTCGTCGCGATCGGCCTCGCCATCGAGACGTACGCGGCCCAGGGCGACTCCAAGAGCGGCCTCCCGCTGCCGGGCGGCTTCGACGGCAACCCGGCCGGCGTCCTCGCCGGCTGGGTCCTCACCGCCGTCGGCCTCGCCATGGCGGGCCCGGGCCTCGCGTTCGGCTGCGGCCGGCTCCTCCAGGCCGTCCGGCCGGGCGCCACGCGGCTGCTCGCGGGCCGCGTCCTGATGGACGAGTCCCGCCGTATCGGCCGCCCCCTCGGCGTGGTCAGCGCGGTGCTCTCCGGTCTCCTCGCGGCGGCGCAGCTGTACGAGTCGGACGGCTCCGACGCCTTCGGGCCGCTCACCGCCCTCGGCGCGGCCCTGATCCTGGCCTGCACCACCGCCAGCCTCCTGACCGCCGCGCTGGAATCCCGGCAGGGCCGCGCCCACACCACCGAGGCCCTCCTCCGCATCGGCGCCCCGCCCACGGTCCTGCGCACGGCGGCCCTGCTGCGCGCGGGCGCGCTCTTCGCCGTCTTCGCACCGCTGACCTGGGCGGTGGCGGAAATGGCGGCGCTGCCGCTCAACGGCTGAGCGATCCGTACGACGAGGGGGGTGGCTCGCCGGTCCTCCCCGAGGGGCCGCCCGTCACGGCGGCCCCTATCGTGGGCCCATGGCGATGCTTCCCCCGGCACACCGCCCGCCCGGACCGCGCGGGCACGGACGCGAGATCCACACCCTCGCCGAGTTCGACGCGGCGCTCGCCCGCCCCGGCTCGCTCGCCGGACACCGGATCCAGTCGATCGACCTCACCGGCCGGACCTTCGCCCTGCTCACCGCCGTCACCGCCGAGGCCGTCTTCCTCGGCTGCCCCATGGAGCCGGAGGCCGCCGCCAAGGTCCGCGCCGACGGGGCCCTCGTCTTCCCGCCCGTCCCCGAGCTGCCCTTCGACCCGTACCGGGCCAGGCTCTACACCCCCGAGGAACTCTTCGCGGGGATCGCCGAGACCGGGTACGAGTCGACGCCCGACTTCCGCGCGTACACGTGGTTCGGCCGGACCAGGGCCGACGGCGACATCCTCTCCTCGATGCTCCGCTCCCTCCACGACGACGCCGTCTCCGACGCCCTCGACGAACACCTCGACGGGGCCCGGGTCGTCGGCGTCATGGGCGGGCACGCGATGGGCCGGGGCACCGAGGCGTACGCGGGCGCCGCCCGGCTCGGCAGGACCCTGGCCCGCGCCGGGCTCACCGTGGCGACCGGCGGCGGACCGGGCGCGATGGAGGCCGCGAACCTCGGCGCCTACCTGGCGCCCCACGCGGACGAGGCCCTCGCCTCCTCGCTGGACCTCCTCGCCAAGGCCCCGTCCTTCACCCCGTCGGTGACGGACTGGGCGCGGGCGGCCTTCGCGGTACGGGCCCTGTGGCCGCGCGGCGGGGACTCGGTCGGCATCCCGACCTGGTTCTACGGCCACGAGCCGCCGAATCCGTTCGCCGCGCACATCGCCAAGTACTTCGCGAACGCCACCCGGGAGGACGGCCTGCTCGCCCGCTCGACGGCGGGCATCGTCTTCCTGCCGGGCGCTGCGGGCACGGTCCAGGAGATCTTCGACAACGCGACCCCGAACTACTACGGCTCCCGGGGCACCCCGACCCCGATGGTCCTGGTGAACCGCGCCCACTGGACCACCCACCTCCCGGCCTGGCCCCTCCTGGAAACCCTCGCCGCAGACCGCCCGATGGCAAGCCGCATAGCCCTGGTCGACTCGATCGACGAGGCCCCGGCCACACTGGAACGCCTGGGGGCGTAGCCCCCTCGTTGTGGGCATGCGTTCCGCCGGGGCGGAACGGGTGGGCACAACGGACGGCGCCCATGCCGGCGCCAGAGGCTCCCGAGCCTGGACCCGCACCGGATGTGCGCCGCGCAAGGTGGTGCGGGTCGGGGCGCGGAACGCGGAGGCGCCGCGAGAAGGCGCCGTCCCGTGTGCCCACCCGTCCCGCCCCAGCGGGACGATCGCCCACACGGCGGCGGGCGGAGGCACCGCTCCCTCACTTCCGCCAGAACAGGTGGTGCGTCACCTGCCCGCCCGGACTCGGCACGACGTCGCAGTGGAAGCGGTCGAGCAGCTCCTCGGGCGAGTCCCAGAGCCGTACGCCGGCCCCGAGCTTCACCGGCGCGACCGCCACGTGCAGGGTGTCGACGAGATCTGCGTCCAGGAACTCCCGGATCGTGGTGGCGCCGCCGCCGAGGCGAACGTCCTTCCCCTGGGCCGCCTCCTTCGCCCGCGCGAGCGCCGTCGCCGGGTCGGCGTCGATGAAGTGGAACGTGGTGTCGGAGAGCGTGAACGACGGGCGCGGGTGGTGGGTCAGCACGAACACCGGCGTGTGGAACGGCGGCTCGTCGCCCCACCAGCCGCGCCAGTCCTCGTTCTCCCAGGGCCCGCGCAGGGGGGAGAACTTGTTGCGGCCCATGATCTCGGCGCCGATGTTCCGGGCGAAGTCCCGGGTGAAGTAGTCGTCGAGGCCCCGGCTGCCCCCGGGGTCGGTGCGGTTGGGCCAGCTCGCCGTGGCACCCGCCCACGAGAACAGCGCCCCCGGATCCGCGTGCCCGAACGGTCGCTCCAGGCTCTGGCCCTCCCCCGTACCGAATCCGTCGGACGAGACCATGAAGTTCTGCACCCTGAGCAACTGGCCCATGTCTGTTCCTCCCGCGTGGTCGACAGTGAGACAACGTACGAACAGGAGACTCCACCGGCCGCAAAAACTCATCGCTCCGCTACGGGGTGTCGTCCGCCAGCACGACCACGTCCTCCGCCCGGAACTCCACGCCCACCCCGGCGCCCTCCTCCGGCGCGTCCCGGAGCGGCAGCTCGGCCTCCAGGGCGGGCCCCTCGGCCGGGCGGAGCCGTACGAGGACCTGGCTGCCCCGGAAGGTCCGGGACTCCACCGTCCACACCGGACGCTGCTCCACGAGCCGTACCCCGCCCGGGCGGACGAGGAGCCGCCGCTCCCCCTCCGGCGAGCCGTCCGGCACCGGGATCTTCCCCCACACGGTCTGCGCGACCCCGCCCGTCACCCGCGCCGCCACGACGTTGTCGAAGCCCAGGAACCGCGCCACGAACTCCGACGCGGGCCGCCGCCACACGTCGACCGGCGCCCCCGACTGGGCGATCCGTCCGTCCCGCATGACCACGACACGGTCGGCGAGCGCGAAGGCCTCGCCCTGGTCGTGGGTGACGGCGAGGACCGTCGTCCCGAGCCTCCCGAAGAGCTGCCGCAGCTCCACGACGAGCCGCTCCCGCAGCCCCCGGTCGAGCTGGCCGAGCGGCTCGTCGAGCATGAGGAGCCGCGGCCGGGGCGCCAGGGCCCGCGCGAGCGCCACCCGCTGCTGCTCACCGCCGGAGAGCGCGGCGACGGACCGCCGCTCGGCCCCGGGGAGGCCGACGAGGTCGAGCAGCTCCCGCACCCGCTCCGCCTGCTCGGCCTTCCGGGCGCCCCGCATGCGGAGTCCGAAGGCGACGTTGCCGCCGACGTCCCGCTGCGGGAACAGCTGGTGGTCCTGGAACATCAGGCCGACGCCCCGCCGGTGCACCGGCACCCCGGCCTGGTCGGCGCCGCCGAGCAGCACCCGGCCACCGTCGAGCGCCTGGAGCCCGGCGACGGACCGCAGCATCGTGGACTTGCCGCTGCCACTGGGGCCGAGCACACACACGATCTCGTGCTCGGCGACCTCCAGGTCCACGGCGTCGAGCACGGCCCGCTCCCCGAACCGTACGGTCGCGGCCTCGATCGAAAGCATCAGAACTCCCCGGAGGTCCGGTCGGTGCGGAGTCGTTCCAGCAGCAGCAGGGACACCGCGCACACCACCATCAGAATCGTCGAGAGGGCCATCGCCTGGCCGTAGTTGAGCGCGCCGGGCCGGCCGAGCAGCCGGGCCACCGCCACCGGCAGCGTCGGGCTCTCGGGCCGGGCGATGAAGACGGTCGCCCCGAACTCGCCGAGCGACACCGCGAACGCGAACCCGGCCGCGATGAGCAGCGCCCGCCGCACCAGCGGCAGGTCCACCTCCCGCCAGGCCCGCCAGGGCGAGGCGCCGAGCACGGCCGAGGCCTCCCGCAGCCGCTCGTCCACCGCGCGAAGCACCGGCAGCATCGTCCGTACGACGAAGGGGACGCCGACGAGGGCCTGGGCGAGCGGTACGAGGATCCAGCTGGCCCGCAGGTCGAACGGCGGCTCGTCGAGCGTGATGAGGAAACCGAAGCCGACGGTGACGGCGGAGACCCCGAGCGGCAGCATGAGCAGCGCGTCGAAGCCCCGCACGAGCCTTCCGGCCCGCCGCCGGGTGAGCGCCGCCGCCGCGAGTCCGCCGATCAGCACGGCGATGGCGGTCGCGGCCACCGCGTACCGCAGCGAGTTCCCGATCGCCTCCAGGGGCGGGACGAGGAAGGTCCCGGACTCGTCGAGCGAGCCGAGCGCCCGGTAGTAGCCGAGACCGTACCCGTCCGGCCCGGCGAAGGACCGCTCCACGAGGACACCGAGCGGCAGCAGGATCAGCAGGGCCACCGAGACGAGAACACCGGCGAGCAGCGCCCACTGGCCGGCGCCGCGCGGCCGGCGCGCCGTCGACTCGGGCGGTACGAGCCGGAGCGCGGTCTCGCGCCGCCGTACCGTCCAGGCGTGCACACCGAGGATCACGCCTACGGCCACGAACTGCACGAGGGTGAGCACGGCGGCCGTGGGCAGGTCGAGCAGCCGGGCGGTCTGCCGGTAGATCTCGGCTTCCAGCGTGGAGTACGCGTCCCCGCCGAGGATCTGTACGACGCCGAAGGAGGTGAAGGTGAAGAGGAAGACCATCAGGGCGGCCGCCGCCACCGCCGGCACGAGCGCGGGCAGCGTCACCGTCCGCCAGGCCGTCCAGCGCGAGGCGCCGAGGACCCGGGCGGCTTCCTCCTGGCGCGGGTCGAGCTGCGACCAGAGGCCGCCGACGGTGCGGACGACGACCGCGTAGTTGAAGAAGACGTGCGCGAGGAGGATCGCCCACACGCTGGTGTCGAGGCGCAGCCCCCACAACTCGTCGGTGAGCCCGTTCCGGCCGACGAGCGCGAGGAACGCCGTGCCGACGAGGACGGTCGGCAGCACGAACGGCACGGTGACGACGGCCCGCAGCACGCTCTTGCCGGGGAAGTCGAAGCGGGCGAAGACGTACGCGCCGGGCAGCGCGACCAGGAGGGTGAGCCCGGTGGAGGCGAGCGCCTGCCACACGGTGAAGCCGAGCACGTCGAGGATGTCCGGTCGGCTGAGCGTCTCGCCGATCCGGCCGAACCGCCAGGCGCCGTCGGGCCGCAGCCCCCGGTCCACGATGGACACGACGGGCCAGGCGAAGAAGACCCCGAAGAACGCGACGGGCAGGGCCATGAGGCCCAGCCGCGTCGCGCTCCCCTTGAGGTCGCGGGTCACTTCAGGACGAGCGACGACCACTGCTGGATCCACGGGTCACGCTTCTCGGCGATCTTCTCGGGCGCCATGGTCTCCGGCTTCTCGATCACCACGCCGTGCTTGGTGAAGAGCTCCGGCAGGGCCGCGTCCTTCGCCACCGGGTTGACGAACATCTGGAGCGGCATGTCCTCCTGGAACTTCTTGGAGATCAGGAAGTCGATGAGCGCCTTGCCGCCCTCGGGGTTCTTCGCGCCGTTCAGCAGGCCCGCGAACTCGGTCTGCCGGAAGCAGGTGCCGGTGGAGACACCGGTGGGCGCCACCTTCGGCTGCGGCTCGCCGTACAGCACCTCGGCCGGAGGGCTGGAGGCGTACGAGACGACCAGCGGCCGGTCGCCCTTGGCCTGCTTGCCGCCGGCCGAGCCGGAGAACTCCTGGTTGTAGGCGAGCTCCCAGCTGTCGACGGTCTTCACGCCGTTGGCCTTGAGCTTCTTCCAGTAGTCCTGCCAGCCCTCGTCGCCGTACTTGGCGGCCGTGCCGAGGAGGAAGCCGAGGCCCGGGGAGGACCGCTCGGGGTTCTCCACCACGAGGAGGTCCTTGTACTCCGGCTCGGCGAGGTCGTCGAAGGTCTGCGGCGGGGCCAGCTTCTTGTCGGCGAAGTACTTCTTGTCGTAGTTGACGCAGATGTCGCCGGAGTCGATCGGGGTGACCCGGTGCTCCTTGTCCAGCTGGTACGCGGCGGGGATCCGGTCCAGGCCCTTCGCCTCGTACGGGACGAAGATCCCGTTGCTCAGGGCGCGGGAGAGGAGCGTGTTGTCGACGCCGAAGAAGACGTCACCCTGCGGGGAGCCCTTGGTGAGGATCTCCTTGTTGACGGCCTCACCGGCGTCGCCGCTCTTCAGCACCTTGACCGTGAAACCGGTCTGCTGGGTGAAGTCCGCGAGCACCTCCTTGGAGGCGTTGAACGAGTCGTGGCTCACCAGCGTCACCGTCTTCGGCGCGGGCTGGTCGGTCTTGCCGGCCGAGCCCCGGACGTCGTCGGTGCCGCACGCGGCGAGACCGGTGATGCCGAGCGCCGCGACGAGCGCGGCGGCGGCGGCCTTCTTGATGCTCACTGGATTCCTCCTGGGTATGACCAGGAAGAGACGCGGCCCTGCCCACGTCCGGCGGACCGGGCGCGGGCAGGGCGCAACAGCTTGAGTTACGACCGAACTTCCTACCCAGAATGACCTGGGCGAGGTTCAGAGGGTCTGCGGTCTACGGTTACCGCACTCTCAGCGCTGTGGCGCTCCCCTGTCGGAATATGGAGATGTGTTCGAGCTCAGACTACAAGGTCAGCGCTCGGCGGCCGCGAGCTGTCCACAGGCACCGTCGATCTCCTGACCGCGGGTGTCCCGCACGGTCACCGGCACGCCGTGGCGGGCGATCGCCTCGACGAAGGCCTTCTCGTCCTCCGGGCGGGAGGCCGTCCACTTCGAGCCGGGCGTCGGGTTCAGCGGGATCAGGTTGACGTGCACCCGCTTGCCCTTGAGGAGGCGGCCGAGGAGGTCGCCGCGCCAGGCCTGGTCGTTGATGTCCCGGATGAGGGCGTACTCGATGGAGATCCGGCGCCCGGACTTCTCCGCGTACTCCCAGGCCGCATCGAGGACCTCGCGGACCTTCCAGCGGGTGTTGACGGGCACGAGGGTGTCGCGGAGCTCGTCGTCCGGGGCGTGCAGCGAGACGGCGAGCCGGCACTTGAAGCCCTCGTCGGCGAAGCGCAGCATCGCGGGGACGAGGCCGACGGTGGAGACGGTGATGCCGCGCTGCGACAGCCCGAGCCCGTCCGGCTCGGGGTCCGTGAGCCGCCGGATGGCGCCGACGACCCGCTTGTAGTTGGCGAGCGGCTCGCCCATGCCCATGAACACGATGTTGGAAAGGCGCGCCGGTCCCCCGGGCACCTCCCCGTCGCGCAGGGAACGCATGCCGTCCACGATCTGGTGCACGATCTCGGCGGTCGACAGGTTCCGGTCGAGCCCCGCCTGCCCGGTCGCGCAGAACGGGCAGTTCATGCCGCAGCCGGCCTGCGAGGAGATGCACATGGTCACCCGGTCCGGGTAGCGCATGAGCACGGACTCCACGAGCGTGCCGTCATGCAGCCGCCACAGGGTCTTACGGGTGGTGTCGTCGTCGCACGAGATGTGCCGCACCACGGACATCAGGTCGGGCAGCAGCTCGCCGGCCAGCTTCTCCCGCGAGGCGGCCGGGATGTCGGTCCACTCGGCGGGGTCGTGCGCGTACCGCGCGAAGTAGTGCGTGGAAAGCTGCTTGGCGCGGAACGGCTTCTCGCCGATCGCGGCGACGGCCTCCTTCCGCTCGGCGGGCGAGAGGTCGGCCAGGTGCCGCGGCGGCTTCTTGGCTCCGCGGGGGGCGACGAAAGTGAGTTCTCCGGGCACTGGACGGGCCACGATCGGGTGTCTCCTCAGACGGCACGAGGTCTGGCATCCCCGCGACGGCGGGGAGCGCGGCATCACGATGCCGAAGCCAGGAGACCTCACTGGACCGTCCTCGCGGCGGCGAGGACGACGGAAGGGCCCGCAGCGCACGCGCCACGAGCCCTTCCAGAGTACCCGCTGTCCGTCAACCCGTTCCGACGAAGATCGCCATCAGCAGCCACACCACCGGCGCCGTCGGCAGCAGCGAGTCCAAACGGTCCATGATGCCGCCGTGGCCCGGCAGCAGCGTGCCCATGTCCTTGATGCCCAGGTCGCGCTTGATCATGGACTCGCCGAGGTCGCCGAGCGTCGCGCTCGCCGCCACCGCGAGGCCGAGGATCAGGCCCTGCCACCAGGCACCCTCGTCGATCATGAACTCCATGCACAGCGCGCCCGCCGCCATGGCGAAGGTCACCGCGCCGAGCAGGCCCTCCCGGGTCTTGCCGGGGCTGATCCGCGGGGCCAGCTTGTGCTTGCCGAAGCGCCAGCCGACCGCGTACGCCCCGGTGTCGCTGACCACGGTCAGGATCAGGAAGGTCAGCACCCGCTGCGGCCCGTCGTCCGCGGTCAGCAGCATCGCCACGAACGTCGCCAGGAACGGCACGTAGAACGCGGCGAAGACCCCCGCCGTGACGTCCTTCAGGTAGCCCTCGGGAGGCTCCGTCATCCGCCAGACGAGCACCGCGAGCGCCGTCAGGGCCATCGCCACCCAGGCGCCCTCGGCGTCCCGGACGTAGCCGGCGACGACCATCGCCGCGCCGCCGACCGCGAGCGGCACCAGCGGCGCCTTGATCGCCTTGCGCTCCTGGAGGCGGGAGGTGAGCTCCCACAGGCCGACGACCACCGCGACCGCTATCACGCCGACGAACGCCGGCTTCCAGATGAACAGCGACGCGATGATGACGGCACCGAGACCGACCCCGACCCCTATGGCCGCGCCCAGGTCGCGCCCCGCGCTCTTCTTCTGCCGTGGCGCCGTCGGCGCGGGCGGCGGAGGCGGGGTGGGGCTGGACATGGGCTCCTGCGGGTGCTCGTGCGGCGTCTCGTCACGGAACAGGGGACCGCTCGGGTGAGCGGCCCCCCGGCCGTGACCGTCCTGGAATCCGCCGGCGGGAACGTCGGGCACGATGGGCATGGGCCGAGTCTGCGCCGCCTGATGCCGATCGTATGCGGGACCCGCCGGGGCAGGCCCCTGGTCGGGTCCGCCGAGGCCTGAACCGGCCGGCGCCCCCCAGGAAGAGTCGTTCATCAGACCTCGAGCAGCTCGGCTTCCTTGTGCTTGAGCAGCTCGTCCACCTGCGCGACGTACTTCGCGGTGGTGTCGTCGAGCTCCTTCTCGGCGCGGCGGCCCTCGTCCTCGCCGACCTCGCCGTCCTTGACGAACTTGTCGATGGTCTCCTTGGCCTTGCGGCGCACCGAGCGGATCGAGATCTTCGAGTCCTCGGCCTTGCCCTTGGCGACCTTGATGTACTCCCGGCGGCGCTCCTCGGTCAGCTCGGGGAACACCACGCGGATGATGTTGCCGTCGTTGCTCGGGTTGACGCCGAGGTCCGAGTCCCGGATCGCCTGCTCGATGTTGCGCAGCGCGCTCTTGTCGAACGGCGTCACCACGGCCATGCGCGGCTCCGGGACGGAGAAGGACGCCAGCTGGTTGATGGGGGTGATGGCACCGTAGTAGTCGGCCACGATCTTGTTGAACATCGCCGGGTGCGCACGGCCGGTGCGGATCGCGGCGAAGTCCTCCTTGGCGACCACGACGGCCTTCTCCATCTTCTCCTCGGCCTCGAGGAGGGTCTCTTCGATCACCACTTGCTCCTGCGTGTCGTCGCGTTGTGTCCTGCACGGTGTACGACCGGCAGGGCTCTGTCCATCCCCTTGCGGGGCGGTTCCCCGGTTCGGGTCAGGCCCGGGTGCCCTGGTCGCTCACGAGCGTGCCGATCTTCTCACCCTTCACCGCGCGAGCGATATTGCCCTCGGTGAGCAGTTCGAAGACGAGGATCGGGAGGTTGTTGTCCCGGCACAGGGTGATGGCGGTGGCGTCGGCGACCTTGAGGTCGCGGGACAGCACCTCGCCGTACTCGAGGGCGTCGAACTTGACCGCGTCGGGATTGCGCTTCGGGTCGGAGTCGTAGACGCCGTCCACGCCGTTCTTGCCCATGAGCAGGGCCTCGGCGTCGATCTCCAGGGCGCGCTGGGCGGCGGTGGTGTCCGTGGAGAAGTACGGCATGCCCATGCCCGCACCGAAGATGACCACGCGGCCCTTCTCCAGGTGGCGCACGGCGCGCAGCGGGATGTACGGCTCGGCGACCTGGCCCATGGTGATGGCGGTCTGGACGCGCGAGTCGATGCCCTCCTTCTCCAGGAAGTCCTGGAGGGCGAGGCAGTTCATCACGGTGCCGAGCATGCCCATGTAGTCGGAGCGGGCCCGGTCCATGCCGCGCTGCTGGAGCTCGGCACCGCGGAAGAAGTTGCCGCCGCCGATCACGATCGCGATCTCCGCGCCGTCGCGGACGACGGCCGCGATCTCACGCGCGATGGCGTGCACGACGTCGGGGTCGACGCCCAGGCCGGTACCGCCGGAGAAGGCTTCTCCGGACAGCTTCAGCATGTAGCGGCCGGCCTTCTTGCCGTTGTTGTCGTCGCCCTGTACGGCGCCCTGATTCATGGAGATCTCCTCGTGCACATACGAAGGAGGCCATTGCCTTGGGTCCTCTCGGTATCCCGTACGGCAATGGCCTCCTCGTCAGATCTGCGGTCGTCCTGCGCGGGCGTGGACGACTGCCTCAGACCCTACCGGGGTCCGGTGTCCGTCGCGTCTGCGTACGGACTCAGATGCCGACCTTGATGCGGGTGAAGCGCTTCAGGGTGACACCGGCCTCGTCCAGGACCTTCTGGACGGACTTCTTGTTGTCAAGGGCGTACGGCTGGCCGAGCAGCGTGGCGTCCTTGAAGAAGCCGTTGACGCGACCCTCGACGATCTTGGCGATCGCGGCCTCGGGCTTGCCCTCGGCGCGGGTGGTCTCCTCGGCGATGCGACGCTCGGACTCGACGACCTCGGCCGGAATGTCTTCCTTGGTGAGGTACTTCGGCGCGAAGGCGGCGATGTGCTGGGCGATGCCCTTGGCGACGTCGGCGTCGGCCTTGTCGAACTCGACGAGGACACCGATCTGCGGCGGCAGGTCGGGCATCGTGCGGTGCATGTACGCGTAGACGAAGCCGTCGGCGTACTGCGCGAAGCGGTCGAGGACGATCTTCTCGCCGAGGTTGGCGTTGGCCTCGTCGACGAACGCCTGCACGGTCTTGCCGGCCTCGATCTCGGAGGCGAGCAGGGCCTCCAGGTCGGCCGGGGCGGTGGCGGCGACGTGCTCGGCCAGCTGGGCGGCGACGGCCTGGAACTTGTCACCCTTGGCGACGAAGTCCGTCTCGCACTTCAGCTCGACCAGGACACCGGAGGTGTTGTCGTCGGCGATGAGGGAGACCACGGCGCCGTTCTCGGCAGAGCGGCCCTCGCGCTTGGCGACGCCCTTCTGACCCTTGATACGGAGCGCCTCGACGGCCTTGTCGACGTTGCCGTCGGCCTCGTCCAGGGCCTTCTTGCAGTCCATCATGCCGGCGCCGGTGAGCTCGCGGAGCTTCTTGACGTCAGCGGCGGTGTAGTTCGCCATGAGTCTGTTTCTCTCTCGAAGTCTGAAAGATCGGGCGGGTCCACGGGTGGACGGCGGGGGCTTCGTGGGCCCCCGCCGTCGTCACCCGAAGATCCTCAGGGTCCTGAAGGGTCAGGCCTGCTCGGCGTCCGCGGCCGGAGCCTCGGCGGCGGCCTCGGCCGGAGCGGCCTCGGCGGCGGGGGCCTCGGCGGCCTCGTCGGCCTTCTTCTCACCCTCGAGCAGGTCGCGCTCCCACTCGGCGAGCGGCTCGCCCTGGGCCTTCTCGCCCGGCTTCGAGTCGCCGGTCGCGGCGCCGGAACGGGCGATGAGGCCCTCGGCGACGGCGTCGGCGATCACGCGGGTGAGCAGGGTGACGGAGCGGATCGCGTCGTCGTTGCCCGGGATCTTGTAGTCGACCTCGTCGGGGTCGCAGTTGGTGTCGAGGATCGCGACGACCGGGATGTGGAGCTTGCGCGCCTCACCGACGGCGATGTGCTCCTTCTTGGTGTCGACGATCCAGACGGCGCTGGGCACCTTCTGCATCTCGCGGATACCACCGAGGGTCTTCTCCAGCTTGGCCTTCTCGCGGGAGAGGACCAGGAGCTCCTTCTTGGTGAGACCCGAGGCGGCGACGTCCTCGAAGTCGATCTGCTCGAGCTCCTTGAGGCGCTGCAGACGCTTGTAGACGGTGGAGAAGTTGGTGAGCATGCCACCGAGCCAACGCTGGTTGACGTACGGCATGCCGACACGCGTCGCCTGCTCGGCGATGGCCTCCTGGGCCTGCTTCTTCGTACCGACGAACATGATGGAGCCGCCGTGCGCGACGGTCTCCTTGACGAACTCGTAGGCGCGGTCGATGTACGACAGCGACTGGAGCAGGTCGATGATGTAGATGCCGTTGCGCTCGGTGAAGATGAAGCGCTTCATCTTCGGGTTCCAGCGACGGGTCTGGTGACCGAAGTGGACGCCGCTCTCCAGCAGCTCCCGCATCGTGACGACGGCCATGGCCATCTCCTTGGTTTTCTCGGTTTTGTGTTCCTGACGCCCCGGCGCGCCATGCCCCAGAGGGACCGAAAGGCGCTGCCACCCGCCGCAAGGACTGGTGGCGGGGCGTGCGAAGTCGACCCGGTGACCCGAGTCGCCATAGGAAGTGTACGGGACCCTGGGAGCGCCGGGTGACGGCACTGTCCACAGCGGGCGAGCGATCCACAGATGTCGCCCTGGACCCCCACGGACCGGGCGCCCGGGAAAACCTTCCCCCATGCACCTGACGATGCTGCTCGCGATGCTGACCCTGCTCTGGCCGGTGGGCCCTCCCCCGCCGGAGATCCTCCGCGGCTGGGAGCCCCCGCCGGGCCCGTACGCCGCGGGTCACCGCGGTGTGGACCTCGCCGCGCCGCCGGGCACCCCGGTCCTCGCACCGGCGGCGGGCACGGTCACGTTCGCCGGCCCGGTGGGCGGCCGCGGCGCGGTCACCCTCACCCTCCCGGGCACGGGCACTCCCCCGCTCCGCACGACGTTCACCCCGGTGACCCCCCTGGTCCCCCAGGGCACCCAGGTCTCACCGGGCACCCCGATCGCCGAGGTCACGGAGAACCCCCACTGCCCGAAGACCTGCCTCCACTGGGGCCTCCTGAAGGGCGAGACCTACCTGAACCCCCTGCCCCTGACGCACCGCCCCGCGTCACGGCTCCTCCCCGTCACCCGGGGCGCCCCCTAGTCCCACCAGAACGACCAGTGGCCCCGCCCGACGAGGCCCGCGGCGTACTCGGGGAACGGGGTGGGCGGGTCGTCGACGATGTTCGGGCGTCGGCGTCGGGTCCGACCAATACGGCAGTAGCCGGCGGCGGTGGTCGGCGAAGTCCTCGGCGAGGACCACCTCCAGCCGGACGGCGTCGACGCGCTCCGGGCCGAGTGGCTCGGCCATGGCCTCGGGGTCGCACAGGAGGGGAACCACTGACACGGCCGACCGGCCGAGGGGTCAGTGCGTGGGGCCGGAGACTCCGTGGAGGGCCATCGTGACCGCTGCTTCGGCGATCACCGTGGGGTCTTCGGCCGCGCCGAGTTCGATGCGGCGGACGGCGGCGTCGACGACGCCCTGGAGGAGCATGGCGCCCAGGCGGGGCTGGGGCTGGCCCAGGGCGGCGAGGGCCTCGACGATCATGGCGACGAGGCCGCCGTGGGCCGCGCGGATCTTCTCGCGGGCGCCGTCGTCCAGCTCGCTCGCCGAGATGGCGACGACGGCCCGGTGGCGCCGGTCCCCGACGAGGTCCAGCTGGGTGCGGACGTACGCCTCGACCTTGCCGCGCGGGGTCTCGGCACCGGCCATGGCGGCCTCGACCTCGGCCGCCCAGACCGGGAAGTCGACGGCGCAGAGCTCTTCGACGACGGCGGCGCGCGAACGGAAGTACTCGTAGACCGACGAGCGGGCCAGGCCCGTGCGCTCGGCGAGGGCGGGGAAGGTCAGCGCCTCCGTACCCCCCTCGGACAGCAGGGAACGCGCGGCGTCCAGGAGGGCGCCGCGCTGCATGGTCCGGTGCTCGGCCACGGAGGCCGCTCGAATCCTGGGCACGGATCCACTGTACGACCGGCCCGCAAGGGTCAGCGGCCGACGTCGGCCAGCTTGGCCCGGAGCTGGAGGACGGACTTGGTGTGGATCTGGCTGACGCGGCTCTCGGTGACGCCGAGGACGTGGCCGATCTCGGCGAGGGTCAGGCCCTCGTAGTAGTAGAGCGTGACGACGGTCTTCTCCCGCTCGGGGAGCGTGTTGATCGCACGGGCGAGCAACCGGCGCAGCTCGCGGTCCTCGGCGACCTCGACGGGGTTGTCGGCGGCGGTGTCCTCCAGGGTGTCCATGAGGGAGAGCCGGTCGCCGCCCTCGCCGCCGACGTGCAGCAGCTCCTCCAGGGCGACCACGTTCGCCAGGGACAACTGGCTGAAAACCGCGTGCAGTTCCTCCAGCGTGATCTCCATCTCCGCGGCGACCTCGCTCTCGGAGGGTGTCCGGCGGAGCTGCGCTTCGAGGGTGGCGTAGGCGCGCTCGACGTTGCGGGCCTTCTGGCGGACGGAGCGCGGGATCCAGTCCAGGGCGCGGAGTTCGTCGATCATGGCGCCGCGGATGCGGGTGATGGCGTACGTCTCGAACTTGATCGCCCGCTCGACGTCGAACTTCTCGATGGCGTCGATGAGCCCGAAGACCCCGGAGGAGACGAAGTCGGCCTGTTCCACGTTGGACGGCAGCCCCACGCTGACCCGTCCCGCGACGTATTTGACGAGCGGCGAGTAGTGCAGGATCAGCTGCTCCCGCAGCCGCTCGTCGCCGGTGTCCTTGTACGAGCGCCACAGCTCGTCGAGGGAGGTCGGTGCGGGCGGTCGCACGGTGCCCCGGGCCGCTGGGGGCACCGCAGCGCGGTCAGACCCGGAGGTGTGCTGGGGCATGCGTTGCCTTGAGCCGTTCTGCTGTCGGGTGTGTCGGTGTGGGTGTCCTGGAGGGAATCCTGGTGAGCGTAGCGTGAGTGTGCTGTCGCGGTGAGCGAACATCGGCGGATCGCGCCGCTCCGGGTGGACGCCGTCGGCCACATCTTCGAACCCGGGCCGTGGCGCGTGTCGGCCCCTCGGGTGCGGTCGAGAGAACTGGCTTGTTCATCGGCCTTCACCTTTTCACTCGAATGCGCCAGGTCAAGTACCGCCTCGCCGCGCGTTCGACGCTTCTGTCGCGGTGTTCGTCAACTGCCAACCGTCCCCGTGCCGTTCGAGGAAGCCGAGCGAGTGGAGTTCGTACAGCTTGGCGAGGGTGTCGTCGGGGGTGGTTCCGGCACGGCGGGCGATGGCGGTGGTGGGCGTGGGACCTCGGGCGGGGACCGCTTCGAGGACGTGCGCGGTGGCGGGGGCGAGGAGGTCGCGGGGCAGGACGGGGCCCCGGCGCGCCGGGGCGAGCTGTCCGATGTCCCCGACGAGCTCGATGATCTCGTCGGCGTCGGTGACGAGGGTGGCGTCGCCGCGCAGGAGTTCGTGGACGCCTGCGGAGAGTGCGCTGGTGACGGGGCCGGGGACGCCCATGGTGTGGCGGCCGAGGCGGGTGGCGGCGCGGGCGGTGACGAGGGAGCCGCTGCGGTGCTGGGCCTCGACGACGACGGTTCCGCGGGTGAGGGCGGCGATGACGCGGTTGCGGAGGATGAAGCGGCTGGGGGTGGGGTGGCTGTCGGGTGGCAGTTCTCCGACGACGAGGCCTTGTTCCGCGATGCGCCGGATGAGTCGGTCGTGGCCGCGGGGGTACGGGGTGTCGACGCCGCAGGCGAGGACGGCGACGGTGGCGCCGCCGGCGGCGAGGGTGCCCCGGTGGGCGGCGCCGTCGATGCCGTAGGCGGCCCCGGAGACGACGACCCAGCCCTGTCGGCTGAGGCCGGCGGCGAGGTCGGCGGCGGTGTGGGCGCCGTACGGGGTGCAGGCGCGGGCGCCGACGAGGGCGACGGAGCGCAGGGCCCAGGCGCGCAGGTCGGCCGGGCCCCGGACCCAGAGGCCGATGGGGCGGGCGTCGCCGAGGTCGTCGAGTTGACGTGGCCATTCGGTGTCGCCGGGGACGAGGAAGCGGCCGCCGAGTCCGTGGACGGTGTCGAGGTCGTGGCCGGGGCGGGCGGCGAGGGCGCGTTGCCGCCAGGAGGTGAGGCGTCCGGCTCCGGTGCCGGGGAAGGGGCCGGGGTCGTCCCCGGCACGGAGGAGGCGGTCGAGGAAGCCGGTGGCGCCGTACTGGCGGAGCCATCGGCCGGCGTGTTCGTCGCCGGGTTCGACGGCGCGGCTGAGGGTCGCGCGGGCCAGGTGCTCGTCGGTGGGGCCGGGTGTGGTGGTCATGCGGGCTCCCCCGCTCCGACGGGCACGCCGCGGGCGACGCCGGTGCGCAGTTCGAGGGCGAGGGCGATGTCCTGGCTGTCGGGCCGGTCGTGGCCGTTCAGGTCGGCGACGGTCCAGGCGACGCGCAGGACCCGGTCGAGGCCGCGGGCGGTGAGCAGTCCGCGTTCGACGTCGCGTTCGGCGATGGCGAGGGCTCCGGGCGCGGCGAGGTAGCGGGTGCGGAGTTCGTGTCCGGGGATCTCGCTGTTCACCCTCCAGGGGGTGTCGGCGAGGCGCGCGGCGGTCCTGGCCCGGGCTTCGTGGACGCGGGCGGCGACGGTGGCGGTGGTCTCGCCGCGGCCGCCCCGCCCGAGGAGGTCCTCGCGGGTGACGGGTTCGACTTCCAGACGGAGGTCGACGCGGTCGAGCAGGGGTCCGGAGAGCCGCGCCTGGTAGCGGCGGACGACGGAGGCGGGGCATTCGCAGCCTGCGCCGTGGAGGGTGTGGCGGCCGCAGGGGCAGGGGTTGGCGGCGAGGGCGAGGAGGAAGCGGGCGGGGAGGCGGACGACTCCGGCGGCGCGGGCGATGACGACGTGCCCGGATTCGAGGGGCTGACGGAGGGCGTCGAGGGCCTTGCCGGAGAACTCCGGGGCCTCGTCCAGGAAGAGGACTCCTCGATGAGCCAGGGAGACGGCGCCGGGCCTGGGGAGGCCGTTCCCGCCGCCGACGAGGGACTGCATGGTGGCGGAGTGGTGGGGCGCGCAGTAGGGCGCGCGGCGGACGAGGGGTTCGCCGGGAGGGAGGATGCCGGCGACGGAGTGGACGGCGGTGACCTCCAGGGATTCCTGTCGGGTGAGCGGCGGCAGGATGCCGGGGAGACGCTCGGCCAGCATGGTCTTTCCCGCGCCGGGCGGGCCGGAGAGCAGCAGGTGGTGGCTGCCGGCGGCGGCGATCTCCAGGGCGAGGCGGGCACGGTGCTGGCCGGCGACGTCGGCGAGGTCGGGTCCTTCGGTGGCCTCGGCGGCGAGTCCGGTGCCGAGGCAGGCGCCGGGGACGAGCAGTCCGGCGAGCATGGCGTCGGGCCGGCCGTCCTCGTCGGCTTCCTCGTCGGGGACGGGTTCGTCGGTGAGGACGGCGATCAGCTGGCGGAGGCTGCGGACGCCGAGGACGGAGACCCCGGGGACGAGCGAGGCCTCGCCCGCGGTCTGTTCGGGGACGACGACCTGGCGGTATCCGGCGTCGGCGGCGGCGAGGACGGCGGGCAGGACACCGCGGACGGGCCGGACGCGCCCGTCGAGGCCGAGTTCGCCGATGAGGACGAGGTCGGCGATGGCCCGCGGATCGATCCGCTCGGCGGCGCCGAGGACGGCCGCGGCGACGGCCAGATCGAATCCCGAGCCGCCCTTCGGGACGGATGCCGGGCTGAGGCCGACGGTCAGCTTCTTCTGGGGCCATTCGGCGCCGGAGTTGACGACGGCGGCGCGGACCCGGTCGCGGCTCTCGCTGAGGCTCTTGTCGGGGAGGCCGACGAGGGTGAAGGCGGCGACGCCCGGTTCGAGGTCGGCCTGGACCTCGACGACGACGCCTTCGACGCCGACGAGGGCGACGGAGCAGGTACGGGCGAAACCCATCTCAGGCCACCCCCTGGGCGTGGGTGAGGACGGGGGCGCCCTTGTACGGCAGGACGATGCCGACGAGGTCGATGCGGACGCCGCCGGCGGGGGCCGGGGTGTCGTTGCGGTCGAGCCAGCAGGCGGCGAGGCGGCGTAGCCGCTCGGCCTTGCGGGGTGTGACGGCGGCCATCGGGTGTTCGTAGGCGCCGTCGCGCCGGGTCTTGACCTCGCAGATGACGAGGGTGTCGCCGTCGCGGGCGACGATGTCGATCTCGCCGGTCCGGCCGCAGCGCCAGTTGCGGGCGAGGATGTGCATGCCGGTCGCGGTGAGCCGGCGGGTCGCCAGCTCCTCCCCGTACCGTCCGAGGGCTTGGGTCCTGTTCATGCGGTACCACCTCCGTCACCGACTGTGACGGAGTGCGGAGGGCCGCGTGCGGCGCTGTGGACGGCCGGGAGGCTGTGGAAAACGGCCTCACCCCCGAGGGTGAGGCCGCCCGAAGGATGACGTCAGCTGCCGGGAAGTTCGAGGTCGCTCTTGTTGAGCTCCTCAATGTTCACGTCCTTGAAGGTCAGCACACGGACCTGCTTCACGAACCTGGCGGGCCTGTACATGTCCCAGACCCAGGCGTCGGCCATGCTGACCTCGAAGAAGACCTCGCCCTGGACCGAGTGCACCTGCATCTCGTAGTCATTGGTGAGGTAGAAGCGCCGCTCGGTCTCGATCACGTATTTGAACAACCCGACGACGTCGCGGTACTCCCGGTAGAGCTTCAGCTCCATCTCGGTCTCGTACTTCTCGAGGTCCTCGGCGCTCATGGCATGTTCCCCTTCAGCCGTGCGTCCCCCTATTGTGCGCCAGTCGTACGCGCCCCTAAACGATTTCCGGGGCGAGAACCACCGGTGCACTCGGAGGTCCCTCGTCGAGCAGCGTGCGCAGCAGCTCGGCGAGTCTGGTCGGGTACACCGTCTCACGCGCCGCCGACAGTTCGGCGGAGGTCCACCATCTCAGGCCCGCGAGGCTGCGGGTCTCCAGTTCCGTGAGGGCCTGCGGCCGGGGCGCGGCCTCGGTCCCGCGGGTGCGGGCCAGGTAGTACCACTCGTCCTGGTCCCAGCGGCGCCCGTCGAAGGGGAAGGAGCAGTACCGCTTCCAGAGCACCGGGCCGAGCTCGACCTCGGTGATGCCGGTCTCCTCCGCGAGTTCGCGCAGGGCCGCCTCCTCCCGGGTCTCGTCGCCCTCCAGGCCGCCGCCCGGGGTGAACCACCAGGTCTGGTCCGGGTCGTCGGGCTCGTAGCCGTGCAGGAGCAGGATGCGGTCGTCGGGATCGAGCAGCACGACCCGCGCGACCTGCCGCGCGACGAGCCCCGCTTCCGGAGCCGTGTCCGTCATGCCCCCACCTTCTCCCTCGCGCCCGGCCTCGGCCCCCCGGACCGACCCCGGCCCAGGCGGCCGACCACCGGACCGTACGCGGCTCCCGCGAGGATCAGCACGGTGCCGGCCGTGATCGCCGTGAGGAGCGCCTTGAACGGGCCCGGTCGCGAGATGCCGCCCGGGAGACCCGCGAAGCCCTCGGCGGGCTCCAGACGGCCCTTGGCGGGCCAGACGACCGCGTCCACCCTGCCGACGACCGTGGAGCGGGGCACGGAGCCCTGTCCGGCCTCCTCCATGTGCGTACGGGAGTCGAGCGAGGTGTGCCGGTCGTCGCCGAGCAGGAAGAGGTTGTCCCGGGGGACGGTCACCGAGAAGTCCTGGCCCGAGGCGACGGTCCGGCCGCCGGGTCCGGGCCGCAGGTACGGCTCGTCGACCGGCTTCCCGTTCACGGTGAGCCGCCCGTCCCGGTCGCAGCAGGCGACGGTGTCACCGCCCACGGCCGCGACCCGCTTCACCATGGGCGAAGAGCCCCAGAGCGGGTCGACGAAGACGACGACGTCACCGCGCCGCACCTCGTCGCCGTCGATCCGCTGGGCGAGGATCTTGGAACCGACGTCGAGGGTGGGGGTCATGGAGTCGGTGGGGACCGTGTACGGCTGGTAGAGCACCGCGCCCCAGACGAATCCCCCGAGGAAGAGCACACAGCCGACGGCCACGGCCAGCCCCGACAGCACGCTGCCGAGGCGGCCGCGGCCGCCCTTGGTCCGTATGGTTCCGCTCATGTGCGCACCCCGTAGGTCTGTCGGCGGACCGTAGCCCTGTCGACGGTCCGGGACGGCACCCTACCCGCGGGTCGCTACTCGGCGGTATGCCGTGCGGCCTGCTTCTTCCGGCGCCACAGCACGAGCGGGAGCGCTCCGGCGAGCCCGGCCGCCCCGAGGGGGGCGGCGCCGAGGGCCTTGTTGAGGGCCGGCTGGTCGAAGACGTCGGGCACGGGGAGCGTGGCCCAGCGGGTGACCGGCCAGGCGATCACGACGGCGCGGCCCACGACCTCGTCGTTGGAGACGGTGCCGCCGCCGGGGAGCTGCTGGTGGAAGCGGGAGTCCAGGGAGTTCTGCCGGTTGTCGCCCATGACCCAGATCCGGCCCTTGGGGACCTTGATCGGACCGAAGGAGTCCTGGCAGGGCACCGCGCCGGGGGCGAGGTACGCGCTCTCGTCGAGCGCCACGCCGTTGAGGACGACCTTGCCGCCCTCCTTGCAGGAGACGGTGTCGCCGCCGACGGCGATGACGCGCTTGATGAGGTCCTTCTCCTCGGCGGAGGGCATGAGGCCGATGAAGCTGAGGAACTTCTGCACGACGTTCGGCGTGGGCGTCTCCTGGCCCTCCAGCCAGCCGCCCGGGTCGTGGAAGACGACGACCTCGCCGCGCTCGGGCTCGGAGCCGAACCAGGGGGTCAGCTTGTCGACGAGGACGCGGTCGCCCTTCTGAAGGGTGTTCATCATCGATTCCGAGGGAATCGAGAACGCCTGCACCAGGAAGGTCTTGATCAGCAGGGCGAGCACCAGCGCGATGCCGACGAGGAGGGGCAGTTCCTTCCAGAAGGAACGCTGCTTCTTCGGGCCCTTGCCGGACCCGTCCGCCGCTTCGTCGCCGCCTTCGCCCGGCGTACCGCCGCCCGGCGGCTGCGCCTGCTCGTCACCCGTCACGTCGCCACCCGTCGTGTCATCGCCGAAGGCCCCGTCGGCCCTCTTCTCGGGCTCATCGTGTCCGGATCGTGCGCCGACGGCCAAATCCCCCACATCCACTCCTCAGTCCGTGCGAACGCCTGCCCCGGGTCAGGGACAGGCCCACCACTCCCATAACGAGCAGAAGTTCCGCAGGGGTCGGGAGCCCGGGCAATCCGTTCAGATTCCGCTGGGACACACTATGCGACAGATCGGATGCGGTCCCGGAACTCGCACGTGCGTCCGGTACGGCGGAGAAGGTCTCCCGCTCCTCCAGGCCGCGCCAGTGCCCGAAGGGCCAGGCGATCACCACCGCGCGCCCGACGACCTGCTCCTCGGAGACGGTGCCGTGGCCCTCCTCGTCGAGGTGGAAGCGGGAGTCGGCCGAGTCGGAGCGGTGGTCGCCGAGGACGAAGATGCGGCCCTGCGGGACCTTCACCTCGAAGGGGATCTTGGACGGCGGATTCCCGGGATGCAGGTACGGCTCGTCCAGGGGTACGCCGTTGACGCTGATCCGCCCGTCCGCGCCGCAGCAGCGCACAGTGTCGCCGCCGACTGCGATCACCCGCTTGATGAGGTCCCGGTCGTCGGCCGAGGGCAGCAGCCCGATGAAGGTGAGGGCCTGCTTGGCCTGCTTGATGCCGATCGGGTCGTCGGCGGGCGGCTCGGCCTCCTGCTGGAGCCAGCTGCCGGGGTCCTTGAAGACGACGACGTCGCCGCGCTGCGGGCGGGAGCCGAACCAGGGCGTGAGCTTGTCGACGAGGACCCGGTCCTCGATGCGGATCGTCTGCTCCATGGAGCCGGAGGGGATGACGAACGCCTGGACCAGGAAGGTCTTGAGGACGAGCGCGATGAACACGGCCACGATGATCAGGACCGGGATCTCCCGGATCGCGGAGCGCTGCCGGCGCCGCTTGACCTTGCGGGCCAGCCTGCGGCGCTCGGCCCGTCCGGGCAGGGCGGTGGGGCCCTGGTCGGCCCCGGCGGAGGGGCGGCCGCGGCCCCGGCTACCCATGGGCTCCCGCTCCGTGTCCGCCGGCCGGCGGGGCCGGTACGGCGCCGAAGGCGTCGGTGCCGGGCACGGTGGTCCAGCGGCCGAAGGGCCAGGCGATCCAGTCGGCGCGGCCGACGACCTTGTCGACGGGGACCATGCCGCCGCCGGGGTTGCCCAGGTGGTCGCGGGAGTCGCTGGACTGGCTGCGGTGGTCGCCCATCACCCAGAGCCTGTCCTGCGGGACGACGATGTCGAAGGGCACGCTGGAGGGCCGGTCGCCGAGCATCACGTACCGCTCCTGGACGGGGGCGCCGTTGACGGTGATCCGGCCGTCCTTGTCGCAGCAGACGACCCGGTCGCCGCCGATGCCGACGACCCGCTTCACGAAGTCGGTCTCGTCGGGCTCGGCGAGGCCGAGGGCGGCCGCCCCGTCGTGCAGGAGCCCGGTGACGGGATTGTCCTTCGGCTGTTCCCGTACGAAGGAGCCGGTGCCGTCGAAGACGACGACGTCTCCCCGGGCGGGCTCACTGCCGAAACGGTACGCCAGCTTGTTCACGAGGATCCGGTCGCCGACCTGGAGCGTCGGCTCCATGGAGCCGCTGGGGATCAGGAACGGCTGGATCACGAAGTGGCTCAGGAGCAGCAGGAAGGCCATGCAGGCGCCTCCCACGAGGGCGGTGCGCCGCCAGGAAGGGGCGCGGCTCGAGTCCTCGGACGCGCTTCCGGAATCCTCGGACGCGCGCTCCGAGCCGTCGGAAACGCGCGCGGAGCGCGACCCTTCCTCCGTACCGGACGTATCCGTGTCGGAAGAGGGGTCGCGCTCCGTGTGCTGTGCTTCGGTGTCCATCGCCGGCAAAGCCTATCCGGCCTGTCTGTGCGAGGAGTCCGAAGCGGGGAGCGTGCCGGGAGCCTGAGCTCAGCGGTCGCGCTTCTCCTTGATCTTGGCAGCCTTGCCGCGCAGCTCGCGCAGGTAGTAGAGCTTGGCGCGACGGACATCACCGCGGGTGACGAGCTCGATCTTCTCGAAGATCGGGGAGTTCACCGGGAAGGTGCGCTCGACGCCGACGGAGAACGAGACCTTGCGGACCGTGAAGGTCTCGGAGACGCCCGAGCCCTGACGGCGGATGACGACACCCTTGAACTGCTGGATACGGGAGCGGTTGCCCTCGATGACGCGCACGTGGACGTTCACGGTGTCGCCGGGACGGAAGGCGGGGAGGTCGGAGCGGAGCGAACCCGCGTTGACCTGGTCGAGCAGGGAGGCCATGGAGGTCTCTTTCCTCGCTGATGCCACAGGTCATCAGCGGTACGTTCGAATGATGGGGAGCGTCGTCCGTTTCTGGCGGCGTCGTTCCCCCTGTGGCAGGGGCGCGCGCCGGACGGACGACAGCGGCCTATTCTTCCACGCCCTCGACCCTGCGCCAAAATCGGCCGCCGGGCTCGGGCGCCCACCCCAGCATGGAGAGGATCTCGCGGTCCTTCTTGTCGAAGGCGGACGGGTCGCAGCGCTCGATGAGGTCGGGCCGGTTGGCGACCGTACGGCGGAAGGCCTCGTCGCGCCGCCAGCGGGCGATCTTGCCGTGGTGCCCGCTGAGGAGGACGTCGGGGATGCCCCGGCCGCGCCACTCGGGGGGCTTGGTGTAGACGGGGCCTTCCAGGAGGTTGGCCATGGCGCCGGGGGCGAAGGAGTCGTCCCGGTGGGACTCGGCGTTGCCGAGGACGCCGGGCAGCAGGCGGGCCACCGCCTCGGTGACGACGAGGACGGCCGCCTCGCCGCCGGCGAGGACGTAGTCGCCGATGGAGACCTCGTAGACGGGCATCCGGGTCGCGTACTCGTCCATGACGCGGCGGTCGATGCCCTCGTAGCGGGCCGGCGTGAAGATCAGCCAGGGGCGCTCGGAGAGCTCGACGGCGAGCTCCTGGGTGAAGGGGCGGCCGCTGGGGGTCGGGACGACGAGGACCGGCCCGTGCGCGCCGGCCTCGTAGCCGTCGGCGAGCGTCTGGTCGAGCGCGTCGCCCCACGGCTCGGTCTTCATGACCATGCCGGGGCCGCCGCCGTAGGGGGTGTCGTCGACCGTGTTGTGCCGGTCGTACGTCCAGTCGCGCAGGTGGTGCACATGGACGTCCAGCTGTCCGCGCGCGCGTGCTTTGCCGACGAGGGAGACGTTCAGCGGTTCGAGGTACTCGGGGAAGATCGTGACGACGTCGAGCCTCATGCCGACTCCTCGCCGGACTCCGCGGGGCCGTCGTCCCGGGAGGAGACGATCTCGGCGCGGTCGTCGATCAGACCGGGCGGCGGGTCGATCACGGCCCGCTGCTCCTCCAGGTCGATCTCGGTGACGATCGACTCGACGAAGGGGATCATCAGCTCGGTGCCGTCGGGGCGCTCGACGATGAAGAGGTCCTGGGACGGCAGGTGGGAGATCTCGGTGATCACGCCGATCTCGGTGCCGTCGGCGAGGACGACGTCGAGGTCGATCAGCTGGTGGTCGTAGTACTCGTCCTCCTCCTCGGGCAGCTCCGTGGGATCGACCTCCGCGATGAGGATGGTGTTGCGGAGGGCCTCGGCGGCGGTGCGGTCGCGGACGCCCTCGAAGCGCAGCAACAGCCTGCCGCTGTGGACGCGGCCGGTCTCGATGGTCAGCGGCCCGGCGGAGGCCGGGTCGGTGAGCAGTACGGCACCGGGGCCGAGCCTGAGCTCGGGCTCGTCCGTCCGCACCTCGACGGTGACCTCGCCCTTGATGCCATGGGCGCGGCCGACCCGCGCGACTACCAACTGCACTGCTCCACACTCTCCTGTCACACAGCTCGTACGTACGACAACGGGCCGGGGCGGGCTCTTCAGCCCTCCCCGGCCCGTGCCGGCACAACTAGTTATGCTGCCGACCTGCTCAGCGGACCTGGTCCACGTCGACGAGGTCGACGCGGATCCCCCGGCCGCCGATGGCGCCCACGACGGTGCGCAGCGCACGCGCGGTGCGGCCGTTGCGGCCGATCACCTTGCCGAGGTCGTCGGGGTGGACCCGGACCTCCAGCACGCGACCCCGGCGCAGGTTGCGCGAGGCGACCTGCACCTCGTCGGGGTTGTCGACGATGCCCTTCACGAGGTGCTCGAGAGCCTCCTCGAGCATGATCAGGCCTCGGTCGACTCGGTGGACGCGGCCTCGGCCTCGTCCGCCTTCTTGTCGGCCTTCTTGGCCTTCGGGGTGATGGCCTCACCCTTGTCGTCGCCGCCCTCGAGGGTCTTCGCGAACTCGTCGAACGAGGCGCGCTTCGCCTCCTTCGTGGCGGGGACGAGCAGAGCCTTCTCGGGGGCCGGCAGACCCTTGTGCTTCTGCCAGTCGCCGGTGAGCTTCAGGATGGCGAGAACCGGCTCGGTCGGCTGGGCGCCGACGGACAGCCAGTACTGCGCACGCTCGGAGTCGACCTCGATACGCGACGGGTTGTACGTCGGGTGGTAGAGGCCGATCTCCTCGATCGCGCGACCGTCACGACGGGTGCGCGAGTCGGCGACGACGATGCGGTAGTGCGGCTGGCGGATCTTGCCGAGGCGCTTGAGCTTGATCTTGACTGCCACTGGAGTGGTGTCTCCTGGTCTTGACGTGGTTGGGCACTTGAGATGCCACGTGGGGTTGCGGTACTCGGGTGCCCGATGGACGCGTCAGCCGGAGGAGAGAGGGGTCCTGTGCGACTGTCGAGTACAGCTAGCCATTGTGCCACACGCCGCCGACTCAGTTGGCGGCGCCCACTGTCTCGGGGATGCGGAAGGGCTTGCCGCAGCCGCCGCAGACGATCGGGGCCTGGGCCAGCACGGACGGCACCACGCGCACGTTGCGCCCGCAGTCGCAGACGGCCTTGACGCGCACGCCGCCGCCCGAGGATCCGTGCCGGGCGGCCGGTCCGCGGAAGGAGCGCTTGGTGTCGGCGGCCGTGGCGACCGTGTGCGCCTTGAGGGCGCGCTGGAGCCGCTCGATGGTGGGCCGGTACCGGCGCCTGGCCTCTGGGTTGAGCGTGACCAGGGAGAAGCCGCTGCTGGCGTGCGGCTCCTCGGGATGGTCGAGGCCCATTTCCTCGGCGATCGCGAGGAATCTGCGGTTGTGGTAGCGGCCGGCCCGGGAGGTGTCGCGGACACCTCGGGCGGCGGCGATGCCGTGGACTGCCTCGTGGAGCAGTCGCTCGAAGGAGAGCTCGGCGCCACAGGCGGACGAGGACTCTCCGATCAGGGACTCGGGCGCGGCAAGATCGGGCAGCTCGGGGTGGTGCCGCTGAATGTCGGCCCACGCCTGTGCCAGCTCTGCGGCGAGAACAGGGGGTGTCGTGCTCACGTCGCGTACAACGAGCCGAAGTGCCCCCGGGTTCCATTCCGGGGCATCCCAAATATTTTGCACGTACCCGTCAGTTGCCTTGATGTGTCCCGACGCGGGCCAGTGCCCCCGATCTGCGGAGAAGTCACGCAGAGATCGTCAAGCCGGTGCGTAGTGGCGCATACGCCCCGGCGCGTGGCCGCGGTGCGCGCGCCCCCGGGTGGGCGGAGCGGCCCGGGGAACTGTTGCGAGGACATTACCGGGTCGATGCGCAAGGCGGCGCACCGCCCCTCCCCCGGGTGAATCGGTCCGGCGCGAGCACTGGACGCGGCCGGGGAAGCGCAGTTCCCTGGCTACGGGGGGCTGTCGTCCGAGCACGGATTGGGGCGCTTTTCCATGACACCTACGCTCGTCCCGCACCACCCCGCGCGCGATTGGGCCGAGATCCAGGAACGCATGCTGGTCCCGCTCTACGAGGCGGTGTACGACCGCCTGGGCGTGGGCGCGGGTTCCCGGCTGCTGGGCCTGGGCTGCGGCTCGGGCCTGGCCCTCCTGATGGCCGCGGCGCGGGGCGCGCGGGTGGCCGGCGCGGACCGGGACCACGCGCGCGTGGAGCTGGCCAGGGAGCGGCTGCCGGAGGACGTCACCGTCACCGAGGAGCTCCCGGAGGACCTCCCGTACGACGTGATCACGGCCTTCCACGCGACGGACGGGATGCTCCCCGAACTCCGGGCTCTCACCCGTTCGGCCCACTCGGGCACGGCGGTCGTACTCGCCGGGTGGGGGCCGCCGGAGCGGTGCGCCACGGAGCCGGTGCTGCGGGTCGCGGCCCGGCTCGCGGACCGCGGGCCCGCGCCGGGTCCCGACCTGGACGCGCTGGTGGCAGGGGCGGGGCTGCGGCCGGCGGGCTCGGGCCGGGTGGCCTGCCCCTTCGGGTACGCGGACGAGGCCAGCGCGGTGCGCGGGCTGCTGTCGACGGGCGTCTTCGACGAGGCGGTCCGGGCGACGGAGCACGCGCAGGTGGCGAAGGAGATCGAGGAGGCGCTCGCCCCCTACGTCCGCCCGGACGGGACGGTGTGGATGCCGAACGTCTTCCGGTACGTGGTCGCACGCGTGCGGTAGGCCGCGCAGGACGCGGGACTCAGGACTCGGGACTCGGGACTCGGGACTCGGGACTCGGGACTCAGAACGCGGAACGCGGAACTCAGGACTCGGGCTCAGGACGCGGGACTCAGGACTCGGGCTCCTTCCTCAGGCGCGGGATGCCCGCTGCCCGGTAGGCCGCGTCCTCCTCCAGGGTCTCGTTGGCGAGGAGGGCCTCGGCCAGGGCGTCCAGCTTGTCGCGGTGCTCGCGGAGCTGCCGTACCGCGCTCTCGTAGCACTCGTCGACGATGCGCCGCATCTCCTCGTCGACGGTGTCGAGGGTCGCGGGGGCGGCCGAGAGCCCGTAGGCCTGCTGGGCGTCGCTCGGGATGGCGGTGAGGCGGCCGACGCGCTCGCTCATGCCCCAGCGGCCTGCCATGCCCCGGGCGATGTTGGTGACCTGTTCGAGGTCGCTCTCGGCGCCGGTGGTGATGACGCCGAAGACGACCTGCTCGGCGGCCATCCCGCCGAGGGCGCCGATGATCCGGCCGCGCAGATAGTCCTCGGTGTAGGCGTACTTGTCGGCGTCGGGGGTCGACAGGGTGACGCCGAGGGCCCGGCCGCGCGGCACGATGGTGATCTTGCGGACCGGGTCGGCGCCGGGCTGGAGCATGCCGAGCAGGGCGTGGCCGCTCTCGTGGTACGCGGTCCTGCGCCGCTCCTCCAGGGGCATCACCAGCGGCCGTTCGGCGCCGAGCTGGACCTTCTCCAGGGCGTCCGACAGATCCGACTGGGTGACGGCCTGCTGCTGGCGCTTGACGGCGAGGAGGGCGGCCTCGTTGGCGAGGTTGGCGAGCTCGGCGCCGGTCATGCCGGGGGTGGTGCGGGCCACGTGCTCCAGGTCGACGTCCCGGGCGAGCGGGATCTCCCGGGTGTGGATCTTCAGGATGGCCTCGCGGCCGCCCCGGTCGGGCGGGTTGACGTGGACGATGCGGTCGAAGCGGCCCGGCCGGGTGAGGGCCGGGTCGAGCACGTCGGCGCGGTTGGTGGCGGCGAGGACGATGACGCCCTCGGAGCCGGTGAAGCCGTCCATCTCGGTGAGGATCTGGTTGAGGGTCTGCTCCCGCTCGTCGTGGCCGCCCATCCCGGAGCCGCCGCCGCGGGCCCGGCCGATGGTGTCGATCTCGTCGATGAAGATGATCGCGGGGGCGACCTTGCGGGCCTCGGCGAACAGCTCGCGGACCCGGGAGGCGCCGACGCCCACGATCATCTCGATGAACTCGGAGGCGGAGGCCGAGAAGAACGGCACCCCCGCCTCGCCCGCGACGGCCCGGGCGAGCAGGGTCTTGCCGGTGCCGGGAGGGCCCGCGAGGAGCACGCCGCGGGGCATCTTGGCGCCCATCTCGCGGTAGGCCTGCGGGTTCTTCAGGAAGTCGACGACGTCGTTGAGCTCGCCCTCGACCTCGTCGATGCCGGCGACGTCCTGGAAGGTGGTGCGCTTGCCGCCCTCCAGCTCGACCGGCTTCGGCGGCTGCTTGCGGCCGAGCATCCCGCCCGCGCCGCCCATGCCGGCGCTCATCCGGCGGGCGATGAACACCCACAGCACGACGAGCAGCAGCATCGGCGCCAGCGAGATCAGGAGGTTGGCGAGGAAACTGCGCTCCTTGACGACCGGCTCGGCCGTGACGACCACGTTCTGCTTGGTCAGCTGTGCCCACAGGTCGTCGTCGGCGAAGGCCGGACGCTGGGTCTGGAACTTGGTGTAGTCGCCGTCGCCGCCCGGCACGGGCTGCTTGTTCTTCAGCTGCCCCTGGATCGCGTCGCCCTTGGAGTAGATCTTGGTGACGTTCCCGGCGGCGACCTGCTTGTCGAACTCGGTGTAGGAGATCGTCGGCCCGTCGCCCTCGTTGAAGAACGACAGCACGATGTTGGCGATCAGGTAGACGACGAGCGCCGTGAGGATGAGGCTGCCCCAGCTGCCCGGCATCCGCTTCTTCGGCGACGGGGGCGGTGGGGCCCCTTCCGAGCGCCAGGGCTGGTCGGTCCGGTCGCGCGGGGGTACGGGGTTGGCCACGTGGCTCTCCTCGGGGCGGCAGTGGCCCCAGTATCGAAGAGCGGGATCGGTCCGGCATTACGGGCGGCGCGGAGGTATGAAAAGGGGCCCGGGGCGGTTTCGTACCGCCCCGGGCCCCTCATACGGGCCCGATCAGCCCATGAACTTCTTGAACTCGTCCGGGAGCTCGAAGTCCTTCGGGGTCTGCCCCGCCGCCGGGAGACCGAAGGCGCCGCCGGCCTGCGCCTGCTCACGGCGCTCGGCCGCGGCCTGCTCCTCGGCCTTCCGCTTCATCGGGTTGCCGCTCTTGCGCTTGCCCTTGGCCTGCTTGACCTGCTTCTTCTGCCGGCCGGGGCCGCCGCCCATGCCCGGGATGCCCGGCATCCCCGGCATGCCGCCGCCCTGCGCCATGCGGGACATCATCTTGCGGGCCTCGAAGAACCGCTCGACCAGGCCCTTGACCGCGCTGACCTCGACGCCGGAACCCTTGGCGATACGGGCACGGCGGGAGCCGTTGATGATGGTCGGGTCCTGGCGCTCGGCCGGGGTCATCGACTTGATGATGGCGGCCGTACGGTCGACATCGCGCTCGTCGATGTTGGCGATCTGCTCCTTCATCTGGCCCATGCCGGGCAGCATCCCGAGCAGCTTCGAGATGGAGCCCATCTTGCGGACCTGCTCCATCTGGGCCAGGAAGTCGTCGAGCGTGAAGCCCTCGCCCTTCTTCGAGGCGAGCTTCGAGGCCATCTTGGCGGCCTCTTCCTCGTCGAAGGTCTGCTGCGCCTTCTCGATGAGGGAGAGCATGTCGCCCATGCCGAGGATGCGGGACGCCATGCGGTCCGGGTGGAACGCGTCGAAGTCGTCCAGCTTCTCGCCGTTGGAGGCGAACATGATCTGCTTGCCGGTGACGTGCGCGATGGAGAGCGCGGCACCACCGCGGGCGTCGCCGTCGAGCTTGGAGAGCACGACGCCGTCGAAGCCGACGCCGTCGCGGAAGGCCTCGGCGGTGTTGACCGCGTCCTGACCGATCATGGCGTCGACGACGAAGAGGACCTCGTCGGGGCTGACGGCGTCGCGGATGTCCGCGGCCTGCTGCATCAGCTCCTGGTCGATGCCGAGGCGGCCGGCGGTGTCGACGATGACGACGTCGTACAGCTTGGTCCGCGCGTACTCGATCGAGTCCTTGGCGACCTGGACCGGGTCACCGACGCCGTTGCCCGGCTGCGGGCCGTAGAAGGCCACGCCCGCGCGGTCGGCGACGACGGAGAGCTGGTTGACGGCGTTGGGGCGCTGGAGGTCACAGGCGACGAGCAGCGGCGAGTGGCCCTGGCTCTTCAGCCAGACACCGAGCTTTCCGGCGAGGGTGGTCTTACCGGCACCCTGGAGACCGGCGAGCATGATCACGGTCGGCGCGGTCTTGGCGAACCGCAGACGACGGGTCTCGCCACCGAGGATGGAGATGAGCTCCTCGTTGACGATCTTGATGACCTGCTGGGCGGGGTTGAGGGCGTGGGAGACCTCCGCCCCCAGCGAGCGCTCCTTGACCTGCTTGATGAAGGCGCGGACGACCGGCAGGGCGACGTCCGCCTCCAGCAGCGCGATACGGATCTCGCGCGCGGTGGCGTCGATGTCCGCCTCGGACAGACGGCCCTTGCCGCGGAGGTTCTTGAAGGTCGCTGCAAGGCGGTCGGAGAGGGTATCGAACACGGCGGTCGCGGATCCTCGGTGTCGGGGGCGGTCGGATTGCCCTCCAGGGTATCGGGCCGCTCGAAGTGTGTGCCCCCGCCCGCCGAATCCGGCGCGCGGGGACCGTTCATCGCAGCGCCTCCTCCAGCGCCCGGGCCAGGTCGATCGCCTCCTCGTCCGGGAGGAGGGAGCCGTCCGGGCGGGTCACGTACAGGGTGTCGACGGCGTTGGCGCCCAGGGTGGAGACGTGGGCGCTGCGCACCCGTACCGCCGCTCCCTCCAGCGCGCGGCCGATGCGGTGGAGCAGGCCGGGCGCGTCCTGGGCGCGGACCTCGATGACGGTGGCGAGGCGGGAGTCGGCCGCGGCGACGGTGACCCGGGGCGGCGGGGCGGTGAGGCCACGGCGGCGGGGGTAGGCGGCCTCGCGTTCGGCGAGCCGGGCGGGGATGTCGAGGGAGCCGTCCAGGGCGCGGACGAGGTCGGCGCGGAGCCGGGCGGCCTCGGGCAGGGAGCCGTACTCGGCGGCGACGCGCCAGTCGAGGACGAGGACGGAGCCGGAGCCGAGGTCGCCGGGGAGGTCGACGGCGCGGAGGTCGGCGGCGCGGACGGTGAGCCGGTGGAGGGCGAGGACGCCCGCGACGGCGGGGAGGACGCCGGGCTGGTCGGGCAGGGCGATGAGGAGTTCGACGCCGACGGGCTCCGGCTCCTCCTCGTCGAGGGGCTGCTCGTCGCGGGTGTGGAGGGCGAGGACGGGTTCGCCGGTGCGCAGGGCCTCGATCGCGAGCCGTTCCTGTTCGGCGCTGGGCGCGGCGGCCTCGGGATCGGGCAGGGGCGCGCCCGCGAGCACCCCGGCGACCCGTTTGACCAGGTCGGCGACGAGCGAGGCGCGCCAGGAGGACCAGGCGGCGGGCCCGGTGGCGAGGGCGTCGGCCTCGGTGAGGGCGTGCAGGAGCTCCAGGGTGCCGAGGGTGCCGACGGCGGTGGCGACGGACTGGACGGTGGCGGGGTCGTCGAGGTCGCGCCGGGTGGCGGTCTCGACGAGGAGCAGATGGTGGCGGACGGCGGTGGCGATGACGGCGGTGTCGGTGCGGTCGAAGCCGATGCGGGCGGCGAGGTCGCGGGCGATGGTCTCGCCGGCGACGGAGTGGTCGCCGGGCCAGCCCTTGCCGATGTCGTGGAGGAGGGCGGCGACGAGGAGGAGGTCGGGGCGGCCGACGCGGCGGGTGAGCGAGGAGGCCCGTACGGCGGTCTCGACGAGGTGCCGGTCGACGGTCCAGGTGTGGACGGGGTTGCGCTGGGGGCGGCAGCGGACCCGCTCCCAGTCGGGCAGGAGCCGGCTGATCAGCCCCTCGGCCTCCAGGGCCTCCCAGACGGGGACGGTGGCCTCGCCCGCGCCGAGGAGCGTCACGAGCTCCTCACGGGCTTCGGCGGGCCAGGGCACCGGCAGGGGCTTGGCGGCGGCCGCGAGGCGGCGTACGGCGTGCAGGGAGATCGGCAGGGCGGACTGGGCGGCCGCGGCGGCGGCCCGCAGGGGCAGGACGGGGTCGCGTTCCGGCTTGGCGCCGAGGGCGAGGACGGCCTCGCCGTCCATCTCGACGACGCCCTCGGCGAGCGGGGTCCGTTCGACGAGGGGTTTCGCGCCGCCGTTGCGGCTGAGGAGGGTGCGGAGCCGGGCCGGGCGGGCGGAGCGGGCCTTGAGGACGCGGTTGACCTCGCGCCAGGTGACGTCGGTGGCGTACGAGATGGTCCGGGCGGCCTCGTACACCTCGCGGAGCAGGGTGTCGGCGTCGAGGAGGCCGAGTTCGGCGGCGACGGCGTCCTGTTCCTGGAGGGCGAGCCGGTCGGTGGCGCGGCCGGTCGCGAGGTGGAGCGCGTCACGGGCGTCGAGGAGGCGGCGGCGGGCCGTGTCGAGGCCTTCGCGGGGGGCGTCGGCGAGCCAGGAGGCGGCGACGGCGCGCAGCACCTGGGCGTCGCGGAGGCCGCCCCTGGCCTCCTTGAGGTCGGGTTCGAGGAGGTACTGCAGCTCCCCCGCGCGTTCGGCGCGCTCGCGGCAGAGCGCGTCGAGTTCGGGGAGGCGCCGGGGGGCCTGGTTGCGCCAGTCGGCGAGGACGGTGGTGCGCAGGGCGGCGACGAGTCCGGCGTCTCCGGCGAGAAGCCGGGCGTCGAGGAGGCCGAGGTGGGCCTTGAGGTCGTCGGCGGCGGTGGCGCGGGCCTCGGCGGGGGTGCGGACGGAGTGGTCGAGGGCGAGGCCGAGGTCCCAGACGGGGTACCAGATCCGGTCGGCGAGGGCGGCGACGGCGGCCTTGTCGGCGGTGCCGTCGTGGAGCAGGAGGAGGTCGAGGTCGCTGCGCGGGGAGAGTTCGGCGCGCCCGTAGCCGCCGACGGCGACGAGGGCGGTCCCGCGGGGCGGTGCGGCGGCGGCGAAGAGGCCGGCCAGCCAGTCGTCGGTGAGCCGGGCGAGGGCGGCACGGCGCGGCGGCCCGGGCCGCTCCTTCTCCTGGAGGAGGAGCAGCCGGGCCGCCGCGTAACCGCCGGGTCCCGATTCTTCGGTCGTGTCGCTCGTGTCGAGGTTCGTCACCCGGCGGCTCCCATCCGTGCTTACAGTGCGTCCGGACCGCGCTCGCCGGTGCGGACCCGTACGGCGGTCTCGACCGGCACGCTCCACACCTTGCCGTCTCCGATCTTGCCGGTTCGGGCGGCCTTCACGACGACGTCGATGAGCTGTTCGGCGTCCTCGTCCTCGACGAGGACCTCGATGCGGATCTTGGGGACGAGGTCGACGGTGTACTCGGCGCCCCGGTAGACCTCGGTGTGGCCGCGCTGGCGGCCGTAGCCGCTGGCCTCGGTGACGGTGAGGCCGTGGACCCCGAAGGCCTGCAGGGCCTCCTTGATCTCGTCGAGCCGGTGCGGCTTGACGACCGCGGTGATGAGCTTCATGCGTCCACCTTCGTGTTCTCGCTCGGGACGGTCGTGGCCGCGGCGGTGCTGCGTCCGGTGATGCCGCCGCCGGCTCCGCTGAAGTCGTACGCGGTCTCGGCGTGCTCGACCTGGTCGATGCCGGAGACCTCGTCGTCCTCGCTGACCCGCATCCCCATCGTCTTGTCGATGATCAGGGCGAGGATCGCGGAGGCGACCAGGGAGTAGGCGAGGACGGCGAAGACGCCGACGGCCTGCTTGCCGAGCTGCTCCAGGCCGCCGCCGTAGAAGAGGCCCTTGGCCTCGGACTGGACGCCGCCGGTGGCGAAGAGGCCGACGAGGAGGGAGCCGATGACACCGCCGACGAGGTGGACGCCGACGACGTCGAGGGAGTCGTCGTAGCCGAACTTGTACTTGAGGCCGACGGCCATGGCGCAGGCCAGACCGGCGATCGCGCCGATGGCGATCGCGCCGAGCGGGGAGCAGGAGCCGCCGGAGGGGGTGATGGCGACGAGGCCGGCGACCGCGCCGGAGGCGGCGCCGAGGGTGGTGAAGGAGCCGTGGCGGAGCTTCTCGTACGCGAGCCAGGCGAGCATGGCGGCGGCGGTGGCGACCTGGGTGTTGACGAACATCACGGCGCCGACGCCGTCGTCGTTGCCGAGCCAGGAGCCGGCGTTGAAGCCGAACCAGCCGAACCAGAGGAGACCGGCGCCGAGCATGACCAGCGGGAGGCTGTGCGGGCGCATCGGGTCCTTCTTGAAGCCGACGCGCTTGCCGATGACGAGGATGACGCCGAGGGCCGCCGCACCGGCGTTGATGTGGACGGCGGTGCCGCCGGCGAAGTCGATGACGCCCATCTCGAAGAGCCAGCCGCCGGCGCCCCAGACCCAGTGGGCGACGGGGAAGTACACGATCGTGACCCAGAGGGTGATGAAGAGGGCCCAGGCGGTGAACTTGACGCGGTCGGCGAGGGCGCCGCTGATGAGCGCGGGGGTGATGATCGCGAACATCAGCTGGAAGACGGCGAAGACGTACACCGGGATGGTGTAGCCGTCCCAGAGCTCGGTGATGCCGATGCCGCTGAGGCCGACGTAGTCGGAGGACCAGCCGATGAGGGAGCCGGAGTCGGTGCCGAAGGCGAGGCTGAAGCCGAAGAGCACCCAGAGGATCGTGACGATCCCGAGGCTGATGAAGCTCATCATCAGCATGTTGAGGGTGGACTTGACGCGGACCATGCCTCCGTAGAAGAAGGCGAGCGCCGGGGTCATCAGCATGACCAGGGCGGAGCAGATGAGCATGAACCCGGTGTTGGCGGCAGACAGCTCGGGGGCGTCTGCGGCCAGGGTCGTGATGGCTGGTGCCATCGGCGTCTCCTCGTCGTCGAATGCGGCCGTGCGGGGCGGGGCCGGGGAGCGTCCGGCCTTGAGGGGTGGCCGGTTATGGGCCAGAGATTCGCGCAGCGCGGTTTCCGCCGATGCCGCTCGATGTTTCGGCGCAGTGACGAAGGGGTGGGGCGTGTTACGTGACCGTGAACGGCCGTGTCGGTACGAGGAGACGTCCGGGGAACGGACCGGCCGCGCCGGGCGTCCGTGTGACCTTGCGGCGGGGGAGCCGAGTCGGGCTTTACGGGACGTCCGGCGCGGCCGGGGTCTGGTGCGGGCCCCGTAGCGGGGCCGGGGGCCGGGGCCTGGGGCCCCTGGGGGGGTCAGACCGCTTCGGCGGCCTCGGGGAGGAGCTGGGTGAGCCGGTCGGTGAGCTGGACGACCTCGGCGACGTCGCTGTAGTTGCGGGCGGCGTGGTCGACGGTCTTGCGGAGCCGGGTGTTGACCCGTTCGGAGCGGATGCTGCGGGCGACCCCGAGGGCCTTCTCGGCGAGGACCACGGACTGCTCGGGCTCGCGCTTGAGGAGGTGGACGGTGGCCATGCCGATCAGGTTGAGCGCGTACGAGCGCTGGTGGTCGGGGTCCTTCTCGAAGAGCTCGACGGCCCGCTCCATGACGGGCTCGGCCAGCGAGGCGTAGGTCGGGGAGCGGCCGGCGACATAGGCGAGGTCGCGGTAGGAGTGGGAGTTCTCGCCGTTGAGCTCGGCCTCGGAGAAGAAGCCGATCCAGTCGGGCTCGGGCTCGCCGTCGAGGCCGACGTCGGCGAAGGTGTCCTCGGCCATCCGCACGGCCCGCTTGCACTTGGAGGGCTGCCCCATGTTGGCGTAGGCGCGGGCCTCCATCGCATACAGCATGGCCTGGGTGCGGGAGGTGGCGCAGTCCCGACTGCCGTACTGGGCGAGGTGGATGAGTTCGAGGGCGTCGTCGGGCCGCCCGAGGTGGATCATCTGGCGGCTCATCGAGGACAGGATGTACGAGCCGAGGGGCTTGTCGCCGGCCTCCTTGGCGGCGTGCAGCGCCAGCACGAAGTACTTCTGGGCGGTGGGCTGGAGACCCACGTCGTAGCTCATCCAGCCGGCCAGCTCGGCGAGTTCGGCGGCGCAGGTGAAGAGGCGCTTGGCGGTGGCGGCGGGCTGGGACTCCTGGAGGAGGTCGGTGACCTCGTGGAGCTGGCCGACGACGGCCTTGCGGCGCAGTCCGCCGCCGCACTGGGCGTCCCACTTGCGGAACATCGCGGTGGTGGACTCCAGGAGGTCGAGCTCGATCTCGGAGAGCCGGTTGGGTCTGCGGGCGTCGACGATCGGCTCGGGGCGCTCGATGTCGCCGGCCGGCGTGGGGACGAGCCAGCGCTGCATCGGTTCGATGAGGGCGGGTCCCGCGGCGAGCGAGAGGGAGGAGCCGAGGAAGCCGCGGCGGGCGAGCATGAGGTCGCTGCGGGAGAACTCGCTGAGCAGGGCGACGGTCTGCGGCCCCGCCCAGGGCAGGTCGACGCCGGAGACGGAGGGCGACTGGTGGGCGGTGCGCAGCCCGAGGTCCTCGATGGCGACGACGGAGCCGAAGCGCTCGGAGAAGAGCTCGGAGAGGATCCGCGGGATCGGTTCGCGGGGCTGCTCGCCGTCGAGCCAGCGGCGCACGCGCGAAGTGTCCGTGGAGATGTGGTGCGCGCCCATCTGGCGTGCCCTGCGGTTCACCTGGCGTGCCAGTTCGCCCTTCGACCAGCCGCTGCGCACGAACCACGAGCCCAGCTGCTCGTTCGGGCGCTTGCCGGCAGTCGTACCGTCTGCGCCGTTGCCGCTCACTGGAACGCCCCCATCCACCTGATGACCTGTCGTACGAACCCCTATCAGAATGCCGTCTCTCGCGGCACCCGTCCGACGTTCGCACTCCTTCGAACTGGAAACCGGGTTGCCTCCGGCATACCCACGCGTGCAAGCGATCCCGAGCTTCGAGTACCGAAAGTAATCCTACGATCACCCCTCCACGAGGGCGATTCAAGAAACGCCACCATTCGCCACCCCTTCGAATGAACTCGCCACGCGTGGAACGCGATTCACTTGACATGCGACGAACCGGAGTCGGCGGACGGAAGCGCGGAGAGGCGCGTGTCCCACTCCGCACCACCCCTCTCACGACCGCGCGCCACACTCGGCGACGGACCGTGACGAAGGGTGACGGCTGTGCTCCGGGTCGTAACCACCGGCGCGCTCGACCCGTTGGAGGGGGCATGGGTTTCACGATCGGCGGCATTCGTGAGATGCGGTCCGGCGCACGCCGCCGCGTACGCACCACGGAGTGCACAGCGGTGGCCGAGTACACGGGACTTTGGGGCTGGGACGTCGTCCCCGGCGCGCGGGCCGTCTCCGGCCAGTGCTCCTGCGGCGATCCGGCCTGCGCGGCCCCCGGCGCGCACCCCCTCTCCTTCGCGGAACCGGTCCCGGCGGGCGCCGGCCTCGACGACGCCGTGAAGGCCTGGTCCGCGTACCCGGGCGCGGCGCTGCTCCTCCCGGTCGGCCGCGCCTTCGACGTGATCGAGGTAGCCGAGGCCGCGGGCCGACGGGCGCTCGTGCGCCTGGAGCGCATGGGGCTGCCGCTCGGCCCGGTGTGCGCGACCCCGACCGGCCGGGCGCGTTTCTTCGTGGCCCCGGGCGCGGCGGCCGAGCTGCCGCAGCTGCTCTACCGGATGGGCTGGGACGACGCCGATCTGGACCTGCACTGTCTGGGCCCCGGCGCCCACATCACCGCTCCCCCGTCGGACCTGGGCGGGCTCGGGCCGGTGCGCTGGCTGCGGCCCCCGACGCTGGACACGGCGGGCGCGCCCCCGCAGGCCCGGCTGCTGCTCGGCACGCTGGCGTACATCTGCCACCGGACGCACTTCTGAGGACGCGGAAGGGCCCCCGCCAGAAGCCGGCGGGGGCCCTTCCGTATGCCGTACGAGATGCCGTACGCGGTGTCAGTCGCCGATCAGGGCGTCGACGAAGGCGCCCGGCTCGAACGGTGCCAGGTCGTCCGGGCCCTCGCCGAGGCCGATCAGCTTGACCGGGACGCCCAGCTCGCGCTGGACGGCGACGACGATGCCGCCCTTGGCGGTGCCGTCGAGCTTGGTCAGCACGATGCCGGTGATGTCGACGACCTCGGCGAAGACGCGGGCCTGGATCAGGCCGTTCTGGCCGGTGGTGGCGTCGAGGACGAGGAGGATCTCGTCGAGCGGGCCGTGCTTCTCGACGACGCGCTTGACCTTGCCGAGCTCGTCCATGAGGCCGGTCTTGGTGTGGAGCCGGCCGGCGGTGTCGATGAGGACGACATCGGCCTTCTCGGCGATGCCCTCCTTGACCGCGTCGAAGGCGATCGACGCCGGGTCGCCGCCCTCCGGTCCGCGCACGGTCCGGGCGCCGACGCGCTCGCCCCAGGTCTGGAGCTGGTCGGCGGCGGCGGCGCGGAAGGTGTCGGCGGCGCCGAGGACGACGGACTTGCCGTCGGCGACCAGGACACGGGCCAGCTTGCCGGTGGTGGTGGTCTTGCCGGTGCCGTTGACGCCGACGACCATGACCACGCCCGGGGTGTCCTCGGGGCTCTCGGTCTTCACCGAGCGGTCGAAGTCACCGAGAAGGGTGACGAGCTCCTCACGGAGCAGGCCGCGCAGCTCGTCCGGGGTGCGGGTGCCGAGCACCTTGACCCGCTCGCGCAGCCGGTCGACGAGCTCCTGGGTGGGGGCGACGCCGACGTCGGCCGTGAGAAGCGTCTCCTCGATCTCCTCCCAGGTGTCCTCGTCGAGGTGCTCGCGGGACAGGAGCGTGAGCAGCCCCTTGCCGAGCGAGTTCTGGGAGCGGGCCAGCCGGGCCCGGAGCCGCACGAGGCGGCCGGCGGTGGGCTCGGGGACCTCGATCTCGGGGGCGGCGGGCTCCTCGACGAGGGGCTCCTCGACCGCGACCGGGGCCTCGGGGGCCGCCTCGGTGGGGAGTTCGACCTCCTCGACCGTGCGGCGTGGTTCCTCCCGCGGTGTCTCCGCCTCCTCGCCGACGTGCGGTTCGGCGGGCGGAGCGGTGATGGTCGGCGTGGTGGACGGCGGCTCGGCCGGCGGCAGCTGCTTCTTCTTGCGACCGCTGATCACGAGCCCGCTCGTCACGGCGACCGCGACGACCAGAGCGATGACTACAGCAAGGATGAGTTCCATAACGCGTCCAGTATCGGCCACGAAGGGGCGGATGGCGGAGCACGTACAGTGGGTGGTTCCCCCACATCTGTACAACGGAGTACCCCTATGCCCCACGTCGCCTCCGATGCCGAAGGCGCGACGCACGACGGCGCCATGGAGACCCGCGGTCTCGAACCCGTCCCCGACGCCGAGCGGACCGGCCGGGTCCGCGAACTCTTCCCGACCTGGGTCGCGGCCAACATCAGTGTGCTGCTGCTCACGATGGGCGCCGGTCTGGTCGTCTTCAACGGCCTGAACTTCTGGCAGGTCCTGGTCGTGGCGGTCGTCGCGCCGGTCCTCTCGTACGGGATCGTCGGCCTGATCTCGATCGCGGGGAAGCGCGGCGGGGCGCCCGGCATGGCGCTGTCGCGGGCCGTGTTCGGTCAGCGCGGAAACCTTTTTCCCGGTGCGCTGATCTGGGTGGCCCGCTGGGGCTGGGAGACGATCAACGCGGTCGCGGGGGCGTACGCGGTGCTGACCGTCCTCGACCTGCTCTTCGGGGTGAAGTCGAACACGCTCCTGATCGTGGTGACGCTACTGCTCTTCGTGGCCTGCACGTTCCTGGTGTCGGGTCTCGGCATCAACGCGCTGCGGGTGTGCAGCACGTGGTCGACGTACCTCTTCGGCGCCTTCTCCGTGCTCGTCCTGGTCCATCTGGTGGCGAACACCGACTGGTCCGCGGTCTTCGACAAGCCCGCCGGTTCGACGGCGATGATGGTCGCGGGGATCGGCACGATCGCGGCGGGCGGCATCAGCTGGGTGCCCTCGGGCCCCGACTTCACGCGCTACCTGCCCCGTACGGCCTCCTCGCGGGCGATGGTCGGCTCGACGATCGGCGGCGCCGGGATCGTGGTGCTCCCCATGGTGCTGATGGGCGCCGTGATGGCGGTGTCGACGCCGGACCTGGCCTCGGCGCAGGACCCGGTCTCCTTCATCGGCGAGCTGCTGCCGATGTGGATCTCGGTGCCGTACCTGCTGATCGCCCTGATCGGGATGCTGCTGATCAACTCGATGTCGATGTACTCGGCCGGGTTCACGGCGCAGACCCTGGGCATCAAGGTGCCGCGGGCCGCGGCGGTGAGCGTGAACGCGGTGATCAGCCTGGTCTTCGGCTTCCTCCTGATGGTCGTGGCGACGAGCTTCATCGGCTCGTTCATCTCCTTCCTGACGCTGCTCGCGGTGGCGTTCTCGGCGTGGATCGGCGTCTTCGGCGTGGACATGCTGCGCCGGAGGTCGTACGACGCGAAGGCCCTGATGGACACCACGCGGGCGAGTGCCTACTGGTACCGGGGCGGTTTCGCCTGGCAGGCGATGACGGCGTGGGCCGTGGCGCTGGCCGTGGGTCTGCTGTTCACGAAGGTGGACTGGTTCTCGGGTCCGCTCGCCTCGACCTGGATCGGTGAGAACGGTCTGGGCTGGGCGGTGACGATCGTGGTCGCGGGCGCGCTGTACGCCGTGCTGCCGCGCTCTCCGCAGCCGGTTCCCGTGGCGCCCGCCGAAGTCCGCGAGACCGTTTCCATCTGACGCTCCGTCAGCTACTGTCCCCCTTCCGCGCACCTGCGAAGGGGGACTTTCCCATGCCGTTCAGCGTCGTACGGTTCAACCTCGTCGATCCCCGTGCGACCCCGGACTCCCTCTCGGAGCGCTACCGGGCCGCGCTCGCCATGGCCGCGTACGCCGACGAGCACGGCGTCGACACCGTGCAGACGGAGGAGCACCACGGGGTCGAGAACAACTGGCTGCCCTCCCCCTTCACCTTCGCGGGCGCGGTCTTCGGCGCGACGCGCAGGATCGCGGTCACGGTCTCGGCGATCATCGGCCCGCTGCACGATCCACTGCGCCTGGCCGAGGACATCGCGGTCCTCGACCTGCTGAGCGGGGGCCGTCTGGTGACGGTGGCGGGGATCGGCTACCGGCCGGAGGAGTACGAGGAGCGCGGGGTCGACTGGGGGCGGCGGGGCAAGCTCCAGGACCTGCTCCTGGAGACCCTGCTCACGGCCTGGACCGGGGAGCCGTTCACGTATCAGGGCCGTACGGTACGGGTCACCCCGCGGCCGTTCACCCGGCCGCATCCGCTGCTTCTGGTCGGGGGGTCCTCGCGGGCGGCGGCGCGGCGGGCGGCCCGGCTGGGGCTGCCGTTCTTCCCGAGCGCGCACCTTCCGGACCTGGAGACGTACTACCAGGAGCGGTGCGCGGAGTACGGCACGGAGGGCTGGACGATGATGCCGGCGGAGGAGACCCCGCTGCTGCATCTGTCGGCGGACCCGGACCGGACCTGGGCGGAGTACGGGGAGCACTTCCTGCACGAGGCGCGGACCTACGCCTCCTGGCAGTCGAAGGACATCCGCTCGGCGGTGCGTTCGGCGGCGAGGACGGTGGCGAAGCTGCGGGCGGAGGGGGTGTACCGGGTGGTGACGCCGGAGGAGTGCCTGGAGCTCGGCCTGGAGAGCCTCGTGCTGCATCCGCTGTGCGGCGGGATGCCGGTCGAGGAGGGGTGGCGGAGCCTGCGGCTGTTCTGCGACGACGTACTGCCGCGGCTCACCGCCTGAGACCCGTACCGCGGCGGCTCACCGCTTGAGACACGTACCGCAACGGCTCACCGCCTGAGACGCGTACCGCCCCGGCAGAGGCGTGAGGCCTCGGCCGGGGCGGTCGTCGTGAGGAGAGGGGCAGCGGGGTTTAGCCCATCTCCTCCAACGCCTTGCCCTTCGTCTCCTTGACGTACCTGAGCACGAAGGGGATCGAGAGCACGGCGAAGATCGTGTAGATCACGTAGGTGCCGGAGAGGTTCCAGTCCGCGAGGGACGGGAAGCTGGCGGTGATGGCCCAGTTGGCGATCCACTGGGCGGAGGCGGCGACGCCGAGCGCGGCGGCGCGGATCCGGTTGGGGAACATCTCGCCGAGGAAGACCCAGACCACCACGCCCCACGAGAGGGCGAAGAAGAGCACGAAGACATGGGCGGCGACGAGGGCCATGACGCCCTGGGTCTCGGGCAGCTTGCCGTCGACGAGGTCGGCGGAGAAGGCCCAGGCCTCGAAGGCGAGGGCGACCGCCATGCCGACGGAACCGACGAGGGCGAGCGGCTTGCGGCCGACGCGGTCGACCAGGACCATCGCGATCACGGTGCCGATGATGTTGATGATCGACGTGGTGAACGAGTAGAAGAACGAGCTGGACGGGTCGATGCCGACGGACTGCCAGAGGGTCGCGGAGTAGTAGAAGGCGACGTTGATGCCCACGAGCTGCTGGAAGACCGAGAGTCCGATGCCGACCCAGACGATGGGCAGCAGCTTGAACCTGCTGCCGGCGACGAGCAGGTCCCTGAAGGTGGACTTGTGCTCGCTGCGCATGGCCCGGTCGATCTCGGCGACGCGGTGGTCGAGGTCGACGCCGTGGCCCTCGACCTCGGCGAGGACCTCCTTGGCCCGGTCGGTCTTCCCGACCGAGATGAGGAAGCGCGGGGACTCGGGGATCGCGAAGGACAGCATGCCGTAGAGGAGTGCGGGGACGACCATCACGCCGAGCATCCACTGCCAGGCCTCCAGGCCGCCGATCTCGCCGCGCTGGTCGCCGTCGGCGAGCTGGAGGATGCCGTAGTTCACCAGCTGGGAGATGGCGATGCCGATGACGATCGCGGCCTGCTGGAAGGAGCCGAGGCGGCCGCGGTAGGCGGCGGGGGCGACCTCGGCGATGTAGGCGGGGCCGATGACGGAGGCCATGCCGATGGCGAAGCCGCCGATGATCCGCCAGAGGGCGAGGTCCCAGAGGGCGAAGGGCAGCGCGGAGCCGACGGCGCTGACGGCGAAGAGGACCGCGGAGATCTGCATACAACGGATGCGGCCGATGCGGTCGGCGATCCGTCCTGCGGTGGCGGCGCCGATGGCGCAGCCGATCAGGGCGATGGCGATGACCTGGGCGAGGGTGCCGGAGCCGATGTCGTAGCGGTCGCGGATCGCCTCGACGGCGCCGTTGATGACGGAGCTGTCGTAGCCGAAGAGGAAGCCGCCCATCGCGGCGGAGGCCGTGATGAAGATGACGTGGCCGAGGTGGTCCGGGTGAGCGGCTCGGCCTTCGGAAGGCGGCGGCGTGGGCGCCTGCGCGGTGCTGGTCACATGGACTCCTCGGTGGGGGGCAAGCCCTTCCAGTGGCGCACAACTTCACGCCGCCCACCACGTGAAGGTAAAAGCAACGTTGCAGAGACTATGCCTTCAAGTTTCGAAGTCAATAGCCGATGTCGTGTGACTTTATGAGCACGGCGAGGCCGCTTGAGTTCACATATTGAACGAGCGGTGCTCTCCGAGCCTCAGCGGAGTCGCTGGCTGATCACCTTGGAGACGCCGTCGCCCTGCATGGACACGCCGTACAGCGCGTCCGCGACCTCCATCGTCCGCTTCTGGTGCGTGATCACGATCAGCTGCGAGGACTCCTGGAGCTCCCGCATGATCCGGATCAGCCGCTGGAGGTTGGTGTCGTCGAGCGCCGCCTCGACCTCGTCCATCACGTAGAACGGGCTGGGCCTGGCCTTGAAGATCGAGACGAGCAGCGCCACGGCGGTCAGCGAGCGCTCCCCTCCCGACAGCAGCGAGAGGCGCTTGACCTTCTTGCCCGGCGGGCGGGCCTCCACCTCGACGCCGGTGGTGAGCATGTTCTCCGGGTCGGTGAGGACCAGACGGCCCTCGCCGCCCGGGAAGAGCCGCGAGAAGACGCCCTCGAACTCGCGCGCGGTGTCCCGGTACGCCTCGGTGAAGACCTGCTCGACGCGCAGGTCGACCTCCTTCACGACCTGAAGCAGGTCCGTACGGGTCTTCTTCAGGTCCTCCAGCTGCTCCGAGAGGAAGCGGTGCCGCTCCTCCAGGGCCGCGAACTCCTCCAGGGCCAGCGGGTTGACCTTGCCGAGCTGGTGGTACGCCCGTTCGGCGGCCTTCAGCCGCTTCTCCTGCTCCGAACGGACGAACGGCCGCGGGCGGGCGTCGGACGCCTCCTCCGGATCCCCCTCCGCGGCCGGCGACGGAGGCACGGGCTGGTCCGGGCCGTACTCGGCGACCAGCGCGGTCGCCTCCACGCCGAACTCCTCCAGGGCCTTCGCCTCCAGCTGCTCGATCCGCAGCCGCTTCTCGGCGCCGAGCACCTCGCCCCGGTGCACCGAGTCGGTCAGCTTGTCGAGCTCGGCCTTGAGGTCCCGGCCCCGGGCCCGGGCGGCCGTCAGGCCCTGCTCCCGGTCGGCCCTCGCCGCCTCGGCCACCACCCGTTCCCGCTCGGCGCGGACCAGGGACACCTCGACATGGGCGAGCAGGGCGCGGGCACCGGCGGCGACCGCGCCGGCGACGCGCTCCTCGTGGCGCAGCCGGGCCCGGCGCTGCTCGGCACGCGCGCGTGCCTCCCGTTCGGCGCGGGCGGCCCGGTCGAGCGAGTCGGCGCGTCCGGCGAGAGCCTTGACCCGCTCCTCGTGGGTACGGACCTGGAGCCGCGCCTCCATCTCGGTCTGGCGCGCGTTGGAGCCGTCGATCGCGAGCCGGTCGCGCACCGAGGTGTCGGGCTCGTCCTCGGCCGGCATCTCCTCCGCCACGAGGAGCCGTTCGGCGAGTTCCTCGGCTTCCGCGGTGGCCTTCTCCAGGGCCTCCTGGGCGCGGGCGGCGGCCGCCGCGGTCCGCTCGGCCTCCCCGGCCGCTCCCCTGGCCTGCCCGGCGAGCCGTCCGAGCTTCTGGGCGACGGCGGACCGCTCGCGCTCACCGGCGCGGCGGCGGGCGTCGAGCTCCTCGACGAGCGCCCCCGCGTGGCGCCGCCGCTCGGTTGCCTGGGCCTGTGCGGCGGCGAACTCCTCGCACCGTACGGCCAGTTCGTCGAGCTCGGCGGCCGCTTCGGCGACCGAGGCCTGGACTTCGAGGAGGCTGGGCGCGCCGGCCGAGCCTCCTTGCGCGAAGTGCGCCCCGAGCAGGTCCCCTTCGGCGGTGACGGCGGTCAGCTCGGGCCGGGTCCTGACCAGTTCGGCGGCTTCGTCCAGGTCGCCGACGACCACCGTCCCCGCGAGCAACCGGCGGACGGCGGCCAGGAGTTCGTCGGGCCCGTGGACCAGGTCGGCGGCGTACGGGTGTCCGTCGGCCGGCACCGCGGGCCGCGGCTCGGGGGCTCCGGCCAGGATCAGGGTGGCCCGGCCCGCGTCCTGCTTGCGCAGCAGGCGCAGGGCCTCGGCGGCGGCGGAGGGACCTTCGGCGGCGAGCGCGTCGGCGGCCGCGCCGAGGGCGGCGGCGACGGGGATCTCGTATCCCGGGGTGACGGTGAGGAGTTCGGCCGCCGGGCCGAGGAGTCCGGTGAGCCCGGCGGAGAGCAGGGCGCCCGTGCCGTCCTTGCGGCGGAGCCCGAGGGCGAGGGTGTCGTGCCGGGCACGGGTGGCGGCGCGGCGGCGTTCGGCGGTGGCGGCGGCCTCGCGGGCGGCGCTCAGCGCGGCCTCGGCGTCCGCGAGTTCGCGGCGGGCGGCCTCGTACCGCTCGCCGTGCTCGGTGTCCTCCGCGTCGAGGCCGTCGACCTCGGCCCTGAGCTGTTCGTACTCCTCCTGGGCGGCTGCCGCGCGCTCCGCGGCCTCGTCGCGGGCGGCGGCGAGCCGGTCGATCTCGGCCTGGGCGGAGGCGGCGCGCGAGCGGGCGGCGTTGACCTGGCCGTGGAGCCGGGCGAGGCCCTCGCGGCGGTCGGCGCCGGCGCGGGCGAGGTCCTTGAGGCGGCGCTCCTCGGCCGCGAGGCTCCGCTCCAGCTCCGCGCGGTGGGCGACGGTGTCCTCCAGGGCGCGCTCGGCGGCCTCCAGGGCGGCTTCGAGCTCGGCCTCCTGCTCGCGGACGCGGGCGGCCTCCCGCTCCAGGTCCTCCGGGTCGCGGCCGCGGCGCTCCTCGGCGGGTGCGGTGGTGGCGCTCTTCACGCGCGCGTCGGCCAGGGAGATGGTGCCGCGGACGCGTTCGGCGAGCTGGGAGAGGGCGTACCAGTTCTGCTGCGCGCGTTCCAGGCGGGGCACCAGGGTGCGGGCCTCCGCTTCGAGCTCGGCCTCCGTGGCGAGGGCGGCGCGCAGCTCGGCCTCGGTGGCCTCCTTGCGGGCGAGCAGGGCCGCCTCGTCGGCGACCTCGGCGGTCAGCGCCTGCTGGAGGCGGACGAGGTCGTCGGCGAGGAGGCGGAGCCGGGCGTCGCGCAGGTCTGCCTGGATGACGACGGCGCGGCGGGCGACGGCGGCCTGCCGGCCCAGCGGCTTGAGCTGACGGCGGAGCTCGTCGGTGAGGTCCTGCACGCGCGCGAGGTTGGCCTGCATCGCGTCCAGCTTCCGCAGCGCCTTCTCTTTCCGCTTGCGGTGCTTGAGGACGCCGGCGGCCTCCTCGATGAAGGCGCGGCGGCCCATCGGGTCGGCGTGCAGCACGGAGTCGAGCTGCCCCTGTCCGACGATGACGTGCATCTCGCGGCCGATGCCGGAGTCGGAGAGCAGGTCCTGGAAGTCGAGCAGCCGGCAGGTGTCGCCGTTGATCTGGTACTCGCTGCTGCCGCCGCGGAACATGATCCGGGTGAGGGTGACCTCGGCGTAGTCGATGGGCAGCGCGCCGTCGGAGTTGTCGATGGTCAGCGAGACCTCGGCGCGGCCGAGCGGAGGGCGCCCGGTCGTGCCGGCGAAGATGACGTCCTCCATCTTGCCGCCGCGCAGCGACTTGGCGCCCTGCTCGCCCATGACCCAGGACAGGGCGTCCACCACGTTGGACTTGCCCGAACCGTTGGGGCCCACGACACAGGTGATTCCCGGCTCGAACCGCAGCGTGGTGGCCGAGGCGAACGACTTGAATCCGCGGAGCGTCAGGGCCTTGAGGTGCACCCCGGGGACTCTACCGGGGCGCGTGCGTTTCGCCCGCGATCGCGTGGGGCAGATCCTCGGATGAGGAGGGGTGGTACGCGGGGGAAACAGCGGGTGAAAGAAAGAAGGGACGCCGAGGCGCCCCTTGCATGTCCAGCTGTCGTGCACGTGCGTCGTTCCGCACGATCAGCTGTGTGGGTGTCCGGCTGCGCCGACGAGAATGCTTTCCACCTGGCCCCTGGGGGCTGGGTTGTCAGGTGAGCGCAGGCTCTGCCTGGGGTACGTCGAGGTCGATGCTGTTCAGCAGCGACTCTCCCTTGTGCTGAGCGGCGGCAGCGGCGAGCGTGTCGTTCTCGGACTGGATCCGTACCAGCTCGGATTCGAGGTCCTGGACGCGCTGCTGGAGCCGTCGCATCTCGGCGAGGAGTCGCGGGTCGGAGCCGCCGACGTAACCGAGAAGCGCCTTTGCCATGATGGATGGTCCTCCACAATGAGTGACCGACCGAAGCGGTGTGGGTCGTGAGGGATTCGCACCCGCGGTGCTCGGCAGTACTGCTTGTCGTGCCGGTTCCACTGCCAAACAGCTAAGGTGCGCGGGGATTCCAGCGTCTCACCAAAAAGTTTGACGGTCAACACGATCACGCCCCGTTTGAAGGGCTACCGAGGAGTCCACGGCCGCTCAGCGGGCGGCGGGGCCTTCGAACTCGGTGCCTCGGGGGCGTCGCGATCATCCTTACCGGGCAGCCTTGCACGACCGGCGCGACTTGGCAACCATCAGGCGGTTCGCTGGTCACGCCCCTGTTACCGCGCGTCCGCCCGGTGCCGCTCTGGGTCACCGGGCGGGGTTCCGGAGCGTGATCGTCAGCGGATGGCGAAGCTGTCGTAGCCGCCGCGCGGGGTGTCCCAGATCTCAGTCACGCCGTCCACACGTCCGGGTGTGTCGGCGGACTGGAGCCAGTCGAGCAGACGGTGGCAATTCTCACGCGGCCCCTCGGCCACGACCTGCACCCTGCCGTCGTCGAGGTTCAGGGCGAAGCCCACCAGGCCGCCGATCTCCAAGGCGTTTGCCCTGGTGAACCAGCGGAAGCCAACTCCCTGCACCCGGCCGCGCACCCAGGCGGTCATCCGTACGTCGTCGCTCATGGCTGCACGCTAACGGGCGGATTGCCAGATGAGCACATCGCCCCTGCTTCTCATGGCGTACAGTCCCGACCGAACACGCCTCACCCGTTCGAGGGCGTGCCGTTCGACTGTCGATCCGGAACGGTACCGACAGCAAAGATCAGCAAAGCCCGGCAAAGAACCGGCGAAGCACCGCGAAGACCAGCAGAGGAAGGCAGAGCAGATGGGACGCCACCGTCGCTCCGGCGCCGCACCCGCCGCAGAAGACTACGCGGCCGGTGCGGGCCGCCCGAACCGGGGTGCCCGCCGCCGTCGGCCGGTGCGCAACGGCCTGCTCGGCGCCTCCGCGGCGGTCGCGGTCGGCGCCGTCGCCGTCGCCTCGGGCCTGCTTCCCGGCGGCGACACGTTCACCGTCGGCAGCGCCGGCACGAGCGAGCGCCAGGTCCAGTCCCGGCAGGCCCCGGAGCTGACGACGCAGGGCGGGGCCACCCGGACTCCGACCGGCACGGGCACGGAGGCGAGCGGCGACAAGGCCCGCACCGCCCCCTCCCCCTCGGCGACGCCGTCCAGGAAGCCGAGCCCGAAGGCGACGCCGAAGCCGAAGCCGACCCCGACGAAGTCGAAGACGCCCACGGCGAAGCCGGTGCCGACGAAGATCGCGGCCGTCCCCACGACGAAGGCGCCCGCGCCGAAGCCGGACCCGACGACGCCCGCACCGACCCGGACGACCACGGTCACCTCCACCGCCGACCGGGGCGACGCCGCCGAGGCCGAGGTCGTGCGCCTGGTCAACGCCGAACGCGCCAAGGTGGGCTGCACCCCGGTCCGCATGGACGCGAAGCTCTCGGCGCTGGCCGGCGCGTTCAGCGCGGACATGGCGGCGCGCGGCTTCTTCGACCACACGGACCCGGACGGCGACACCCCGTGGGCCCGGGCGGAGCAGGCGGGCGTCACCGGCATGGGCGGCGAGAACATCGCCCGCGGCCAGGTGGACGCGGCGGCGGTGATGGCGTCCTGGATGAACAGCGACGGCCACCGCGCCAACATCCTGAACTGCGACTTCACCACCCTGGGCGTGGGCGTCGTCTTCGGCGACGGCGGCCCCTGGTGGACGCAGGACTTCGGCTACTGAGCCACCGACCCGGAAAGGGCCCCGTCACCCTGAGGTGACGGGGCCCTTTCGTGTGCGTGGAGGTCAGGCGGCGGCCTTGCCGGCCGCGAAGGTGCGGGCCGTCAGGGCGACGCGGCGGCCGAGGTGCTCGGCGGTGGCGATGTCGGCCTTGTGGACGCCCTCCGGGCCGAGGTCGTTGTGGGTCTGGGCGCCGGCGCCGGAGAAGAAGCCGAGGCGGTTGAGGTCGTTCTCGGAGGCCTCGCTGGTGTTCCAGCCGGGCTTCAGGCCGAGGTTGATCCAGTTCATGCCGTGCTGGCCGGCGAGGGTCTGGAAGTACTGGAGGGTGTGCCCCTTGTCGCCGCTCTTGGAGCCGGAGTTGGTGAAGCCGGCGGCGAGCTTGTCCAGCCAGGCGTCGGTGAACCAGCGCTTCGAGGTGGCCTCGGCGAACTGATGGAAGGCGCCGGAGGCGGTGCCCATGTAGGTCGGGGAGCCGAAGACGATCGCGTCGGAGGCGTCGAGCAGCTCCCACTCGGCGTCGGTGATCTCGTCGACCTTGATCAGGTGGACGGTGGCGCCCGCGTCGGCGGCGCCGGCACGGACGGCCTCGGCGATGACCGTGGTGTGGCCGTAGCCGGAGTGGTAGGCGATGGAGACGACGGGGGTGGTCACAAAAGGCTCCTCGAAGAGGCGTTCGGGGTGATGACCAGAAGTAGAGCACTAACTTTTGGAAAGCGCAAGCAGATGGGTAGCGCCCTCATGGCGGTAAGCGCTGTGCGGGAGTAACGTGGAGGCATGACTGACGACCTCGCCTACGACGTGTTCGCGCGCGCCTGTCCCTCGCGCGGCACGCTGGAGCACGTGACGGGCCGCTGGGGCAGCCTGACCCTGAGCGCCCTGCACGAAGGGACGTTCCGCTTCAACGAGCTGCGGCGCCGGGTCGACGGCGTGAGCGAGAAGATGCTGTCGCAGACCCTGCACGCCCTGGAGCGCGACGGCCTCGTCCACCGCGAGGCGCAGCCCACGAACCCGCCGCGGGTCGACTACCGGCTCACCCCGCTCGGCCGCGAGATCGCCGAGCGGCTCCTCGGACTCATCCAGCTCGTCGAGGGCCGGATGGACCAGGTGCTGGCCTCGCGCGAGAGTTACGACACGGAGCGCGCCGCGACCCCTACGGCGTGACGCGCGGCGGGCGCTGGCAGCGCGGGCAGAAGTAGCTGGACCGGTTCATCCACGCCCGCCGCCGCATCGGCGTACCGCAGCGGCGGCAGGGCTCGTCCTCTCGTCCGTACGCGTCGAGGGAGCGGTCGAAGTAGCCGGACTCGCCGTTGACGTTCACGTACAGGCTGTCGAAGCTCGTGCCGCCGGCGTCGAGCGCCGCGTTCATCACGTCCCGGACATGGCCGAGCAGCTCGGCCGAGCGCGGCCGGGTCAGGGTGGCCGTCGGCCGGTCGTAGTGCAGCTTCGACCGCCAGAGCGCCTCGTCGGCGTAGATGTTCCCGACGCCGCTGATCAGCGACTGGTCGAGCAGCGCCCGCTTGACGGTGGTACGGCGCAGCCGCAGCGCGCTCTGGAAGGCGGCGTCGTCGAACGCCGGGTCCAGCGGGTCGCGGGCGATGTGCGCGATGACGTCCGGGAGCCCGTCGGGGGTCTGGTCGTGGAGCGAGAGGCCACCGAAGGTGCGCTGGTCGACGAAACGGAGCTCCGTGCCGGCGGAGTCGTCGAAGCGGACGCGGATGCGGAGGTGCTTCTCGTCCGGGGCTCCCTCCGGCTGCACGAGCAGCTGACCGCTCATGCCGAGGTGGCCCAGGACGGAGGTGCCGGTCTCCGCCAGGGGCAGCCACAGGTACTTGCCGCGCCGGCGCGCGCCCTCGAAGCGCTGCCCCTTCAGCCGGGCCGCGAAGTCCTCGCCGCCCGCCGGATGGCGCCGTACGGCCCTGGGGTGCAGCACCTCGACCTCGGTCACGGTGCGTCCGGCGACCCAGCGCTCCAGACCGCGCCGTACGACCTCGACCTCGGGCAGCTCGGGCACGGGACTCCTCCGGAGGGGTACGGGTGGTGGTCCCAGGACGCTCCGGCCCTGGTCCGCCGAACAGGCCGAACCAGCCTACCGCCCGGGGAAGCCCGCCCACCTACCGCCCGGAAAAGCCCACCTACCTACCCCCGGGAAAGCCCACCGACCTACCCCCGGGGAAGGCCCCCCTTCCTTCCCTGTCGCCCGGGACGGCCCGTCCTTCGCGCGGGGAAGGCTCGCCCCGCTCCCCCGGAAACGGCTCCGCCCGCCCCTGGCGGGGGCGGGCGGGAGGTCTCCGCTGAAGGAGTGCGGGGGCGCCGTCAGTCGGTGGCCGGTGTGGCCCCGTCTCTCCGGGACGGCTCGCCGGTCGTCAGGCCGAGGCCCGGTCGGCGGTCGGAGAGGGGTCGGCGACCTCTCCCGTGCCGGCGTCGGCCGCGGCCTTCGCCGCCGCCGCGCGCTCGTCCGCGGCCGCGCGGATCGCGCGCCACGCGGACTCCGCCGCCTGCTGTTCCGCTTCCTTCTTGCTGCGGCCGGTGCCGGTGCCGTACGAGACACCACCGACGCGGGCGGCAGCAGTAAAGGTCTTCTCGTGGTCCGGACCCTCTTCGGAGACGAGGTACTCCGGGACGCCAAGACCCTCGGCCGCGGTGAGCTCCTGGAGGCTGGTCTTCCAGTCCAGTCCGGCACCGAGGTTCGAGGACTTCTCGATCAGCGGGTCGAAGAGCCGGTGCACCAGCTCGGACGCCGCGTCGAGGCCCTGGTCGAGATAGACCGCGCCGATCACCGCTTCAAGGGTGTCGGCGAGGATGGACGCCTTGTCCCGGCCGCCCGTGCCCTCTTCGCCCCGGCCGAGCCGGATGAAGGAGCCGAGTTCGAGGCCGCGGCCGACCTCCGCCAGCGCACGCGAGTTGACCACCGCGGCCCGCAGTTTGGCCAGCTGGCCTTCCGGCAGGTCGGGGTGGGTGCGGTACAGCGTGTCCGTGACCACCAGGCCGAGCACGGAGTCCCCGAGGAACTCGAGGCGCTCGTTGGTGGGCAGACCGCCGTTCTCGTACGCGTACGAGCGGTGGGTCAGCGCACGCACCAGAAGGGCGGACTCGAGCTGATACCCGAGCCGCCCTTCCAGAAGCGTGTGGGACGAGGCTGCGCTGATGTTCTCAGACATCGTGCCTCTCACCAGCCACTCAGACCGAGAGGACCTGGCGCTTGTTGTAGGTGCCGCAGCTCGGGCACGCGATGTGCTGCAGCTTCGGCTCCTGGCAACGCTCACACGAAACCAGGGTGGGGACCGCAGCCTTCCACTGCGACCGGCGGTGGCGCGTGTTGCTGCGCGACATCTTCCGCTTCGGAACAGCCACGGCTACTTCTCCTGCTTCTCGGCGGCGCTTCGGACGTCCCCGTCAGAGGCTTTGCCGCTCATGTTGTCCTTCTCATCGGTTCCCAGCGAACCGGCGAGTCCCTGCAGTGCCGCCCAACGGATGTCGACGGCGTCATGGTGGTGGTCCGGGTTCTCGTTCAGGTTGGTCCCGCACTCGGAACACAGACCCGCACAGTCCTCCCGGCACACCGGCTGCATCGGCAGTGCGAGCACCACCGCATCACGCAGCAAGGGTTCGAGGTCGAACATGCCGTCCTCGAGGGGGATCATGTCCTCGTCGTCCTCGGCTTCGTCGTCCGCGGCCGCCTTGGAGCGGCCCCGGTCGTCGGAGTCGGGGTACGAGAACATCTCCTGGAAGTCCACGTCGAGCTCAAGCGCGACGGGCTCCAGACACCTTACGCACTCCCCCTCGGCCGATGCACGGGCGGTGCCTGTGACAAGCACCCCTTCCATGACCGACTCAAGACGGAGATCGATGTCCACCGGGGAGCCCTGGGGCACTCCGATGACTCCTTCGACGCCGAGCTCCGCAGGAGCCTCGACCGAACGCGAGATCCGCTGGAGGGCACCAGGACGCCGCCCCAGCTCGTGCGTGTCGAACACGAGGGGGTTGCGGTGGTCGAGGCGCGTACTCAGGGGTCTTCCTGCTTTCGGATCGTTCTGCGGCGTAGAGGAGGCTGCCAGACGTGGGCAGCAAGGATCGCGGACATAGCGCGACCGAAGAGCCAGGATACTGGACGCTTCGCCCAGGGCCCAATCCGGGCCCCGTGCCCCTTACTGTCCCTGTTCGTACCGGCGCAGCTGCTCCAGGTCGATCATGCTCGTGTCGAAGAAGCTGGTCTCGTCGAGCGCGGCGGCCTGCTGCGGCTGGTGGGGCTGGGCGTGGACCTGCCCCTGGCCCTGGGGGTCGTACTGCTGCTGCTCGTAGCCGTACTGGCCCTGGTACGCGTAGGGGTCCTGCTGCTGGTAGGCGTAGGCGTCCTGCTGCTGGTAGCCGTACGAGGGGTCCTGCTGGGGCTGCTGCGGGTAGCCGTACGGGTCGGGCTGCTGCGCGGGGATCTGCGCGGCCGGCGCGGGTTCGGGGGTGGCCAGCTCCGCGAGGCCGGCCAGGTAGTCCGCGTCGCTGGTGTGCACCGCGCCGCCGAGGCCGTCCTGCGCGGCCATGTGCTCGCCGAGGGCGTCCGTGGCGATCCGGCCGTGCAGCTTCTGCCGGCCGCGTCCGACGGCCTCCAGGGTCTTACTGAGGACGGCCTCGAAGGCGCCCAGCTTGGCGTCCACGTACTCGTCGGCCCGCCGGATCAGGGTCTGCGGGTCGGCGCTGTACTCGGGGGCGTCCGCGTCGGCGTAGCCGTCCTGGTCGAGGCCCGGGCCGCGGCCGAGGAGCTTCTCGCGCCCGCGGTCGACGGAGCCGATGGTCTTGTTGAGGACGACCTCGAAGTTGGCGAGCTTGGAGTCGACGTAGTCGTCGGCCTCGGCCCGTACCTCCTCGGCCTCGCGACGGGCCTCGGAGAGGATCCGGTCGGCCTCCTCCTGCGACTCGCGGGCGACCTGCGTGTCGGAGACGATCGAGCCCCGCTCGGCGTGGGCGGCCTCGATGATCCGCTCGGCCTCCTGGCGGGCCTGCTCGACCATCTGCTCGCGGCCGCCGATCAGCTCCTGGGCCTGGGCGAGGGAGCCGGGCAGGGCCTCCCGCACCTCTTCCAGCAGGGAGAGCAGCTCGGCGCGATTGACCACGCAGGATGCCGACATGGGCATGGAGCGGGCGCCCTGCACGGTCGCGACGATCTCGTCGAGCTTCTTCTGCACGTCCACCTGGTGCTCGCCACTCTCTACAGCTGGATGGAGACGGACGGGACGACTGTAAGGGCAGTCGGTGCCCGTCCGACACCAGGTGACGGAGCGTCAGCGGCGGTGGCCGCGCGTCACTTCCGTGGCTACTTCTGTGCGAGCCGCTCGGTCAGCCGGGGCAGGACCGTCGGCGGGACCAGGTGCGAGACGTCGCCGCCCCAGGCCGCGACCTCCTTGACCAGCGAGGAGGAGAGGAAGCTGTACGTCGGGTTGGTGGGGACGAACAGGGTCTCCACGCCCGAGAGGCCGATGTTCATCTGGGCCATCTGCAGCTCGTAGTCGAAGTCGCTGACCGCGCGCAGGCCCTTGACGATCGCGGGGATGTCGCGCTGCTTGCAGAAGTCGACGAGCAGTCCGTGGAAGGACTCCACCTCGACGTTGCCGAAGTCGGCGGTGACCTCGCGGATCAGGTCGATCCGCTCGTCGACCGTGAAGAGGCCCTTCTTCGACTGATTGATCATCACCGCGACGTGTACGACGTCGTACAGCTTGGAGGCGCGGGCGATGATGTCGAGGTGTCCGTTGGTGATGGGGTCGAATGACCCCGGACAGACGGCGCGGCGCAACTTGGGTCCCTCGCTCTCCGGTCCGGTCATCGTGCGTCTTCGCACGTAGAGGCGGCGCGACCGTACCAAAACGTTCCCTCGCCGTAGCGACGGGACCGCAGGGCCTCGAATCCGGCCGGCCAGCCGAACTCCCCGCCTCGGGTGCTGCGCTCCACCGTGACGAGGGCATCCTCGCTCAGCCAGTCCCCCGAGCGCAGTGTGAGGAGAATCTCGCGAAGATCGGCGTCCGTGACCGCGTAGGGCGGGTCGAGGAAGACGAGGTCGTACGGTTCGGCCGGGGCCGGTCCGGTCACGATCTGCTCGGCCTTGCCGGTGCGGAGTTCGGCGCCGGGCAGGCCGATCGAGCGGACGTTGTCCCGGATCGTCTTCGCGGCGCGGGGGTCGGCCTCGACGAGGAGGGCGTGGACGGCGCCGCGGGAGAGCGCCTCCAGGCCGACGGCGCCGGAGCCCGCGTACAGGTCGGCGACCCGGGCCCCTTCCAGGCCGTGGAACGCCTCCCAGGTGGAGAAGAGGCCTTCCCGTGCCCGGTCGGAGGTGGGGCGGGTGCCGTTGCCGGGGGGCACGGCCAGGCGCCGTCCGCCGGCGGTACCGGCGATCACGCGGGTCATCGGTGTCCTCGTTCTCCATAAACCATTGCGTATGCAATAGCTTATGGCGCCGCCGGGGCCTCGTGCTCAGCCCTTCTCCAGGTACTCCTCCCGCTCCTCGCTGAGGAGGGCGTCGAGCGCGGTGCGCAGGCCCGGGTGGGCGGTGAGGTCGGGGTCGGCGAGGACGAGGGCGGTGGCCTCCTCGCGGGCGGCGGCGATGACCTCCTCGTCGTCGATGACGGCGAGCACCCGCAGCGAGGAGCGGACGCCGGACTGGGCCTGGCCGAGGACGTCGCCCTCACGCCGCTGTTCGAGGTCGATGCGGGAGAGCTCGAAGCCGTCGAGGGTGGTGGCGACGGCGTTCAGCCGCTGCCGGGCGGGGCTGGCCTCGGGCATCTCGCTGACGAGGAGGCAGAGGCCCGGGGCGGAGCCCCGGCCGACGCGGCCGCGGAGCTGGTGGAGCTGGGAGACGCCGAAGCGGTCGGCGTCCATGATCACCATGGCGGTGGCGTTGGGCACGTTGACACCGACCTCGATGACGGTGGTGGCGACGAGGACGTCGAGCTCGCCTGCGGCGAAGCGGCGCATGACGTCGTCCTTGTCGTCGGGGTGCATACGGCCGTGCAGGACGGCGATCCGCAGGCCCGCGAGAGGGCCGGCGCCGAGCTTCTCGGCGACGTCGAGGACGGCGAGCGGCGGGCGCTTCTCGGCCTCGTCCTCCGGGGAGGCCTTGGCCTTCTTCTTCTGGTCCTCCTCGTCGCCGATGCGGGGGCAGACGACGTACGCCTGGTGTCCCTTCCCGACCTCCTCGCGGACCCGCTCCCAGGCGCGCGCGAGGAAGTGCGGCTTGTCGGCGGCGGGCACGACATGGCTGGCGATCGGCGAGCGGCCGGCGGGCAGCTGGTCGAGGACGGAGGTCTCCAGGTCGCCGAAGACGGTCATGGCGACCGTGCGCGGGATGGGGGTGGCGGTCATGACGAGGAGGTGCGGCGGCTGCTTCCCCTTGCCCCTGAGGGCGTCGCGCTGCTCGACTCCGAAGCGGTGCTGCTCGTCGACGACGACCAGGCCGAGGTCGTGGAACCGGACCTTGTCCTCGATCAGCGCGTGCGTGCCGATGACGATGCCCGCCTCGCCGGTGACGAGGTCGAGCAGGGCCTGGCGGCGGGCGGCGGCGCCCATGGAGCCGGTGAGCAGGACGACCTTGGTGGCCCGCTCGGCGCCGCCGAGCATCCCTCCCTCGGCGAGCTCGCCCATCATCTCGGTGACGGAGCGGTGGTGCTGCTGGGCGAGGACCTCGGTGGGGGCGAGCATGGCGGCCTGGCCGCCGGAGTCGACGACGGCGAGCATGGCGCGCAGCGCCACCATCGTCTTGCCGCTGCCCACCTCTCCCTGGAGGAGGCGGTGCATCGGGTGCTCGGTGGCCAGGTCGTCGAAGATCTCCTTCGAGACCTTCTGCTGGCCCTCGGTGAGGGTGAAGGGCAGCTTGGCGTCGAAGGCGTCGAGGAGGCCGTCGGGGGCCGGTTTCCGGGCGACGGCGGGCAGTTGGGTGTCGGCGTGCCGGCGGCGGGCGAGGGCGACCTGGAGGACGAAGGCCTCGTCCCACTTGAGCCGCTCGCGGGCGTCGGCGATGTCCGCCTTGGTACGGGGGCGGTGGATCATCCGCAGGGCGTCGGGCAGCTCGCTGAGGCCCCGGCCCTCGCGCAGGGCGGGCGGCAGCGGGTCGACGGCGTCTCCGGCGCTGGGCAGGACGGCGTCGACGGCCTTGGCGATCTTCCAGGACTCCAGCTTGGCGGTGGCCGGGTAGATCGGGATGAGGGCGGCCGCCCAGGTGTCGACGGCCTCGTCGCTCTCGCCGCGGAGCAACTCGTAGGACGGGTGGGCGAGCTGGAGGCGCCGGTTGAAGAGCGAGACCTTGCCGGCGAACATCGCGCGGGTGCCGGGCAGCAGGTCCTTGTGCGGCTTGTGCACGCCCTTGCCGAAGAAGACCAGCTGCACCCGGCCGCTGCCGTCGGTGATGGTCACTTCGAGGCGCTGGCCGCGGCCCTTGGAGCCGTTGAAGGTGTGCACCCGGGCGTCCGCGACCTGTGCGACCACCGTGACGTGCTCGTCGAGCGGCAGGTCGGAGAGCGTGGTGAGCTCCCCGCGCTCGGCGTACCGGCGGGGGTAGTGGTGGAGCAGGTCCCCGACCGTGTGCAGGTCGAGCGCCTCGGCCATGACCTTGGCGGTGGCGGGGCCGAGGGACTTCTTGAGTGGTTCGTCGAGCGCGGGCACGTCTCCCATTGAAGACCACGGGACCGACAGTCGCGCCGAAGCCTGTGGACAACCGCCGGGAACGGCGCCTATTCCACCCCGATGAGCAGCGGCGGGGCCCCCGCGCCCGCGTGGTACGTGGTGGTGTCGACGGCCAGGTAGCCGCGCCGGACGTGCCGTTCCAGGTCGGGGGCGAGCTCGGGCGGGGTGTCGTCGGCGACGACGAGGGTGACGAGTTCGCCGCCCGCCGAGAGCATCCGGTCCAGGACGGTGCGGGCGGTCTCGGTGAGGTCCTTGCCGATGACGGCGACGTCGCCCTCGATGAGGCCGAGGATGTCGCCGGCCTGGCAGACGCCGGCGGAGGTGAACGACTGGCGTTCGGCGACGGCGAGTTCGGCGTAGCGGGTGGCTCCGGCGGCGGCGGTCATGGCGACGACGTCCTCGTCGAAGCGCCGGTCGGGTTCATGGACGGCGAGGGCGGCGATGCCCTGGACGGCGGCCCGGGTCGGGATGAGCGCGACGCGGATGCCTTCGGCCCTGGCGCGTTCGGCGGCGGCGGCCGCGGTCTGGCGCAGGTCGGTGTCGTTGGGCAGGAGGACCACCTCGCGCGCGTGCGCCCGTCGGATCGCCTCGACGAGTTCCTCGCCGGCGGGCGGTTCGCCGGGCCTGCTGCGGACCGTGGTCGCGCCGGCCTCGGCGCAGAGTCCGGCGAGGCCCTCGCCGGGGACGACGGCGACGACCGCGCGCTGGGCGCGTTCCCCGGGCCCGGTGGCGGCCGCCGCGTCGGCGGCGAAGTGGGTGATGCGGATGCGGTGGGGCCGGCCGGCCTCGACGCCCGCCTCGACGGCGGCGCCCGCGTCGTCGACGTGGACGTGGACGTTCCACAGGCCGTCGCCGCCGACGACGACGAGGGAGTCGCCGAGGGCGTCGAGGCGGGCCCGCAGCAGTTCCACGGCCGCGTCCTCGGCCTCCAGGAGGTAGATCACCTCGTAGGCGGGCCCGGCCTCGCCGTCGCAGGGTTGGTCGGGGGCGGCGGGGACGGCGCGGGGGTCGCCGAGGAGCCGTACCCCGCCCGGGCCGGCCGGGACCTGGTCGGGTCCGCCGCGTGCGGTCGCCGCGCGGTCCGGACCCCGGTCGCTCACGTCCCCGGTGCGGTCCGTCGCGCTCGCGTCTCCCGCGCGGTCCGGCGCCCGGCCCGTCACCGTCCGGAGGAGTGCTCCGAGGACGGTCACCAGGCCCCGTCCGCCGGCGTCCACGACTCCGGCGCGGCCGAGCACGTCCAGTTGGCCGGGGGTGGCCGCCAGGGCCTTCCTGGCCCCGTCGTGGGCCCGTGCGGCCACGTCGGCGAGCGTCCCGCCGCCCGCGCAGCCCTCGGCGGCCGCCGAGGCCACGGTGAGGACGGTGCCCTCCACGGGGTGGGCGACGGCCTGCCGCGCGGCGGCGGCGGCCTCGGCGAGGGCGCGGGCGAGGTGATCACCGTCACGTCCTTCGGCGAGGACGGCGGCCATGCCGCGCAGGAGCTGGGCGAGGATGGTGCCGGAGTTGCCCCGGGCGCCGAGCAGGGCGCCGTGGGCCATGGCCCGTACGGTCTCGGCGGTGTCGGGCGCGGAGGCGGCGAAGACGGCCTCGACGGCCTCGTGGGCGGCCTCGGCCGTCAGGTACAGGTTGGTGCCGGTGTCCCCGTCCGCGACCGGGTAGACGTTGATCGCGTCGATCGCCTCGCGCTCCCGTCCGAGGGCCTCCAGGGCCCCTGCGCACCAGCTCCGGACCGCTTCGGCGTCGAGCTCGACGAGCTCCTCGTCGGGCTGAAGGGCTCGCGACAACGGGGGGTCCTCCTTCGGCGGTGATCACCGCAGGGTAGACCGGGGATCGGCCTCCCCCAAGCTCTCGGCTTCGCTCGAGCAGGGGGGACCCCCTGTGACCGGGGCCCGGGGCGAGGTCCGCGGAGACCATGGTAGTTTCGTTCCACGGAAGCAGGCGTTGTATGCTGCTTCGGTTGCCCGGTTCAAACCGGGCCGTTCCCCGGCAAGCCACTTCAGACTCCTGATTCCGGTGCGCCGGATTTCACTGTAATTCTGAAGTCTTTGGAGTGACCCGTGGCTGCCAACTGCGACGTCTGCGGCAAGGGGCCGGGCTTCGGCAACAACATTTCGCACTCGCACCGCCGTACGTCCCGTCGCTGGAACCCGAACATCCAGCGCGTGCGTGCCGTGGTCGGTCGGACGCCGAAGCGGCTCAACGTCTGCACCTCGTGCATCAAGGCCGGCAAGGTCTCGCGCTAGTCGCGACGTTCTGTCGTAGCGCAGCCCCTGCGGTTGCCTTGAAAGGCCGGTTCACCTCGGTGAACCGGCCTTTTGCCATGCCCGGAGACAAACGGCCCGCCCCAGGAAGCGGTCGGCCCGCCCCCGGGATCTAGCGCGTCCGCCAGCCGTGGTCGACCGGTCCGATGCCCGAGCCCAGGGCGAATCCGGCGGCGATCGCCCCCGTCACGTACTCCTTCGCCTCCCGTACGGCCTCCGGCACCGTCAGGCCCTTGGCGAGCCCGGAGGCGATCGCCGAGGCGAGCGTGCAGCCCGTGCCGTGGGTGTGCCGGTTGTCGTGGCGCGGGGCGCGCAGCCAGTGCTCCTCGGTCCCGTCGGTGAGCAGGTCCACGGCCTCCCGGCCGGTGGGCAGGTGGCCGCCCTTGATCAGGACCCAGCGCGGCCCGTACGAGAGGACCGCCTCGGCGGCCGGCCGCATGTCGCTCTCGTCCTCCACGCGCACGCCGGTGAGCTGCGTCACCTCGTCCAGGTTCGGGGTGGCGACGGTCGCGGCCGGCAGCAGCTTCGTACGGACGGAGTCGAGCGCGCTCTCCGCGAGCAGCGGGTCGCCGTGCTTGGAGACGCCGACCGGGTCGACGACGACGGGCACTCCCGGGGTCCCGGCGAGCAGCTCCGCCACCGTCTCCACGAGCGCGGCCGTGGCGAGCATGCCGGTCTTCACGGCCTGGACGCCGATGTCGTCGACGACCGCCCGGTACTGGGCGCGTACGGCCTCCGCGGGGAGCTCCCAGACGCCCTGGACGCCCCGCGAGTTCTGGGCGGTGACGGCGGTGAGCACGCTCATGCCGTGGACGCCGAGCGCGAGCATCGTCTTCAGGTCGGCCTGGACGCCGGCGCCGCCGCCGGAGTCGGATCCGGCGACGGTCAGCACGAGCGGGGGTTTCACTCGGTCTCCCCGAAGTGGTCCCAGCCGCCCACGCTGTGCCAGGGCGCGCCGTCCACGGTGACCTGCGGCAGGGCCGAGGGGTGGAGGACCTCGCCGATGACCTTCCAGCGGGCGGGGAGCTTCACGTCCGGCGGGAAGGTGGCGACGATCGCGTGGTCCTCTCCCCCGGTGAGCACCCACTGCATGGGGTCGACGCCGACGGCCTGGCCGATGTCGTTCATCTGGGTGGGGATGTCGATGAGGCCGGAGCGCAGGTCGATGCGGACCTTGCTGGCCTCGGCGATGTGCCCGAGGTCGGCGATGAGGCCGTCGCTGACGTCGCACATGGCGGTGGCGCCGAGACCGGCGGCGGCCGGGCCCGCGTGGTAGGGCGGCTCGGGCCTGCGGTGGGCCTCGACGAAGGCGCGCGGGGAGCGGAAGCCGCGGGAGAGGACCGCGTATCCGGCGGCGGACCAGCCGAGCCAGCCGGTGTAGGCGACGACGTCGCCGGGCTGCGCGCCGCCCCGGGTCACCGGGTCGTGGTTGCGGAGGTCGCCGAGGGCGGTGATGGAGACCATGATCGTGTCGCCGCGGACGACGTCGCCGCCGACCACCGCGGCGCCCGCGACCTGACATTCATCGCGCAGGCCGTCCATCAGTTCCGTGGGCCATGTCACAGGCAGTTCGGCGGGGACGACGAGGCCGAGGAGGAGTGCGGTGGGGACCGCGCCCATGGCGGCGATGTCGGCGAGGTTCTGTGCGGCGGCCTTGCGGCCGACGTCGTACGCCGTCGACCAGTCGCGCCGGAAGTGACGTCCTTCGAGGAGGATGTCCGTGCTGGCCACCACGCGCCGGTCGGGCGCGGAGACGACCGCGGCGTCGTCGCCGGGCCCGATCCGTACCGCCGGGGTGGAGGTGAGCCGGGACGTGAGCTCTCTGATGAGCCCGAACTCGCCCAGCTCTCCGACTGTGCCCTTCACCGCGTCTCACCTCGTGTCTTCGTGCCGGCCGGCGGGCGGGGGCGCGTCGTCTCGCGCCGCGGGTCGCGGGCCGTCACCGTGCTGGGTACCGTCAAGTAGACCGTCAACTTCTGTCCTGCGTACGCCACACCCCGAGCGCCTCCGGACGCGCGGGTCTCCCCGTGGCCCGCGGCGACGCGGTACCGTGGCGTCCCTTTCTCCCACAAGATCCTCGTGGTCGCCCTGGAGGTTCCGTGGTTCAGGCGTACATCCTCATCCAGACCGAGGTGGGCAAGGCGTCGACCGTCGCCGACACCATCTCCAAGATCCCGGGGGTCATCCAGGCCGAAGACGTGACCGGTCCTTACGACGTGATCGTGCGCGCGCAGGCGGACACCGTCGACGAACTGGGCCGCATGGTGGTCGCCAAGGTCCAGCAAGTGGACGGCATCACGCGCACCCTCACCTGCCCGGTCGTTCATCTGTAGCCCCCGTCTACGCTTGGCCGGTGACGTCTTCCCACCGGCCCTTCGGCCTGCCCGCCGCCGTCGCGGCCGCCGTCCTGCTGTCGGCCGCCGCCGGGTGTTCCTCGCCGGACGCCGCGGCGTCCGTCGTGGTCCCGAGCCCGCCGGCGGAGGAGGCGCCCTTCTGCCAGGCCCTGGCGAAGGAGCTGCCCGAATCCGTGGCGGGACTTGAGCGGAGTGACCCGGAGCCCGGCTCCGAGTTGACCGCCGGCTGGGGTGACGGTGCGATCGTACTGCGCTGCGGGGTCCCCCGGCCCGAAAAGATGAGCGATCCCAGGGCGCAGGCCGTCGAGGCCGACGGCGTGAACTGGATGCTGGAGCGCCCGGAGGGCAGCGGCCCCCGGTTCACCACGACGTACCGGAAGACGTACGTCGAGGTCACGCTGGACGAGCGGTACGCGCATGACGCCACGCCGCTCGCCGATCTCGCCGCCCCGGTCCGGAAGGCCGTGCCGCCGAGCCTCTGAGAGGCGCGGCGGCACGGCCGTGTTCCGGCTTAGCGCAGGCCCGTCGAGCGGGTCAGCGCGGCCTGGATGAGGCGGTCGACGAGCTCGGGGTAGCTCACGCCGCTCTCCTGCCACATGCGCGGGTACATGGAGATGGGCGTGAAGCCCGGCATGGTGTTGATCTCGTTGATGACGAATTCGCCGTCCTCGGTGAGGAAGAAGTCGGCGCGGACCAGGCCCTCGCAGGACACGGCCTCGTAGGCGGCGACGGCGAGGCGCTGGACCTCGGCGGTGGCCTCGTCCCCGATGGGGGCGGGCACGATGCCGGAGGCCGAGTCGATGTACTTGGCCTCGAAGTCGTAGAAGTCGTGGTCGGTGACCGGCGGGATCTCCGCGGGCACGCTGGCGCGCGGACCGTCCTCGAACTCCAGGACGCCGCACTCGATCTCGCGGCCGCGCAGCAGCGACTCGACGAGGATCTTGGGGTCGTGGCGGCGGGCCTCCTCGATGGCCTCGTCCAGGCCGGAGAGGTCGTCGACCTTGGTGATGCCCATGGACGAGCCGCCGCGGGCCGGCTTCACGAAGAGCGGCCAGCCGTGGTCGGCGGCGAACTCGACGATCTTCTTGCGGGCGGCGGCGGGGTTCTGCTCCCACTCGCGCGGCCGGATGACCTCGTACGGGCCGACGGGGAGGCCGAACGAGACGAAGACCCGCTTCATGTACTCCTTGTCCTGGCCGACGGCGGAGGCGAGGACGCCCGCGCCGACGTAGGGGACGCCGGAGAGCTCCAGGAGGCCCTGGAGGGTGCCGTCCTCGCCGTACGGGCCGTGGAGCATCGGGAAGACCACGTCGACCTCGCCGAGGGCCCTGGGCACGTTGCCGGGCTCGGTGAGGACGACCTCGCGGTTGGCGGGGTCGACGGAGAGGACGACACCGCCCTCCTCGGACTCGGCCAGGTCGGCCACGTTCGGCAGGGCGCGGCCGGCGATGGCCATGCGCTCGGGGGCGTCGGCGGTGAGCGCCCAGCGCCCGTCCGTCGTGATGCCGATGGGCAGCACGTCGTACTTGTCCCGGTCGATGGCGCTCAGGACGGCGCCCGCCGTGACGACGGAGATGGCGTGCTCGGAGCTGCGGCCGCCGAAGACGACGGCCACGCGCGGCTTGCGGGGGCTCTGGGTGTTCTCGCTCATATCGCGATGAGCGTACCTTGCGACTCCCGAACTGCTGAGCGCCCCGCTGCCGCCCCGCGCGTACGGCTCAGCGGCGCTCGGGCTTGGCCGAGCGGGACATCAGTTCCTTGAGGGCGACGACCGGCGGCTTGCCGTCGTGGACGATCGAGACCACGGTCTCGGTGATGGGCATGTCGACGCCATGGCGGCGGGCCAGATCGAGCACGGACTCGCAGGACTTGACGCCCTCGGCGGTCTGCTTGGTGGCCGCGATGGTCTCCTGGAGGGTCATCCCGCGGCCGAGGTTGGTGCCGAAGGTGTTGTTCCGGGAGAGCGGCGAGGAGCAGGTGGCGACGAGGTCGCCGAGGCCCGCGAGGCCGGAGAAGGTGAGCGGGTCGGCGCCCATGGCGAGGCCGAGGCGGGTGGTCTCGGCGAGGCCGCGGGTGATGAGCGTGGCCTTGGAGTTGTCGCCGAGGCCCATGCCGTTGGCGATGCCGACGGCGAGGCCGATGACGTTCTTCACGGCGCCGCCGAGCTCGCAGCCCACCACGTCGGTGTTGGTGTACGGGCGGAAGTACGGGGTCATGCAGGCGGCCTGGAGCCGCTGGGCGACCGTCTCGTCCACGCAGGCGGCGACGGCCGCGGCGGGCTGCCGGGCGGCGATCTCCTTGGCCAGGTTGGGGCCGGTGAGGACGGCGACGCGGTCGGCGGGGACGTCGGCGACCTCGGTGATGACCTCGCTCATCCGCTTGGCGGTGCCGAGTTCGACGCCCTTCATGAGGGAGACGAGGACGGTGTCCCGGGCGAGCAGCGGCTTCCAGGCGGCGAGGTTGCCGCGCAGGGTCTGCGAGGGGATGACGAGGACGGTGAAGTCGGCGTCCGCGGCGGCCTCGGCCGGGTCGGCGGTGGCCGTGACGCCCTTCGGGAGTTCGACCCCGGGCAGGTAGTCGGGGTTGGTGCCGGTGGTGTTGATCGCCTCGGCGAGTTCGGCGCGGCGGCCCCAGAGGCTCACCTCGCAGCCCGCGTCGGCGAGCACCATGGCGAAGGCGGTGCCCCAGGATCCGTTGCCGAAGACGGCTGCCTTGGTCACTTGGTGCCCTCCCCGGCGGCCTTGCGCCGCTGCTCCAGGCGGGCCTTGCGGTGGTCGTACGGTTCGGCGGGCGCCTTCTCGCCGCGGACCTCCTCCAGGAGGGCGGTGATGGCGGCCATGATGACCTCGGTGGCCTCGCGGAGGACCTCGGGCGAGGGCTCCAGGCCGTCGAAGCGGGAGAGGTCGACGGGCGGTCCGGCCTGCACGATCAGCGTCTTGCGGGGGAACAGCCGGAACTTGTTCTCCTTGGCGTACGGCGGCATCGCGAGGTTGGCGCCCCACTGGGCCACCGGAATGACGGGGACCTTGGTGAGCAGCGCGACGCGGGCGGCGCCGGTCTTGCCGGCCATGGGCCACATCTCGGGGTCGCGGGTGAGGGTGCCCTCGGGGTAGAAGGCGACGCACTCGCCGCGCTCGATGGCGTCGACGGCGGCGCGGAAGGCGTCCAGCGCGTTGGTCGTCTCGCGGTAGACGGGGATCTGGCCCGTGTTGCGGAGCATGGTGGCGACGAAGCCGCCCTTGAAGAGGCCGGCCTTGGCGAGGAACCGCGGGACGCGACCGGTGTTGTACTGGTAGTGCGCGTAGGACAGCGGGTCCAGGTAGGAGTTGTGGTTGACGGCGGTGATGAAACCACCGTCGGCCGGAATGTGCTCCATACCGCGCCAGTCCCGCTTGAACAGAACCACCAGGGGGGGTTTGGCGATGACCGCCGCGAGGCGGTACCAGAAGCCGATTCTGCGGCGGGGCACTCGGACACCTTTCTCCGGGACTGGCTGGCAGGGGGTCAAGTGTCGCCCCATGCTCCTGGTCTGTCGAGTGACACCGTACGCCCCGGGGACTCCGGCGGACCGCGTGGGCGGGACAGAATGGGCCCCGATGAAGCCGCTGCACCCGACGCACACCGACGCCGACGACGGCTGGTCCCTGGTCGTACCCCTGAAGCCCCTTGCCCTGGCGAAGAGCAGGCTCGCCGCCGCGGCGGGAGCGCGGCTGCGCCCCCGGCTCGCGCTGGCGTTCGCCGAGGACACCGTGGGGGCGGTGCTGAACTGCGCACGCGTACGGGATGTGGCGGTCGTCACGGACGATCCCGTGGCCGCCGCCGCCCTGGCGGCCCTGGGGGCGCGTATCGTGCCGGACTCCCCCGCCGCCGGGCTCAACGCGGCGCTCGCGCACGGGGCCCGTGCGGTGCGGGCGGGGCGGCCGCACGCGCGCGTGGCGGCGCTCAACGCGGACCTTCCCGCGCTGCGGCCCGCGGAGCTGGCCCGGGTCCTGGACGCGGCCGGCAATTTTCCGCGGGCATTTCTCGCGGATGCCGCCGAAATAGGTACGACATTCCTCTCGGCGGCTCCGGGGGTGGAATTGGAACCGGCATTCGGGGGCGCGTCGAGGCGGCGGCATTTGTCTTCGGGCGCGGTGGAAATCCGGCTCGCGGGGGTGGATTCCGTACGCCGGGACGTGGACACCGGGGAGGATCTGGCGGCGGCCCTGGCGCTGGGGCTCGGTCCGCGGACGGCCGCCCGGTGGCTGACGGCGGCCGGATAGGCTGCGGTCCATGCAGGCGACCGCGTTCACGTACGACCCCGAGACCCGCAGCGGCAGTGTGCTGCTCGACGACGGCACCCCCGTGGAGTTCGGGGCGGAGGCCTTCGAGGCGGGCGGGCTGCGGCTGCTGCGGCCGGGGCAGCGGGTGCGGATCGAGGCCGAGCCCGGCACCTCGGGCGCGGGACTCCGGATCACGCTGGTGACGCTGCAGACGTTCTGAGACGCCCGTCGGGGCGTCCGGACGCGCCGCGGGCCGGGCTCCCCGAGGGGAAGCCCGGCCCGGCGGGTCGGTACCGCGCGTCCTACTTCTTGGCGGCGGTCTTCTTGGCGGCGGTGGTCTTGCGCGCCGTCGTCTTCTTGGCGGGCGCCTTCTTCGCCGTGGCCTTCTTGGCCGGAGCGGTCTTCTTGGCGACCGTCTTCTTGGCCGCGGCGGCCGTGGTGGTCTTCTTGGCGGCGGCGGTGGTCTTCTTCGCCGCGGCCGTGGTGGCCTTCTTCGCGGGGGTCGCCTTCTTGGCGGCCGCGGTGGTCTTCTTCGCCGGCGTCACCTTCTTGGCGGCGGCCGTGGTGGCCTTCTTCGCCGGGGTCGCCTTCTTCGCGGCGGCCTTCTTGGCGGTGGTGGCCTTCTTGGCGGCGGCCTTCTTCACGGTCGCGGAGGCGCCACCGGTGAGGCTGCCCTTGGGGGCCTTCTTGACGGAGACCTCGCCGCCCTTGGGGAGCTTCTTCGAGCCGCTGACCAGGTCCTTGAAGCCCTGACCTGCACGGAAGCGCGGGACGGAGGTCTTCTTGACCCGGACCCGCTCACCCGTCTGCGGGTTGCGGGCGTAGCGGGCGGGCCGGTCGACCTTCTCGAACGAGCCGAAACCCGTGACCGAGACCCGGTCGCCGGCCACCACGGCACGCACGATGGCGTCGAGCACGTGGTCGACGGCTTCGGCGGCCTGCTGACGACCGCCCATCTTGTCGGCAATCGCTTCTACGAGCTGCGCCTTGTTCACGTCTTCCCCTTCGGAGACATTGCCAGAACGAAAGTGTTCAAGCTTTTTCGCACGTTAGGCATGTATATACCGCAAATCAAACACGAAACGGTCTAATCACCCTAGTGCCGCAACGCGGAAGTCCCGTTGCGGAGTTCCTGGTGTCAGTCGTCCTCTGGGAATCGGCCCTCATCGAGGTCCTTCATCAACCGGTCGAGACGCGTTGCCGCGTCCTTGAGATCGTGCTTCGCCGCTGCCGTGACGACCAGCAGCTTCCGGGACAGCGCCATCCTTACGCCCTCCGGGACTTGCAGTGAGCGCACCCTTGTGTGCGCTTCCTTCAATCGGGCGGCGACTGCCTCGTAGAGCTCGAGTTGGCTGTCGCGTTCCATGCACCGATTGTGCCATCTAGGGCGAGTTGTCGCCCGACAGGGTCTCAACAAGCGACTGCGCCCCCCACCGGGCGGTGGGGGGCGCAGTCGTGGAAAAGCGCTGCTCAGACCGTAATTGTACGGGGCTTGTAGGCCGGTCGAGCCGCCTCGTAGGCCGCGATGTCGGCTTCGTTCTGAAGGGTGAGGCTGATGTCGTCGAGACCGTTCAGCAGACGCCAGCGGGCGTTCTCGTCGAGCTCGAAGTCGGCGTCGATCCCGGCGGCCAGGACCTTGCGGGCCTCCAGGTCGACGGTGATCTCGGCGGTCGGGTCGGCCTCGGTCAGCTCCCAGAGCGCGTCCACCGTCTCCTGCGGGAGGACGACGGTCAGCAGGCCGTTCTTCAGCGAGTTGCCGCGGAAGATGTCGGCGAAGCGGGAGGAGATGACGGCCTGGAAGCCGTAGTTCTGGAGCGCCCAGACGGCGTGCTCGCGGGAGGAGCCGGTGCCGAAGTCGGGGCCGGCGACCAGGACCGTGGCGCCCTGCCGCTCCGGGCGGTTGAGGACGAACTCGGAGTCCTTGCGCCAGGCCTCGAAGAGACCGTCCTCGAAGCCGTCGCGGGTGACCTTCTTCAGCCAGTGCGCCGGGATGATCTGGTCGGTGTCGACGTTGCTGCGGCGCAGCGGGACGGCCCGGCCGGTGTGCGTGGTGAAAGCTTCCATGGTTCCTCAGACCCCCGCGGTGGTGGCGACGTCGGACAGATCGGCCGGGGAGGCCAGGTGGCCCAGGACGGCGGTGGCGGCGGCGACCTGGGGGGAGACCAGGTGCGTCCGGCCGCCCTTGCCCTGCCGGCCCTCGAAGTTGCGGTTGGAGGTGGACGCGGAGCGCTCACCGGGCGCCAGTTGGTCGGGGTTCATGCCCAGGCACATCGAGCAGCCCGCGTGCCGCCATTCGGCGCCGGCCTCCTTGAAGACCTTGTCCAGGCCCTCTTCGACGGCCTGCAGGGCGACCCGGACCGAGCCGGGGACGACCAGCATGCGGACGCCGTCGGCGACCTTGCGGCCCTCCAGGAGGGCGGCGGCGTTGCGCAGGTCCTCGATGCGGCCGTTGGTGCAGGAGCCTACGAAGACGGTGTCGACCTTGATGTCGCGCAGCGGCTGTCCGGCGGTCAACCCCATGTACTCCAGGGCCTTTTCGGCGGCCAGGCGCTCCGAAGCGTCTTCGTACGAAGCCGGGTCGGGGACGTTCGCCGAAAGCGGCGCGCCCTGGCCGGGGTTGGTGCCCCAGGTGACGAACGGCGCCAGCGCGGCGGCGTCGATGACGACCTCGGCGTCGAAGACCGCGTCCTCGTCGGACTTCAGGGTCTTCCAGTACGCGACGGCGGCGTCCCAGTCCTCGCCCTCGGGGGCGTGGGCGCGGCCCTTCAGATAGGCGAAGGTGGTCTCGTCGGGGGCGATCATGCCCGCGCGGGCGCCGGCCTCGATCGACATGTTGCAGATGGTCATCCGGGCCTCCATCGAGAGCTTCTCGATGGCGGAGCCGCGGTACTCCAGGATGTAGCCCTGGCCGCCGCCGGTGCCGATCTTCGCGATGATCGCCAGGATCAGGTCCTTGGCGGTCACGTCCTCGGGCAGCTCGCCGTCGACCGTGATGGCCATGGTCTTCGGGCGGGCCAGCGGCAGCGTCTGGGTGGCCAGCACGTGCTCGACCTGGCTGGTGCCGATGCCGAACGCCAGCGCGCCGAAGGCGCCGTGCGTGGAGGTGTGCGAGTCGCCGCAGACCACGGTGGTGCCGGGCTGGGTCAGACCCAGCTGGGGTCCCACGACGTGGACGACGCCCTGCTCGACGTCGCCCAGCGGGTGCAGCCGGACGCCGAACTCGGCACAGTTCTTGCGGAGGGTCTCCAGCTGGGCTCGGGAGACCGGGTCCGCGATCGGCTTGTCGATGTCGAGGGTCGGGGTGTTGTGGTCCTCGGTGGCGATGGTGAGGTCGAGGCGCCGCACCTGCCGGCCGTTCTGCCGGAGGCCGTCGAAGGCCTGCGGGCTGGTGACCTCGTGCAGCAGGTGCAGATCGATGAAGAGGAGGTCGGGCTCGCCCTCGGCGCGCCGGACGACGTGGTCGTCCCAGACCTTCTCCGCGAGTGTCCTACCCATCGCTTTCCCTCCGGCCGACGTCTACGCCGGCACAACTAGAGACCCGTTTCGCGGGCCGTTGTGCGGCCGCATCTCCAGGGTCACAGGTTCCGAGAAAAATTGAACTTGCGTTTCACAGAGTGAGACGCGAATATCGTTGCATGGACAACTCTAGCGGCGTAGGCGTTCTCGACAAGGCAGCCCTTGTCCTGAGCGCCCTGGAGTCCGGTCCGGCCACCCTCGCAGGACTGGTCGCGGCGACGGGACTCGCACGACCCACGGCCCACCGACTGGCCGTGGCACTGGAACACCACCGGATGGTGGCGCGTGACATGCAGGGCCGGTTCATCCTCGGACCGCGCCTGGCGGAGCTCGCCGCCGCGGCCGGCGAGGACCGCCTGCTCGCGACCGCGGGCCCGGTTCTGACGCATCTGCGCGATGTCACCGGCGAGAGCGCCCAGCTCTACCGGCGCCAGGGCGACATGCGCATCTGCGTGGCGGCGGCCGAGCGGCTCTCGGGCCTGCGGGACACGGTCCCGGTCGGCTCGACGCTGACCATGAAGGCCGGCTCGTCCGCGCAGATCCTGATGGCCTGGGAGGAGCCCGAGCGGCTGCACCGCGGCCTCCAGGGCGCCCGCTTCACGGCGACGGCCCTGTCGGGCGTACGGCGCCGTGGCTGGGCCCAGTCGATCGGTGAGCGGGAGCCGGGCGTCGCGTCCGTCTCCGCGCCCGTACGCGGCCCCTCGAACCGCGTGGTGGCCGCCGTGTCGGTCTCCGGGCCGATCGAGCGTCTGACGCGCCACCCGGGCCGTATGCACGCCCAGGCGGTCATCGATGCCGCCGCCCGTCTCTCCGAGGCGCTCCGCCGCAACGGCTGAGCTTCTCCGTTCCTCCTGTTCGTACCGGCCCACCGCTCCAACGCCGCAGCGGTGGGCCGGAGTTGTGTTCCCGCGCACAGAGGGCGGACGCGAACAGCGAAGAAGCCCTCCCCCGAAGGGAAGGGCTTCTTCGTCTGGTACCCCCGACCGGATTCGAACCGGCGCTACCGCCTTGAGAGGGCGGCGTGCTAGGCCGCTACACAACGGGGGCGTTGGATCACACAAGCGGTAAATTAATACCGCCTCGGATCCGAGCTGGTCTACCAGGACTCGAACCTAGACTAACTGAACCAGAATCAGTCGTGCTGCCAATTACACCATAGACCAATACGTGGTTAGACCAGCGTCGTACCCCCGACCGGATTCGAACCGGCGCTACCGCCTTGAGAGGGCGGCGTGCTAGGCCGCTACACAACGGGGGCCCTAGCGATCCTGCATCAGTACCACCGGGAGCTACCCAGGTGACCCTGCGGGAAGGATCTGTACCCCCGACCGGATTCGAACCGGCGCTACCGCCTTGAGAGGGCGGCGTGCTAGGCCGCTACACAACGGGGGCTTTGTGGATGCCATCCACGGTTTGCAGATGAGCTCTGCGAGCTGGCCTACCTGGACTCGAACCAAGACTAACTGAACCAGAATCAGTCGTGCTGCCAATTACACCATAGGCCACCGGGGCGCGATCACTTCGAGAAGGGATCTTGCTCGGCTTGCGCTTCCGGGGCTTTCCGGCCTTTCGGCCCGTTCCCCTCGGCGCAGAAAGAACATTACCCGAAGGTGGACGGTGCTCCAAAACGCGTATCCGCACGCAGCAGCGCGGGGAGCTGGCGGAGGTCGGTGATCCGGGTCAGCTCGGGCCTTCCGCCGGTCCCCGCGCGGTCCAGCCAGATGCCGCGGAGGCCCGCCTCCACCGCGCCCCGGGCGTCGATGTCCGGGTGGTCCCCGACGTACGCCACCTGGTGGGGGCGCAGGTCCAGGGCGGTGCAGGCGGCGTGGAAGGCCTCGGGGGCGGGCTTGGCCACGCCGAGCTCGGCGGCGCACAGGACGGCCTCGAAGCGGTCCCGTACGCCCAGCGCGCGGAGCTTGTGGTCCTGGTTGTGGATGCTGGAGTTCGACAGGACCCCGTGACGGTAGTCACGGGCCAGCAGGTCGAGGACGGGCACGGTGTCGGGGAAGAGCTCCCAGGCGGCCTCGTAATGGACCACGTACCGGTCGAACCAGTCGTCGGCCTCGGCGGCGGTGAGCTCCGGCCGGCCGAGGAAGTCCCGTACGCGGTCGCGCCGCTGGTCCCGGAAGTCCCCGCCCCGGGCCTCGTACCGGCGCCAGTGCAGCTCCGTGAGCTCCTTCCAGCGCCGCAGGGCCTCCTCGACGGAGCCGTACGCCCCGAGCAGTCCCTCGGCCGCGAGATGCGCCCGCATCCCGGTCCGGTCCGCGCTCGCGTAGTCGAAGAGCGTGTCGTCGATGTCCCAGAGCACCGCGCGGATGGCCATGGAGACGACGGTACCGTCCCTAAACAGTGAGCAGGAGTGGGTCTTGGACCCACACCCGGTCGACTGGCGCATCCCGAACGGTTTTGGATGCGCTGGTCCCCCGCGTTCGCTCCGCGTCCGGCTGCACGGATCGTGTCCGTGGTCCGGGTACGCGGGGGCGGGTTTCCTCACGTCCTCGGGTATCGGGTCGGGCCTGGGCGGTCCGATGCCCACGACGATCGCTCTGGTCGTCGTGGGGCGGTGCCGTCCGTCGCCTGATCCGGTGCCCAAGGGCGCGTCTGCCGATCGCCACCGCGGCGGCGGCATGTCGGCTGGTCTTGCGGTTCTTCGTAGTTAGCGGCTTCTGCCAGTGCTCCGCTCCCCACTTCGAGGTGCAGGCCGGGTCGACGGCGATCACGCCGATACCGGCTTCCGCGCACATCGACACGAGGCATGCGCGGAGCTTCCCGGTGGGGATGCCGGAGACGAGCTGCCGGAACCTCTTCCTGTGGCCGTGTTTCTCGCGGGTGGTGGAGTCGGTGAAGTCGAGGTCCTCGATGGCGACCGCTTGCACTCCGGTCACCTGAGCCCAGTGCAGGAGGCGGGTGAGGGCGTGGCGGAGCTGGGCGTCACGGTGGCCGGTGGAACCCGTCAGGTCGTAGTCGAAGCGGCCGGGCTGGCCGGTCGGGTTGCCATGAGCGTCCGACTGCCAGGCGGCGAGGTGATCGGCGTTCATGTCCACACCGGCCACTCCACCGGCCCGGAGCGTGGCGAGCGGGACGACGGGGAGGGCCTTACGAGTCCAGGAGGCGTCGAGATACCAGCGGCCACGGACCACGTCCAGGTGGATGCGGTAAGCGACAGCCCGGTTCTCTGCGACGCGGTCGCGCCACTCCTCGCCTCGATGCGAGAACGAAACCTTCGCGGCCAGGACGTACCGGCCGTGTTTCGCGTTGGCCAGACCGGCGAGCGGCGCGGGCAGCCTGATACTGATCTCGCCGTCGGGGGTGACACGGATCGTCTCGTTCCCGCCGCCGGGCCTGCCCCGGGATCCCTTCTCCCCGACCGGCAGCGACAGCCGGTGCCGGAGCATCCCGATACCCGCGTCCAGAGACCGCAGATGCGCGTGCTGGGCGCGCCGGGACAGGCCCCACTGGTCATGCGTGTTCGAGGTGACCGAACCCGCCCACCGGGACGACGAGAGGGCGGTCAGCTCCCGTTTGCGCGCCGCCCACGTGTCGGTGGAGTGGTCGAGCCCGTCACGGACACGGCATGCCAGATCCCGAGAGGCGAGGAGAGACAGAGTCTTGCAAGCCTTTGCACACTCCGGGTGAAGTCCGGGGCGAGGCTCGGCATGGCGGTGAGTCTCTCGGGCATCGTGCGCAATACCGCCGTCCCTAGCGGCGGGTCCGACAACGCCTCGGGGCGGCACCCGGAGCATTCCGGATACCGCCCCTCTTGGCGTACGGCGCGGATCAGCCGGCGAGCTTCGCCAGGGCCGCGTCGATGCGGGCCAGGGTCTTCTCCTTGCCCAGGATCTCCAGGGACTCGAAGAGCGGCAGGCCGACCGTGCGGCCGGTGACGGCGACGCGGACCGGGGCCTGCGCCTTGCCGAGCTTGAGGCCGTGGGCCTCGCCGGCGGCCAGGACGGCGTTCTTGAGCGACTCGGGGTCGTTCCAGTCGGCGTCCACCAGCTTCTCGCGGGCGGTGGTCAGCAGGGCCGCGGGCTCGCCCTTCATGGCCTTGTCCCACGAGGGCTGGTCGAAGACCGGCTCGGACAGGAAGAGGAAGTCCACGTTGGCCGTGATGTCCGAGAGGACGGTCAGGCGGGTCTGGGCGTGCGGGGCGATCCGCTCCCAGGCCTCGCGGTCGAAGTCCTCGGGCGCCCAGGGGGCGTGCGGGGCCTGGAGCCAGGGCTCGCACGCCTCGGCGAAGGCCTTCACGTCCAGCATGCGGATGTGGTCGGCATTGATCGACTCGGCCTTCTTGAGGTCGAAGCGCGCCGGGTTGGCGTTCACGTCGGCGATGTCGAACTTCGCCACCATCTCGGGGATGGTGAAGAGGTCCTGGTCGGCCGAGAAGGACCAGCCCAGGAGCGACAGGTAGTTCAGGAGGCCCTCGGGGAGGAAGCCGCGCTCCCGGTAGAGGTTGAGGGAGGCCTGCGGGTCGCGCTTGGAGAGCTTCTTGTTGCCCTCGCCCATCACGTACGGCAGGTGGCCGAAGGAGGGGATCTCCTTGGCGACGCCGAGCTCGATGAGCGCCTTGTAGAGCGCGATCTGCCGCGGGGTGGAGGAGAGCAGGTCCTCGCCGCGCAGGACGTGGGTGATCTCCATCAGGGCGTCGTCGACCGGGTTGACGAGCGTGTACAGCGGGGCGCCGTTGGCCCGGAGGATGCCGTAGTCCGGCACGTTGTCCGGGGTGAAGGTGAGCTCGCCGCGGACCAGGTCCGTGAAGGTGATCGGCTCGTCGGGCATCTTGAAGCGGACGATGGACTCGCGCCCCTCGGAGCGGTAGCGCTCGATGCGCTCGGCGCTCAGGTTGCGGCAGGTGCCGTCGTAACCGGACGGCTTGCCGGCCAGCCGGGCGGCGTCACGGCGGGCCTCCAGCTCCACGGCGGTGCAGAAGCAGTGGTACGCGTACCCGCCGGCGAGCAGCTTGTCGGCGACGTCCTTGTAGATGTCCATCCGCTGCGACTGGCGGTACGGCGCGTGGGGGCCGCCGACCTCGGGGCCCTCGTCCCAGTCGAGGCCGAGCCACTTCAGAGAGTCGAGCAGCTGGTTGTACGACTCCTCGGAGTCGCGAGCGGCGTCCGTGTCCTCGATGCGGAAGACCATGGTGCCCTGGTTGTGCCGGGCGAAGGCCCAGTTGAAGAGGGCGGTGCGGACCAGACCCACGTGGGGGTTGCCGGTCGGCGAGGGACAGAAACGGACGCGGATGTTCGCGTTAGCCACGCTTGATCACCTTATTGGTGAGAGTGCCGATGCCTTCGATGGTGACGGCGACCTCGTCGCCGACGTTGAGGGGGCCGACCCCGGCGGGGGTGCCGGTGAGGATGACGTCGCCCGGGAGCAGCGTCATGGCCTCGGTGATGTGGACGACCAGGTCCTCGATGGAGCGGATCATGTCGCTCGTCCGACCCAGCTGGCGTTGTTCGCCGTTGACCGTCGCCTGGATGGTCAGGTCGCTCGGGTCGAGGTCGGTCTCCACCCAGGGACCCAGGGGGCAGGAGGTGTCGAAGCCCTTGGCGCGGGCCCACTGCTTCTCGCGCTGCTGGGCGTCGCGGGCGGTGACGTCATTGGCGCAGGTGTAGCCGAAGATGACGTCCTTCACGCGCTCGCGGGGCACCTCGCGGCACATGCGGCCGATGACCACGGCCAGTTCGGCCTCGTGGTGCAGCTCGTTGGAGAAGGAGGGGTACTCGATGGCGTCGCCGGAGCCGATCACCGAGGTGGTGGGCTTGAAGAAGGCGACGGGGACGTCGGGGACCTCGTTGCCGAGTTCGGCGGCGTGCTCGGCGTAGTTGCGGCCGATGGCCACGACCTTGTTGGGGAGCACGGGCGGCAGGAGCCGTACCTTGCTGAGCGGGACCTTGGTGCCGCTGAGCTCGAAGTCGGTGTACGGGATGCCCTTGATGATGTCGAGGACGAGGCCGCCGGACGCGGCGGACTCGGCGGGGTCCTCGCCCTCGACGGCGCCGAAGGCCACATTGCCGTCGATGGAGAATCTGGCGATGCGCACGAGTGCTGTCGCCCCTCACTTGGTACTGGCTGGAGTCTGACGCTCCAGGCTAACGCGGCGAGGGGCGGCCGCCCGGCGATATCACCGGGGGTGATGACGAAGGCGCCGCGGGCCGGGGCCCGCCCGGGTCAGCGGGACGCGGTGGCGTACGGCTGGGGCTGGTACGGCGCCGGGGCCTGCATCAGGATCGTGCGGCGCGGGTTGGCCGTGTTGCCCGGCAGCTCGACCGAGTACTCCGGCTGGGCGCCCCGGCCGAGGTCTGCGGCGTCCGAGAGGTGGACGAGGGTGGAGCGGCGGGGGTTGGCCGTCTTGCGGAGCGTCGTCGTCTTCATCGCGGTGATCAGACCTTGTTCCGGGAGGGGCGCCCGTACGGGCGCGAAGGGGTGTAAAGCGTCAGGCTAAACATGCGATTCCCTTCGAATGCATGGCTGAGGCATCGATTCGGGTGTGAGTTTGCTCACCACTCGCTACATATTCCGGGCATTACGGACGGTCGCCGGTCACCACGGAAAGGGACATTCCGCCACTGAATGAGCTATTCCGCTCCTGATCATGTCGACTGGGACACACGGGGATGCCCGCCCATTGGGCTGGAAAAGTCCGAATCCTCCGTGATCATCTTCTACATGGGGTGACGTTCCGTGCACACGTTGTCATAGCCCTCACGCCGCGACACGCGGCCCTTGTTGGAGATCCGGCACTGTGCTGGAATTCCACGCACCGCCGCGGGTTTCAAGCCGGCACGCAGGGGGCGCAACGCAGCGCCGGCCGAGTGGCGGGGAAGGGGGAACTGCGCCGGTCACCGACGACCACCTGGGGCGCTCCACGCGCCCCGATCGACGCCGACACCGTCCTCTCCGTTCACCCGGAAGGACGCCTGGTCCAGAGGTTGCGACGCTAGTGCAGGGACGTTTCAAGAGGGATGGCTCGGGGTCTCCCCAGGCCCGCCAGGGCCGAGCGGATGCTCCGGCGGAGCAGGAACCGCGTGCCGGGACCGACCGCGGTCCCTCGGCCTCGCACACCCCGAACCAGGGTCAGGGACCGTCCGGCGAGGGCGGTGACGGCGGCAGGCGCGCGAGCTCCGCGGCCAAGTCCGCCGAGCCGGCCGCCGCGCCCGCCAAGGCCCGCGCCGAGAACGAGGTCGGCCCGCGAATAGCCCTGCGCAACTGGCGCATCTCCACGCGTCTGGTCGCACTCCTCACCCTCCCCGTGGTCGCCGCGACCACCCTGGGCGGCATCCGCATCAGCGACTCGCTCCAGGACATGGAGCAGCTCGACCACATGCAGCTGCTCACCAAGCTGACCCGAGAGGCGACGGACCTCGCGCAGGCCCTGCAGGCCGAGCGCGACCTGTCCGCCGGCCCGCTGGCCAACGGCCGCCCGGTCAGCGACTACCCGGTCGCCAACCAGCGCCGCCGGACGGACCGCGAGTACAAGGCCTTCCTCGACGCGACCGAGGACATCCCGGTCTCCGAGGGCGACGAGGCGCTGCTCAGCATCCGCCAGAACGTCAGCCAGATCGCCTCGCAGCTGGCCGAGCTCCACTCGATCCGGGGCACCGCCTACTCGAAGAGCGCGTCGAACTCGGTGACGGTCGAGGCGTACAGCCGCCTCATCCGCTCGCTCCTCAGCCTGTCCCAGGACATGGCGCAGGCGACCAGCAACCCCGAGATGATCAAGCGGACCCGCGCGCTCGCCGCGTTCTCGTCCGCCAAGGAGTACGCCTCCATCCAGCAGGCGATCATCGCGGCCGCGCTGCCCCCGAGCGACCAGAAGCGCGGCCGGCTGGAGCAGGGTGACCGTCTCTACGGCGAGGCCGCCCTCAACAGTGAGGGCGTCGAGCTCAAGTCCTTCCAGTCGATCTACGAGTCGGCCGGCGGTGACGCCGCCGAGCGGACCGAGTCGCTGAACAGCGGCGACCCGTCGATCAACGCCGCCAACAAGTACGCCGAGCGCGTGCTGAACTCGGACAACGCCCTGCAGGCGGGCACCACCCCGCGTGGCTATCTGAACTTCACCGACGAGTACAGCACCAAGATCGCCGCCATGAACCGCATCGAGCGAGGTCTGCTCGGTGACATGGAGACCATGGCGCGTGAGCTGAAGCAGGAGTCGCAGCGCGACGCCATCATCAACGGTGCGCTGATCCTCCTCGTCCTCGGCGTCTCGCTCATCGGCGCCTTCGTCGTGGCCCGGTCCATGATCCGCTCGCTGCGCAGGCTCCAGGACACCGCGACCAAGGTCGCCCAGGACCGTCTGCCCGAGCTCGTCAAGCAGCTCTCCGAGTCGGACCCGCAGGACGTCGACACCTCCGTCGAGTCCGTCGGTGTGCACTCCCGGGACGAGATCGGCCAGGTGGCCGCGGCCTTCGACGACGTGCACCGCGAGGCGGTCCGCCTCGCCGCCGAGCAGGCCCTCCTCCGGGGCAACGTCAACGCGATGTTCACCAACCTCTCGCGGCGTTCCCAGGGCCTCATCCAGCGTCAGCTCTCGCTCATCTCCGAGCTGGAGTCCCGCGAGGCCGACCCGGACCAGCTCTCCTCGCTGTTCAAGCTCGACCACCTCGCGACCCGTATGCGCCGGAACGGCGAGAACCTCCTCGTCCTCGCGGGTGAAGAGCCCGGCCGCCGCTGGACCCGCCCGGTCCCGCTGGTCGACGTCCTCCGTGCCGCCGCCTCCGAGGTGGAGCAGTACGAGCGCATCGAACTGGCCGCGGTCCCGGCGACCGAGGTCGCCGGCCGCGTCGTCAACGACCTCGTCCACCTCCTCGCCGAGCTGCTCGAGAACGCCACCTCGTTCTCCTCCCCGCAGACCAAGGTCCGGGTCACCGGTCACGCGCTGCCCGACGGCCGTGTGCTCGTCGAGATCCACGACACCGGCATCGGCCTCTCCCCCGAGGACCTCGCCGCGATCAACGAGCGGCTCGCCTCGCCGCCCACCGTGGACGTCTCGGTCTCCCGCCGCATGGGTCTGTTCGTGGTCGGCCGCCTGTCCCTGCGACACGGCATCCGCATCCAGCTGCGCCCGTCCGACTCGGGCGGCACCACCGCGCTCGTCATGCTCCCCGTCGACGTCGCCCAGGGCGGCAAGAAGCCCATGCCCAAGCCGGGCGCGGGCGGCCAGGGCGCGATGCCGCAGGGTGCCTCCGCCCCCGGCGGCCGTCTCCCCGGCGGCCCCGGCGCGGCCGGCGGTCCCGGTGCGGCCGGTGGTCCCGGTGCCCCGGGTCTCCCCGGCGGGCGTCCGGGCCAGGGCGGTGCGCCGGCCTCGGCGGCCGGCCGTCTCGGCGCCGGTGCCGCGCGCGGTCAGGTCGGTGCGAGCGGTCCCCGGGCCGCGCTGCCCGCCCGTGACGGTGCCCCGCTCGCCGGCGGTCCGCAGGGCGCGCCGCAGTCCCGCACCCCGCAGCCGCAGAACGCGCAGCTGGACCAGACCGGCCGGCTGCCGCAGGTCCCCCAGGCCCCGCAGGCTCCCCAGTCGCCCGACGCGCTGCGTCCGGGCCCCGGCGGGAGCGGCCTCATCGGCGGCGCCGCGAGCGCCATTCCGTCCCGTACGGACGTGTGGGGCAACCAGTCAGGCCCCGCCGCCCAGCAGCCGCAGCAGCCGCAGCAGGGCAACCAGCAGGGCGGGTACGACTTCCCGCGCGCCGAGCTGCCCGGCGGGAACCCCCAGCCGCAGCGCCCGCAGGCCGCGAGCTGGGGCAACGACCCGCAGCAGCAGCCGGTCCGGCGCCCGCAGCAGGAGATGTCCCCGCTGGACGCCCCGCGCGGCCACGAGGAGCCGGAGTCGGCGGGCCTGTTCGGCGGGCCGGCGGCTCCGCAGGGTCCCGGTTCCACGGGCCAGTTCCCGCGCCCGGACTTCGGTGCCCCGCAGCAGCAGGCCCCGCAGCAGCCGCAGGCGTACCAGCAGGACCCGGCGTCGACGGCGCAGTTCCCGCGCCCCGACTTCGGTGCCCCGCAGGGTCCCGGCTCCACCGGTCAGTTCCCGCGCCCGGACTTCGGTGCCCCGCAGCAGCAGCCGCAGGCCCCGCAGCCCCAGGCGTACCAGGGCGGCCAGCAGCAGCAGTTCGGCCGGCAGCCCTTCGTACCGCAGGCGCAGCAGCAGGCCCCGCAGGCCCAGCCCCCGGCGCCGCGTCAGCGGACCGGCGAGGACTTCGGTGCCCCGCGTCCGGCCGAGCCGGTCCGCCCGCAGCAGCCGCAGCTCCAGCAGCCGCGCCGTCCGGAGGCCCTGCCGCCGGCCGGTGGCGCGGGTGAGGCCCGTACCCCGCTGTACGACAGCCTGGATGCCAACTGGTACCCGCAGGAGCAGGCGCAGCAGCAGGCTCCGCAGCAGGTGGACCTGACGCAGACGATGCCGACCCCGGTCGTGTCGCAGCCGTCCGCTCCCGCGCCCCGTCCGGCCGGTGACCCGGCCGCCGACGGCCGCCAGAACGGCGGGGCCGCCTGGCGGACCTCGCCCAACGACGAGCTGGTGCGCCAGGCGGAGCGGGTGCGCAAGCCCGCGGCCGGCGGCGTCACCACCTCCGGTCTTCCGCGCCGTGTGCCGAAGGCCAACCTCGTACCCGGGACCGCACAGGAGCAGGCCCACACGGCCGGCCCCCAGGTCTCGCGTGCACCCGACGACGTCCGCGGCCGGCTCACGAATCTGCGCCGCGGCATCCAGCAGGGCCGCCAGGCCGGCAACTCGACCACGGGTAGCCACCACCTCGGTCCGAACCATCAGCAGGAGCGTTAGTTGAACGCGATGAGCCAGGCGGCGCAGAATCTGAACTGGTTGATCACCAACTTCGTGGACAACACCCCCGGGGTGTCGCACACGGTGGTGGTCTCCGCCGACGGACTCCTGCTGGCCATGTCCGAAGGATTCCCCCGCGACCGCGCCGACCAGCTGGCGGCGGTCGCATCCGGACTGACCTCGCTGACCGCGGGCGCGTCCCGGATCTTCGAGGGCGGACCCGTCGCGCAGACCGTGGTGGAGATGGAGCGCGGCTTCCTCTTCCTGATGTCCGTCTCCGACGGCTCCTCGCTGGCCGTTCTCGCGCACCCCGAGTGCGACATCGGCCTCGTGGGCTACGAGATGGCGCTGCTGGTCGACCGGGCCGGCAGCGTCCTCACCCCGGATCTCCGTGCGGAGCTCCAGGGCAGCCTGCTCCACTAGGTCACGCACGGCGGACGGACCCCACATCCGTCCGCACCGACCGAACCGCAGGGCGGTACGCCCCTCCGTACCGTTCTGGGCACTGTTCATCGTCCGGCCGCCCCACCCGGCCCCCCACCGGCCCCATCAGACGGCAGAACTCTTGCTGTCACGCCCGGAGGATTCATGACCCCGCCCCCCGCCTCTCACGATCCGTACGGCGCCTCAGTCGACGAGTACGGACACGAGGGCGACCAGCCGCTGGTGCGTCCGTACGCGATGACCGGCGGCCGGACCCGGCCGCGCTACCAGCTCGCCATCGAGGCGCTGGTCAGCACCACGGCCGACCCGGCACACCTCGCGACGCTCCTGCCGGAGCACCAGCGGATCTGCCACCTCTGCCGCGAGGTCAAGTCGGTGGCCGAGGTGTCGGCCCTCCTGTCGATGCCGCTCGGTGTCGCCCGGATCCTCGTGGCCGACCTGGCGGAGGCCGGCATGGTGGCGATCCACCAGCCGGGCAACGGAGAGACCGGCGGCACGCCGGACGTGACACTGCTCGAAAGGGTGCTCAGTGGACTTCGCAAGCTCTAGCGGCGGCGCGGCCAGATCGACCACCAGCGCGAAGATCGTGGTGGCGGGCGGCTTCGGCGTGGGCAAGACCACGTTCGTCGGCGCCGTCTCGGAGATCAACCCGCTGCGTACCGAAGCCGTCATGACCTCCGCGTCGGCCGGCATCGACGATCTGACGCACACCGGTGGCAAGACGACGACGACCGTCGCCATGGACTTCGGCCGCATCACCCTGGACCAGGACCTCATCCTGTACCTCTTCGGTACGCCGGGTCAGGACCGCTTCTGGTTCATGTGGGACGACCTCGTGCGCGGCGCCATCGGCGCCGTCGTGCTCGTCGACACCCGCCGCCTCGCCGACTGCTTCCCCGCCGTCGACTACTTCGAGAACTCGGGCCTCCCCTTCGTCATCGCCCTCAACGGCTTCGACGGCAACCAGCCCTACCAGCCGGAAGAGGTCCGCGAGGCCCTCCAGATCGGCCCCGACACCCCCATCATCACCACCGACGCCCGCCACCGCGCCGACGCCAAGAGCGCCCTCATCACGCTCGTCGAGCACGCGCTCATGGCGCGCCTCAAGTAGAGGACGGGCCAGGGCGGTTGTCATATGCCGCTGCCAGGGGCGGTCTGTGTCCTTCGACACGGCCGCCCGGGCGTTCATAACATTTCGACAGAGAATTGGGGCGCCCCGGACACCCGACGCATCCGATCGGTGTCACTGCGCTCACCTGAGCCCCGCCATTTGGCGGGGCTCGCTCTTTATGCCCGTTTTATGTGAGGCCTGGACCACTGAAAGGGCCCGCTTCCCACTGTTTGGAACGGACCCCCTTCACGTGCTGCAATTCATGAACTCCCGAGTAGTACGGCCCTGAACGAAACACCGGCACAACGTAGGTGCCGACGCCGAGAGGTTGTTGGTCGAGTGAGGCGAAGCAAGGAAAGCTCCGCGGAGCAGGAGACGCGGGGCAACTTCACGCCGCCGTCCCGGACAGCGGTGTCGCCCGCGGACGTGCCCGTGACGCCGCCGCCCGTCGAGGCGCCCAAGGGAAGCTCCAGCAAGCTGTCGCCCCGCAACTGGCGGGTGCCCACCCGCCTGAACGCGATCCTCTGCATACCCGTGCTCGTCGGCCTCGTCATGGGCAGCTTCCAGGTCAAGGCGGCGATCGACACCTGGCAGGAGGCGCAGGACGCCGAGAAGACGGCGCTCATCGTGCGCGCCGCCTCGGAGTACAGCACCGCCCTGCTCAACGAGCGTGACCTCACCGCAGGCCCGCTGCTCGTCGCGAAGACCCCCGAGGACCGCAAGGTCGACGAGGTCACGCAGGCGTACGCCGCGACCGACGCCGCCAAGGCGAAGTTCGACGAGGCCGTCAAGAGCATGCCCTCGGGCCAGGGCCTGGAGCGCCGTCTGCGGCTGTTCCAGGACGAGGAGCCCAAGCTGGAGCAGCTCCGCAAGGTCGCGTACACCCGGTCCCTGGACCCGGTGGAGACGCAGCGCGGCTACACCGGCGTGCAGCACTACCTCACCGAGTTCTCCAACGAGCTCGGCCTGGGCACCGGCAACGTCACCAGCTACGGCCGCAGCGTCTACGCGATCCAGCTCTCGAAGGGCGCGGAGTCCCTCCAGCGCTCCATCGGCACCCAGCTCCTGGTCCGCCCCAGCGCGCAGAACTCGGTCTTCGCCCAGCAGTCCGTGGCGTTCAACTCGTACAACTACCTGGAGCAGATCGCCCTCGGCGAGTTCAGCTCCGGCGGTCTGCCCGAGGACGTCGAGCTGCTCAAGAAGGTCATGGCCGGCAAGGCCGCCGACGGCGAGAAGAAGATGGCCGCGGCCGGCCTCCAGCTCCCCAAGGGCAAGGACGGCTCCGTCTACTCCGGCGTCGCCTCCAAGATCGGCACGGCCAAGGGCACCGAGGGCATCGCGGCCCTGAAGCCGCAGGGCATCACTCCCGAGACCTGGATGGCCGTCTCCACCGCCAAGTTCGACGGCTACAGCGAGGTCGAGAAGGCCCTCGTCGACAAAGCCGTGACCGAGGCCGCCCGGATCTCCGACGAGGCCAAGACCGACGCCTGGGTCAACGGCGGCATCGTCGTCGTCGCCCTGCTCGCCGCCTTCATCCTCGCCGGGATGATGGCCCGCCAGATGAGCCGCTCGATGCGCCAGCTGCGGACCGCCGCCTTCGGCATCGCCGAGCAGCGCCTGCCGATGCTGGTCGACCAGCTCTCCCGTACGGAGCCGGGCCGGGTCGACACCCGCGTCCAGCCCATCCCGATCGACTCGCAGGACGAGATCGGCGAGGTCGCCCGCGCCTTCGACCAGGTCCACCGCGAGGCCGTCCGGCTCGCCGCCGAGCAGGCCATGCTCCGCGGCAACGTCAACGCGATCTTCACCAACCTCTCGCGCCGCAACCAGTCGCTGATCGAGGGCCAGCTGACCCTCATCACCGATCTGGAGAACAACGAGGCCGACCCGGACCAGCTGGAGAACCTCTTCCGCCTGGACCACCTGGCCACCCGTATGCGCCGCAACGGCGAGAACCTCCTCGTCCTCGCCGGCGAGGAGCCGGGCCGCCGCTGGGACCAGCCGGTCCCGCTGGTCGACGTCATGCGCGCCGCCTCCTCCGAGGTGGAGCAGTACGAGCGCATCGAGCTCGCGGGCGTGCCGGAGGCCGAGATCCACGGCCAGGCCGTGACCGACCTCGTGCACCTGCTCGCCGAGCTCCTGGAGAACGCCACCACGTTCTCCTCCCCGCAGACCAAGGTCCGCGTCACCGCGACCCGTCTCCCCGACGGCCGCGTCATGGTCGAGATCCACGACAAGGGCATCGGCCTCACCGCCGAGGACTTCGCGGACATCAACCACAAGCTGGCGAACCCGCCGACCGTCGACGCCGCCGTCTCGCAGCGCATGGGCCTCTTCGTGGTCGGCCGGCTCGCCGACCGGCACGGGATCCGGGTCCAGCTCCGCCCCTCGGGCGAGCAGGCCGGAACGACCTCGCTGGTCATGCTGCCGGACGCGATCACGCACGGCGGTGGCGGCGAGCAGCCGCTCCAGGACGACTTCACCGTCTCGCAGATCATTCCGCAGCAGCAGCAGCCGAACGCCTTCGAGGCGGTCGCCCCGCAGCCGATGCTCACCGCGGCCGATCTCGGCTTCGACGACTCGCGCTACGAGCAGCCGGCCGAGGACGAGCGTCAGCTCGACCCGGTCAACCGCTCGCTGCAGCGCGAGGAGCGCCGTGCGGCCCTGGAGGCCCAGGCGCAAGGCGGCGACCGTCCGCTCTTCCGCGACGAGATGGAGCCGGCGGAGCAGTACGGCCAGGCCCAGGAGTACGACCAGGGTCAGGACTACGGGCAGCAGCAGGCCCAGGAGTACCCGGCGGAGCAGTACGCGCCGCAGGAGTACGCGCAGCCCCAGCAGACGCAGGAGTACGGCCAGGAGTACGCGGCCGACTACGCGCAGCAGGACGGCTACGGCTACGGCCAGCAGGGCTACGAGGCCTACCCGCAGCAGGGCTATGCGGAAGCTTCGTACGAGACCCCGGGAACCGAACACCAGCAGTACGGCAATGCGTTCGATCCCCAGCCCCACCAGGCAGAGTGGCCTGAGCAGAACACTTACCAGGGCGGCTACGGACAGGATTTCGGAGCGGAATCGGAATCTGCTCCGAGCGCTCCCGAACAGGCCCCCGAGCGCGTAGGCTTCGACCGTCCGGGTCCGAGTGCGAGTCCCGCCCCGGACGCCGGACACGCACTGACCGACGCCGGTCTGCCGCGCCGCGGCAGCGTCGGCCAGCAGACGCAGCAGGTGCCGCAGCAGGCGCCGCAGCAGCCGAAGCCCGCGCAGCCGGCGCAGCAGCAGAACGCAGCCGACGGCTCCGACGAATGGCGCTCGACCAACGACGAGCGCTGGCAGCGGGCCGGGAAGCTCAAGGACCCCAAGGCGGGCGGGGTCACCTCGTCCGGTCTCCCCCGGCGGGTCCCGAAGGCCAACCTGGTCGAGGGCACGGCTGAGCAGACCCCGCAGGGCGGCCCCCAGGTCTCCCGCGCGCCCGAGGACGTACGGGGCAGGTTGAGCAACCTGCGCCGGGGCGTCCAGCAGGGACGCAACGCGGGAACGGACACGAACGGATCGGGCCTCGGCCCGGGCAGTACCTACAACCAGGAGCGTTAGTGTGAGCATGAGCCAGGCGGCGCAGAATCTGAACTGGTTGATCACCAACTTCGTGGACAACACCCCCGGGGTGTCGCACACGGTGGTGGTCTCCGCCGACGGACTCCTGCTGGCGATGTCCGAGGGTTTCCCCCGTGACCGCGCCGACCAGCTGGCGGCCGTCGCCTCCGGACTGACCTCGCTGACCGCGGGCGCGTCCCGGATCTTCGAGGGCGGTGCGGTCAACCAGACCGTGGTGGAGATGGAGCGCGGCTTCCTCTTCATCATGTCGATCTCGGACGGCTCCTCGCTGGCCGTCCTCGCCCACCCGGAGGCCGACATCGGTCTCGTGGGCTACGAGATGGCCCTGCTCGTGGATCGCGCGGGCACGGTTCTGACCCCCGACCTCCGGGCGGAACTTCAGGGAAGTCTTCTCAACTAACAGACAGACAGTGCGTTTCGTGCCACCGCACCGTAGGGTGCGGTGGCGCGGGTCCAAGGGACATGGGCCGCGAGGCAGTCGGAGGAGGAGACGTGGGTACACCCCCGGGCGGTAGCCCCTATAACGGTTACGACGCGCATCAGGCGCCGCTGGGCGACGCCGCGCAGAACCGGTTCAACTTTCCCTCCGCCCCGAGCAGACAGGGCGTCTCCCAGCCCTACGCGCAGCCTCAGGTCCCGTCGACGGCCGCGGGTTCGCCGGCCGCCTCGCGCGGCCCGTCCGCCGCGGGCGGTTCCGGCGGGCACAACCCGCTGGTGCGTCCGTACGCCATGACCGGCGGCCGGACCAGGCCGCGCTACCAGCTCGCCATCGAGGCGCTGGTCAGTACGACGGCCGATCCCGCCCGGCTGCAGGGGCAGTTGCCCGAGCACCAGCGGATCTGCCGGCTCTGCTTCGAGATCAAGTCGGTCGCGGAGATCTCGGCACTTCTCTCCATTCCCCTCGGCGTCGCCCGAATCCTCGTCGCCGACCTGGCCGAGGCCGGACTTGTCGCCATCCACCAGCCCGGCGGCGACGAGGCCGCCGGCGGTCAGCCAGACGTGACACTGCTCGAAAGGGTGCTCAGTGGACTTCGCAAGCTCTAGCGGCGGCGCGGCCCGTTCAACCACCAGCGCGAAGATCGTGGTGGCGGGCGGCTTCGGCGTGGGCAAGACCACGTTCGTCGGCGCCGTCTCGGAGATCAACCCGCTGCGTACCGAAGCCGTCATGACCTCCGCTTCCGCGGGCATCGACGACCTCACCCACACCGGCGACAAGACGACGACGACCGTCGCCATGGACTTCGGCCGCATCACCCTGGACCAGGACCTCATCCTGTACCTCTTCGGTACACCGGGTCAGGACCGCTTCTGGTTCATGTGGGACGACCTCGTGCGCGGCGCCATCGGCGCCGTCGTGCTCGTCGACACCCGCCGCCTCGCCGACTGCTTCCCCGCCGTCGACTACTTCGAGAACTCGGGCCTCCCCTTCGTCATCGCCCTCAACGGCTTCGACGGAAACCAGCCCTACCAGCCGGAAGAGGTCCGCGAGGCCCTCCAGATCGGCCCCGACACCCCCATCATCACCACCGACGCCCGCCACCGCGCCGACGCCAAGAGCGCCCTCATCACGCTCGTCGAGCACGCGCTCATGGCGCGGCTGCGGTAGTCCCTGGCGGACCCACGGGAAAGGCCCCGCACCGGAAATGGTGCGGGGCCTTCGTGCTGGGGCCACGGGGCGGACGCGCCCGCCACAACGTGCCGAAGGGCCCCGCACCCATGTAGGTGCGGGGCCCTTCCGTACAGCTACGTCAGCGCCAGCTGTGCGGCGCGCGGAAGCCGTGCTCGCGCTCCAGGCGGCGCCAGCCGGCCGTGGTGCGGCCGTGCGGGGCGGTCTCGGCGGGCTGGGAGGCCGCGCGGGCGAGCAGCACCGCCGTGATGGCGGCGAGCTCCTCCGGCTCGGCGGTGCCCTTCTCGACGCGGAGAAGGTTGGCGGGGGTGGTCACGTGGATGACTCCTCTTACTGAGGCGGGTTGCCGTGCTTGCGGGACGGCAGGTCGGCGTGCTTGGTGCGGAGCATCGCGAGGGACCTGATGAGCACCTGGCGGGTGTCGGCGGGGTCGATGACGTCGTCGACCAGGCCGCGCTCCGCCGCGTAGTACGGGTGCATCAGCTCGGCCTTGTACTCCTTGACCATGCGGGCCCGCATGGCCTCGGGGTCCTCGGCCTCCGCGATCTGCTTGCGGAAGATGACGTTGGCGGCGCCTTCGGCGCCCATGACCGCGATTTCGTTGGTGGGCCAGGCGTACGTCAGGTCGGCGCCGATGGACTGGGAGTCCATCACGATGTAGGCGCCGCCGTAGGCCTTGCGCAGGATCAGGGAGATCCGGGGCACGGTCGCGTTGCAGTAGGCGTAGAGCAGCTTCGCGCCGTGCCTGATGATTCCACCGTGCTCCTGGTCGACGCCGGGAAGGAAGCCGGGGACGTCCAGAAGAGTGATGATCGGAATGTTGAAGGCGTCGCACATCTGCACGAAGCGCGCGGCCTTCTCGGAGGCCTCGATGTCGAGGACACCGGCGAGCGACTGGGGCTGGTTGGCGACGATGCCGACGACCTGGCCGTCGAGCCGGGCCAGGGCGCAGATGATGTTGCGGGCCCAGCGCTCGTGGATCTCCAGGTAGTCGCCGTCGTCGACGAGCTCCTCGATGACCTTGTGCATGTCGTACGGGCGGTTGCCGTCGGCGGGCACGAGGTCGAGGAGGACGTCGGAGCGGCGGTCGGCCGGGTCCTCGGAGGCGACGGTCGGCGGGTTCTCGCGGTTGTTCTGCGGGAGCATCGACAGGAGGTAGCGGACCTCCGCGATGCAGGTCTCCTCGTCGTCGTACGCGAAGTGCGCGACGCCGGAGGTCTCGGCGTGGACGTCGGCGCCGCCGAGGCCGTTCTGGGTGATCTCCTCGCCGGTGACCGCCTTGACGACGTCCGGGCCGGTGATGAACATCTGCGAGGTCTCACGGACCATGAACACGAAGTCCGTGAGCGCCGGGCTGTAGGCGGCGCCGCCGGCGCACGGGCCGAGCATCACCGAGATCTGCGGGATGACACCCGAGGCCTTGGTGTTGCGCTGGAAGATGCCGCCGTAGCCGGCGAGCGCCGAGACGCCCTCCTGGATACGGGCGCCGGCGCCGTCGTTCAGGGAGACCAGCGGCGCACCGGCCGCGATGGCCATGTCCATGATCTTGTGGATCTTCGTGGCGTGGGCCTCGCCCAGGGCGCCGCCGAAGATCCGGAAGTCGTGCGCGTAGACGAAGACCGTGCGGCCCTCGACCGTGCCCCAGCCGGTGATGACACCGTCGGTGTACGGCTTCCTGGCCTCCAGGCCGAAGCCCTGTGCGCGGTGCCGGCGCAGCTGCTCGACCTCGCTGAAGGAACCAGGGTCGAGCAGCAGCTCGATGCGCTCACGCGCCGTCAGCTTGCCCTTCGCGTGCTGGGCCTCGGTAGCGCGGTCACTCGGGCCACGGAGCGCCTGCTCGCGCAGGACGTGCAGCTCGGCCACTCGGCCACGGGCGTCAGCGGGCTCGCTCGGGATCTGGTCCACAACGGTCATGTTCCGACCCTACGAAGTCACGCAAGAAAACCCCGCCGTCGACTCCGTACAGTCTCGCGTGTCGAATCCTGGTGGGGCTGGACAGAACCCTTGCCCGTCCAGCCCGAGTCAACAGCCAGGCACCCCCTGTGTTTGTGGGGTTCCGACATAGACCTAGAGGAGAACCTCGCAACCATGGGTCGTCCCCCCGGTACCCGGGGTGATCCGCAGCCGGAGCGCGGGCCCGGTGGCGAGGACCTCCACCGACGGGTCGTGGGCGACCACCCGGCGGACCGGACGGTTCCACTGCAGCTCCAGCGGCTGCCCCGTGCGGAGCGGCTCGGAGACCCTCAGGTCGAGGACCGAGCGGCGGCGCCGGACGAGGACGCTCGCGGGCGCGGTGACGGTGAGGGGTCCCACCGTACCGGCCTGCCAGAAGTTCGCCGCGGTCAGTCCGAGGGACGGGACGGCGACCGCCTGCCGCTCGGCGGTGTTGTCGAGAACGTGCAGCCAGCCGGGGTCGGCGGCGCGGGCGGCGAGGGTCCGCGGGGAGGCGCCGGGCATCAGGAGGTAGACGTACGAGGCGGCGACCGGGTCCGTGCCGTGGTCCAGCCAGAGAATCTGGTAGCGGCGGGTCACTCGCTCGGTGGAGCTGGTGGTGTTGATGTCGCTCCACGCGCCGGCGCGGTCCTCGCGCAGGGTCCGCAGGTTCCCGGTCCCCTCGGGGAAGACCCAGCCGCCGTGGCCCTCCAGATGGGCCCAGCCCTCGCCGGTGGCGAGTTCCGCGGGGCCGTTCCCGCCGAGGTTGCGGTTGTCGACGACCGTCTCGACCGGCACGCCGTCCGTCGCGGTGATCCCGGCGCCCAGGCAGACGACCGCGTCCGCCGCGCAGAACCAGGACTTTCGGGCCTCCAGGGTGGAGCCGAGGCCCTTGAGGTGCTGGCCGACGGCCGCGTACTCGCCGTCGGTGGCCCCGCCGACCCAGCGGACGGCCGGCCGGGGCGCGCCCCACTCGCCGCCCGCCCGGTCCGCGAGGCGCTTGGTCGAGACCGTGGTGCCGGGGAGGCGGTACGGGTCGACGGTGGGCCAGAACCAGTCGGTGTACTGGTCGCCGAGGTCCGGGGTCCACCAGGAGAGCATCCCGGCGCCGGTGTGCCAGCCGCGCGGGTTCTCGCCGTTGCCGCACTCGTAGTACGTGATCCGGTTCGAGGCCATGGAGATGTTGGCGGCCCAGCCGGGGCGGCGGTGGACGGCCCGGTCCATGGCGGCGAAGAGCCGGTGGCCGGTCGGTTCGGGGGCGGCGGGGACGGGGGACGCGGCCACGGCGTGCAGCCGCGCGAGGTCGGCGACGCCGAACTGGCGGGCCGCCAGGACCGGGGAGACGGTGTCGCGCTCGATCCACCCCTTCACGCGCGCGTGCCAGCGGTCCCGCTCGGCGGCCGACGCGCCGCCCGCGAGGAGGGCGATGGCCGCGATGACGCCCTGGCCGTGGAAGTGGTCGGAGCGCATGATCCGGCGGTCGTCGTTCTTGAGGTAGCCGCGGCTGATGGCACGTCCGTTGACGCTGTCCATCATCAGGCCGTCGTAGATGAAGGGCGCGTAGGCCTTCTCGACGCTGTCCAGGACGATCTGGCGGTTCGGGTCGGTCACGGCCCAGGTGGAGCCGGCGAGGAGGGTGAAGAGCCGGCCGAGGCCGTCGAGCATGACCTGACCGTAGGTGCCGGAGTAGGCGACCCAGGTGTGCTGGACGAAGGAGCCGTCGGCGTAGAGGCCGTCGCCCTGGGTCACGTACGGGAAGACGGGCGAGAGGGCGTCGCGGGCGAGCGCGATCTTGGCGGGGTTCGCGCCGAGGACGCCCCGCAGGGCGACCGAGCGGCAGAGGTCGACGCGGTTGGCGCCGGTGGAGGTGCCGGAGTAGTTCGCGAGGACCGAGTCGGGCACGAAATGGTCGACGGCGGCGCAGGCGGCGGCGACGCGCTCGGCGCCGAGGCGGGGGTGGAGCGCGGCGACGATGTCCATGAGGAGGCGGGGCGCCCCGATCTGCCACTCCCACCAGTTGCCGTAGCGCGGGGCGCCCGCCCGGTAGACCGTGGCGGAGAGGTGGTCGAGGCCGCGCAGCACGTCGGAGAGCAGGCTCTCGTCGCCGGTGAGGCCGGTGCCGGGCTGGAGGAACGCCTGGGTCATGGTCCACAGGCGGCTGTAGCTCTGGGAGATGCCGGCCGGCGGGTCGAAGGGGGCGTCGGGCCAGAGCGAGGTGGGGGTGGCGGCCATGCTCGCGCGGAAGGCACGCGCGAGCGTGCCCGTCTCGGCGAGCTTGCCGGCGTAGGGCTCGGCCCCGGCGTCGAAGCCGGAGCCGAGCTGGAGGTCGAGCCAGCGGAGCCGCAGCGCCTCGAACTCGTCGGCCGCGTGGGCGGAGGGGGCGAGGGCGAGGGCGGCCGCGGCGGCGGCCGTCGTGCTCAGGAAGGTGCGGCGGGACCAGAGGGGCAGGGACACGGGAGCCTCCCGGGGGAAGTGGTGGAGACCGGTCGGCGCCCGGTGTAACACCCCTTTTCCGACGCAATCAATGAGCACGGCAAGCGCTTGCTGTCCTGGTGGGGGCGTCAGCTCCCGCAGTGGAAGCGGGCGCTCCCCCAGTCCGCGTGGTCGTTGCCGTTCCCGTCGCCGCCGTCGCCGACCACCAGGTCGACGTAGGAGGCGCCGGTGACGTCGGCGGTGAGCGGCCAGGCCTGGTCCGCGGCCCTGAGGACCGGGGACTTCACCTTCTCCGTGCCGTCCGCGAGGACGCTGAACTGGACGCTGCCCCGGGTGGTCTGGACGTCGTCCACGCCGACCTCGGCGGTGAGCGAGGTGCACCGGCCGCCGAGGTAGTAGCGGACCCTGGCCGGGGCGTGGGTGCCCAGGCCCTTGGCGTGGGCCACGCCGCCGATCCGCAGCGGGGAGCCGTCGCCGGTGCCGGTCTCGCCGTTGGAGAGGTCCCGCTCGACGGGTCCCCAGCCGTTGGCGGCCGAGGTCCAGTCGAGGTCGCTGGCCCAGCTGTCGGCGGTGGGCGGCGGGGGCAGGGTGCGGACGGTGGTGGCGGCGGTCAGCTTCCGGGGGGCGCCGCTCAGGCCGTACGCGACGGAGGCGCCCAGCGGGTACGGCTGGTAGGCCGCGTCCACCGGGGGTGTCACCTGCCAGGTGGCGGTGGCCTTCGCTCCCGGGGCGACCGTGCCGAGGGCGACGGGCGCGGCGGGTTCGGCGGTCCAGCCCTCGGGGAGGGCGAGGACGGCCTGGGCGCCGGTGACGTCGGCGGCCTCGTCGTTGCCGAAGGTGGCCGTGACCTGGTTCGGGCGGCCGGGCTCCAGGGTCTCGGGCGCGGTGACGGTGAGCGTGCCGCAGGCGGCGCGTTCGGCGGCCGGGCCGAGGTCGGTGACGGTGAAGCCGTCGAGGACGAAGTCGGCGCCCTCCGGGGCGTCCGCGCGCTTGCGCAGACCGGTCCAGGTGTCGCCGCAGCCGGCGGTGACGGTCTCGGCGAAGTGCCCGGTGGTCCTCTGCAGCCCGAGGGGGGTGCGGCGGGTCTCGACGGCCGGTCCGTTGCCGTTCGTACGGTCGTAGCCGGTGACCCACTCGTACGCGCCCGCGTGGCTGGACTGGTAGTCGTACTCCACGCGGTAGCTGTGGCCGTCCTTCATCGGGACGGTCCAGGGCGCGGTCCGGTAGACGAGTCCGCTGTTCTCGTCGTGCGACTTGAGGCTCTCGGCGCCGCCGATGACGTCGTCGATCAGCTTTCCGTTCCAGCCGGCCTGGGTGTACGGGGCGTGCAGCTGGGCGATGTGGGTGCGGGGGTCGGTGGTGCCGCCGGCGTCGCCCTTGAGGAAGGGGCCCCAGCCCTGGTCGACGGCCTCGAAGTCCTCGTACGCGACCGTGCCCGCCTTCGTGGCCGGGTCGTTCGCGACGATCCGTACGTCGTCGATCCGGACGGTCGCCGCGCTGCCGCTCGCGGCCTCGATCCGCAGCGGGACGGATCCGTCGGCGGGTGCGGTGAAGGTGACCTTGGCGCGCTGGAGCCGGGTGCCGTTCCAGTCGGAGGCGGCGACCTGGTTCTCCAGGGAGGAGCGCTCGACGGTGACGGAGGCGCCGCCGGCGGAGAGGGTGGTGGGGCGGGTCTTCCCGGGTTCGACCTCGATCAGGGCGGAGGCGGTGTACCGCTTGCCGGGAGTGAGGCCGGTGATCTGCTGCCGGACCGAGGCGGTGGCGGTGCCGCCGAGCTTCGCGCCGGTGCGGCCCTGCGCGTCGGTGTCACGGGTGACGGTGCCGGCCTTGGTCCAGGCGCCGAGCTTCGCGTCGTTGAAGCCGGGGTCCTTCACCGGGGTGCCCTGGCCCCACCGCGGGGCGGTCTGCGCGGGGGCGCTGTCCGGGTAGAGGACGTAGGGCTGTCCGGCGACCGCGTCGAGGGTGATCCGTCCGCCGGAGGGGCGCACGGTGGCGGTCTTCACGCGCCCGTTGTCGGTGAGCTTGTACACGGTGTACGCGCGCGTGGAGCCGGGGACGGCCCAACTGGTCTTCCCGCCGGACTTGTTGTAGTGGTAGAGCTTCTTTCCGCCGTCCCAGGGGAGCAGGTAGCTCTCGCCGTCGAGGACCTTGCGGCCGTTCTCGTAGAAGGTGCGCCGGCCGTTCTCGACGGTGCCGCGGACGCCGCCGGTGAAGGTGATGTCGTCGCCGTTCCAGCGGGTGATCTTCTGCTGCTGGAGGTACTTGGCGGGGAGGTTGCGCTGCCAGATGTTGGCGGAGAAGGCGTTCCAGTCGGTCTCGCCGGTCCAGCCCTCGAAGTCGACGAGGGCGGTCTGGCCGAGGACCGGGTGGTTGTTCCAGACGTCCTTCTCGCCGTTGCGGATGAAGCGGATGATCTGCGAGTTGAGGCCCTTGTTGGTGGCGCCGCCGTAGTCGAGGTCGTTGGCCCAGTGGGACCAGAGGGAGGCCCGTTCGAACTTCTCGGACCACTCGGTGGCGACGTTCCAGCCCTGCGCCTGGACGGCCTGCATCGTCTTGTCGGCGATCCAGCCGTGCGTGTAGTAGACGTCGATGTAGAGCATCGACAGGTTGGGGTCGGTCTCGTCGCGGAGCTGCTGGAAGCGGCGGGCGAGGTCGCCGCTGTTCACGTCCCGGCGCTGGTCGATGTAGTAGCTCTGGTTGAGCCAGTTCCAGCCGGGCTTCGTCTTGTCGACGAGGGTCTCGCTGAAGTGGTGGGCCTCGGGGTACGACTCGGTGGCGTTCACGTGGACGCCGAAGCCCGCGCCCCACTTCCTGCCCTCGCGCAGGAGGGTGTTGAGGTCGGCGAGGCCGCCGGCCCGCTTGTTGTAGTTGCCGCCGTAGTCGGGGTGGGCGGAGTCGTGGCCCTCGGAGCCGTACCCCTTGAGCAGCGCGAACTGGCCGAGTCCGTCGGTGGAGAGCGAGATCCGTTTGACGTCGTCGAGGGTGCGCAGGAAGGGGTGGGTGGCCTGGGAGGCGAAGTTGAACGGGATGTGGGCAACGACCCGGTCGGGTGTCTGCTCGCTGCCGGGGGCCTTGATCCCGATCGTGCGGAAGGCGACGGCGCCGTCCTGCCAGTCGGTGGTGCCGTCGGCGTTGGCGTCGGGGGTGACGACGACCTTCGCCCAGGGCAGGTTGTCGCCGCTCTCGGGCCGGGGGGCGCCGGCTCCGCGGTAGGTCCACTGGCCGGACCAGACGCCGACGCGGGTCTCGGTGCCGGTCTTGCGGGCCTGGTGCCAGAAGCGGGCGCCGTCGCGGGCGGAGGCGCCGGAGGGCTTGTCGTAGCTGGAGTTGGACTCGACCGCGGCGGCGAGCCGGCCGGTGTTGACGATCGCGTAGCTCGCGCCGACCGGGTTCGCCTCGGTGGCGGTGGCGTCGGTGACCTGGGCGAAGACGTCGGCGGTACGGGTGGAGTCGGGGTCGAGCCGGGTGAAGGCGGTGGCGGCGCCGGTGTCCGAGGAGCCGACGGAGACCAGGTCGTGGCCGGGGACGTCGATGGTGCCGACGCGGAAGATCTCGGTGTCGCGGACGGCGGTCACCCGGAAGGTGGTGGTGCGTCCGTCGACGCTCAGCCGGGCGTCGAGCTCGACGCCGGGCAGGTCGGGGAAGGCGAGGGTGTACGCGGCGGAGGTCGCGGTCAGGACGGGGGCGCCCTTGGCCTGGACGGCGTGCGCGGTGCCGTTGAGCACGACCTGCGTGACCGGGGCCGTACTCCCGAGGAGGCGGGCGCCGCTCGCGCGGTCGGTGTACGAGAGGACGCGGGGGAAGTCCTCGGCGACGGCGACGGAGAGCTGGTCGGAGCCTATGACGGTGTCGGCGGTGGCGGTGGCGGCCGTGGCGCCTTCGGCGAGGGCGGGCCCGGACAGGGCGAACACCGTGGCCGAGGCTGCCGCGAGCGCGCAGGCCGCACGGAGTCTGGGTGAGAGGGGGAGGGACATGCGGACCAGTCAGCCGCGCCGCGGCGGCACCGTCAACGAGATCGCGCCGCGCGGGCCCCTCCAGTCCAAGAACCCCCTTCGGTTAGTCCAAGTGACCACCGGAGGGGGTTCGTCGGCGTCGGCGCGGGTGCGGGTCAGCAGCCGCCGCAGTTGTAGAAGGTCACGTCCCAGTGGTTGCCCTCGTCGGCGTAGACGTTGCCCGCGCCGGACTTCCACTGCGGGGCCCCGTCGCCGCGCAGCCCGATGTAGGTGAAGGTGTTCTTGATGTAGTTCCCGACGCAGGTGTACTTGCTGAAGTCGAGCTTGTAGCCGTTCCAGTGCGAGTAGGTGCCGCTCGCGTGGCCGGTCTCGGTGCCGCCGGTGATGTTGAGGGCGCAGCCGCTGGCGCTCTTGAGGGTCTGGGCGCCCTGGGCGGTGGCGAGGTTGAGCTGCTCGAAGGACGTGCAGGTGGAGTTGTTGCGGTCCGAGCAGTTGCCGGACGAGGACCAGGTGATCCCGGACGAGCGGAACATCGAGGTCGCGGTGGCGTGGCTGATCTTGGTGACGGCGTGGGCGTCGGTGGCGGTGGAGAGGGCGCCGAATCCGGGGGCGAAGAGCGCGCCCAGGACGAGGCCGAGTGCGGTGAGGACGGAGCGGAGCTTCACGGGGGTTGCCTCCTGCTGGTGACCGTGACGGGTGGGGACGGCTGTGCAGGTGGTGCTCGTCGCGCAGGGAGATGGTGCCGTAGTTCTACGCGCGTCCGCCAGAGGGCGTCGGTGCCCTGCAGATCTCGTCCGGGTGAACTTCTTCCGCAGATGTTGAATGTTGAACGGAATAGGGCTACAGTCGTTCTCGTTGAAGGTTCAACAAACACCGACAAGGAGCACGTCATGGGTCTCTTCGGCCGCAAGAACACCGAGTCCGCCACTGCTACCGCCACCCTCCCCGTCGACCCGGCCCTGGCCGCCCTGACCGGCGACTACACCATCGACCCGGCCCACAGCAGCATCGGCTTCACCGTCCGTCACGCGATGGTCACCAACGTCCGCGGCACCTTCGCCGAGCACGAGGGCGCGCTGAAGCTCGACGGCTCGAACCCGGGCGCCTCCACCGCCTCGATCGACGTCAAGATCGCCTCCATCGACACCGGCATCGGCGACCGCGACGGCCACCTGCGCAGCGGCGACTTCTTCGACGCCGAGCAGTTCCCGCTGATGAGCTTCCGCTCCACGAGCGCCGAGCAGCTGGGCGGCGACAAGTACCGGATCAACGGTGACCTGACCATCAAGGACGTCACCAAGCCGCTCGCCATCGACCTGGAGTTCAACGGCACCGCGACGGACGTCTACGGCAACGAGCGCGTCGGCTTCGAGGGCTCTGCCGAGATCCTGCGCTCCGCCTGGGGCCTGACCTGGAACGCGGCCCTGGAGACCGGTGGCGTCATGGTCAGCGACAAGGTCAAGCTGAACTTCGACATCTCCGCGATCAAGAACGCCGCCTGATCCCTTCCGGGAACCCCGTCCGGCCCGTAGGGCCCCGTCCGGCACCGTCCGGCTTCCCGGACACACGAGCGCGCCCGTCCTCCGCAGCTTCGGCGGAAGACGGGCGCTCGGCGTTTCCCGGCGTACCGGGCGTCAGCCGCGCTTCTCGGAGGCGGTCCGGAAGGCGAGGGCGGTCTTCGCGGCCCCGGCGAGGTCGCCGCCTCCCCCGGCCAGCACGCTGCCGAAGGTCTCGGCATCGGTCCACGCGCACAGCGTCGTCCCGGACGCCGCGAGGGTCCCGCAGCTCAGCTTCCCGCCCCAGGGGCCGGCGTCGAAGGCGGTGACGTCCTCCGCCTTGGCTCCGGCGAAGAAGTTCCGCAGTTCCTGGTCGAGCGTGTCCTTCTGCTTCTCGGCGAGGAGCGAGGGATCCCATTCGACGGCGTTGATGCCGAGCATCAGGTCCGGGGCGCCGTCGCCGTTCCGGTCGTAGTACCACAGCTTGCCGCTCGGCTTCTTCTTCCCCTTCAACGGGTCGTCCCCCGTGAGGATCCGGTACTCGCCGACCCGAGCGGGCCCCTCGACGACCCGGGCCCGGACGGTCTCGCCCGGCTTCGCCGAGGCCAGGGCCGCCTCGGCGGAACCGGCGCCCGACCGCGCGGCCGGGGGCTGCCCCTCGTACGAGAGCGCCTTCGTGACCCCGAGGGCGACGATCAGCGCGACCACCCCGAGGACGATCGTCCGCCGGCGGCGGGCCCGCGCCCAGGAACCGTCGGTGCCGCCGTCCGTGACGCGCGCGTCGGCCACCGCGGCCTCGGCGAGCGGCAGGGGCGAGGCCGCGGCGCGGGGGCCCGGGGTCTCGTGGCGCCAGGAGCGGGTAAAGCGCCACACCAGGGCTGCGGCCAGGAGGGCGACGAGGAGCGCCCCGATGGCCTGGCCCTGGGCGTAGGCCTCCGAGGAGGTGTCGACGGCAAGGATGATCATGACGAGGATCGTAGGGGCGCGGCGGGCCCCCGCCGGTTACGATCTCGCATCGCCCGGCAGCACGATCGCGCAGGTCAGACGAGCTTCGCCGCCGCCTCGACGACCGCCGGGACCAGACGTTCCCCTGCCCGGAACCGTCGGTCCGGCGCCCGACTGCCCTTGTCTGCGGCGGCGTTGTCAGTGGGGGCGGCTAGCGTCGCCGGCATGGAATTCCGCATCGACAGCGCCGTGTTGACGGACGCCGTGGCCTGGGCCGCGCGCGTTCTGCCGGCCCGCTCCCCCATGCCCGTCCTCGGCGGCCTGCTGCTGGAGGCGGCGGACGGCGGACTGCGCGTCTCGGGCCTCGACCACGAGGCCTCGGCCCGCGTCGAGGTCGAGGCCGACACCGCCGTCGACGGCCGGGCTCTGGTCCTCGGCCGGCGCCTGCTCGACATCTGCAAGGTGTTGCCCAAGGGCCCCGCCGAGCTCGCCGTGGAGGGCGCCCGTCTCTCGGTGACCTCGGGCGACGCCCGCTTCGGCCTCTCCCTGCTGCCGCTCGACGACTACCCGGCCGCGCCCGCGCTGCCCGAGGTCCGCGGGCTCGTGGACGGGGACGCCTTCGCCGTGGCGGTCGGCCAGGTCGCCGTCGCGGCGGGCCGTGACGACTCGCTGCCCGTCCTGACCGGGATACGGCTCGCCCTGGACGGCGCGAGGATGACGCTGGCCGCCACCGACCGCTACCGGTACGCGGTCCGCACCCTGGAGTGGCAGCCGGAGGCCGGTGCCCCCGCGGAGGGCGCCGACGTGGTCGTCCCGGCCCGCCGTCTCACCGAGATCGCCCGCTCCCTCGCGGGCACGGGCCCGGCCCGCCTCGCCCTCGACTCCGGCTCCCTCGGCTTCGAGAGCGGCGGCACCCGCACGACCACCCGGCTGCTCGACGGCCGGCTCCCCCGCCACGACAAGCTCTTCGCCCTCGGCGAGCACGCCCTCGCCGTCACCGAGCGGGCCCCGCTGGCCGAGGCCGTCAAGCGGGTCGCGGTCGTCGCGGAGGGCGACAGCCCGGTCCAGCTGGCCTTCTCCTCCGCCGGCCTCCATCTCCAGGCGGGTTACGAGGACGACGTGGCCTCCCAGCGCCTCCCGGCCGTCCTCACCGGGGCGGAGTCCCTGACGGTCGCCTTCAACCCGGGCTACCTCCTGGACGCCCTGGGCTCCCTGGACGCCCCCGAGGTCCACTTCCACCTCCTCGGCCCCGGCCAGCGCGCCCTGCTCACCGACGGCCCGGACGCGACCCACCGCCACCTGCTGATGTCGGTGAAGCCGCTGGTGTGACTCTCTCGGGGCGGCCTAGAACCCGCCGCCTCCGTCGAAACCGCCGCCCCCGCCGAAGTCCCCGCCGCCCCCGAAGTCCCCGCCGCCGAAGTCGCTCGAACCGAAGTCGCCGGAGCTGAAGTCGGCGCCGGAGAAGTCGCCGCCCTGGAAGTCCCCGCCGCCGTACTCGGAGGCGTACGCCGGGGTGGCGAGCATGGAGCCGAGCATGGTGCCCACGAGGAGGCCGGGGAGCATGCCGCCGCCGAAGTAGCCGCCGGCCCAGGGGCCGTAGGCGGGGCCCGCCTCCCAGTACGGGCGGCGGCCGGTGTCGGTGTCGACGGTGCGGGCGGCGGGGTCGAGGCCGTCGTCGAGGCGGGCCGCGTCGGCGGCACAGACCGGGACCTCGCGGGCCGAACCGGCGGGCGGACTCCAGGTGCGGTCCGTGGTGGACGGCCCGTGCCGGGGGTCGAAGAAGCAGGGCGGCCGGCGCTCCGGGAGCGGGCGGGACTCGCGGCGGGCGGCGAGGACGGCGAGGGAGAAGCGGCCGTCCTCCAGGGCCTGGGTGACACCGCGGACCTCGTGCGGCCTGGTGACCGCGCCCATGAGGGACTTGGCGCGGTCGTAGGAGTCGAGGGCGCGCTCGTAGTCGCCGCGCATGGCGTCGTCGGCGCCGCGCTCGGCGGGGTGGAAGTCGAGGCGTTCGAGTTCCTCGCCGAAGGCGGTGATGTCCTCGTCGACCACGACCCGGAGCCGGTCGAGCGCGGCGCGCTCCTCGGCCTCCTTGCGGAGGCGGTTGCGGCGGACGACGGCGTAGGCGCCCGCGCCGCCGGCGACGACGACCGCGCCGAGGGTGACGAGCCCGGCGACGGGGACCCCGGAGTCGTTCGTGCCCGCGGAGCCCCAGGAGGCCGGGGCGGAGCCGCGCATCACCGGCAGGGCCTGGTCGACGAAGTTGTTCAGCTCGGTGGCCGCGTCGGCGCCGGGCCGGCGTACGGAGGTGACCAGGTTGTCCACGGCGTCCCGGGACATCACCGAGCGGTCGGCGCGGGCGTCGAAGCCGTCGCCGAGACGGATCGCGTAGAGACCCGTGATGCCGGTCTGTGTGCGCAGGTTCTGGAAGAGGTTCTCCGGCGGGAACTGCGCGTTCGCGGGCAGCACCGCCACGAAGAGCGGCTTGTCCGCGTCCTTGATCTTCTGCGCGAGCGCCTTGGCGTCGGCCGTGGAGATCTGGCCCGCGGCGCCGGGGTCGACGTACACCGGGCCCTGTTTCAGGGCGGCGGCCGCGTCGGACACGCCCGTGGCCCTGGCGCCCGCGACGGGCGCCAGGACCATGAGCAGGAGGAGTATCAGCCCGCCGAGGGCCGACCCTGTGGATATCGCCCTGGTCCTCATGGTTCGACGCTACCCGAACCGGACCAAACCGAACATACAGGGCTATTCGGCGGGGTCGACCCCGGCCCGCAGCAGCCCGTACGTGAAGGCGTCCTCCAGGGCCTGCCAGGACGCCGCGATGACGTTCTCGCCGACGCCGACCGTGGACCACTCGCCGTTGCCGTCACTGGTGGTGATCAGAACCCGGGTCGTGGACTCGGTGCCGTGGCGGCCCTCCAGGATGCGGACCTTGTAGTCGATCAGCTCGAACTTGGCGAGCTGCGGGTAGATCCGCTCCAGGCCGACCCGGATCGCCTTGTCGAGGGCGTTGACCGGGCCGTTGCCCTCGGCGGTGGCGACGATCCGCTCACCCTTGGCCCAGAGCTTCACCGTGGCCTCGTTGGCGTGGGTGCCGTCGGGGCGGTCCTCGACGATCGCCCGCCAGGACTCCGTACGGAAGTAGCGGCGGGCCCGGCCCTCGGCCTCCTCGCGGAGCAGCAGCTCGAAGGAGGCGTCGGCGGCCTCGTACGTGTAGCCCTTGAGCTCGCGCTCCTTGACCCGCTCGACGACCCGGGCGACGAGCTCGCGGTCACCGCCCAGGTCGACGCCGAGCTCCTTGCCCTTGAGCTCGATGGAGGCGCGGCCCGCCATGTCGGAGACGAGCATCCGCATGGTGTTGCCGACCAGCTCGGGGTCGATGTGCTGGTAGAGGTCGGGGTCCACCTTGATCGCGGAGGCGTGCAGTCCGGCCTTGTGGGCGAAGGCGGAGACGCCGACGTACGGCTGGTGGGTGGAGGGGGTGAGGTTGACGACCTCGGCGATGGCGTGCGAGATCCGGGTCATCTCGGCGAGCGCGCCCTCGGGGAGGACCCGCTTGCCGTACTTGAGCTCCAGGGCCGCGACCACGGGGAAGAGGTTGGCGTTGCCGACCCGCTCGCCGTAGCCGTTGGCGGTGCACTGGACGTGCGTGGCGCCCGCGTCCACGGCGGCGAGGGTGTTGGCGACGGCGCAGCCGGTGTCGTCCTGGGCGTGGATGCCGAGCCGGGCGCCGGTGTCGGCGATCACGGTGGCGACGACGGCCTGGATCTGCGCGGGCAGCATGCCGCCGTTGGTGTCGCAGAGGATGACGACGTCGGCGCCGGCCTCGTGCGCGGCGCGGACGACGGCCTTGGCGTAGTCCGGGTTCGCCTTGTAGCCGTCGAAGAAGTGCTCGCAGTCGACGAAGACCCTGCGGCCCTGGGAGACCAGGTGGGCGACGGTGTCGCGGACCATCTCCAGGTTCTCGTCGAGGGTGGTGCGCAGGGCGAGCTCGACGTGCCGGTCGTGCGACTTCGCGACCAGGGTGATCACCGGGGCGCCGGAGTCGAGGAGCGCCTTGACCTGCGGGTCCTCGGCGGCGCTGCCGCCGGCCCTGCGGGTGGCGCCGAAGGCGACGAGCTGCGCGTTCTTGAACGCGATCTCCTGCCGGGCGCGGGCGAAGAACTCCGTGTCGCGCGGGTTGGCGCCGGGCCAGCCGCCCTCGATGAAGCCGACGCCGAACTCGTCGAGGTGCCGGGCGATGGTCAGCTTGTCCGCGACGGTGAGGTTGATGCCTTCACGCTGCGCCCCGTCGCGCAGCGTCGTGTCGAAGACATGGAAGCTGTCGTCGAGGCGCGAGCCCTCGGCGTTCTCCGTGGTCATGGCTGTGATGGCTCCTGTCGGATGTGGCTCCGGAAGGTATGGATCCACTTGCCCCCATTCTCACGCGTCGTCCGCTTCCGGCGTGGGTGGGGCCGGAAAACGAAAAAACCCCTCGCGGGTGCGAGAGGTCTGCGCGCGGGTCTGGGGCACGGTGTCCACTGCCGCGGGGGTCTTGCCGCGATTCAGTGGCCACTGCGGACCGGCGCGCCGCTGCCGATAATCATCGTGGTAGCAAGCACGCCGGAAGTCTGACACAGGTACGGGACCGACGGGACGGCGGTCTCACGATACGGGCAGCTGATCTTCCTTGCGCTCGGGGGCGGCGGCGCCGACGCGGCCCAGGTCGATGTCACGGGTCTCCCGCATCGCCAGGTAGACGACCAGGGAGACGGCCGCGGAGCCCGCCACGTACCAGGAGAAGCCCGCCTCGACGCCGGCGTTCTTGAACCAGAGCGCCACGTACTCGGCGGTGCCGCCGAAGAGGGCGTTGGCGATCGCGTACGGCAGGGCGACGCCGAGGGCGCGGATGCCGGTCGGGAAGAGCTCGGCCTTCACGCAGGCGTTGATCGAGGTGTAGCCGGTGACGACGACCAGCGCGAGGAGCGAGAGGCCGAGGGCCGGCCAGAAGGAGCCCGCGCGCTTGAGCAGCGTCAGGATCGGGACGGTGAGGAGAGTGGAGCCGACCGCGAAGGTGATGAGGAGCGGGCGGCGCCCGATCCGGTCGGAGAGCCGGCCGGCCAGCGGCTGCAGACAGGCGAAGACGATCAGGGCGCAGAAGGAGACGAGGGTGGCGGTCCGCTTGGGGAGCCCGGCGGAGTTGGACAGGTACTTGGTGAGGTAGGTGGTGTACGTGTAGTAGGCCACGGTCCCGCCCATGGTGAGCGCGACGACGAGGAAGGCCTCCCGCTTGTGCGCCCACAGCGCCTTGAGGGTGCCCTGCCGGCCGCGGGCGACCCCGGTGTCGGCGGTCTCCTCGTACACCTCCGTCTCCAGCATGTTCCGCCGCAGGTAGAAGACGACGGCCGCGCCGAGGGCGCCGATGACGAAGGGGATGCGCCAGCCCCAGCCGTGCAGGGCCTCGGCGGAGAGGGTGTGCTGGAGGACGAGCAGCAGGCCGAGGCCGAGGATCTGGCCGGCGGTCATCGACACGTACTGGAAGCTGGAGGCGAAGCCGCGGTGCTCGGGCGCGGAGGCCTCGGTGAGGTAGGTGGCGCTGGCCGCGTACTCGCCGCCGACGGAGAGGCCCTGGAGGAGGCGGGCGACGAGGAGGACGACGGCGCCGCCGTATCCGGCGACGGAGTACGTGGGCGCGATCGCGATCAGCACGGCGGAGGCGGACATCAGCGTCACGGTGAGGGTGAGCGCGGCCTTGCGGCCCTTCCGGTCGCCGACCCGGCCGAGGAGCCAGCCGCCGACGGGGCGCATGAAGAAGCCGACGGCGAAGATCCCGGCGGTGTTCATGAGCTTGGCGGTGTCGTCGCCCTCGGGGAAGAAGGCCCCCGCGAAGTAGGTGGCGAAGCTCGCGTACACGAACCAGTCGAACCACTCGACCATGTTGCCCGCCGAACCGACCCAGATCTTCTTCCAGTGCTCTCGTCCCATGGGCAGGAACCGTGCCGGAAGCGCTCCGCGGGTCACAAGGCGGTGAGGGGCAACGATCGGGAGTACTTGCGTGCGTTACGTTCGCGAGATCAATGTTTCGGTGATGAACTCCCGCACGTGGTCGAGGACTTGCTCCCGTCCCGTACCCGGGATGCCGACGGCGACGTGCACGCTGAAGCCGTCGAGCAGGGCCCGCATCCGGGTGGCGAAGCGGTCCGGGTCGACGGCCCGGAACTCCCCGCGCGAGACGCCCTCGGCGAGGATCGCGACGAGGTCCCGGTGCCAGGCCCCCTCGATGGCGGCCTGCCGGGCACGGGCGTCGTCGTCGGCGTTCTGCGAGCGGTTCCAGACCTCCAGCCAGAGCGTCCAGTGCGGGTCCCGGGGACCGGCGGGCACGTACACCTCGACGTACCCGTCGAGCCGGTCGCGCACCGTCCCCGGCCGGGACAGCAGAGCACTCCGCTCGGCCCCGAGCCGCCCCTCGCTCCACTCCAGGGTCTGCAGCAGGAGCTCGTCCTTGGTGCGGAAGTAGTAGAGCAGGTGCCCACTGCTCATCCCGACCTCACGCCCGAGCCCGGCCATGGTCAGCCCGTCGAGCCCCCGCTCGGCGATGGTGCCCATCGCCGCGGCGAGCACGTCCTCACGGGGCGGCGCGGCCTGGTTGCGCCGACGGGGGTGGGAGGAGGGGGTGGGGTTGCTGCTCTGACTCACCCGTATGTTCTACCTCACCCCCGCCGGCACCTGCGGAACGCCTCAGACCGCCGGCTGCTGCTGCGTGATGCAGTGGATGCCGCCGCCGCCCGCGAAGATCGGGCGGGCGTCGACCAGGACCACGTGGCGTTCGGGGAAGAGGCGGCGGAAGATCTCGGCCGCGACCTCGTCGTTCGGGTCGTCGAAGCCGCACAGGACCACGCCGCCGTTGCACAGGTAGTGGTTGATGTACGAGTAGTCGACCCACTCGCCCTCCTCGTCCTTCAGGACGGTGGGGGCCGGGACCTCGATGACCTCCAGCGGGCGGCCCTGCGCGTCCGTCTGGCCGCGCAGGATCTCCACGTACATCTTCGAGCGCACGTAGTCGGGGTGGGCCGGGTCCTGCTGGCTGTGGACGAGGACCGTGCCGGGGCGGGCGAAGGCGGCGACGATGTCGACGTGGCCCTGGGTGCCGTACATGCCGTAGTCGCCGGCGAGGCCGTGCGGGAGCCAGATCGCCTTGGTCGTGCCGAGCTTGGCGTGGATCTCCTGCTCAACCTGCTCGCGGGTCCACTCGGGGTTGCGGCCCGGGCCGAGCTGGACGGTGTCGGTGAGGAGGACGGTGCCCTCGCCGTCGACGTGGATCGCGCCGCCCTCGTTCACGAGGGGGGACGAGAGTACGGGGACTCCCGCCACGTCCGCGATATGGCGGGCGATCTTGGAGTCGTGCTCCCAGCGGGCCCAGTCCTGGGCACCCCAGCCGTTGAACACCCAGTCCACGGCGGCGAGTTCGGTTCCGTTGGTGACGAAGGTCGGGCCGATGTCCCGCATCCAGGCGTCATCGAGCTCGCGCTCGACCAGGTCGATCTCCGGGCCCAGGAGCGCACGGGCCGAATCGGCGTCGCCGGGCGCGACGACCACGGTCACCGGCTCGAAGCGGCGGACGGCGCGGGCCACCGAGGCCCAGGCCTCGCGGGCCTCGGCGAGCTCCTCGTCGTTGGTGAAGGTGGGGTTGGGGCTGGGCCAGGCCATCCAGGTGCGCTCGTGCGGCATCCACTCGGCGGGCATGCGGAAGGTCATGAGTCAGGTCCTAGAGGAAGTAGAGGCGGTTGAGGGAGACGGACTCGGCCGCCTCGGAACGGATCGGGGAGCCGTCGAGCGAGACGAGGCCGGTCCGGCCGTCGACCTGCACGTCGCCGACGCGGGAGTTGAAGACCAGGTCGGCGGGGCCGATGCCGCGGGTGCCGCGCACGGCGACGCGGCGGCGGCGGGTCGGCAGGGAGTCGGAGCCGAGGTCGACGGCGGCCTGGGCGACGAAGGCGACGGAGAGCTCGGCCGGAGCGGCACCGTGGGCGCCGAACAGCGGTCCGAGGACCAGCGGCTGGCAGGTGTCGGTGGCGGCGTTCGGATCGCCCACGACCCCCCACGCGGGGAAGCCGTTCTTGATGACCATCTGCGGCTTGGCGCCGAAGAACTCCGGCCGCCACAGCACGATGTCGGCCATCTTCCCGACCTCGATCGAGCCGATCTCGTGGGCGAGGCCGTGGGCGATCGCCGGGTTGATGGTGAGCTTGGCGATGTAGCGCAGCACGCGCGCGTTGTCGTCGTGCGCGCCGTCGCCCTCCATCGGGCCCAGCTCGGCCTTCATCTTCCCGGCCATGGCGAAGGTCCGGCGTACGGTCTCGCCGGCCCTTCCCATCCCCTGCGCGTCGGAGGAGGTGATCCCGATCGCGCCGAGGTCGTGCAGGACGTCCTCCGCGCCCATCGTCCCGGCCCGGATCCGGTCGCGCGCCATGGCGGCGTCGCCCGGGAGGTCGGTCTTCAGGTCGTGGACGGAGACGATCATCCCGTAGTGCTCGGCGACCGCGTCGCGGCCGAAGGGCAGGGTGGGGTTGGTGGAGGAGCCGATGACGTTCGGCACGCCCGCCATCTTCAGGACGTTGGGGACGTGTCCGCCGCCGCAGCCCTCGATGTGGAAGGCGTGGATCGTACGGCCTTCCAGGACGCGGAGGGTGTCCTCGACGGACAGGCACTCGTTCAGGCCGTCCGAGTGCAGCGCGACCTGGACGTCGTGCTCCTCGGCCACCCGCAGCGCGGTGTCCAGGGCCCGGGTGTGGGCGCCCATGTCCTCGTGGACCTTGAAGCCCGACGCTCCGCCCTCGGCGAGCGCCTCGACGAGCGGCGCCGGGTCCGAGGAGGAACCGCGGGCCAGGAAGCCGATGTTGACCGGCCACGCGTCGAAGGCGCTGAAGGCGTGCTTGAGCGCCCAGGGCGAGTTGACTCCGACACCCCAGACGGGCCCGAACTCCTGGCCGATGATCGTGGTGACGCCGCTCGCGAGCGAGGCCTCCATGATCCGGGGCGACAGCAGGTGGACGTGGGTGTCGACGGCGCCGGCGGTGGCGATGAGGCCCTCGCCGGAGACGATCGAGGTGCCGGTGCCGACGACGACGTCGACGCCGTCGAGGGTGTCGGGGTTGCCGGCCCGCCCGATCGCGTGGATCCGGCCCTCGCGGATGCCGATGGACACCTTGCGGATGCCCTGCACGGCGTCGATGACCAGGACGTTGCTGATGACGACGTCGCAGGTCTCGCGGACGGCCGCGGCCTTGAGGTGGAGGCCGTCGCGGGCGGTCTTGCCGAAGCCCGCGAGGAACTCGTCGCCGGGCTTCTGGGAGTCCGACTCGACGCGGACGACGAGTCCGGAGTCGCCCAGGACGACCCGGTCGCCGGCGCGGGGGCCGTGCACGGATGCGTACTCGTACGGGTCCATCAGACATCTCCTCCCGAGATTCCCAGGTAGCCGCAGGCGGCGGCGCGCCGCAGGGCTTCTTCCTTCGCGCCCGGCGCGTCCAGCGCACCGTCGACCAGGCCCGCGAAGCCGATGGCGACGCGGGCGCCGCCGATCGGCACGAGCCCGACCTCGGCCTCGCCGCCCGGGTCGAAGCGGAAGGACGCCCCGGCCGGGATGGCGAGGCGCATGCCGTAGGCGGCGGCCCGGTCGAAGTCGAGGCGCGGGTTGGCCTCGAAGAAGTGGAAGTGGGACGTGACGCTCACCGGGACCGTCGCCGTGTTCCGGACGCGTACGACGAGCGCCGGCTCGGCCTCCTCGTACGCGGGACCGGGCAGCAGCGCGCCCGGCGCCTCGGCGCCCAGGCCGCCCCCGCCGATCGGGTTCGAGACGACCGCGAGCCGTGAGCCGTCGTCGAAGACGGCCTCGACGTGGACCTCGGTGACCACGTCGGCGACACCGGGCAGGACGTCGTCGGGGCCGAGGACGGAACGGGCCGCCTCGATCGCCTCGGCGAGTCGCTTGCCGTCGCGGGCTGCCTCGCAGACGGTGTCCGCGATGAGCGCGGTCGCCTCGGGCACATTGAGCCGCAGGCCACGGGCCCGGCGAGCGCGGGCGAGCTCGGCGGCACCGAAGAGAAGCAGCCGGTCGCGTTCCGTAGGGGTCAGTCTCACGCCCCAAACACCTCCTGCAATTGCGACACGTTTGAGCGACACTCTAAATGTTGAGTCGCCCGCTTCCAAGCATTGACGTCGCCGACAGGTGTAGGTCACATTGAGCGCCGCTCTAAAAGTCCCCCGTCCGCCCCCGCAGGGAGTCCTCATGCCGATTGAACAGCGCGGAGTCGACACCATCCCCGAGGCCGAACGCACCAGCGGCCCCCGCGACCTCATGTCGATCCTGCTCGGATCCAACCTCTGTCTGGGGGTGATCGTCTTCGGCTGGCTGCCGGTCTCCTTCGGACTCGGTTTCTGGGCCTCGGTGACCTCCGTCATCACCGGAACCCTCGTCGGCGTCGCGGTCACCGCCCCGCTCGCACTCGTGTCGCTGCGCACCGCGACCAACCTCTCCACCTCCTCCGGAGCCTTCTTCGGCGTCCGCGGCCGGCTCGTCGGCTCCGTGGTCGGGCTGCTGCTCTCGCTCGGCTACACCGCGCTGACCCTCTGGATCGGCGGCGATGTGATGGTGGGCACACTCGCCCGCCTGATCGGCCTGCCGACCGGCGGCGCGGCCCACGCCGCCGTCTACGCGCTCCTGGCCGCCTGCACCGTGGTGGGCGCGGTGTACGGCTACCGGCTGCTGCTCCGGCTGAGCAAGGCGCTCGCGATCGGCATGACGGTGCTCCTCGCCGTCGGCCTGTTCGCCTACTCCGGCGACTTCACGACGGCGGCGGTGCCGGACACCCCGTACCTGCTCGGCTCCTTCTGGCCGACCTGGCTGCTCTCGGCCGTCGCGGCCGGCCTCAGCGGACCGGTGGCGTTCATCACCCTGCTCGGCGACTACACCCGGTACGTCTCCCCCGAGCGGCACAGCACGAAGACCGTGTTCCGGGCGACCTGCCTGGGCCTGACCGTGGGCCTGCTCGTCCCGCAGCTCTTCGGCACGTTCACCGCCCTGGCGGCGCGCGGCGGCCTGGACTACGCGGGCCCGCTCGTCGAGGCGTCCCCCGTCTGGTACCTCGTACCGCTGCTCATCGCCGCCACCGCCGGCTCCGTCGGCAACGCCGGTCTGATGCTGTACTCGATGGGGCTCGACCTCGACGCGATCCTGCCGAAGGCCACGCGCGCGCGTGCCACCCTCGTGGTCGCGGCGGTGGCGACGGCCTTCGTCTTCCTCGGCCACTTCGCCTCGGACGCCCAGACGGCGATGACCTCGTTCGTGCTGCTGCTCACCGCGATCGGCACCCCGTGGGCGGTGATCACCCTCATCGGGCACGTGCGCTGCGGCGGCCGGTACGACCCGGAGGCGCTCCAGGTCTTCAACAACCGCTCGCGCGGCGGGATCTACTGGTACTCGGCGGGCTGGCACCCGCGCGCCACCGTCTCCTGGGCGGTCGGCGCGGCGGTCGGCCTGGCCGCGGTGTCGACGCCGCTCTACGAGGGGCCGCTGCTCGCCCTGACGGGCGGGATCGACTGCAGCTTCGTGTTCTCGGGGATCGTGGGCGGCGCGCTGTACGCCGTCCTGACGCCGAACAGGGCTCCCGAGACCGTGACGACGGCCCCGGAAGCCCTGGTCCAGGCGGAGTAGTTACGCCTTGCCGAGTTCGTGCATCCAGCCGTGGACGTCCTCGGACTTCCCGGTCTGGATGGCGAGCAGCGCCTCGCGCAGCCTCATCGTGACCTCACCGGGCTCGCCGCCCGACTGCTGCCACTCGCCCCGGGCGGACTTGACCGTGCCGACCGGGGTGATGACGGCGGCGGTGCCGCAGGCGAAGACCTCGGTGAGGGTGCCGTTCTCGGTGTCGGCCTGCCACTGGTCGATGGAGACGCGGGCCTCCTCGGACTCGTAGCCGAGGTCCTTGGCGACCTTGAGGAGCGAGTCGCGGGTGATACCGGCGAGCAGCGAACCGGTGAGGGTCGGCGTGACGATCTTCGGCTTCTCATTGGACGCAGCGCCGTACACGAAGTACAGGTTCATGCCGCCGAGTTCCTCGACCCACTTGTGCTCGACCGCGTCGAGGTAGCAGACCTGGTCGCAGCCCTTGGCCGCCGCCTCGGCCTGCGCGAGCAGGGAGGCCGCGTAGTTGCCGCCGGTCTTGGCGTCGCCGACGCCGCCGGGGACGGCGCGGACGCGGTCCTCCGAGGCCCAGATGGAGACGGGCTTCACGCCGCCGGGGAAGTACGGGCCGGCCGGCGAGGCGATGACCACGAAGAGGTACTCGTTGGCCGGGCGGACGCCCAGGCCGACCTCGGTGGCGATCATGAACGGGCGCAGGTAGAGCGAGTCCTCGCCGCCGTGCGCCGGAACCCAGGCCTCGTCGTGCCGGACGAGGACGTCACAGGCCTCGACGAAGGTCTCGACCGGCAGCTCGGGCATGCCGAGCCGGCGGGCGGAGGACTGGAAGCGGCGGGCGTTGGCATCCGGGCGGAAGGTGGCGACGGAGCCGTCGGGGCGGCGGTAGGCCTTCAGGCCCTCGAAGATCTCCTGCGCGTAGTGCAGGACGTTCGTGGCGGGGTCCAGGGAGAGCGGACCGTACGGCACGAGCTGGGCGTCGTGCCAGCCACGGCCCTCGGTCCACCGGATGGTGACCATGTGGTCGGTGAAGTGGCGGCCGAATCCCGGGTTGGCCAGGATCGCCTCGCGCTCCGCGGCGGACAGCGGGCTGGAGGAGGGCTTGAGCTCGATCGTGGGCGTCGTCATGAGTGCGTGTCCTTCACCGGTTGTGTGGGTAGGACCGCGCGCGCACGTCGCTGCCGGGGACGGCTGTCCCTGACGAGGCGGCGTCCGGGCATGCCCGTATGCCGCGGCCCCACGTTCGATTATCGCCCGTGGGGAGCGCTGCGGAAAACGGGTGAGCGCGGTCCGGAGTTCGGGGGGAGCGCCCCGCGGCCGCGCAAAGGACAGCCGCCGGGCGCTGTGTGCGACCCGGCGGCTGCTGCTGATGTCAGTCGGCGCGGGTCAGCTCGCTACTCGCGCGGCGAGCGCGTCGCCGATCTCGTCCGTGGTGCGGACGCTGTCGCCGCGCTCGGTGAGGTCGGCGGCGACGGCCTCCTCGACCCGGGCGGCCTCGGCCTCGTGGCCGAGGTGGCGGAGCAGGAGGGCGACGGAGAGGACGGTGGCCGTGGGGTCGGCCTTGCCCTGGCCCGCGATGTCCGGCGCGGAGCCGTGGACCGGCTCGAACATGGACGGGAACTCGCCGCTCGGGTTGATGTTGCCGGAGGCGGCGACGCCGATGCCGCCGGAGACGGCAGCGGCGAGGTCGGTGATGATGTCGCCGAAGAGGTTGTCGGTGACGATCACGTCGAAGCGGGCCGGGTCGGTGACGAGGAAGATCGTCGCGGCGTCGACGTGCAGGTAGTCGGTCGTGACCTCGGGGAACTCGGCCGCGACCTTGTGGAAGATGTTCGTCCAGAGGTGGCCGGCGAAGGTCAGCACGTTGTTCTTGTGGACCAGCGTCAGCTTCTTGCGCGGGCGGGCCTGGGCGCGGGCGAAGGCGTCCCGGACCACGCGCTCGACACCGAAGGCGGTGTTGACCGAGACCTCGGTGGCGACCTCGTGCTCGGTGCCCTTGCGGATGGTGCCGCCGTTGCCCGTGTACGGGCCCTCGGTGCCCTCGCGGACCACGACGAAGTCGATCTCGGGCTGCCCGGCGAGCGGGGTGGCGACGCCGGGGAGCAGCTTCGAGGGACGCAGGTTCACGTGGTGGTCGAAGGCGAAGCGGAGCTTCAGCAGGAAGCCGCGCTCCAGGACGCCGGACGGCACCGACGGGTCGCCGATGGCGCCGAGCAGGATGGCGTCGTGCTTCTTGAGGGAGGCGAGGTCGGCGTCGGTGAGGGTCTCACCGGTGGCGTGGTAGCGCTTGGCGCCGAAGTCGTACTCCTCGGTCTCCAGCTTCACGTCCTGGGGAAGGGCGGCCGAGAGGACCTTGAGGCCCTGGGCCACGACCTCCTGGCCGATGCCGTCGCCGGGAATGACTGCGAGATTGATGCTGTGAGACATGTCGGCACCCTACTCTTCGTCCCATCGTCTGACACGTTCCGTCCGCCATGTGGACGAAGCGCCATGTCAGGACGGTGGCGGACCAGGCCTCAGTGGCCGGTGGAGCCGCCGTTGTCACGGCGGTCGAGGGCGCGCTGGAGGGCGGCGGCGGCGTTCTGGCGGGCCTCGTCGCTGGGGCGGTTGACGGAGTGGCGGACGCGGCGGGCGGTCTGAGCGGCCATGAGGGATCGACTCCTTGAGATCAGTGGTGATCCGGATGTGCGGAGATCAGTGGTGATCGAAGGCGCCGGAAAGGGCGGGGAGCGCCGCCGCGGGGGTGACCCGGGGCCGCCGCAGGGGTTGCCTGCACAGGGCGTCGCGCTCTCGACCGCCATTCGCTTGATGAAGCGAGACGTTCGGCTTCTACAAAGCTAGGGCAGGCCTCCTCATCTGTCTCCACAATTACTCGGACTTCCTACTATCTGAGACGGCTCTCAGCCCTCCGTGGCCCGAAGCTCACGGATCAGCGACCGCACGGCGAGGGATTTCGCCAGCTCAGGGGTGGTGACGTAGCCCACGGACCGGGTCGGGCGCGCCGCTCCGAGATCGGTGACCTCCACCGTGGGCGGTGCTCCGATCAGCGACAGTTCAGGCATCACGGCCATCCCGAAACCGCTGCTCACCATCGAGAGCACCGCTCCGTCGTCCTCCGCCTCCACCGTCGCCGCCGGCAGCCACTCCTGGGCGGCCCACCACTCCCTCGTGTACGAGGTGCAGTTCTCCGCCCAGTCGACCAGCGGGAGCGTGCGCGGCGCCGGATGCCCGGCCGGGTGGACGAGTGCGTACCCCTCCTGGAGCAGCACGCCCCCGACCAGCTCCCGGGGCACGGGCGAGGTGGTCCCGACGGTCGCGATGCCGATGTCGGCCCGCCCGTCGAGGACTTCGCCCGCCGTACCGCGCCCCACCTCCCGCACGATCCGCACCTCGGGCACGATCTCCGGGTGACGGGCGGTCAGCCGCTCCAGCGCCTTGGGCAGCAGGTGCAGGGCGGCGCTGCGGAAGACGGCGATCCGCAGCGGGCCGGCGGCCGTTCCGCTCGTCGCGCCCCGGACCTCCGCGCCCATCACCTCCAGGAGCCGCAGCACCCGCCGGGCGTGAGCGAGGGCCCGCTCCCCGGCCTGGGTCGGGCTCGCGCCGTTCCGGCCGCGGTCGAAGAGGACGGCGCCGAGCTTGCGTTCGCTCGTGCGGACGGAGTGGGAGACGGCGGACTGGGTCAGGCCGAGCAGCACGGCGGCGGCCGAGAAGCCGCCCTCGCTGCCGACGGCGACGAGGACGCGGAGCTCGCGGGGCGCGAGATCGGTCATGGAGGGGCTCCCACCTCGGAGTATGAGCGGCTTTCATGGATCGGTCGGTTCCATGAAAGCAAACCCCTGCCCGGCCGCCGCATTCCTTCCTACGGTCTCCGGCATGACGAACGACACCGTGATCACCGTCCACCAGACCGCCCGCCCCCACGGCTTCCCCTCTCGCGGCGACTTCGCCTTCGTCGAGTCGCCGGTCCCCTCCCCCGAGCCGGGCACCGCCCTCGTCGAGAACCTCCTGTGGTCCGTCGACCCGTACCACCGCGAGGCGATGGACTCCGATCTGCTGTGGACCCTGAACGCGCCGATGGAGGGTCGCACCCTGGGCCGCGTGCTCGACTCCCGCGACCCGTCGCTGCGCCCCGGCGACCTCGTCCTGCACCGCAAGGGCTGGCGCACCCACTCCCTGGTCACCCGGGCCGAGGTCCGCCCGGTCCCCGACTTCGGCCCCGGCGTCCCGCTCGCCGCGCATCTCAGCCTGCTCGGCGGTACGGGCCTGTCGGCCTATGTGGGCCTGACCCGGATCGCCCGGCTCCAGCCGGGCGAGGACCTGTTCGTCTCGGCGGCGGCCGGCGGGGTGGGCACGGCGGCCGGGCGGCTCGCGCGACTCCTCGGCGCCGGGCGGCTGGTCGGCAGCGCGGGTTCGGCGCGCAAGGTCGCGTACCTGACGGAGCGGGTGGGCTTCGACGCGGCCTTCGACTACCACGACGGGCCCGTGACGGAGCTGCTCGCGAAGGCCGCTCCCGAGGGGATCGACGCGGTCCTGGACGGGGTGGGCGGCGAGCACCTGGAGGCGTCGATCGACGCGCTGCGCGAGTACGGCCGGATCGCCTGGGTCGGCGCGGTCGCCCAGTACCACTCGCTCTCCACTCCCCCGCCGGCCCCGCGCAACCTCTTCGACCTGGTCGGCAAGAGCATCCGGCTCGAGGGCTTCCTGGTGCGCAACCACATGGACGCGCAGGAGGAGCTGTACGAGCTCGCCGTGCCGCGCCTGCGGAGCGGGGCGCTGCCGCTGGACGTGACGGTGACGGAGGGCTTCGAGCACATCGTGGAGGCGTTCCTGGGGATGCTGCGCGGCGAGAACCTCGGAAAGATGCTGGTCGCCGTCTGATGCTCGCCGTCACTACCTAGGTTGCATTCCTACCTAGGTGGTGATGTGATGAGCCCATGGCCGCAGACCGCAGATCCAGCTGGCTCAAGGGAGTCCTCGACCTCCTCGTCCTCTCCCGCCTGACCGACGGCGAGAGCTACGGGTACGAGATCGCCAAGGCGCTCGCCGAGGCGGGGCTGGGCGAGATCAAGGGCGGGACGCTCTACCCCGTCCTGAACCGCCTGGAGGAGGCCGGCCTGGTGGAGGCGGAGTTCCGCGCCGCCGAGCGCGGCCCCGGCCGGCGCTACTACCGGCTCACGCCCCTCGGGCGCGAGCGGCTCACCGCCGAGAGCGGGGCGTGGCTGACCTTCCACCACGCCGTACAGACCATGCTCAGTCCAGGGGGAACGACACGATGACCACCGACGCCTACTTCGCCGACCTGACGGACGCGCTGCGCACGGCCGGCGTGCCGGACGAGCAGATCGCCGCGACCGTGGAGGACCTGCGGGCCCACCTCACGGAGACGGGCACGGCCCCGGAGGAGGAGTTCGGCCCCGCCGACGCGTTCGCCGCGCAGCTCGGCGGCCTCGCGCCCGCGCCCGGCGAGCCGGACGAGCGCGCCGAGAACTGGACCTGGACCGCCGACATCTTCAACGACCGCCGAATGCTGGCCGTCCACGGCGACCAGGGCTGGGAGGTGGAGTCGCTCGACGCGATCGGCCGGTTCGTCTGCCGCCGGACGCCCGGGTCGGCGCTGCGCTGGGAGTACCGCCGCGAGGTGATCGCCGGACGCCGGCGGAGCCGCGTCCTCGACGAGCTCACCCCGGAGGGCTGGGAGCTGTGCGGGGAGTGGCTGGTGTACGGCTACTTCAAGCGGCCGCGCGCGGCGACCGCGGGCCCGGCCGGCACCGTGGGCGCCCCGCCGGCCGCCCCGAAGCGCTGGCTGTTCCTGAGCCGTCGGGGCAAGGCGGTGCTCGCCGCCTGGTGCCTCCTGGTCGGCGGCGCGCTGGCGGCCTTCTTCATCGGGGTGCTCGGCACCGGCGGCCTCGCGATCACCATCGCGCTCGCCTCCATGTTCTCGGCCATCTACACCTCCCACCTGGAGACGGCCGCGGGCCACGCCCGGCGACGTCCCTGACCCCGCCTCACATCACGTCGCCGTCCCGCCAGTCGAAGGTCAGCGGGACGGCGGGGTCCGGCAGGGCCCGGCCGGCGGCGGGCCGCAGGAAGACGGAACCCTCCTCCTCGGCGAGGCGCGCGATCCCCTCGGGCGCCAGCACGTCGATCCGCCCTTCCCAGACGCGCCAGCCGCGCGCCCGGTAGAGCGCGGCCCCCGCGTCGGAGGCGCTGAGCGCCCCGAAGGCGTGCGTCCCGTCGACGACCCGCTCCAGCTCGGCCATCACGGCACCCCCGAGCCCCTGCCGCCTGCGGTCGCCCCGGACGGCGACCCCTTCGACGTATCCGACGCGGAGCGAGCGCCCCCGGTGGAGCACCCGGCGCTGCACGACGGCGCCGTGGGCGGCGATGCCCCGCTCGTCCTCGATCCAGGCGTGGACGCCGCCGAGGGTGTGGTCCCAGTCGTCGTCGGAGAAGTCGCCCTCGAAGGCGGTGTCGAGCATCTCGCGTACGGAGCGGAGCCGGGCGGCTCCGAGTCGATAAGTGGGCGCGGTCCTCACGGTCATGCATCGACTCTAACCCCTCACGCCCCATTGACAGGTTAACTCCACCCTGGTTGAGTCATAACCAGTCACCGACACATGAGGGGTTAGGGAACGATGTCCGTACTGCCGACCCACCACCGCACCGTCACCGTCCGGGGCCACGAGATCGCCTACCGCGAGGCCGGCCCGGCCGACGCCCCCGTCCTGCTCCTGCTGCACGGCTTCCCGACCAGCTCGCACATGTTCCGCGACCTGATCCCCCTGCTCGCCGACTCCTACCGGCTGATCGCCCCCGACCACCTGGGCTTCGGCCGCAGCGCGACGCCCTCGGACTTCGACTACACCTTCGCCGGACTGGCCGCGCTCACCGCCGAGTTCACCGAGGCCCTCGGCCTGGACCGGTTCGCGGTCTACATCCAGGACTACGGCGCCCCCATCGGCCTCCGCCTCGCCCTCGCCCACCCCGAGCGGATCACCGCGATCGTCACCCAGAACGGCAACGCCTACGAGGAGGGCCTCGGCGCCGAGGCCTGGGCCCCCGTCCTCGCCCTCATCGAGGAGCGCACCCCCGAGACCGAGGAGGCGGTCCGCGCCATCCGCTCCCTGGACGGCATCAAGTGGCAGTACGAGACGGGCGTCCCCGCCGAGTACCGCGACCTCCTCAGCCCGGACGCCTGGCACCACGACGCCGCCCTGATGGCCCGAGAGGGCCAGGACGAGATCCAGCTGGGCCTGATCGCCGACTACGGCTCCAACTTCGCCCTCTACCCGGCCTTCCAGGAGTACTTCCGCACCTCCCGGGTCCCTCTCCTCGCCGTCTGGGGCGAGGGAGACCAGGTCTTCGTGCCGGCGGGCGCCGAAGCCTTCCGCCGCGACCTCCCGGACGCCGAGATCCACCTCCTCCCCACGGGCCACTTCGCCCTGGAGACCCACGCGCCGCGGATCGCCTCGCTCATCGGCGACTTCCTCAAGCGTCACGTCGGGGAATGAGAACCGCCCCCGTCCTCAATTGGGGGTAGAGGAGGGGGGCGGTGATCAGGGGGAGTGACGGGCAGGTCAGCCCATGTGCGGGTAGCCGTACTCCGTCGGCGGGACCAGCGTCTCCTTGATGGCGCGGGTCAGCGTCCAGCGCATCAGGTTCTGCGGGGCACCGGCCTTGTCGTTGGTGCCGGAGGCGCGGCCGCCGCCGAAGGGCTGCTGGCCGACGACGGCGCCGGTCGACTTGTCGTTGATGTAGAAGTTGCCCGCGGCGAAGCGGAGCTTCTCCATCGTGTACGCGGCGGCCGCGCGGTCGCCGGAGATGACCGAGCCGGTGAGGGCGTAGTCCGAGACCGACTCCATCTGGGTCAGCATCTCGTCGTACGTGTCGTCCTCGTAGACGTGGATCGCCAGGATCGGGCCGAAGTACTCGGCCTTGAAGACCTCGTTCTCCGGGTCGGTGCAGGCGATGACGGTCGGGCGGACGAAGTAGCCCACCGAGTCGTCGTACGTGCCGCCGGCGATGATCGTGCAGCTCGGGTCGGCCGCGGCACGGTCGATCGCCGCCTTGTTCTTGGCGAACGCGCGCTCGTCGATGACGGCGCCGATGAAGTTCGACAGGTCGGTGACGTCACCCATGGTGATGCCGTCGATCTCGGCCGCGAACTCCTCCTTGAAGCCGTCGTTCCAGATCGACGCCGGGATGTAGGCGCGGGAGGACGCGGAGCACTTCTGGCCCTGGAACTCGAAGGAGCCGCGGGTCAGCGCGGTCTTCAGGATCGCGCGGTCGGCGCTCGGATGGGCGACGACGAAGTCCTTGCCGCCGGTCTCGCCGACGATCCGCGGGTACGAGCGGTACTTCTCGATGTTGTTGCCGACCGTCTTCCACAGGTGCTGGAAGGTCTTGGTCGAGCCGGTGAAGTGGATGCCGGCCAGGTCGCGGTGGTTCAGGGCCACCTCGGAGACGGCGATGCCGTCGCCGGTCACCAGGTTGATGACGCCCTTCGGCAGGCCGGCCTCCTCCAGGAGCTCCATGAGGAGCACGGCGGAGTGGGTCTGCGTCGGGGACGGCTTCCAGACCACCACGTTGCCCATGAGGGCGGGGGCGGTGGGCAGGTTGCCCGCGATGGCCGTGAAGTTGAACGGCGTGATCGCGTAGACGAAGCCCTCCAGCGGGCGGTGGTCCAGACGGTTCCACACGCCCGGGGAGTTCGCCGGCGGCTGCTCGGCGAGGATCTGGCGGGCGTACGCCACGTTGAAGCGCCAGAAGTCGACGAGCTCGCACGGGGTGTCGATCTCGGCCTGCTGGGCGGTCTTCGACTGGCCGAGCATGGTCGACGCGGCCAGCGTCTCGCGCCACGGGCCGGCGAGCAGCTCGGCGGCGCGCAGGATGATCGCGGCGCGGTCGTCGAAGGACATCGCGCGCCAGGCCGGGGCGGCGGCCAGGGCGGCGTCGATGGCGTCCTGGGCGTCCTGCTCGGTGGCGCCGCGGAAGGTGCCGATGACGGCCTTGTGGTTGTGCGGCTGGACGACCTTGAACTCCTCGCCGCCGCCGAGGCGCTTCACGCCGCCGATGGTCATCGGCAGCTCGCGCGGGTTCTCGGCCAGCTCCTTGAGCTTGGTCTCCAGGCGGAGGCGCTCCGGGGAACCGGGGGCGTAGCTGTGCACCGGCTCGTTGACCGGAGCGGGGACCTGGGTGACAGCGTCCATGAGTCTCGTAACTCCTTGTGAGAGGTGGGCTCAGCCCTTGGTGAGGATGGAGCGGACGAAGAAGAGGAGGTTGGCCGGCTTCTCCGCGAGGCGGCGCATGAAGTAGCCGTACCAGTCGGTGCCGTACGCGGTGTAGACGCGCATGCGGTGGCCCTCGGCGGCGAGACGGGTCTGCTCCTCGGAGCGGATGCCGTACAGCATCTGGAACTCGTACTCGTCCAGCTTGCGGCCGGCGCGGCGGGCCAGCTCCTGGCCGATGGAGATCAGGCGCGGGTCGTGCGAGCCGATCATCGGGTAGCCCTCGCCGTCCATCAGGATCTTCATGATCCGGACGTACGCCTTGTCGATCTCGGGCTTGTCCTGGATGGCGACCTCGGCGGGCTCCTTGTAGGCGCCCTTCACGATGCGCACGCGGGAGCCGTTGGCGGCGAGGCGGCGGGCGTCGTCCTCGGTGCGGAAGAGGTAGGCCTGGATGACGCAGCCGGTCTGCGGGAAGTCCTTCCGCAGCTCCTCGTGGATGGCGAACATCGAGTCGAGGGTGGTGTGGTCCTCGGCGTCCAGGGTGACGGTGGTGCCGATCTCGGCGGCGGCCTCGACGACCGGGCGGACGTTCGCGAGGGCCAGCTCGTGGCCGTTCTCCAGGGACTGGCCGAACATCGACAGCTTCACGGACATCTCGGCGCGGGCGCCGAGGCCCAGCTCCTTGAGACGGCCGATGAGCTCCAGGTAGGCGTCCCGGGCGGCGTACGACTGCTCGACCGTGGTGATGTCCTCGCCGACGACGTCGAGGGTGACCTCCAGGCCGCGGCCGCTCAGCTCGGAGACGATCGGGACGACGTCGTCGACCGTCTCACCGGCGATGAAGCGGGCGACGACCTGCTTGGTCCCGGGGGCGGCCGACACGAGACGGCGCATCTTGTCGCTGCGCGACGCGGCGAGGATCACGGGACCCAGCACGGGGCACCTCCAAAAGGCAAAGGTAGGACGGGGCCATAACCGGATCAAGGGAACGAACCGGGAACAGCACGGAGAACCACCGTGAAACCTATGGATCGGTCCGATCCTCCGCCATCTACAGCTGTCACGCATCCGTGCGCGGCGTCTCATACACATGTCTGAGGGGGTGCGAGAATGGGTCCGTGAAGGGCGATTACCAAGACCTGGTCGACGAGATCTCGGCACTGCTCGGCGAACCCGCGACGCTGGAGAACCGCGACTTCGGACTGATCGCCTTCGGCGCGCACGACAGCGACGACGACTCCGCCATGGACCCGGTCAGGACCCGCTCGATCCTCACCCGCAAGTCCACCCCGGCCGTCCGCGCCTGGTTCGAGGGCTTCGGGATCACCCGGGCGACCGGCCCGGTCCGCATCCCCGCCGCCCCGGACGCGGGAGTCTTCCGGGACCGGATCTGCCTCCCCGTACGCCATCGGGGGGTCGTCCTCGGGTACGTCTGGCTGCTCGACGCCGAGCCCGGCCCCTCGGACGAGCGGCTCGCCGCCGCGATGGAGGTCGCCGGCCGGATCGGGGAGCTCCTCGCCGACGAGGAGCGGGCGGGCGCCGACCTCTCCCGCGAGTTCGTCGCGGTGCTGACCGCCGGGCGCGGCTGGCAGAGCGACATGGCCGTCGCGGCCCTCCGGGCGGCCCTCGGCCCCAGCGCGGACGGCCTCCACACGGTCGTCTGCGTGACCCCCTGGCAGGGCGAGGCCCCCTCGGTCCGCGCCGTCCCCGGGGCGGCGGTGGTCGCCACCCTCCCGGACAGCCAGTCCCTCGCCGTGCTCGTACGGCTGCGCACGGCCGAGGACCTCTCCCCCGCCCACAAGGTCGCCGACCGGCTGCGCGGCACCACGCCCGCCGGGATCGCCAACCCGCGCCGGGGCCTCACCGAGCTCCCGGCGGCCTGGCGCGAGGCGAACACGGCGGCGCGCGCGGCGGCGGCGCAGCCGACGCTCGGCCCGGTCGCGGAGTGGGCCGGGATCGGCCCGTACCGCCTGCTCGCGGCGCTCTACCACCCCGAGGTCGACCCGGTCGTGGCCCCGCTGCTCGCCCCCGCCCACGCCGAACTCGCCCGCACGGCCGAGGTGTTCCTCGACAACGCGGGCCAGGCGGGCCGGACGGCGGCGGCCCTGGGCATCCACCGGCAGACCCTCTACTACCGGCTCTCCCGGGTCGAGGCGCTCACGGGCCTCGATCTGGACGACGGCGAGGACCGGCTGCTGCTCCACATGTCGCTGAAGTCGGCCCGGCTGTAGCCCCCCTCAGCCTTTCGGCCGACGGCGCGTCGGGGAAGGTCGGGGACCGGTCCGGGTCGCCCCCGATGGTCCGGATCGCCCCGGCGCCCTACGGTCGTTCCGAGGGGACCGGACGGAGCGAGGGGGCGTCATGAGGGCCTGGACGCAGGAGCGGTACGGATCGGCGGACGCGCTGGAGTTCGCGGAGGTCGAGCGGCCGGTGCCGGGCGCGCGCGAGGTGCTCGTCCGGGTGCACGCCGCCGCGGTGAACGCGGCGGACTGGCACCTGATGCGCGGCGATCCGTACGTGGCGCGGTTCGCCCTGGGGCTGAGAAGACCGAAGGAGCGGATCCGGGGCCGGGACTTCGCGGGCGTGGTCGAGGCCGTGGGCGATGGGGTGACCGAACTGCGTACCGGCGACGAGGTCTTCGGGGAGGCTCCCGGCACCTTCGCCGAGTACGTGTGCGCCCCGGTGGCGGCGACGGAGCTCAAGCCGGCCCGAACGGGTTTCGCTGAGGCGGCGGCGATACCGCTGGCGGGGAACACCGCCCTGATCGGGGTACGAGACCTGGGCAGGGCCCGGCCGGGCGCGAGGGTGCTGGTGAACGGGGCCTCGGGAGGCGTCGGCACCTTCGCCGTGCAGCTCGCGAAGGCTCTCGGCGCCGAGGTGACGGGGGTGTGCGGCCCCAGGAACGGGCAGCTGGTCCTGGGGCTCGGCGCGGACCGCGTCGTCGACTACACCCGGGAGGACTTCACCGCCTCGCAGGACCGCTACGACCTCGTGTTCGACCTGGTGGGCAACCGCTCGCTCGGCGAGCTCCGCCGGATCCTCTCCCCCACCGGCGCGCTCGTCCTGTCCGGCGGGGGCGTCTTCGAGGGCGGCAGCGTCTTCGGGCCCATGGGGCTGCTTCTCAAGGGCCGGCTGCTCTCCAAGATCTCCGACCGGCGGCTCCACGTCCTGACGGCGCAGCCGCGCCGGGAGAACCTGGCGGTGCTGCGGGAGTTCGCCGAGAGCGGCGTGATCGCGCCGGTGATCGGGCGGACCTACCCGTTGGCCGAGGCGGACCGTGCCCTGCGATACGTCGAGGAGGGCCACGCCCGCGCCAAGGTGGTCCTCAGCTGCCTTCCTCCATCAGGACCTTGAGCCCGGCGGTGAGGTCGTCGGCGCTCGGCGCGGTGTCCGGGTCGACCATCCACTGGATCATGACGCCGGTCGCCAGGGCCTGGCAGAGCAGTCCGGCGACCCGGGCCTTCTCCGGGTCGGCCTCGGGGTCGATGCCGAGGAAGCCCTGGGCCATGCCGAGGCGGCCCTCGCGCTGGGGTTCCTTGATGGCCTCGCGGAGTTTCTCGTCGTCGTCGATGCGGGTGACGACCTCGGTCTGGAGCTTCCAGACCGGGCGGCTCGCCCCGGCCGCGGCGATGACCTGCTCCCAGACGGCGTGGAAGCGCGCGTACGGGTCGGCCGGCAGCGCCTGGGCGCCCTCCGCGCCCGCTGCCCCCGCCTGCTCCCCCCACTCCTCGGTGAGGGCCAGGAAGGCCTGCTGGAGCAGGGCGTCCTTGGAGCCGTAGTGGTAGCCGATGGAGGCGAGGTTGGTGCCCGAGGCGGCGACGATGTCGCGCGCCGTGGTGCGCCCGTACCCCTTCTCCAGGAGGCAGCGCTTGGCGCCTTCGAGGAGGTCTTCCTTGTGTCCCATGACAGCACTGTACCCGACCGATAGACACTCGTATAAGACGAGCGTCTATCGACCGGGTACGGAGTGCGTCGGAAGCGTCAGATCAGGTTGACCGAGCGGGCCGAGGCCGCGCCGATCTCCTCCGCGATCTCGGTCAGCACGGCGGCCGGGACGGTGTCGTCCACGGTCAGGACGACGAGCGCCTCGCCGCCCTCCTCCGCGCGCGCCACCTGCATGCCCGCGATGTTCAGACCGGCCTCGCCGAGGATCCGGCCGACCGTGCCGACGATGCCCGGGCGGTCCTCGTAGCGCAGCACGACCATGTGGTCGGCGAGCGCCACGTCCACGTCGTAGTCGCCGACCGCGACGATCTTCTGGAGGTGCTTGGGGCCGGCGAGCGTGCCGGAGACCGCGACCTCCTCGCCGTTCGACAGCGTGCCGCGCACGGTGACCACGTTGCGGTGGTCGGGCGACTCGGAGCTCGTCGTCAGGCGCACCTCGACACCGCGCTCCTGCGCGAACAGCGGGGCGTTGACGTACGACACGGTCTCGTCGACCACGTCCTCGAACACACCCTTGAGCGCGGACAGTTCGAGCACCTTCACGTCGTGCTGGGTGATCTCGCCGTACACCTCGACGTCGAGGCGGGCCGCGACCTCGCCCGCGAGGGCGGTGAAGATCCGGCCGAGCTTCTCGGCGAGCGGCAGACCCGGCTTCACGTCCTCGGCGATGACACCGCCCTGGACGTTGACCGCGTCCGGGACCAGCTCGCCCGCGAGCGCCAGGCGCACCGACCTGGCGACCGCGATACCGGCCTTCTCCTGGGCCTCGTCCGTGGAGGCGCCGAGGTGCGGGGTGCAGACGACCTGGTCGAGCTCGAAGAGCGGGGAGTCCGTGCAGGGCTCCTTGGCGTACACGTCGAGGCCCGCGCCGGCGACCCGGCCCTCCTTGAGCGCCGAGTACAGCGCCGCCTCGTCCACGATCCCGCCGCGCGCGGCGTTGACGATGCGGACCGAGGGCTTGACCTTGTGCAGGGCCTCGTCGCCGATGAGACCGATGGTCTCCGGGGTCTTCGGCAGGTGGACGGTGATGAAGTCGGCGACCTCGAGGAGCTCGTCCAGGGCGAGGAGCTTCACGCCCATCTGGGCGGCACGGGCCGGCTGCACGTAGGGGTCGTAGGCGACGATCTTCATGCCGAAGGCGGACATGCGCTGGGCGACCAGGACGCCGATGCGGCCGAGGCCGACGACGCCGAGGGTCTTCTCGCTCAGCTCGACGCCCGTGTACTTCGAGCGCTTCCACTCGCCGTTCTTCAGCGCGGTGTTGGCCTGCGGGATGTTGCGCGCGGTGGCGACGAGCAGACCGCAGGCGAGCTCGGCCGCGGTGACGATGTTCGAGGTCGGGGCGTTGACCACCATCACGCCGGCCTTGGTGGCGGCGGAGACGTCGACGTTGTCCAGGCCGACACCGGCGCGGGCGACGACCCGCAGCTTCTCGGCGGCGGCGATGGCCTCGGCGTCGACCTTGGTCGCGGAGCGGACCAGGATCGCGTCCACATCGGCGATGGCGGGGATCAGCTCGGCCCGGTCGGCGCCGTTGCAGTGCCGGATCTCGAAGTCCGGGCCCAGGGCGTCGACGGTGGCGGGCGACAGCTCTTCAGCGATGAGTACGACAGGTTTCGAGCTCACGTGAGTCCTCACAGGTCCAGTGCGGACGGCCGTCCCGACGGCCGCAGGCGGTGGAGGGGGCTTGCCGCGTGAAAGCGCACGACGCTGTGGGCCTGACGCGTATGTTGTTGAGAAGTGTAGTGGTGCACCGGCGCACTTCATGCGCCTCGTTGGAAGGATCACCCGTCCGTGGTTGGACGGGGTGTCCAACGATGTGGGAAGGGGCCGGACAGTGTGTCCGGCCCCCACCCGGAAGGCTTACGCCTCCTCGTCGTTCACCCAGCTCATGAGCTTGCGCAGCTCCTTGCCGGTGGTCTCCAGGAGGTGGTTGGCGTCCTGGGTCTTGTACTCGTTGTACTTCTTCAGGCCGCCGTGGTACTCGGCCATCCACTCCTTGGCGAAGGTGCCGTCCTGGATCTCCGCGAGGACCTTCTTCATCTCGGCCTTGGTGGCGTCGGTGATGATCCGCGGGCCGGTGACGTAGTCGCCCCACTCGGCGGTCTCGGAGACCGACCAGCGCATCTTCTCCAGGCCGCCCTCGTACATGAGGTCGACGATGAGCTTCAGCTCGTGGAGGCACTCGAAGTAGGCGATCTCCGGCTGGTAGCCGGCCTCGGTCAGGGTCTCGAAGCCCGCCTTGACCAGAGCCGCGGTGCCACCGCAGAGGACGGCCTGCTCACCGAACAGGTCGGTCTCGGTCTCCTCGGTGAAGGTCGTCTTGATGACGCCGGCGCGGGTGCCGCCGATGCCCTTGGCGTACGAGAGAGCCAGCGCGAAGGCGTTGCCCGTCGCGTCCTGCTCGACGGCCGCGATGCACGGAACGCCGCGGCCCTCCTCGTACTGACGGCGGACCAGGTGGCCCGGGCCCTTCGGGGCGACCAGGGCGACGTCGATGCCCTCGGGCACCTTGATGAAGCCGTAGCGGACGTTCAGACCGTGGCCGAAGAAGAGCGCGTCGCCCTCCTTCAGGTGGTCCTTGATGGACTCCTCGTAGACCTGGGCCTGGATCGGGTCCGGGGTGAGGATCATGATGAGGTCGGCCTCTTCCGCCGCCTGGGCGACGGAGACGACCCGCAGGCCCTGCTCCTCGGCCTTGGCCTTGGACTTCGAGCCCTCCTGCAGACCGACGCGGACGTCGACACCGGAGTCACGGAGCGACAGCGCGTGGGCGTGGCCCTGGCTGCCGTAACCGATCACCGCGACCTTGCGGCCCTGGATGATGGACAGGTCGGCGTCGTCGTCGTAGAACAGCTCGGCCACTGGGATTCTCCTTGAGGTGCTGGTGTTGCGTCCCACCGTACGGCGGGGAGCGGGAGGAAAGTTTTCGGGTCTCGTCAGTCGGACCGCCGGACGGACCGGCGGTTGACCGTCGAGGACTCTCAGGCGCTGCGGTCGAGGGCCCGCAGGGACCGGTCCGTGATGGACCGGGCGCCACGCCCTATGGCGATCGTGCCGGACTGCACGAGCTCCTTGACGCCGAACTGCTCCAGCATCTTGAGCATGGCGTCGAGCTTGTCACTCGAACCGGTGGCTTCGATGGTGACCGCCTCGGGCGAGACGTCCACGGTCTTGGCGCGGAACAGCTGCACGATCTCGACGATCTGGGAGCGGGTCTCGTTGTCGGCGCGGACCTTCACCAGGACGAGCTCGCGCTGGATCGCAGCGCTGGGCTCGAGTTCGACGATCTTCAGGACGTTGACCAGCTTGTTGAGCTGCTTGGTCACCTGCTCCAGGGGCAGGTCCTCGACATTGACCACGATGGTGATGCGGGAGATGTCGGGGTGCTCGGTGACGCCCACGGCGAGCGAGTCGATGTTGAAGCCGCGGCGGGAGAACAGGGCGGCGATCCGGGCGAGGATGCCGGGCGTGTTCTCGACGAGAACGGAGAGCGTGTGCTTGGTGGACATGTCTGGGTCTCTTCCTTTTCGCTCTGCGCGCTCAGTCGTCTTCGCCGTCGCCGAAGTCGGGGCGGACGCCCCGCGCGGCCATGACCTCGTCGTTCGAGGTGCCGGCGGCGACCATCGGCCAGACCTGGGCGTCCTCGTGGACGATGAAGTCGATCACGACCGGGCGGTCGTTGATGGCGTTGGCCTCGGCGATGACCTTGTCCAGGTCGGCCGGGTCCTCACAGCGCAGGGCGACACAGCCCATGGCCTCGGAGAGCTTGACGAAGTCGGGGACGCGGGTGCCCTTGTTCGCCTGGATGTCGTCCGGACCGGAGTGCAGGACGGTGTTCGAGTAGCGCTGGTTGTAGAAGAGCGTCTGCCACTGACGGACCATGCCCAGGGCGCCGTTGTTGATGATGGCGACCTTGATCGGGATGTTGTTCAGGGCGCAGGTGGTGAGCTCCTGGTTGGTCATCTGGAAGCAGCCGTCGCCGTCGATCGCCCAGACGGTGCGGTCCGGCATGCCGGCCTTGGCGCCCATCGCGGCGGGGACCGCGTAGCCCATCGTCCCGGCGCCGCCGGAGTTCAGCCAGGTGGCCGGCTGCTCGTAGTCGATGAAGTGGGCGGCCCACATCTGGTGCTGGCCGACGCCCGCGGCGAAGATCGTGCCCTCGGGGGCGAGCTGGCCGACGCGCTGGATGACCTGCTGCGGCGAGAGGCTGCCGTCCTCCGGCAGGTCGTAGCCGAGCGGGTAGGTCTCGCGCCAGCGGCTCAGGTCGCTCCACCAGGCGCTGTAGTCGCCCTTGTTGCCCTCGCTGTGCTCGGCCTGGACGGCCTGGACCAGGTCGGCGATGACCTCGCGGGCGTCACCGACGATCGGGACGTCGGCGGCGCGGTTCTTGCCGATCTCGGCCGGGTCGATGTCCGCGTGGACGATCTTGGCGTACGGGGCGAAGCTGTCGAGCTTGCCGGTGACGCGGTCGTCGAAGCGGGCGCCGAGGGCGACGATCAGGTCGGCCTTCTGCAGCGCGGTGACGGCGGTGACCGCGCCGTGCATGCCGGGCATGCCGACGTGCAGCGGGTGGCTGTCGGGGAACGCGCCGAGCGCCATCAGGGTGGTGGTGACCGGGGCGCCGGTGAGCTCGGCGAGGATCTTCAGCTCGGCGGTGGCGCCGGCCTTGATGACGCCGCCGCCGACGTACAGGACGGGCCGCTTGGCGGCGCTGATCAGCTTGGCGGCCTCGCGGATCTGCTTGGCGTGCGGCTTGGTCACCGGGCGGTAGCCGGGCAGGTCCGTGGTGGGCGGCCAGCTGAAGGTGGTCTTCGCCTGGAGGGCGTCCTTGGCGATGTCGACCAGGACCGGACCCGGGCGGCCGGTGGAGGCGATGTGGAAGGCCTCGGCGATCGTCCGCGGGATGTCCTCGGCCTTGGTGACGAGGAAGTTGTGCTTGGTGATCGGCATCGTGATGCCGCAGATGTCCGCCTCCTGGAAGGCGTCCGTGCCGATCGCCTTCGAGGCGACCTGGCCGGTGATCGCGACGAGCGGGACCGAGTCCATGTGCGCGTCGGCGATCGGGGTGACCAGGTTGGTCGCACCGGGGCCGGAGGTCGCCATGCAGACGCCGACCTTGCCGGTGGCCTGGGCGTAACCGGTGGCGGCGTGGCCCGCCCCCTGCTCGTGACGGACGAGGATGTGACGCACCCGCTGCGAGTCCATCATCGGGTCGTAGGCGGGGAGGATCGCGCCGCCGGGGATGCCGAAGACGGTGTCGGCGCCCACTTCCTCGAGAGAACGGATGAGGGACTGCGCACCCGTGACGTGCTCGACGGTGGTGGCGGGCTGCGCGCCGTTACGGGGCCGCGGCTGCGGATGGTGCCCGGTGGCCTGCTCGGTCATCAGCATCTCTTCTCGAGGCAGAGGGTTTTTGCGAGGGTTTGGGATGTTTTTGGGGTGAGCCGGTGCAACAAAAAACCCCTCGTGCCGTGAGGCAAGCGAGGGGAGCGCGTCGGGTGCGTTTCAGGCGGGCCTTCTCTGGGGCCTGCCTCAGCCGACGCGCTTTCCAAGTACGAGAATTCGGGTGCGCATGGCACTGACCCTCCCTCTCCGGCCTCACCACTGTCAAGTGGGTGGGACAGGCGTCTCAGTATTTGAGCGGATCGGGGGACGGTTTCCGACACGCACGGGCACCGCTCCGGGCAGCGGGTACTCGTCCCGTACGAGGGCCCTGCGCAGGCGGTACTCGTCCAGCGGGCCCGAGAAGGCCATGCCCTGGGCGTGACTGCAGCCCATCGCGCGCAGGGCGATGACCTGCTCCGGGACGTCGACTCCCTCGGCGACGGTCTGCATGCCGAGCTCGCCGGCGATACGGAGCACCCCGCGGGTGATCTTGCGGAGCCGGGCCGATTCGACCACGCCTTCGACGAGTCCCCGGTCCAGCTTCAGTATGTCGACGGGGAGCCGCCGCAGGGCGTTGATCGCCACGTGTCCGCTGCCGAAGCCATCGAGCGCGATCCGCACGCCGAGACGGCGCAGGGTGACCAGGCGCTGTTCCAGCTCGTCGAGCGAGGTCCGGGGGTCGCTGTCGGCGAGCTCGACGATCAGCGAGCCGGACGGCAGCCCGTGCCGGGTGAGCAGTGACTCGACGGAGCCGAGCGGCAGCGAGCGGTCGAGGAGGCGCCGGGCGGAGAGCCGGATGGACACGGGCGTACGGTGGCCGATTCCCGCCCGCTCGGCGGCCTGCTCGACGGCTTCCTCGAAGAGCCAGCGGCCGAGCTCGGCGGTGCGCTCGCCGTCGTCGGTCACCCGGAGGTATTCGGCCGGGGTGAAGAGGATGCCCTGGGAGGAGCGCCAGCGCGCCTGGGCGCTGACGGCGGAGATGCGGCCGGTGGCGAGGTCGACGACCGGCTGGTGGAGCAACGCGAACTCGCCGTCGTGGAGGGCGGTGCGCAGCCGGGCGGCGAGCTCGGTGCGTCGGACGACCTCGGCCTGCATCTGCGGGGCGTAGAGCTCGACGCGGTCCTTGCCGGCGGCCTTGGCCCGGTACATGGCCAGGTCGGCGTTGCGCAGGAGGTCGCCGGCCTCGATGCCGGGTTCGGCGAAGGCGACGCCGATGGAGGCGGCGACCCGGACCTCGTTGCCGCCGTCCACGCGGTAGGGCTGGGAGAGGGTGAGCCGGAGCCGGTCGGCGATCTCCTGGACCTGGTTCCGGCGGGCCGTGCGGTCGCGGCCGCCGTCGCCGAGGATGAGGGCGGCGAACTCGTCGCCGCCGAGCCGGGCGGCGGTGTCCCCGGCCCGTACGGAGTCGTGGAGGCGGCGGGCGGCCTGGACGAGGAGGTCGTCCCCGGCCTGGTGGCCGAGGCGGTCGTTGACCCCCTTGAAGCCGTCGAGGTCGATGAAGAGCACGGCGGTGCCGGGGTCGGAGGAGCGGCGGCCGCTGAGCGCCTGCCGGACCCTTCGGGTGAACAGGGCCCGGTTGGGCAGGTCGGTGAGCGGGTCGTGCTCGGCGTTGTGCTGCAACTGGGCCTGGAGCCGCACGCGTTCCGTGACGTCCCGGCTGTTGAAGATCAGGCCGCCCTGGTGCCGGTTGACGGTCGACTCGACGTTCAGCCAGTCTCCGCGACCCGAGCGGAAGCGGCATTCGATCCGGGTGGTGGGCTCCTCGGCGGGCGAGACGGCCAGGAAGCGCCGTACCTCGTGGACGACCGCGCCGAGGTCCTCGGGATGGATCAGGGAGGCGAGCTCGGAGCCGATGAGCTCCTCGGCGTCCCGTCCGTACACACCGGAGGCGGCCGGGCTGACGTAGCGGAGTATCCCGGTGGGCGCGGCGATCATGATGACGTCGCTGGATCCCTGCACGAGCGACCTGAAGTGGTTCTCCTTCTGCGCCAGTTCGTGGGTGAGGGCGATGTTGTCGAGGAGCATGATGCCCTGGCGCACGACGAGGGCGAGCACCACCGTGCAGCCGGTGAGGACGACGACGCGGTCGACCCGGCGCCCCTCGACGACGTTGTACAGGATGCCCAGGGTGCAGACGGCCGCGGCGAGGTACGGGGTGAGGGCGGCGAGCGAGCCGGCGACCGGGCGGCTGTGGAGCGACGGCCCGCGTGCGGTGGCCGCGCTGTCCGGCGGCCGGCGCACGCCCCAGGGCGCGTAGGCGAGCAGCAGCGAGCCGGCGAACCAGCCGGCGTCGAGCAGCTGGCCCGAGGCGTAGTTCTCGCGGAGCAGCGGCGAGGTGAACAGGGCGTCGCACAGCACGGTGAGGGCGAGCGCGGCGATCGCGGTGTTCGTCGCCGAGCGGTTCGCCTGGGAGCGCCGGAAGTGCAGGACGAGGACCATGCTGACGAGCACGATGTCGAGCAGCGGGTACGCGAGCGACAGCGCGGCCTGGGCGACGGACTCGCCCTCGAAGTGCGTGGTGCGGGCGAGGGCGAGGCTCCAGGAGAGCGTGAGCAGGGAGCCCCCGATGAGCCAGGCGTCGAGCCCCAGGCACACCCAGCCGGCCCGGGTGACGGGCTTCTTGGCGAGGACGAGGAGGCCCACGATGGCGGGCGGCGCGAAGAGTAAGAAGCAGAGGTCGGCGACGGAGGAGTCGGGCACGTCGGTGCGGAGCACGACCTCGTACCAGCCCCACACGGCGTTCCCCGCGGCCGCCATGAAGGAGGAGAAGGCGAAGAGGAGCCAGGCCGGACGGGCGCTGCCGCGGTGGCCTCGGCCGTACAGGAAGCAGGAGACCGCGGCGGTGAGCGCGGCGGCGCTGAGCCCGAAGTCGCCCATGAAGAGAGCCAGTCGGGGTGAGCCCCAGCCGAGGGACGCGCCGGTGGTGTAGCCCGCGCAGACGAGCCCGAGGGCGATCTGGGCGACGGCCCCGCCGAGGCGGGGGCGGCCGGGGTCCGGGTGGCCGGAGTCGCCGCTGCCGAGGGGGCGACGGGTGAGGACCGCCCCGGGCGCGCTCACCGGATCCTCCGGTGCCGGGCCGCCGCACCCGGCCGCGTCGTGCGGCCGCGCCGTCGGCTCGTCGGCGCCCCCGGGGGCGTGCCCGTCGCGGTCGTGGGCGTCATGGTCGTGGCTGCCGTCGCCGGTGTCCGGCGGTGTGGCGGCGCGGGGCGTCCGGTGCGGCGCCGCCTGGTCCGGCACCGAGCGCGCGAGGCCGGCGGTGAGGCGTGGAAGGCTTGCCGCCGGCGGCGTCGCCGCGTCGGATCGTCGGTCCTCCGGCCGTGCTTCACCCGTCGCCCCCCTCGGCTTCTGATGTCCCGTCACTTCGCTCCCCAGCGTCAGCCCGTTCTCGACGCAGTCCCCCGCCACGGGACGATACACCAGGACCGTCACTCAGGGACAGGGCCGCAGTACTCTCCGTGACGGCCTGGGGGCTTGCGCACGGCGCGTGTCGGGGGCGCGCATCACCCGCCCGGCCGAACGTTCCCCTCCGGTCAGCCGGTGGTGAGGAGGACGTTGGCCAGTTCCTCGCCCGCCGCGAACCGCCGCAGCTGTCCCGCGATCAGCCGCTTCGCCCTCGGCATGAAGGCCGAAGTGGAACCTCCCACATGGGGACTGATCAGGACACCGGGAGCGTGCCACAAAGGGTGCCCGGCCGGCAGCGGTTCGGGGTCGGTGACGTCGAGGGCAGCCGTGATCCGACCGCTCTCGACCTCCTTGAGCAGCGCGGTCGTGTCGACGACCGGGCCCCGGGCGACGTTCACGAGGAGCGCCCCGTCCTTCATCCGCCCCAGGAAGCCGGCGTCGGCGAGACCCGTGGTCGCGGGCGTGAGCGGAGTGGACAGCACGACCACGTCGGCCTCCGGCAGCAGCGCCGGCAGGTCCGTCAGGGCGTGCACCGGGCCGCGCTCTGTGGTGCGCGCGGAGCGTGCGACGCGCGCCACCCGCGCGCACTCGAAGGGCGCGAGCCGGTCCTCGATGGCGGAGCCGATCGATCCGTACCCGACGATCAGGACGGACTTGTCCGCGAGGGCCGGGTAGAAGCCGGCCCGCCACTCCTCGGCGTCCTGGCCGCGCACGAAGCCGGGGACGCCGCGCAGCGAGGCGAGGATCAGGGCGAGCGTGAGCTCGGCGGTGCTGGCCTCGTGGACGCCCTTCGCGTTGCAGAGGGCGACCCCCGGCCGCAGGGAGTCGATGCCGGGCGTGACGTGGTCGATGCCGGCGGAGAGGGTCTGCACGACGCGGAGGGAGGTCATCCCGGCCAGCGGCCGTACGGCGATCTCCGAGCCCTTCATGTACGGGACGACGTAGAACACGCAGCGCGCCGGATCGGCGGGGAACTCGGGACCGCCGTCCCAGAAGCGGTAGTTCAGGCCCGACCCGCCCGGCGCGGGGAGTCCCTCGATCTCGTCCGCCGGAAGGGGAAGCCACACGTCAGCGGTCGTCTCTTCGAATCTCATGAGCGGGAGGCTATGCGAAGAATCCCGCGCTCCATTGGTTACTTTGGGAGACGGCACAGGGAGGGGTACCGGCAGGTGGAGCGCAGGACTATCGGGGCGACGGCGCTCGACGTGGGTGCGATCGGCCTGGGGTGCATGCCGATGAGCTGGGCGTACAGCCGTTCGGAACAGCGGGGGGACCGCTCGCTGCGGACCGTGCACGCGGCGCTCGACGCCGGGGTGAGCCTGCTCGACACCGCCGACATGTACGGCCCCTTCACCAACGAGCTTCTGGTGGGGCGGGTGTTGAAGGAGCGGCGCTCCGAGGCCTTCGTCTCGACGAAGTGCGGACTGCTGGTCGGCGACGGCGGCGAGCGGCGGCACGTGGTCGCCAACGGCAGGCCGGGGTACGTGCGCCGGGCCTGCGACGCCTCGCTGCGCAGGCTCCAGACCGACGTCATCGACCTCTACCAGCTGCACCGCGCGGACCCCGAGGTGCCGGTCGAGGAGACCTGGGGCGCCATGGCCGAGCTGGTCTCGGCGGGCAAGGTGCGGGCGCTCGGCCTGTGTGCCGTGGGTGCGCGGGCGGTCCGGCGCGGAGCCGATCTGCACGAGGGAACGATCCGCCAACTCGACCGCATCCAGCAGGTGTTCCCCGTCGCCGCGGTGGAGGCCGAGCTGTCGGTGTGGTCGCGGGAGGCGCTGGTGCGGCTGCTGCCCTGGTGCACGGCGCGCGGCGTCGGCTTCCTGGCGGCGATGCCGCTGGGGAACGGCTACCTGACCGGGACGCTGACCCCGGGCGGCGGCTTCGAGCCGGACGACCCGCGGGCCCGGCACCCCCGGTTCACGGCCGAGATGATGGCCGCGAACCAGCCGATCGTGGCGGGACTGCGCCGGGTGGCCGCGCGGCACGGGGAGGACGTCACCCCGGCGCAGGTGGCGCTCGCGTGGGTGCTCGGTCTCGGGCGGCACGTGGTGCCGGTGCCGGGGGCGAAGCGGGAGCGGTGGGTGGTGGAGAACGCCGGAGCGGCCGCGCTGCGGCTCACGGCGCAGGACCTGGCGGAGATCGCGGGCCTTCCGGCGCCGCGCGGGTCCTGGGACTGAACGCCTCGCGGAGAAGTCGGGCCCGGCGGGCGGGAACCTGATCGGGGCGAGCGGTGTATCAAAGGGGGTGGGGATGCCGCTCGACTCGTCGAAGGGGAACGGACCATGAGCCGTCCTGCTGTGGTGAAGGCCCTGTGGGGCGCCGTCGCGCTGGTGCTGCTGACGGGGTGCTCCTCGGGAAGTACGGAGGAGCGACCGGGGGCGGCTCCACCTCCCCCGACGACGGTCTCCTCGTCCCCGTCCGTCGACGGGCGGGTCTCGGTGGTGGGCACGCTCACCGAGGGACTGAAGTCGCCCTGGGGACTGGCGGAGCTGCCCGGCGGGGATCTGCTGGTCTCCTCGCGGGACGAGCGGACGATCACCCGGATCGACGGGCGGACCGGCGCGAAGACCCCGCTCGGCGAGGTGCCGGGGGTGGTGCCCGGCGGCGAGGGCGGACTCCTCGGGATCGCGGTCCGGGACGGCTGGGTGTACGCGTATCTGACGGCCGCCTCGGACAACCGCATCGTGCGCATGCGGTACGGCGGCGGGGAGGCGGACCGGCTCGGCCCGCCGGAGCCGGTGCTCACCGGCATTCCGAAGGGGATCGTCCACAACGGCGGACGGATCGCGTTCGGGCCGGACGGGATGCTCTACGCGGGGACGGGCGAGACGGGCCGGACCGGTCTGGCCCAGGACCGGGCGTCGCTGGGCGGCAAGATCCTGCGGATGACGCCGGAGGGCAGGCCGGCGCCGGGCAATCCCTTCCCGGCCTCGGTGGTCTATTCGTACGGGCACCGCAATGTGCAGGGGCTCGCCTGGGACTCGGCGGGACGACTGTGGGCGGCCGAGTTCGGGCAGAACACCTGGGACGAGCTGAACCTGGTCGAGCCCGGGCGGAACTACGGCTGGCCGGAGGCCGAGGGGCGGGCCGGCCGGGCCGGTTTCACGGACCCGGTGGCCCAGTGGCCGACCTCGGAGGCCTCCCCGAGCGGGATCGCGTACGCGCGGGGAGCGATCTGGATGGCCGGGCTCAGAGGCGAGCGGCTGTGGCGGATCCCGCTCTCCGGCGCGGAACGATCGGGGGAGCCCGAGGCGTTCGTGAAGGGTGAGTACGGACGCCTGCGCACGGTCCTCGCCACGGGCGGCGACCGGCTCTGGCTGGTGACCAGCGAGACCGACACCCGGGGCACGCCCGGGCCCGGGGACGACCGGATCCTCCGGCTGGAGGTGAGGTGAGGAGGCGGTGACCGTGTTCGGCGGACTTGACGAGTTCTTCGCGCCGTCGCGCAGGCACATCGAGGAGGAGCGCCGCAGGGAGGCCCTGACCAGGGAGGATCCGGGAGACGCCGACCCGGCCCGTGGCCCGGTGGACCTGTCCTCGGGCCGGGTGACGATACGACTCCCCCGGGCCCGGCCCGAGGCCCCCGGCTCAGAGGGGCGCGTCGAGGAGGTGCAGGCGGTGGGCCAGGGCGGCGGCCTCGCCCCGGCCGGCGACACCGAGCTTGGCGAGGATGTTGGAGACGTGGACGCTGGCCGTCTTCGGTGAGATGAACAGCTCCTCGGCGATCTGACGGTTGGTGCGGCCGGCCGCGACCAGGCGCAGCACGTCCTGCTCCCGGGGCGTCAGCCCGAAGCCGTCCTCTCCGGGCTCCGCCGGTGCCGGAGCCTGCTTCTCCGGGGTGAGGGAGAGGCGGGCGCGGGCGGCGAGGAGTTCCACGTCCTCGCGGAGCGGCCGGGCGCCGAGGGCGACGGCGGTGGCGTGGGCGTCGCGGAGCAGGGCCGCGGCCTCCTCGCGGCGCCCGCCCTCGACGAGCAGGGCGTCGGCGAGGCGGTGGCGGGCGCGGGCCAGCTGGTACGGGCGTTCCAGCGGCTCGTAGGCGGCGACGACCTCGCTCCAGCGGGCGGCGGTCTCCCGGCCCTCGGCGCGGGCGAGCTCCTCGGACACCTGCCGGGAGTAGGCGTCCCAGACCGGGGCCGGGATGGCGAGCCCGCGGACGCAGCGACGGACCACGGCGAGCGCCTCGGCGCGGCCCTCCTCGGCGGCGGGCAGCCCCCGGCTGTCCGCCTCGGCGGTGACGGCGGTGAGGACGAGCGGCCAGCCGTAGCGGTGGGTGCCGGGCGGGAAGCCGGTCTCCGCGACGGTGGCGAGCTGTTCCCGTACGTCCGCGAGGCGTCCCTCGGCGGCCGCGACGGCGATCTCCGCCTGGGCCGTGGGCAGGGTGTACTGCGGGATCGGGTCGCGGGCGCCGTAGCGGGAGCGGGCCTCGACGAGGTGCTCGGCGGCCCTGGCGGGCTCGCCGCGGAAGGTGGCGAGGTGGGCGAGCTGGAGCAGGGCCGTGCCGCCCGGCTTGGTGCTGCTCGCCCCGGAGCGGAGCAGCAGCTCGGCCTCCTCCTTGCTCCGGCCCCATGCGCCGAGCGAGAGGAGCGACTCGGCGAGGTTGGCGCGGATCCAGCCGGCGCTGTCCACGAGTCCGCGGGAACGGGCCAGTTCGATGCCGGTCACGGCGATCTCCACGGCCTCGGCGGAGCGGCCGAGCGCCTCCATGGCGGAGGAGAGGTTCACATGGGCGCGGGCGGCCTCGTGGAACTGGCCCAGGGCGGTGGTCCGTTCGCGTGCCTCGTGCATCGCGGCGAGTCCGCCCTCGATGTCTCCGGCGGACACCATGATGGTGCCGAGGGTGATCCGGGCGTTGAGCTCGATCGGTTCGGCCTTGACGAACCGGGCGTACTCGACGGCGCGTTCGGCGGCGGCGAGCGCCTCGGGGCCGGGGTTGCGGAGCATGCCCCAGCCGGCCGCGCCGACGAGGACGGTGGCGTGGACGGCGGACGGCGGGAGGCCCTTGACGAGTTCCTGGGCGCGGGCGATCTCCGGCCAGCCGTCGCCCTTGCCGAGGTTGGACTGGAGCCGGGCCATCTCCGTCCAGAACCAGGCGGCGCGCAGCGGGTCGTTCTCGTCGCCGTCGAGGATCCGGAGCGCCATCCGGCAGATCTTCGCGGCGCGTTCCCGTTCGCCGCTCAGCCGGGCGGCGACGGCGGCCTCGGCGAGCAGGTCCAGGTAGCGCAGGGAGGTGGTCTCGGGGTCGCAGCCGCAGGCGGGGTAGGCGTCGGCGTAGTCGATGGGGCGCAGGGAGTCGCGCGTCTCGGCGGGCACCTTGTCCCACAGTTCCATGGCGCGTTCGAGGAGGCTGAGCTGCTCGGCGTAGGCGTGGCGCTTGCGGGTCTCGACGGAGGCCCGGAGGACGGTGGGGAGGGCCTTCTCGGGGTCGTGCGCGTGGTACCAGTACGTGGCGAGGCGGGTGGTCCGCTCGTGGGGGCGGACGAGGCCGGGGTCGGCCTCCAGGGCCTCGGCGTAGCGGCGGTTGAGGCGGGAGCGTTCGCCGGGCAGCAGGTCGTCGCTGACGGCCTCGCGGACGAGGGAGTGGCGGAAGCGGTAGCCGTCGCCGTCGGGGACGGCGAGCAGGATGTTGGCGCCGACGGCGGCCCGCAGGGCCTCGATGAGTTCGTCCTCGGAGAGCCGGGCGACGGCGGCGAGGAGGCCGTACTCGACGGTGGAGCCGCCCTCGGCGACGATCCTGGCGACCCGCTGGGCGCCTTCGGGGAGCGCCTCGACCCGGACCAGGAGGAGGTCGCGCAGGGAGTCGCTGAGCTGGCCCACGGCGCAGCCGGCCTCGTGGGAGACGACGAGTTCCTCGACGAAGAAGGCGTTGCCGTCGGAGCGTTCGAAGACCTCCTCGACGAGAGCGGGGTCGGGTTCGGCGGCGAGGATGCCGGTGAGCTGGCGGTGCACCTCGGTGCGGGTGAAGCGGGAGAGTTCGATGCGGCGGATGGTGCGGAGCCGGTCGAGCTCGGCGAGGAGGGGGCGCAGCGGGTGGCGGCGGTGGATGTCGTCGGCGCGGTAGCTGGCGACGACCACGATCCGGCCGCGGCGCAGGGTGCGCAGGAGGTAGGTGAGGAGGTGCCGGGTGGAGGCGTCGGCCCAGTGCAGGTCTTCCAGGACGAGCACGATCGTACGGTCGGCGGCGAGCCGTTCCAGGAGCCGTACGGTCAGTTCGAAGAGGCGGGCGGTGGAGTCCTCGTCGGAGGGCTCGTGGCTGCCGGGGTCGCCCAGTTCGGGCAGCAGGCGGGCGAGTTCGCCCTCGTGGCCGTCGGCGGCGGCGGTGAGTTCGTCGGGGAGGCGGCGGCGGAGCGCGCGGAGTGCGGCGGCGAAGGGTGCGAAGGGCAGACCGTCGGCGCCGAGTTCGACACAGCCGCCGAGCGCCACGACGGCGCCCTGGTCGCAGGCCGTGTCGAGGAACTCCTCGATGAGCCTCGTCTTGCCGACTCCGGCCTCACCGCCGATGAGCAGGGCCTGGGGCTCTCCCGCGGTCGCGCGGGAGAGCGCCTCGGTGAGGGCGGTGAGTTCGCCGGCGCGGCCGACGAAGACGGGGCTGACTGACCTGGTCTCCACGGCGCCGAGCATCGCACAGACTTCCTTGCCGTCGCTCATACGGGGGTCACGCGGCCCGGACGAAGCGACCGCGACCGCCGTCGGTCACCTGCCCCTCCGTGTCCTGGCCCGCGTGGCGGCGGCCGAAGAGGTGCAGGCCCTTGCGGGTCACCGCGGCCTCCTGGGCGAGGCGGTGGGCGGCGGCCTCGGCGATGAGCTCGGCGTGGTGCATGGTGTGGAGTTCGTACTCGAACATGGTGTGCTCCCCTGGGCTTCTCGGTTTCGGTATCGCTCTCTTGCGATGCCTCTACTTTCGTTTCCGAGGGGGTGCCGTCACATCGGGCGAGTGCCGCATGTTCGGGGTACGGGGGTCCTTAGGAGGGTCCTGGGGGTGCCTTAGGCCGTGCCCCGGGGGGTCTCAGGAGCCGGCGGTCGGGAGGCTCAGGAACAGGTCGAAGTAGGTACCGACCGACAGGAGCAGGCCGAGACCGCCCAGGACCGCGCCGGCGAGGGCGACCGCGCGGACCCAGGCGGGGCGGCGGGGCAGGGTGAGCACGAGGACGGCGACGATCAGGGCGAGGAGGGCGAAGACGCCGTTCACCAGGGCGGTGCTGTGCCAGGCGTCGCCGTAGATCTCGCTGATCTGCTGGGCGGGGGTGCCGGTGCCGGAGGTCTTGATCTGCCCGATGAGCGTCTCGCGCTCGGCGACGACCTTGCCGGTCCAGGTGCCGGTGAGGGCGACGGCGGAGAGGGCGGCGGAGACGACGGCCGCGGCACCGGCGCCGATGCCGGTGGCCTCCCCGGCCGCCGCCTCCTCGTCGTCGAGCTCGTCGAGTTCGTCGAGCTCGTCGTCCTGCTCGTCGTCCGTCTCGTCGAGCAGGTCGGCGGCGCCGTCCGCGGAGTCGTCGGCGGCGGTCACGGTCTCCGCCGCCGCACCGTCCTTCTCCGTCTCGGCCTGCTCCGTCTCGGCCTTCGTCGTCTCGGCCTCGGTGGCGGGCCCGGTCTTCTCGGTCGTCTTGGTGTCCATGGGGGCGCACGCTAGGGCGCCCACATGAGAGGGGGCTTAAGACGCCTTCGCCGCGCGCCATTCCGGGGCGAGGACGGCCCAGATCTCGGTGTCGGCGCGGGTGCCGCGGTACAGGTAGTTCTCGCGCACGACGCCCTCCTTCGTCATGCCGAGGCGGCGGGCGACGGCGATGCTGGGCTCGTTCTTCGTGGAGGCGTACCACTCGACGCGGTGGATGCCGCGCTCCTCGATCGCCCAGTCGATGATGACCCGGCAGGCCCGGGTGATCAGGCCCTTCCCGGCGGCGGAGGGCTCCAGCCAGCAGCCCGCCTCGGCGGTGCCGTTCGCGGCGTCGAAGGTCCGGAAGAGGACGCCGCCGACGAGGGTGCCGTCGGTCCAGATGCCGTAGATGCGGCCGGAGTCGCTCGCGGCCTTCTCGGCGTACGAGGTGAGGTAGGCGCGGGCGGAGTCGAGGTCGGCGACGACGTCGGGGAGGCCGATGTGCTGCCCGACGAACTCCCGGCCCCGGTCCATGTGGGTGAGGAACTCCTCGGCCTGCCAGGGCTCCAGGGGCCTGAGCTCGGCGCCGTCGTCACCCAGCGATATCGCGAACATCGTCGTTCTCCTCCGCGGTCGGGACCGTCACACGCTGTACGGGGATCTTCGCACGGGCGTCGGCGGCCTCGCGGCACTCGGGGGGTTCGATGCTGATCCGGGGCAGGAGCCGGTCGAGCCACTTCGGCAGCCACCAGTTCGCGCCGCCGAGCAGGTGCATGAGGGCGGGGACGAGGAGGGTGCGCAGGACGAAGGCGTCGAGGGCGACGGCGGCCGCGAGCGCGATGCCGAACATCGCGATGACCCGGTCGCCGCTGAGCACGAAGGCCAGGAAGACGGAGATCATGATGACCGCGGCGGAGTTGATCACGCGGCTGGTCTCGGCGAGGCCGACCCGGACGGCCCGCCTGTTGTCGCCGGTCTCCAGCCACTCCTCGTACATCCTGCTGACCAGGAAGACCTGGTAGTCCATGGAGAGTCCGAAGAGGACCGAGACCATGATCACGGGGAGGAAGGGTTCGATCGGTCCGGCGCTGCCGAGGCCGAGGAGCTCGCTCCCCCAGCCCCACTGGAAGATCGCGACGACGATGCCGAAGGCTCCGGCGACGGCGGCGACGTTCATGGCGGCGGCCTTGAGGGGGATGCCGATCGAGCGGAAGGCGAGCAGGAGGAGCAGACAGCCGAGCGCGATGACGACGCCGACGAAGAGCGGCAGCTTGCCGACGATGATCTCGGCGAAGTCGTCGTACGAGGCGGTGACGCCTCCCACGTGCACGTCGAGGGAGGTGCCGGCCTCTGCCTTCGGCAGGACGTCCGCGCGGAGCCGGTCGACGAGCTCGCTGGTCGCCTTGGACTGCGGCGAGGAGTCGGGCACCACGACGAGGACGGCGGTGTCGCCCGCGCTGTTGTACGTGACCGGGGAGACGGACGCGACGCCCTTGGTGGCGGTGAGCACGGCCGGCAGCTGGTCGAGGGCGACCCGGTCGTCGGCGCCGTCGAGGCCGGCGACGAGGGTGAGGGGCCCGTTGACGCCCGGCCCGAAGCGCTCGGCCAGCAGGTCGTAGGCCTTGCGGGTGGTCGCGGTGGCCGGGCTGTTGCCCTGGTCGGAGGTGCCGAGGTGGAGCGAGAGGGTCGGCAGCGCCAGGACGCCCATGACGAGGACGGCGAGACCGCCGAGGAGCTTGGGGTGCCGCTCGACGAAGGCGGACCAGCGGGCGGCGAAGCCGGTGGGCAGCTCGGGCTGCGGGCCCCGCTCGGCGAGCGTCCGGCGTTCGCGCCGGGAGAGCGCCCGCATGCCGATGAAGGAGAGCAGCGCGGGCAGCAGGGTGACGGAGGCGGCGACCGTGAGGAGCACGGTGAGGGAGGCGGCGATGGCGACGCCGTTGAGGAAGCTGAGCCGCAGGATCAGCATGCCGAGGAGGGCGATGCAGACGGTGGCGCCGGCGAAGACGACGGCCCGGCCGGTGGTGGCGACGGCGGTCTCGGCGGCCTCGGCGACGGAGAGGCCGCGTTTGAGGCCTCTGCGGTGCCGGGTGACGATGAAGAGGGCGTAGTCGATGCCGACGCCGAGTCCGACGAGCATGCCCAGCATGGGGGCGAAGTCGGCGACGGTCATCAGATGGCCGAGGAGCACGATCCCGGAGTACGCGATGCCGACGCTGACGAGCGCGGTCGCTATCGGGAGCACGGAGGCGGCGAGCGAGCCGAAGGCGAGGAAGAGGACGACGGCAGCGACGGCGACGCCGACGATCTCGGCGATGTGCCCGCCGGAGGCCTGGGTGAGGGCGACGGCGCTGCCGCCGAGCTCGACCTGGAGGTCGTCGGTGGCGGCGGCCTTGGCGGTGTCGACGAGGGCCTTGGCCTGCGACTCGGGGATGTCGTCGGCCTGTGCGTCGAAGGTGACGGTGGCGTAGGCGGTGTGCCCGTTCTCGCTGACCTGACCGCGTGCGTCACCGTACGGGGAGGTGACGGAGGCGATGCCGGGGAGGTCGGCGACCTCGTCGAGCATCGCCGTCATGCGCTCCTCGACGGCGTCCGCGCGGACGCTGCCCCGGTCGCTGTGCCAGACGATGGTGTTGCTGTCGCCGCCGAGGCCGTGGAAGCCGCGGTCGAGGAGGGCGGTGGCCCGGCCGGACTCGGTGCCGGGGACCTCGTAGTCGTTGGAGTACGCGCTGCCGGCGAGCGTCGCGCCGGCGGCGGTGCCGCCGAGGGCGAGGAGCCACAGGAGAACGACGACGAGACGGTGCCGGAGGCACCACCGTGCGATTGCGGCCAAAGGACGTGCTCCTGACTGGATCTGTACTCGCGCCCCACTGTTGCAGCCAAACGTGATCGTTTGCCCGTTTCGTGGCGATCCTCACAGGGTGCGTCGGAGGCCGGGGCCCAAGGGCCTGCCGGGCAGGTCCTGGGGTCCCCGGCCCCGGGGGACTTCTAGCCGGAGACGCTCGGGCGGCCGTTCTCGATGTGGCCCATGAGCCGGCGGCGGAAACCGTCGGGCGCGGTCACCTCGATGTCGTACCAGCCGTGCGCGTCGGCGGCGGAGTGGACGACGGTACGGGTCTTCCCGGGCTTCACGGTGACGGTGCGGGTCCAGTCGGCGAGGTCGTGCTCGTCCACGTACCCGAGCGGGCGGACGGTGAAGGCGAGCGGGGCGGAGCCGGTGTTCCGGACGGTGAGGTGCAGGTCACGGTCGTGGTGGTCGACCCGGGTGGCGAGCTCGGCGCCGCCCGCCGCGGGGCCCTCGAACTCGCGCCGGAAGCCGTTGGGGCCGGTGACCGTGAAGCGGTAGTGATCACCCGGAACGGGGACGGTCCACTCCCCCTCCCCCCTGACGTCCTGGTGCTGCGGGACGGCGTACTCGCCCGCGTACGGGTAGAGCGCGAAGTGCGCGCTCGCCCTGCCCCGGTTGCTCAGCGCGACCGTGACGATACCGGCACCGGTCGTCGCGGAGGCGTCCGGCTGGTACGGCAGCGGGCGGGCGGGACGGACGCCGGGCTCCTGGACGGGCATCCGCTGCACGGCCGGCGGCTGCGGCCGCCAGCGGCCGGTGAAGGGCGGGATCGGTCCGGGCTGCTCGACGGGCGGCTGCGACCGGGTCCGGTGGAAGTCGAAGGCGGAGGTGAGGTCGCCGGTGACGGCCCGCCGCCAGGGGGTGATCTGGGGCTCCTCGATCCCGGTGAGCCGCTCCAGGAAGCGGATCACGGAGGTGTGGTCGAAGGTCTCGGAGCAGACGTAGCCGCCGACCGACCAGGGGGAGACGACGAGCAGCGGGACGCGGACGCCGAGGCCGGTGGGCAGGCCCTTCCACCGCTCGTCCGTGTTGTCGGCGGGCGGGACGGGCGGCGGGACGTGGTCGAAGAAGCCGTCGTTCTCGTCGTAGTTGATCAGGACGACGGTGTGGCGCCAGACGTCCGGGTGCGCGCCGAGGGCGTCGAGGACCTTGTAGACGAGGGTCGCGGAGGCGACCGGCGAGGAGGAGCCGGGATGCTCGGAGTCGATCGCGGAGGGCACGAGGTAGGAGACCTCGGGGAGGGTGCCGGCGGCGACGTCCGCGCGGAAGGCGTCGGCGAGGGTGCCGGACTCGACGCGGCGGAGCCCGCGCTCGAAGAGCGAGCGCTCGGCGGCGGTGAGGGTCGCCACACCCTCCTCCAGGAGCCCGAGCAGCCTCGCCCGCTCCGTGAGGTCCCCGGTGTCGCGGACGGCGGCGTAGAAGGACTCCATGAAGGTGTGCCCGCCGGTGGCGGCGAGGGCCTTGCGGGCGATCTTCTTGAAGCTGGTGAAGAACTCGATGTTGTTGTCGGTGAAGTTCTCCCACTCGGTGTACGTCTTCCAGCTCCGCCCGGCGGCTTCGAGCCGCTCGGCGTAGGTGGGCCAGCCGTAGCCGGGGTGGGTGTCCTCGGCGTACGCGGCGTTGGTGACGGCCCGGCTGCCGTCGGCCTCGAAGCCGGTCCAGCCGGACCAGAGGTGGTTGCGGTTGGGGCTCGTCGAGGTGTGGATGGACGAGTGGTACGCGTCGCAGATGGTGAAGGTGTCGGCGAGCTCGTAGTGGAGCGGGATGTCCTGCCGGTCGTAGTACGCCATGGTGGCGGCGGTCTTGGCCGAGACCCAGCCGTCCATCCAGCCGCTGTGCCAGGCCTTGGCACCGCCGCTCCAGGAGTGGTCGAGGGCGCCGATGTACTGGAGGTCCTTCTGCTGGGTCTCGGCGGCGCCGCGGATCGGGAAGGGCAGCACGGTCCGGCCGAGCGCGGCCGGCTGCTCGAACACCGGCTTGCCGGAGGGAAGTTCGATGGCATTGCGGTCGCCGAATCCGCGGACGCCGCGGAGGGTGCCGAAGTAGTGGTCGAAGGAACGGTTCTCCTGCATCAGGATCACCACGTGCCGGACCGCCGCCATCCCCCCGGCCGGGGGCTCCGCGGCCATCGCCGCCTGCAGTGACGGCGGCAGCAGCGAGCCTGCGGCGGCGACACCGAGCGCACCTCCGCCCAGCGCGAGGAGCCTTCGGCGGGACAGCTCGGGGGACTTCTCGGATGACAAGACCGACCTCCAGTCGACGGCCAATGGTTCGCCTTCGAGCCATTGGGTGGTACGCCGGGGACGGTAGTGAGAGGGGGTGACGGCGAGAAGACCCGGCGGGGGCGCGGTGGTGAACGTCCAACAGAACTCGACAGAAATCCAATCGATTTCCGGCCATGAGCGCTCGCCCCGCCACCGCACCCTCGCGTGGCGGTCGGTCAGGTCCGGGTCGGGGTGACGCAGTGGCCGGGGCCGTTCGGCGGGACGCGCTTCTCGTCGTACAGGTCGACCCGGGCCCCCTTCGCCGCCTCGGCCGCCTTCCACCGCCCCTCGGCGAAGAGCGGGTGGAGGTAGCCGTCCTTCGGCGCCCGGCAGTCCTGGTTTCCGACCTCGCTCGCATAGGCGCCCAGGACGAGCTTCCCGTGCCTCGCCGTGAACGTCATCCGGCGCCGTATGGCGATCCGCGCCACCTCGGCGAGTCCCGGGACGATTTCGTGGCGCACATCGGTCCGGACCAGCGGATAGACGAAGGTGTAGTCGGCGTGCACCACCAACTCCCCCGCCGCCGAGACCTCGTAGTCCATCGTGCCCCGCGTCCTGACACGGCTCGCGTCCACGGACACCTCCTCGGGGTCGAAGCGGGTGACCATGTCCTTCCGTACGGCGTCGTCGACCCCGCTCGGATCGAGCAGGGCGAGCGCCGCCGCGGGCTCGGCACCGGCCAGCGTCCGCTCCGAGACGTTGGTCTCGGCGAGCAGGGTCTTCACGTCCTCGAACACGGCGTTCATGTCGTTCGCCGTGAGCCCGCCGGACGGCTCGGCCACGGGGAGGTGGATCCCGTCGGCCCCGGGCACCCAACCGGCCGCGGGCGAGTTCCGGAACGGCATGTTGACCGAGTACGGCCATTCCAGGGGCCAGTTCTCCTCACGGAGCGCCCCCGCGCCGAACGGCTCGTACGGCGGCCGCTCCCCCGTCACATCGGCCAGCCAGAACCCGAACCCGCCGAGGAGCAGCACACCGGCACCGGCCGCGAGCCCGATCCTGCGGCGCCGTGCCGTCCGGTCGCGCCGCAGCGCCTCCTCGCGTCCCGGATCCGCGGCCTGCGCGCGGAGCCGAGTGATGTAGTCCGTGGGTTCCACCGACATTTCCTTGTTCCCTCCCCTGCTCCGCCAGGGTCGACGGAGCGGAGCGGAGCCTCTCATATCGCTGCGCGGGCCGTCATCGCGGATTCCTCTTGCTCACCGGCGGTGTTCGCGAGCATCCTGAGCGCGACGCACGGCCACGGCGTATGAGGGGAAGTCGTATGGCCAGACGCAAGGTCATCAAGGTCGAGGTCAGCAAGCGGGTGCTGTGGATCGGGGCCGAGGCGTACCCGCTGCAGAACATCGCCCGGGCCACGACGGTCAAGTTCAAGCCCCAGCGGGCGAGGGCCGTGGGGCGCTTCGTGAAATACCTGCTGATCACAGGCCTGCTCGCGGTCGCCGCGATCGCCGTCGCGCAGTCCGGCGAGGTGTCGGGCAGCGACCGGGAGATGATCACCCAGGGGGCGACGGTCACCGCGGCGGTGCTCGTGGTGACCTTCCTCGTCCAGCTGGTCGTCGCCCTCTTCGAGAAGACGTACTACGCGCTGGTCATCGAGACCTCCGGCAATCCGCTCACGCTGCTGGCCAGCGTGGACCGGGACGAGGTGCACCAGATCGTGCACGAGATCATGCGGGCCATCGAGGACCCCGCCTTCAGCGGCTTCGTCAAGCAGATGGTCACCTACAACATCGGCAGCATGCGGGACTTCTACAACGCGTCCGGCCCGGGCAGCGTGGGGAGGATGGGCAGTGACCGGTCACGGTGAGTTCCACATCACCAACATGCGCGACTTCTACCAGGCGTCCGGAGAGGGGGCCGTCGGCCGGATCGAGAACAACCAGCAGGCCGCGCAGGACCCGCAGGCCGTCTACGAGGCCGTGATCCGTGCGATCGAGACCCTCCGGACCCAGGTGTCCGTCGAGGACCGCGAGGTCCTCGACGCGTCCCTGGAGACCATCCGCCAGGGCGACGACGCACCGCCCGGCGCCTTCCGCCGGGCCCTCGGCACCGTGTCCGGAGTCGCCGCGCTCGTCGGCGAGGTCGGCGTCCCGGTGGCGGAGGCGGTCCGCCAGATGCTGGCGCTGCTCGCCGGGTAGGACCCGCCCCCTAGGCGCGCAGAGAGACGTGGCGCCCCTCCAGCAGGGCACGGCCCAGTTCGGTGACCGTGTGCAGGGTCGCGTTGCGGTGGCGGTGGCTGGAGACCAGCGCCGCCTCCCGCAGGGCCGCGATGTGGCGGCTGGCGTTGGGCGGGGTGGTGCCCGCGCGGCGGGCGAGCTCGCCCGTCGTCGTGACTCCGTCCGCGAGGGCGGACAGCAGGACGGCCCGCGTCGGGCCGATCAGGGCCGCGAGCGACCGCCCGTCCGCCGGCCCCGCCTCCGGCGTGGCCCAGTGGGGCTCGTGCTCGATCGGATGGACGAGGACCGGGGGCAGCGCCGGGTCGGCGAACGTCGTCGGGGCGTAGCGGCAGAAGAAGGACGGCTGGAGCAGCAGCCCGCGGCCGCCGAGGTGGAGATCCTGCTCGACGGGGAAGGCGACCCGGAGCACCGGGTACTCCCAGTGCGCCGACGGGTGGAGCGTGCGGAGGACGGCGTCCCAGCCGCCCTCCGCGAGCACCGCCGAGCGGCGGGCTCTGTCCCGGCTCACCTGTGCCCAGATCCGCTCCCAGTACGGATCGAGCACGGTGTCGACGTAGGCGTGCGCCGCGTCGGCCAGCTTGCCCACCGCCTCGGGGTCCCCCGCGACCAGCTGACGATGGCAGGCCGGGAGCCGCCGCCGGGGATTCTGGACGGTGAACTCCCGTAAGTCCTTCGTCACTTGACGCAGAGGGGTGGAACGCAGCGCCTCCAGCCGGTCGGCGAGGCCCCCGCCGACCGCCGGGGTCAGGAAGTCCGGCGAGTACCCGAAGGGCGGCGCGAGCGCGGTCAACGCCCGTGTGGTCTCAGGCACCTTGGGCAGCGACTCGCGCACCCACGGGCCCAGGAGCACGCCCGAGTCCCGTCTTCGCAGCCGGTGCAGGCTCAACAGCATCTCCCACATCGGGTCGGGTCCCGTGGCGATCCGGATCCGCCCGAGGTCCTCGCCCGTGAAGTGAATGCGCAACATCTCAACCCTTCCGACCAGGGCAATTGCGTTCCAGCGCACACAAGTTCACGGAACTCCCCCGGTGATCGCAGACTCTGAACCGTTCGGTTTTCGGATCAGCTCACTCACCAACGGAACGGGGGGCCGCGAAATGCCCGAGATCCTGGCGACGCATCGACATCGCCGTCGCGCCGTGCCCCGCGGGCTCGTTCGCGCCCTCGCCGCCGGGATGGTTCTCGCCGTCGGCGTCGGGTGCTCGGGTACGGGTTCGGGTACGGGTACGGGTACGGGTACGGGTTCGGGTACGGGTCCGTCCTCCGCGACGGTCGTGGACACCGCCGAACTGGCCACCCTGCACCGGCTGCCGCCCGTCACGGGCATGCTCTTCACCCCGCAGCTGCGGGCCACCCAAGCACAGCAGAAGATCGCCATCGCCTGCATGAACGGGCGGGGGTACCGATACGCCCCCGTCCCCCCGTCCCGGGGCACCGACGAGCGCCCGCAGCCCTTCGGCCCGGAGTCCACGGCCCCGCGGGCCGCAACCCCCTCGGTGTCGCCCGAAGCACCGCCCGAGCCCGGCAGCCCGGAGAGCACCGCCGCCTACGCACGGGCGCTCTTCGGTGACGAGGCCAGACGGGTCACGGCCACGGGCGCGCGGCTGAGCGTCTCCCGGCCGGGCGAGGGCTGCCTCGCCGAGGCGGAGACGCGCCTGCTCGGGGACGGCCGGATGCGCTGGCTCCAGGTGCGGATCCTGCTGTTCGAGGCGCAGGAGCAGACGCGCCGGGACGTGGAGAAGGACCCCGCGTTCCGTGCGGCGACCACGCGCTGGCGGGAGTGCATGGACCGGGCGAAGGTCAAGGCCGAGGATCCCGTACAGGTGCGGCAGGGCAGCCCGGTCGCCGCGACCGACCTGCGCTGCAAGGCGGAGACCGGGTATCTGAGCACGGCGTACCACCGGCTCGCCGCCGTCCAGCAGCGCTGGCTGGACGGACACCCCGACGTCGGCCGGGACTGGAAGAGGCTCTCGGCCCGCCAGGACGAGGCCGCCGAGAAGGCGCTGGGCGCGCACAGCCGGTAGCCACCACCACAGTCTTCCGTTCCTGAGCCCAGGAGCGGACGTACCCCTGCAAGGAAAGCGAGATTGACATGTCCATGAATCTCCGCCGGAAGTTCGCCGCCGTGGCCGGCGCGACCGCCCTCCTCGTGGGCGGCGGCATCGCGACCGCGTCGACCGCGTCGGCCGGCCCCAGCTGCCCCTCGGGCTACCACTGTCTCTTCGAGGGCAGCATCGGGTCCTCGGTGCACAACTACTTCAACAGCGACCGGAACTTCACCGACGACGTGTTCTCCAGCGGGCACGGCGTGAACGACAACTCGTGGTCGGCCAGCAACTCCAGCACCGGCGGCTACGAGAGCCACTACTACTACGACACCGAATTCCAGGGCGGCCTCGTCTTCTGCGTCAACCCGGGCAGCTCCGTGAGCCACGACCGGCTGACGGACGACTTCGTGGACGGCAACCACAACGGCCAGCGCGACGAGGCCAGCTCCCTGCAGCTGCTGCCGACCACGTCGGTCTCCTGCTTCTGATCCGCACGCACCCCTGCACGAAAGCGGCCCCGCACCGGAAATCCGGTGCGGGGCCGCCCCCTTGAGCCGTACAAGCACTCCGTACGAGCACTCGGTCCGAGCACTCCGTACGAGACCGGGATCAGCCTTCGCTGACGCCCAGCTTCTCCAGGATCAGGTCCTTGACCTTCGCCGCGTCGGCCTGGCCACGGGTGGCCTTCATGACCGCGCCGACCAGGGCGCCGACCGCCGCGACCTTGCCGCCGCGGATCTTGTCCGCGATGGCCGCGTTGCCCGCGATGGCCTCGTCGACCGCCGTGCCGAGCGCGCCGTCGTCGGAGACGACCTTCAGACCGCGCTTCTCGACGACCTCGTCCGGGGTGCCCTCGCCGGCGAGGACGCCCTCGATGACCTGACGGGCCAGCTTGTCGTTGAGGTCACCCCCGGCGACCAGGGCCGAGACCCGGGCCACGTCCGCCGGCGTGATGGGCAGCTCCTCCAGGGAGACGCCCTTCTCGTTGGCGTTGCGGGCGAGCTCGCCCATCCACCACTTGCGGGCCGACGCCGCGTCCGCGCCCGCCTCGGTGGTCGCGACGATCGCGTCGACCGCGCCGGCGTTGAGGATGGACTGCATCTCCTGCTCGGAGACGGCCCACTCCTCGCGGAGCCGGTTGCGGCGCACGCGCGGCAGCTCGGGCAGACCGGCGCGCAGCTCCTCGACCCACTCGCGGGCCGGGGCGACGGGGACGAGGTCGGGCTCCGGGAAGTACCGGTAGTCCTCGGCGTTGTCCTTGATGCGGCCGGAGGTGGTGCTGCCGTCGTCCTCGTGGAAGTGACGGGTCTCCTGCACGATCGTCCCGCCCGAGGAGAGGACGGCCGCGTGGCGCTGGATCTCGAAGCGCGCCGCGCGCTCCACGGAGCGGAGCGAGTTGACGTTCTTCGTCTCCGAGCGGGTGCCGAAGGTCTTGGTGCCGTTCCGGCGCAGCGACAGGTTCACGTCGCAGCGCATCTGGCCCTTGTCCATGCGCGCCTCGGAGACGCCCAGGGCACGGATCAGCTCGCGCAGCTCGGCGACGTACGCCTTGGCGACCTCGGGGGCCCGCTCGCCCGCGCCCTCGATCGGCTTGGTGACGATCTCGATGAGCGGGATGCCGGCCCGGTTGTAGTCGAGCAGCGAGTGCGAGGCGCCGTGGATGCGGCCGGTCGCGCCACCGATGTGGGTGGACTTGCCGGTGTCCTCCTCCATGTGGGCGCGCTCGATCTCCACGCGGAAGACCTCGCCGTCCTCCAGCTGGACGTCCAGGTAGCCGTTGAAGGCGATCGGCTCGTCGTACTGGGAGGTCTGGAAGTTCTTCGGCATGTCCGGATAGAAGTAGTTCTTCCGGGCGAAGCGGCACCACTCGGCGATCTCGCAGTTCAGCGCGAGACCGATCTTGATCGCGGACTCGACGCCGATCGCGTTGACCACCGGCAGCGAGCCGGGCAGGCCGAGGCAGGTCGGGCAGGTCTGCGAGTTCGGCTCCGCGCCCAGCTCGGTCGAGCAGCCGCAGAACATCTTCGTCTTGGTGCCGAGCTCGACATGGACCTCAAGGCCCATGACGGGGTCGTACTCGGCGAGCGCCGCCTCGTACGACAGCAGTTCAGTGACAGTCACGGTGGAACTTCCCTCTCAGCCCAGCAGGACGTCGTCGTCGCCGAGCCGCTTCAGCTCGCGGTACAGGATGGCGAGGCCGGTGACGATGGCGGCGGCGGACACGGCGGAGTCGATCAGCCGCAGCATGTCGTGGTCGTTGCGGGCCAGCTTGGCCTGCTTCGCGACACTGATCGCGCCGAACGCGGTGGTCGCCAGCGAGACGTAGACGCCGGTCTTCGACTTCTTGAAGTTCTTGGCCTTCTTTGCCATGGCACTCACAGCGACGGAGCCTCCTCAAGCAGCGGGTGACCCCACTTTTCCACGAAGGCGGCCTCGACGGCGGCGCCGACCTTGTACAGCCGGTCGTCCTTCATGGCGGGGGCGATGATCTGCAGGCCGACCGGCAGACCGTCCTCGGGCGCCAGGCCGCAGGGCAGCGACATGGCGGCGTTGCCGGCCAGGTTGGTCGGGATGGTGCACAGGTCCGCGAGGTACATCGCCATCGGGTCGTCGGCGCGCTCGCCGATCGGGAAGGCGGTGGTGGGGGTCGTCGGGGAGACGATGACGTCCACCTCCTCGAAGGCCTTCTCGAACTCGCGGGTGATGAGGGTGCGGACCTTCTGCGCCGAGCCGTAGTACGCGTCGTAGTAGCCGGAGCTCAGCGCGTACGTACCGAGGATGATGCGGCGCTTGACCTCGTCGCCGAAGCCGGCCTCACGGGTGAGGGCGGTGACGTCCTCGGCGGACCGCGTGCCGTCGTCGCCGACCCGCAGGCCGTAGCGCATGGCGTCGAAGCGGGCCAGGTTGGAGGAGCACTCCGACGGCGCGATCAGGTAGTACGCGGAGAGCGCGAGGTCGAAGGTCGGGCAGTCCAGCTCGACGATCTCGGCGCCCAGCGACTTGAGCAGCTCGACGGACTCGTCGAAGCGCTGCACGACGCCGGCCTGGTAGCCCTCGCCGCGGAACTGCTTGACGACACCGACGCGCATGCCGGCCACCGAGCCGTTGCGCGCGGCCTCGACGACCGGCGGGACCGGAGCGTCGATGGACGTCGAGTCGAGCGGGTCGTGGCCGGCGATCGCCTCGTGGAGGAGGGCCGCGTCCAGGACCGTACGGGCGCAGGGGCCGCCCTGGTCGAGGGAGGAGGAGAAGGCCACCATGCCGAAGCGGGAGACGCCGCCGTACGTCGGCTTGACGCCGACGGTGCCGGTGACGGCCGCGGGCTGGCGGATGGAGCCGCCGGTGTCCGTGCCGATGGCGAGGGGGGCCTCGTACGCGGCGAGGGCGGCCGAGGAGCCGCCGCCGGAGCCGCCGGGGATCCGGGTGAGGTCCCAGGGGTTGCCGGTCGGGCCGTAGGCGCTGTTCTCCGTGGAGGAGCCCATTGCGAACTCGTCCATGTTGGTCTTGCCGAGGATGACGACGTCCGCGGCCTTCAGGTTCTTGACCAGGGTCGCGTCGTACGGCGGGATCCAGCCCTCGAGGATCTTCGAGCCCACGGTGGTCGGCATGCCGACGGTGGTGAAGATGTCCTTGAGCGCGAGCGGCACACCGGCGAGCGGGCCGAGCTTCTCGCCCCGGGCACGCTTCTCGTCCACGGCACGGGCCTGGGCGAGGGCGCCCTCGCGGTCGACGTGCAGGAAGGCGTGGACCTTCTCGTCGACGGCCTCGATGCGGGCGAGGTGGGCCTCCGTGACCTCGACGGCGGTCAGCTCGCCGGCGGCGATCTTTCCGGCGATCTCGGCCGCGGTGAGCTTGATGATGGTGTTGTCCGTCATGACTTCTTAGTCCTCCCCCAGGATCTGCGGCACCTTGAAACGCTGCTGCTCCTGGGCCGGGGCGCCGGAGAGCGCCTGCTCGGGGGTGAGCGACGGACGGACCTCGTCCGCGCGCATGACATTGGTCAGCGGCAGCGGGTGGGAGGTCGGCGGTACGTCTTGGTCGGCGACCTCGGAGACGCGGGCGACCGCGCCGATGATGTCGTCGAGCTGGCCGGCGAAGTGATCGAGTTCTTCGCCCTTCAGCTCCAGACGCGCCAGCCGTGCGAGGTGGGCGACCTCCTCGCGCGTGATGCCAGGCATGCGGATCCTCACGGGGTGAGCTTGATGGTGTCCGCCCATCCTATGGCGCCGGTGCCGCTGCCCGTTAAACGGTTTGCCCCAGGAGGGGGTGGGTCACTGCACGACCTGGCCCGAAGGGTGGTCGAGGTCGACCTGGGCGGCGATGTCGGCGGGGCGGCGCCAGCCGTGCTCGCCGCGGGCCAGGAGCCAGGCGGTGGCCTCGCCGGGCGGCATCGCGGCGGCGACCAGCCAGCCCTGGACGGCGTCGCAGCCCAGGTCGCGCAGGCGCTCCCAGGTCTCGTCGTCCTCGACGCCCTCGGCGACGACGAGGAGGCCGAGCGAGTGGGCGAGGTCGACGGTGCAGCGGACGATCTCGGCGTCCTCGGTGTCGACGGCGAGCCGGGCCACGAACGAGCGGTCGATCTTCAGTTCGCTGACGGGCAGCCGGCGCAGATGGACGAGGGAGGAGTAGCCGGTGCCGAAGTCGTCGAGGGACATCTTGACGCCGTGGCCGGTGAGGCCGTTCAGCGTGTCGGCGGCCCGCTGGGGGTCCTCCAGGAGCACGTGCTCCGTTATCTCCAGCTGGAGCGCGCCGGCGGGGACGCCGTGGCGGGCGAGCCGGGCGGCGACGGCGCCGGCGAAGCCGGGGGTGTGGACGTCGCGCGGCGAGACGTTGACGGCGACCGGCACGTTGAGGCCCTGGGCGCGCCAGCGGGCGACCTGGGCGAGCGCGGTCTCCAGGACGTACTCGGTGAGGTGCGGCATCAGGCCGGAGGACTCGGCGATGGCGATGAACTCGTCCGGCGGGACCTTGCCGCGCTCGGGGTGGACCCAGCGGACGAGGGCTTCGAGGCCGGCGACCTGGCCGTCGAAGCGGACCTTGGGCTGGTAGTGGAGTTCGACCTCGCCGGCGTCGAGGGCGCGGCGGAGGTCGCCGAGCAGGCCGAGCCGGTCGGGGGTGTTGGAGTCGCGCTTGGACTCGTAGACCTCGACGCCGGTGCGGTCGCGCTTGGCCTGGTACATGGCGACGTCGGCGCGGCGCAGCAGGCCCTCGGCGTCGAGGGCGTGGTCGGGGAAGACGGCGACGCCGGCGCTGGCCTCCAGGACGAGGGTGAGCCCGTCGAGGTCGAGCGGGGAGGAGAGCTCGGCGACGAGGTGGCGGGCGACCCGCTGGGCGCTGGTGGTGGAGTCGGCGGTGGGCAGCAGGACGGCGAACTCGTCGCCGCCGAGCCGGGCGGCCTCGGCGCCGCGGGGCAGGGCGAGGCGGAGCCGTTCGGCGATCTGGAGGAGCAGCCGGTCGCCGGCGAGGTGCCCGAGGGTGTCGTTGACCGAGCGGAAGCGGTCGAGGTCGATCAGGACGAGGGCGGCGCGGGCCCCTTCGCCCTCGGCCTCCTCCAGGGCGGTCCAGGCCCGCTCCAGGAGCCACTGGCGGTTGGGGAGCCCGGTGAGCGGGTCGCGGAGCTGTTCCTCCGCGCGGGCGCGGGCGATCCAGAGGGTGGAGTCGAGGGCGATGAGGGGGACGGCGAAGAGCGGCAGGAGGACCGGCCGGGTGGCGGCGACGACGCAGAGGAGCGGGGCGATGCCGAGCAGGGCGACGGCGACGAGGCCCTGCCTCAGGAGGGCGGTGCGGGCGATGGTGGGCAGTCCGCGGCTCTGGGGGGCGAGCGTGTACCACAGGAGGAGGCGGGTCACCACGAGGTAGCCGCCGGCGGCGAGGACGATTTCCGGGAGGTCCCCGATCGTCCAGTCGAGGGGCTGCCAGGGCCGGTCGACGGTCGGTACGTCTCCGAAGAGGGCCAGGAGGAGGGCGGCGGCGCCGACACCGAGGACGTCGGCGGCGCCGTGCAGCAGGCCCTGGCGCCAGCGGTGCCGGCGGGCGGCGCCGACCAGGGCGACGACGGTCAGCGAGACGAGTCCGGCGGGCACCCAGCCGTAGAGCAGGAGGACGGCGAGGGTGAGGGCGGCGCCGGAGCCGGTGCCGCCCCACCAGCGGTCCCGGCCGAGGGCGACCAGGTGGCCGACGATGAGGCCGGTGAGGACGGCGAGGGACCAGCCGGCGACGCCGCCGGGGAAGAGTCCATGGCCGCCGCTGAGGGCTCGCTGGAGCCCGGCGACGAGCACGACGGCGGCGATGCCCACCACGGCTGCGGGCAGCCGGGAGGGGAAGCCCAGGGGGACCACACGGCCGTGCGGCCGTGGGACCGGGGCGGCGCTCTCGGTCGGTTCCATTCCCGTCCCTCTCACAGGCGGCGGTGCCGTCGGTGTGCGATGGGCCGCGGGTGGCCGCGGCCGTACGTCGTCCGGCCCCGTCCGTCGTCCGGCGCGCGGCCGCTGTCGGGCGGCCGTCCCGGAGTCACGGTGCCGTTGTCCTGACGCCATGACCCGGCAGAGCCCTCGCGCGGGCGTGCAGGACTGGACGCACGGTCACCACACTAGGCCGCCGAGGGCTCCGACGGGCAGCGCTCTCCCTCTCTTGCCCGAATGCGACCCGGCCACCCGTAACGATCTGATATGCGCCGAACGGGTGAGCTTCCGCGGGGTGACGGGAGGGTCCCGTGAGGCTATTCGACGACGGGCACCGCGGCTTCCCGAGCCGCGTCGGGCCCCTGTTCGAGCAGGACGGAGAAGCCTTCCTCGTTCAGAACCGGAACCTTCAGCTGCATCGCCTTGTCGTACTTCGAACCAGGGTTTTCACCGACCACCACGAAGCTGGTCTTCTTCGAAACGGAACCGGTCACCTTCGCTCCGAGCGTCTGGAGCGACTCTTTTGCGCCATCCCTGGTGAACTTCTCCAGGGTGCCGGTCACCACGACCGTCAGACCTTCCAGCGGACGCGGTCCCTCGTCCTCGCCGGCGCCCTCGTCCTCCAGGGAGACCCCGGCGGCGCGCCACTTGCCCACGATCTCGCGGTGCCACTCCTCGGAGAACCACAGCTTCACGGCGGCCGCGATGATCCCGCCGACGCCGTCGACGGCCGCCAGCTCCTCCTCGCTCGCCTGCTCGATCCGCTCCAGGGAGCGGAACTCGCGGGCCAGCGCCTCGGCCGCGACCGGCCCGACGTGCCGGATGGAGAGCCCGTTGATGAAGCGGGCGAGCGGGCGGGTCTTCGCCGCCGCGATGTTCTCCAGCATCGCGAGCGCGTTCTTCTTCGGCTCGCCCTTCTGGTTGGCGAAGACCGTGACGATCTTCTCCTCGCCGGTCTTCGGGTCGCGCTTCGGCAGCCCGCTGTCCGCGTCGAGGACGTACGCCTTGATCGGGAGCAGCTGCTCGATGGTGAGGTCGAAGAGGTCGCCCTCGTCGACGAGCGGCGGCTCGGCCGGCTCCAGGGGGCGGGTCAGCGCCGCCGCGGCCACCTTGCCGAAGTTCTCGATGTCCAGGCACTGGCGCCCGGCGAGGAAGAAGAGCCGCTCCCGCAGCTGGGCCGGGCACGTCCGGGCGTTCGGGCAGCGGAGGTCGATGTCGCCCTCCTTCATCGCCTTCAGCGGCGTCCCGCACTCGGGGCACTCGGCGGGCATCACGAACTCCCGCTCGCTGCCGTCCCGCAGGTCGGCGACGGGCCCGAGGATCTCCGGGATCACGTCGCCGGCCTTGCGCAGCACGACGGTGTCGCCGATGAGCACGCCCTTGGCCTTCACGACCTCCTGGTTGTGCAGGGTCGCGAACTCGACCTCGGAGCCGGCCACGGTCACCGGCTCGACCTGGGCGTACGGCGTCACGCGCCCGGTGCGGCCGACGCCGACCTTGATGTCGACCAGCTTGGTGTTGACCTCCTCCGGCGCGTACTTCCAGGCGATCGCCCAGCGCGGGGCGCGCGCGGTGGAGCCCAGCCGGCCCTGGAGCGGGATCTCGTCGAGCTTGACGACGACCCCGTCGATCTCGTGCTCCACGGAGTGACGGTTCTCCCCGAAGTACGCGATGAACTCCCGTACCCCGTCGAGCGAGTCGACGACCTTGTTGTGCCGGGCGGTGGGCAGGCCCCACTCGTGCAGCAGCTCGTACGTCTCCGAGAGCCGGGAGATCTCGAAGCCCTCACGGGCGCCGATGCCGTGCACCACCATGTGCAGCGGCCGGGAGGCGGTGACCTTCGGGTCCTTCTGCCGCAGCGAACCCGCGGCCGCGTTCCGCGGGTTGGCGAAGGGCTTGTCGCCGGCCTCCACGAGCCGGGCGTTGAGCCCTTCGAAGGCCTCCATCGGGAAGTAGACCTCGCCGCGGATCTCCACCAGGTCGGGGATGCGCTCGCCCCGGAGGCGCTCCGGGATGTCGGCGATCGTCCGGACGTTGGGCGTGATGTCCTCGCCGGTGCGGCCGTCGCCGCGGGTCGCGGCGCGGGTCAGCCGCCCGTGCTCGTAGGTGAGGTTGACCGCGAGGCCGTCGACCTTCAGCTCGCACAGGTAGTGGTAGTCGGGGGTGCCGACGTCCCGCGCGACGCGCTCCGCCCAGGTGGCGAGCTCCTCCTCGTCGAAGGCGTTGTCCAGGGAGAGCATGCGCTCCCGGTGCTCGACGGAGGTGAACTCGGTCTCGTACTGCCCGGCGACCTTCTGGGTCGGCGAGTCGGGAGTCCGCAGCTCCGGATACTCCTCCTCCAGCGCCTCCAGCGCGCGCAGGAGCTTGTCGAAGTCGCCGTCGCTGATGACCGGCTGGTCCTTCACGTAGTACCGGAAGCGGTGCTCCTCGACCTGCTCGGCCAGCTCGGCGTGCTTCTCCCGTGCCTCGGCGGGCAGGGCCCCCTGTTCGACTGCCACCGTTTCGTCCTCCCGTTACTCAGGGTTGTCCGCGAGCGACCGTGCCGCTCTGACGCAGTGGGCGAGCGCCGCCCGGGCATAGGCGGGCGAAGCACCCGCGAGCCCGCACGAGGGCGTGACCACGACGGACTCCGCGAGAGTCCCCGGATTCAGCCCCAGCCTGCGCCACAGCGTCCTGACACCCATGACGCTACCGCCCGGGTCCGACAATGCCGTGTCGGTGGACGGCACCACACCGGCGAAGAGCTTCGTCCCGGCCTCCACGGCCTCGCCGATCGGCTCCTCGTCACGTTCGGTGAGGAGCGAGAAATCGAACGAGATGCCCGCCGCCCCGGCCCGCCGCAGCAGCGCGAACGGCACGTCGGGAGCGCAGGAGTGGACGATCACCGGGCCGTCGTGGACGGCCATCACGTCCCTCAGGGCGCTCTCCACGACCTGCCGGTCGACCGCCCGGTGGGTGCGGTAGCCGCTGGCGGTACGGATCTGCCCGCGCAGTACGGCGATGAGCGAGGGCTCGTCGAGCTGGAGGACCGGGCGGGCCCCCGGGACGCGCTTCCTCAGCTCCGCGAGATGCGTGTGGAGGCCTTCGGCGAGCGAGCCGGCCAGATCCCTGCACGCGCCCGCGTCCCCGAGGGCGGCCTCGCCGCCGCGCAGCTCCAGGGCCGCGGCGAGCGTCCACGGGCCGACGGCCTGGACCTTGAGCGGGCCCTCGTACCCCTGGGTGAACTCCTCCAGGGCGTCGAGGTCCTCGCCCAGCCAGGAACGCGCCCGCTTGGTGTCACGGCACGGCCGGTCGCTGATCCGCCAGCCGCTCGGCTCCACGTGCGCGTACAGGTCGACGAGCATCCCGATCGTCCGGCCGATCATGTCGGCGCCGGGGCCGCGCGCGGGCAGCTCCGGAAGGAAGGGGAAGTCCTCGAAGGACCCGGTCGCGGTCTTGGCGGCCTCACGGGCGTCGCCGCCGGGCAGGGACCCGACGCCGGTGGCGGAACCCCACAGCCTGTTCTCTTCCACGTCTACCGCCCCGGGCGCACGGTGAGGTCGTTGATCTCCGCGTCCCGCGGCAGGTCGATCGCGGTGAGGATCGCCGTCGCGACCGACTCGGGGTCGATCCAGCGGGACGGGTCGTACTCCTTGCCCTCCTGCTGGTGGACCTTCGCCTGCATGGGGCTGGCGGTGCGGCCCGGGTAGACCGAGGTCACCCGTACCCCGTTGGCGTGCTCCTCGTGGCGCAGGGAGTCCGCGAGGGCCTTGAGGCCGTGCTTGGAGGCGGCGTACGCGGCCCACTCGGCGTGCGCGTTGAGTCCGGCGCCGGAGTTCACGAAGACGACGTGGCCCTGGGAGACCCGCAGCTGGGGCAGGAAGTGGCGGGTCAGCTCGGCCGGGGCGACCAGGTTGACGTTCAGCTGGTGGTGCCAGGTCTTCGGGGTGAGCTCCCCGATCGGGCCGAGGTCGACGACGCCCGCGATGTGCAGCAGGCTGTCCACCCGGTCCGGGAGGCTCTGGTGGGAGAAGGCCCAGGACAGCCGGTCCGGGTCGGCGAGGTCCCCGACGAGCGTCCGCGCGCCGGGGAACTGCGCGGCGAGCTCCTTGGCGCGCCCCGCGTCGCGCGCGTGGAGCACGAGTTCGTCCCCGCGCGCGTGAAGGCGGCGCGCGACGGCCGCGCCGATGCCGGAACCGGCTCCGGTGATCACATGAGTTGCCATGGCCCCCATGCTCGCATCAGCGGGAGGCGATCTCCGCCTCCAGGTGGGCGAGGGCCGTCGGGCCGTCGTCCGCGAAGAAAACGAGCTCGGTGAGGGGGCGGGGCAGGAAGCCCTCGGCCTCCATGCGGTGGAACTGGGCCTTCAGGCCGTCGTAGAAGCCGGCCGTGTTGAGGAGGACGACCGGCTTGGAGTGCTTGCCGTGCTTCTTCAGCTCCAGGATCTCGGTGGCCTCGTCGAGGGTGCCCGTGCCGCCGACCATGACCACGATCGCGTCCGACTTGGCGAGGAGCAGCGCCTTGCGCTCGGCCAGGTCCCCGGCGACGACCATCTCGTCGGCGTTCGGGCGGGCCTTGTGGGCGAGGAAGTCGACGGAGACGCCGACGAGGCGGCCGCCCGCGTCCTGGACCCCGTCCGCGACGACCTTCATGAGGCCGGTGTCGGAGCCGCCCCAGACGAGGGTGTGGCCGGCCTTGCCGAGACGGGTGGCGAAGTCGCGTGCGGCGGCCGTGTACCGCTCGTCGAGGTCGGCGGCGGAGAGGAAGACGCAGATGTTCATGGGCCCACCGTAGGCGGTCGCGGAAAAAGTCCGGCGGGCGGCGATGAGTTCCGGCGCCGGCCCCGGTCTGCCCTGCCATGGACGAGATGAGCAGGGGCCGGGTCGTGTCGCGGGACGGTACGGAGATCGCGTACGAGCGGCACGGACGCGGGCGGGCCGTCGTGCTGGTCGGCGGCGCCGAGGGGAGCGGGCGGGCGCTCGCCGGGCTGCTCGCCCGGCGCTTCTCCGTCGTGACGTACCAGCGGCGCGGGCCCGCCCCGGTGGAGCGGGAGATCGAGGACCTGGCGGCCGTCCTGGAGGTGGCCGGGCCGGGCGCGGCCGTGCACGCCACGGAGACGGGTGGCGTCCTTGCGCTCGCGGGGGCGGCGGCCGGGCTCCCGGTGGGCGCGCTGTCGGTGTACGAGCCGGAGCCGCTCGCGGACGGGCTCGTGGCGGCGGTCCACGCGCGCGTGCTCGTGGTCGACGGGGGCGCGAGCCCGGCGGTGACGCGGAGCACGGCACGCGCCCTGGCGGCGGCGCTCCCCCGGGCCCGGCACCGCACCCTGACGGGCCAGACGCACGAGGCGGCCCCGCACGTCCTGGCGCCGGTCCTGGAGGAGTTCCTGGAGGAGCCGGCCCCCTAGGCGGTGGCCGCTTCGGCCGTGCGCCGGGTCGTCGACGCGATCGTCGCCGAGCCCACCACGCGCGTGCCGTCGTACAGGACGATCGCCTGGCCGGGGGCCACGCCGCGGACGGGTTCCTCGAAGGCGACCTTCAGCTCGCCGTCCTCCATCGCCGCGCTCACCGGCGTCTCGCCGCCGTGGGCGCGGAGCTGGGCGGTGTAGCGGCCCGGGCCCTCGGGGGCGGTGCCGCACCAGCGGGGCTTGATCGCGGTGAGGGCGGTGACGTCGAGGGCCTCGGCGGGGCCGACGGTGACCGTGTTGTTCACGGGCGAGATGTCGAGGACGTAGCGGGGCTTGCCGTCCGCGGCCGGGTGGCCGATCCGCAGGCCCTTGCGCTGGCCGATGGTGAAGCCGTACGCGCCCTCGTGGCTGCCGATCTTCGTGCCCGACTCGTCGACGATGTCGCCCTCCGCCTTGCCCAGGCGGGAGGCGAGGAAGCCCTGGGTGTCGCCGTCGGCGATGAAGCAGATGTCGTGGCTGTCGGGCTTCTTCGCGACCGCGAGCCCGCGCCGCTCGGCCTCCGCCCGGATCTCGTCCTTGGTGGTGAGGGTGTCGCCGAGCGGGAACATCGCGTGCGCGAGCTGCTTCTCGTCGAGCACGCCGAGCACGTACGACTGGTCCTTCGCCATGTCGGAGGCCCGGTGCAGCTCGCGGGTGCCGTCCTCGTTCAGGACGACGGTGGCGTAGTGGCCGGTGCAGACCGCGTCGAAGCCGAGGGCGAGCGCCTTGTCGAGGAGCGCGGCGAACTTGATCTTCTCGTTGCAGCGCAGGCAGGGGTTGGGGGTGCGGCCCGCCTCGTACTCGGCGACGAAGTCGTCGACGACGTCCTCGCGGAACCGCTCGGCGAGGTCCCACACGTAGAACGGGATGCCGATGACGTCGGCCGCCCGGCGCGCGTCGCGCGAGTCCTCGATCGTGCAGCAGCCGCGCGCTCCGGTACGGAACGACTGCGGGTTCGCGGAGAGGGCCAGGTGCACGCCGGTGACGTCGTGACCGGCTTCGGCCGCGCGGGCGGCGGCGACGGCGGAGTCCACTCCGCCGGACATGGCGGCAAGTACCCGGAGGGGGCGGGCGTGGGGGCGCTGGGGCGGAGTCTGAGTCATAGCGCTACCAGGGTACGGGGCGCCGGGAACCGCGGTCGCGGTAGTGAGCGTTCTCCCGGGCATGGGGAGCAAGTCGAAGGGCACGGGGAGCGGGGCGGACGGCCGGCGGGTGGGGCGGCGGGCCGTCCTGATCGGCGGCGCGGCCGCCGCGGTGGGCACGGTCGCGCTGGCCAGGGACGAGCTGGGGCGGCTGTGGTGGCGGCTGCCGGGGATGGAGAAGAAGCGGGTCGAGGGGGAGCTGGACCACAAGGGCGCCCAGTGGACGTCGGCGGCGCGGGCGAACTGGCGGCGCGCCGACCGGCCGGACGACTACACGATCGACCGGATCGTGATCCATGTCGTCCAGGGCAGCTACGCCTCCGCCCTGAAGGTCTTCAAGGACCCGGCGCACGGGGCCGCCGCGCACTACGTGGTCCGCAAGGACGGTCATGTGGCGCAGATGATCCGGGAGCTCGACGTGGCCTTCCACGCCGGGAACCGCGACATGAACGAGCGGAGCATCGGCATCGAGCACGAGGGCTTCGTCGACCGGCCGCAGGACTTCACGGCGGCGATGTACGAGGGCTCGGCGCGGCTCGCGGCCGACATATGCGCCCGGTACGGGATACCCGTGGACCGGGAGCACATCATCGGGCACGTCGAGGTGGAGGGCACCGACCACACCGATCCCGGCCCGCACTGGGACTGGGAGCGGTACATGGCGCTGGTGCGGAAGGCGCGCTCCCGGCTCAGCTGAGGCCGGCGGTCCTGGCGCGCTCGACGGCCGGGCCGATGGCCCCGGCCACCGCCGCCACGTCCTCCTCGTTGGAGGTGTGGCCGAGCGAGAAGCGCAGGGTGCCGCGGGCCAGGTCCGGGTCGGTGCCGGTGGCGAGCAGGACGTGGCTGGGCTGGGCGATGCCGGCGGTGCAGGCGGAGCCGGTGGAGCAGGCGATGCCGGCCGCGTCGAGCAGCAGGAGCAGGGAGTCGCCCTCGCAGCCGGGGAAGGTGAAGTGGGCGTTGGCGGGCAGCCGGTCGACGGGGTCGCCGCCGAGGATCGCGTCGGGGACGAGCGTCCGGACGGTGGTGACGAGTTCGTCGCGCAGGGCGCCGACCTCGCGGGCGAACTCCTCCTGGCGCTCGGCGGCGAGCCGGGCGGCGACGGCGAATGCGGCGACGGCCGGCACGTCGAGGGTGCCGGAGCGGACGTGCCGCTCCTGGCCGCCGCCGTGCAGGACGGGTACGGGGGTGTACTCGCGGCCCAGGAGCAGGGCGCCGATGCCGTAGGGGCCGCCGATCTTGTGGCCGGAGACCGTCATCGCGGCGAGGCCGGAGGCGGCGAAGTCGACCGGGACCTGACCGACGGCCTGGACGGCGTCGGCATGCAGGGGTACGCCGAACTCGGCGGCGACGTCGGCGAGTTCACGGACCGGCATGAGGGTGCCGATCTCGTTGTTCGCCCACATGACGGTGGCCAGGGCGACGGATTCCGGGTCGCGGGCGATCGCCTCGCGGAGCGCGTCCGGGTGGACGCGGCCGTGGTGGTCCACGGGCAGGTACTCGACCTGGGCGCCCTCGTGGGTGGCGAGCCAGTCGACGGCGTCGAGGACGGCGTGGTGCTCGACCGGGCTGGCCAGGACGCGGGTGCGGCGGGGGTCGGCGTCGCGGCGGGACCAGTACAGGCCCTTCACGGCGAGGTTGTCGGCCTCCGTGCCGCCGGAGGTGAAGACGACCTCGCTCGGCCGCGCGCCGAGCGCGGCGGCGAGCGTCTCGCGCCCCTCCTCGACGGTCCGCCGGGCGCGCCGTCCGGCGGCGTGCAGGGAGGAGGCGTTGCCCGTGACGGCGAGCTGGGCGGTCATCGCCTCGATCGCCTCGGGGAGCATGGGCGTGGTCGCGGCGTGGTCGAGGTAAGCCATGGTGGGTCGATTCTACGAGCCCGTCCGGCGGCGCCCGGCGCCTGGCCTGTTCCGGCCGGACCGAAGGGCGGTTCTCGGCCGCGGCGGTCCCCACCCCGTTGTGGGCAGGCGTTCCGCAAGGGGCGGAACGGGTGGGCACAACGGACGGCGCCCTTGCCGGCGCCAGAGGCTCCCGAGCCTGGACCCGCACCGCGTGGTGCGCCGCCGCTCGGGGTGCGGGTCAGGGCGCGGAACGCGGAGGCGCCGCTGGGCGCGCCGTCCCGTGTGCCCACCCGTCCCGCCCTGCGGGACGATTGCCCACACGGCGGGTGGGCGCCGCCCACCCGAGTGCGGGTGCGCGCGGCGCGGGCGAAGCCCCGGGCCGGGGGCACCGCCCGATCAGGCGCGGGACCGCACGGCGCGGGGGCACCGCCCAGCCGGGCGCGGGCGGGGCGGCGGGTTCAGTCGCGCGGCGCGCGGGCGAGTTGGCGGGATTGGGCTACCAGGCGGTTCGCGCTGTCCCAGACCTCCGCGTCCTCCTCCAGGAAGCCGCCCGCCAGGTTCCGCGTCGTGATCGAGACCCGCAGCGGGCCCGGCGCCGGGCGGCAGCGGACGTGCGTGGTGAGCTCCACCGTGGGCGTCCAGCCCTTGAGGCCGAGCTCGAAGGAGGTCGGCGGCAGGGCGTCGACCGCGAGCAGCACGGACAGCGCGTCGGGCTCGCGGCCGTCGGCCAGACCGAACCACGCGCGCATCTCGCCCTTGCCCGAGGGCGCGCCGATCGCCCAGCCCACGCAGGCCGGGTCGAGGCGGAGGTCGAGCCGGTCGGCGATGGCCGAAGAGCCGGGGATCCTCGGGGCCGGGTTGTCCGCGGCACTGAAGCAGTTCTCGATCGCCGCCATCGCCGGGGGCGTCGCCGTGGTGCGCACGTCGTCCGGGAGGGCGTCGAGGTCTCCGTACGAGGCGAGGACCCGGATGCGCTCGACCTCGGTGCCGTCCTCGGCGTACTGGAAGAGCGAGGCCTGACCGGTGGAGAGGGTCCGGCCCGTGCGCACGGTCTGCGTCCGGATCACCGCGGGGCCCGGCTCGGACGGCGTGAGGTAGTGCGCCGAGATCGTGAACGGGTCCGGATGCGGAAGGTGGTCGCCGAGGGCGCGGCCGAGCAGCGCGAGGAGGTAGCCGCCGTTGACGGCGCGGATGATCGTCCAGCCGGCGGAGAGCTCGGCGTCGTAGACGCCGGGTTCCCGGAGGGTGACGGCGGTGTCGCGGTCGAACTCGCTCGTGACGGCGGTTTCCGTGCTCGTGCTCATGCTTTCGACGGTACCGCAGGTAGCTACTGAGCGGTAGCTTTTTCCGGTTCCTCGGTCGCGGACGAGCGGCGGTTCCAGGCGCGCGGCGCGCGCCAGTGGTAGCGCATCGCGAGCAGCCGGAGCGCGAAGGCGGTGAGCACGGCGGCGCCGCTGGTGAACGCGTTGAGGACGTCGAACCGGATGCAGAGCACGACCATCGTCGCGCCCACGATCGCCGGGACGGCGTACAGGTCCCGGTCCCAGCGCAGCAGCGACGGCACCTCGTTGGCCAGGACGTCGCGCAGCACGCCGCCGCCCACGGCCGTGGCGAGGCCGAGCGCGGCGGAGGAGGTGAGGCCGAGCCCGTAGTCGTAGGCCTTGGTCGTGCCGGTGACACAGAACAGGCCCAGGCCGGCCGCGTCGAAGACGTTCACCGCGGTCTGGGTGCGCTCGACCTCCGGGTGGAGGAAGAAGACGAAGGCCGTCGCGATCAGCGGCATCAGGAAGTAGCCGAGATCGGTGAAGGCGGCGGGGGGCACGGCGCCGATGATCAGGTCGCGGAAGAGACCGCCGCCGAGGGCCGTGACCTCGGCGAGGACGGCGATGCCGAAGACGTCGAAGTTCTTGCGGACGGCGAGGAGGGCGCCGGAGATGGCGAAGACGAAGATGCCGACGAGGTCGAGGGCGTGTTGAACGGAGGGGGTGAACAATTCGTGGAGCACGCGCCCCATTGTCCCGGTACCGCGGACGGCGGAGGCCCCCGGCACGTTCCCGTGCCGGGGGCCTCCGCCGGGGATCACTACTCCCCGGACGTGTCGTCCTTCGCGGCCGGCTCGGCCGGGGCCGCCTCCGGGGCCGCCTCCGAAGCCTCCTCCGGAGCCGACGGGGCGTCCTCGGGCTCCGGCTCCTCCGCGGCCTCCGGGGCCTTCGGCTCCGGGGCCTTCGTGATCGTGACGTCCACGGACTCGCGGGCCGCCGGGATCGTCATTCCCTCCGCGTTCTCCGGGTGGTGGCAGGCCACCCGCTGGCCCGGCCGGAGTTCCAGGAGCGGGGGCTCCTGGGTCTTGCACAGCTCCGTGGCCTTCCAGCAGCGGGTGTGGAAGCGGCAGCCCGCCGGCGGGGCGATCGGCGAGGGCACGTCCCCCTTGAGCAGGATGCGCTCGCTCTTCACGCCCCGGCGCCGCGGGTCCGGGACCGGCACCGCGGACATCAGGGCCTTGGTGTACGGGTGCATCGGGGCCTCGTAGAGGGACTTGCGGTCCGCGAGCTCCACGATCTTGCCCAGGTACATCACCGCGATGCGGTCCGAGACGTGCCGGACGACCGACAGGTCGTGGGCGATGAACACATAGGTGAGGCCCAGCTCCTCCTGGAGGTCGTCCAGGAGGTTCACCACCTGCGCCTGGATGGAGACGTCCAGGGCCGAGACGGGCTCGTCCGCGACGACCAGCTTCGGCTTCAGGGCCAGGGCGCGGGCGATGCCGATGCGCTGGCGCTGGCCGCCGGAGAACTCGTGCGGGTAGCGGTTGTAGTGCTCCGGGTTCAGGCCGACCAGGCCCAGCAGACGCTGGACCTCCTTCTTCACGCCGCCCTCGGGCTCGACGCCCTGGAGCCGGAAGGGGGCCGAGACGATCGAGCCGACCGTGTGGCGCGGGTTCAGCGAGCCGTACGGGTCCTGGAAGATCATCTGGACGTCCCGGCGCAGCGGACGCATCTTCGCCACGCCGAGGTGGGAGATGTCCGTGCCCTGGAACTCGACGGTGCCGCCGGTCGGTTCGAGGAGCCGGGTGATGAGCCGGCCCATCGTCGACTTGCCGCAGCCGGACTCGCCGACGACGCCGAGGGTCTCACCGGGGTAGACCTCGAAGTCGAGCCCGTCGACCGCCTTGACCGCACCGGTCTGGCGCTGGAGCAGGCCCTTCCGGATGGGGAAGTGCTTCTGCAGGCCGGTGACCTTGAGCAGGGGCTCAGTGCTCTTGTTGTCGCTCACAGCTTCGGCGCAATCTCTTCGGTCCAGATGCGGGTGCGCTCCTCCTGCGGCATGTGGCAGGCCGAGTAGTGGCGCTCGCCGGCCAGGGCCAGCTCGGGGCGCTGGGTGCGCGTGATGCCGCCCTTGGGGACGTCCGCGTACGGGCACCGCGGGTTGAAGGCGCAGCCGCTCGGGACGTTGATGAGGCTGGGCGGGTTGCCCTTGACCGGGATGAGCCGCTCGGTCTGCTCGCGGTCGATCCGCGGCATCGAGCCGAGCAGGCCCCAGGTGTAGGGGTGCTGCGGCTCGTAGAAGACGGACTCGGCGGGGCCGCGCTCGACGCACCGGCCGCCGTACATCACGAGGATGTCGTCGGCGAGCTCGGCGACGACGCCGAGGTCGTGCGTGATGATGACGACGGCGGAGCCGAACTCCTTCTGGAGGTCCCGCATGAGGTCCAGGATCTGGGCCTGCACGGTGACGTCGAGCGCCGTGGTGGGCTCGTCCGCGATGAGGAGCTCGGGGTTGTTGACGAGCGCCATGGCGATCATCGCGCGCTGGCGCATACCGCCGGAGAACTCGTGCGGGTAGTTGTCGAACCGCTTGGCGGGCTCGGGGATGCCGACCCGGTCGAGGAGTTCGACGGCCCGCTTCTTCGCCGTCTTCTTGTCGACGTCGTTGTGGATGCGGTACGCCTCCACGATCTGGTTGCCGACGGAGTAGTACGGGTGCATCGCGGACAGCGGGTCCTGGAAGATCATCGCCATCTCGCGGCCGCGCATCTTGCGGACCTCTTCGGGGTCCGCGGAGAGCAGCTCGCGCCCGTTCAGCCAGATCTCGCCGGAGATGCGGGCCTTCTGCCGGCCGTACTGGCCGACGGTGTGCAGGCCCATGATGCCGAGCGAGGTGACCGACTTGCCGGAGCCGGACTCGCCCACGATGCCGAGGGTCTTGCCCTTCTCCAGCTGGAAGCTGAGACCGTCGACCGACTTGACCAGACCGTCGTCGGTCGGGAAGTGGATCTTCAGGTCGCGTACGTCGAGGAAGGCGTCGGACGGGGCGGACTTCCCGGTGTCGACGGGCTCTCCGACCGCCGCGCCCGTCTTCGTCAGCTTGTCCGTCATGCGAGCCTCACTCGGGGGTCGATCACCGCGTACAGAAGGTCCACCACGAGGTTGGCGATGACCACGGCGGCGGCGGTGATGAGCGTGACCGCCAGGATCAGCGGCAGGTCCCGCTCGCTGACGGCCCGGAAGGCCGCCTGGCCGAGGCCGGGAAGGCTGAACGCGGTCTCGGTCAGGATCGCGCCGCCGACGAGGGCGCCGAGGTCCATGCCGAAGATGGTCAGGATGGGGGTCATGGTGGAGCGCATGGCGTGCTTGCCGAGCACGACCGGCTCCGGCAGGCCCTTGGCCCGCGCGGTGCGGATGTAGTCCTCGCCGAGGACCTCCAGCATGGTGGCGCGGGTGAGGCGCGCGTACATCGCCGCGTACAGGAAGGCGAGGGTGACCCAGGGAAGGAGCAGGCCGCCGAACCAGCCGCCGAAGGAATCGGTGATCGGGGTGTACGAGGACTTGAGCCAGCCCAGCTGCGTGCGGAAGACGAGCATGGAGAGCATGGCGGTGAAGAAGATGGGGAGCGAGACGCCGGCCAGCGCGGTGATCATCGCCGCGCGGTCGATCATCGTGCCCCGCTTGAGCGCGGAGACCACACCCGTGGAGACACCGAGGACCAGCCACAGCACGGCGGCACCGAGAACCATGGACAGGGTGACCGGGAAGGCGTCGGTCAGCATGGTCCAGACGTCCTGCTCGGTACGGAACGAGTAGCCGAAGCAGGGCGCGGCGCAGTGGATGGTGTCGCCGCCGCCGGTGTAGTCACGCCCGACGAAGATGCCGGAGACGAAGTGCCAGAACTGCACCAGGATCGGCTCGTCCAGGCCCAGCTTCTGCCGGATGGCCTCGATGGAAGCCGGATCCGCCTGCTTGCCGACGAACATCGCGGCAGGATCGCTGCCGGTCATCTTGGGGATGAGGAAGAAGATGCTGAGCGTCACCAGTGTGACGACGAGCAGCATCACGACGACCGCGAAGAGTCGCCGGATTATGTATGCAAGCATGCGGTCGGCCGGTCGGCGGCCGGGGAACCCGATCGGATTCCCCGGCCGCCGGGGCGGCCATCACCTGCCCTTCGGACCTGGCGGCGGGTGGTGCGCCGGTGAAGCGGGTCGGATTACTTGACGACGCCGAGCGACGCGTAGTCGTAGCGGCCGTTGTAGGCGTCCGCCGTGTAGACGTTGGTCAGCCGGGAGCTGCGCCAGATGATGTTCTTCTCGTGGGTGAAGGGCAGGTAGACCGCGGCCTCCGACACCTTCGTGTTGATCTGCTTGTAGAGCTCGCCGGCCTTGGTCGGGTCGGTCTCCTTCAGCGCCTGGTCGAACAGGCCGTTGATGGCCTTGTCGTTCAGCTCGGAGAAGTTGTTGTTGCCGCTCTGGAGGATGAAGCGGCCGTCGACCAGCGGCTGGAGGAAGCCCTGACCGGTCGGGAAGTCGGCGCCCCAGCCCATGATGATGATGCCGTAGCCCTTCTCCTTGACCACCTTCGGCGAACCGATGATGCCGGAGGTCTGGGCGCCGTCGAACTGGTCGATCTGGGCGTCGATGCCGACGGCCTTCAGCGACTGCTGGAGGGACTCGGCGGTCGCGATCTCGATCTTCTTGTTGTTGCGGACCGCGATCGTGGTCTTGAAGCCGTTCGGCTTACCGCACTTCTTCAGCGCCTCCTTGGCCTTGGCCAGGTCCGGGGCGCCACCGAGCTTGCCGTACGGGTCGGCCTTCGGGTCGGCACCCTTGATCGCCGGCGGCAGCATGTTGGAGGCGATGTCGCCACCGGCCTGCGGGCCACCACGGGCGGTCTGGAGGGACTTCGAGTCGGCGGCGTAGATGATCGCCTTGCGGCACTCGATGTTGTCGATGACCGTCTGCGGGAAGACCGCGTAGCGGATGAAGCCCGTCTGCGGGTTGTCGACGTTGTCCTTGTGCTGCTGGAGGACCTTCTGGCGGGCGGCGGCGCCGACACCGGTCGCGTTGATGTCGAGGTCGTACTCGCCCTCGACCAGACGGTTGTCCATGTCGTCGGCGTTCGTGGTGAACGTGACGCTGATGGTGTCCGGGAGCGCCTTGCGGATGGTGTCCGTCTTGGCGTCCCAGTTCGTGTTGCGGACGAGCTTCATGGACTTGTTCGGCGTGTACGACTGCCACTTGTACGGGCCGGAGGAGAAGACGTTCAGGCCGTACTTGGCCTTGGTGTCCTTGTCCTGGCGGACCGGGGAGGCGGCGGGCATGGCCAGCATCTGCAGGAAGTCACCGTTGGCGACCGGCAGCTTGAAGATGATGGTCTTGTCGTCCGGCGTCTCGATGGCCTTCAGACCGAGCTTGTCCGTGGTGGTGTCCTTGTACGGACCCTTGTACTCGCCCTTGGGGTCGAGGACCTGCTGGAGGTAGATCGGGCCGCCGGAGATGACGTCCTGGGCCCAGATGCGCTCGATGCCGTACTTGATGTCCTTGGAGGTGATCGGCTTGCCGTCCTCCCACTTCACGCCGTCCTTCAGCGTGAACGTGTAGGTGAGGCCGTCCGCCGAGACCTTGCCGGAGTCGGTGGCGAGGTCCGGGACCAGCTCGGTGGAGGCGGCGCCCGGCTCGGACTTGAAGGAGACGAGCTGACGCGTGTAGTAGCGCTGGAAGTCCCACACGAAGCCGTAGTAGCCGCGCTGCGGGTCCCACGAGTCGGCCTCCTGCGAGCCGATGAACTTCAGCTCGCCGCCCTTCTTCGTGGAGGGGCTGGCGACCTTGTTCACGGCGCCGTTGAAGCCGGCGGCACCCGACGTGCCCTTGCCGCCACCGTCGCCGCTGCCGCCGCCACAGGCGGTCGTGACGACCATCGTGGCCGCGGCAAGCAGCGCGCCCGCGGCGATTCTGCGCTGAGAGCTCTTCAGCATGGGTCCAGCAACCTCCGGGATAGTGGCGGCCGTTACGGCGGTCCGCCGATTGGGGTGGGCCTCCTGTCGCCAGCGGCAGGGGCGGGTCTTGCGTGTCGTCGGCGAACGGTCAGCGGGAGCCCTTCGGGTCGAGCGCGTCACGCACGCCGTCGCCGAAGAGGTTGAACGCCAGAACGGTGATGAAGATCGCGAGGCCGGGGATCACCATGAAGAGGGGGTCCGACTCGTAGGTGGTGATGGCCGTCGACAGCATCTGGCCCCAGGAAGCGGTGGGAGGCTTCACACCCGCGCCGAGGAAGCTGAGCGCCGCTTCGGTGAGGATGTTGGTGGGGATCATGAGGGTCGCGTAGACCATGATCGGGGCGATCAGGTTGGGCAGCAGCTCGCGCCGCAGGATGTAGAGCCGGCCGGCGCCCAGGCTCTGGGCGGCCTCGACGTACTCGCGGTTGCGCAGCGAGAGGGTCTGGCCGCGGACGATGCGGCCGACGTACGGCCAGCCGAAGAAGCCGATCACCAGGACGAGGGCGGCGATGCGCACGCCCGATCCGTCCAGGCCCATGAACTGGTTCGGAAGCACCGAGACCAGGGCGATCGTGAAGAGCAGCTGCGGGAAGGCGAGCATGACGTCCATGACCCGGCTGAGGGCCGCGTCGATCCAGCCGCCGAAGTAGCCCGCGATGATGCCGAGGACGGTGCCGAGGAAGACCGCGAAGACCGCCGCCAGGAAGGCGACGAGCAGCGAGATCCGGGCGCCGTAGACGATCCGGCTGAAGACGTCGCGGCCGTTGACGGGCTCGACGCCGAACAGGAAGTCCTTGCTCGCGCCGCCCCAGGACCCGATCGGCGTGCCGAACAGCGGGTCGATCTGGTCCTCGTGGAACTCGTCCGGCGGGTGGCCGAGGAGGCCCACGATGACCGGTGCGAAGATCGCGACGAGGATCAGGAAGACGACGACGAAGGCGCCCGCGAGGGCCAGTTTGTCGCGCTTGAGCCGGGTCCAGGCGATCTTCCAGGGCGAGCGGCCCTCGATCGCCTTGCCGGAGGCGCCGGAGTTGTCCGGAGTGCCGGGAGCGTCGGGCGCGCCGTCGACGGTGGCGGTCGCCTCGCCCGCACTCGTCTCGTGCAGTGGTGCCGTCATCGTGGTGAGGACCCCTCTCGGCCGCCGGTAGCCGGCCCTTGCCCGCCGCGGGTAGCGGCTCGGTGGAACAACCTGCTGGACATCGGCTCGAAAGGAGTCGAACGCCCTGTGTTCCGGGGAGTCTTCAATGCGCTTGCGATCACCCGCCAGACCTGAAGGTGAATGTTTGCTCAAACGTGATGCGGTGCTGCGACTTCCGTTATCCGGACGTCGTGATCACGTGAGCGGACCAACCGGGGCCCTCTTGTGCGCAATCGGACATGCCACTCAACTGGTGCCGTGCCCTATGGAATTGGGGTGAACGAAGGCCTCCGGAGGGGACTCGGGAGGCCTTTTCCGACAAGTGGGACGCTTGTGGCGTCTCAGTATCCGGACGGCGCCGGCGGCGGGTATCCGTACCCCGGTACGGCGGCGGAACCGCGTCCGGCGTGTGCCTCGCGGTCGTAGAAGGGGCGCGCGTTCGCCCGCAGCCAGAGCGCCACCGGGTCGTACGCGTCGGAGAGGGCGACCGTGGAGACGGGCAGTCCGTCGGGGACGGAGCCGATCGACTGGCGCATCATCGAGCGGACCGTGTCGACGGTCGCCGGGGACGTGTCGTACAGGTCGAGACCGATGGCGAGGTACGGGGAGCCGAGCGCCGGCTGCACCCAGCCGCGGCGCAGCGACCGGACGGCCGGGGTGCGGTGCGCGTTCTGCGTGAGCAGGGCGTAGAACTGCGGGATCTCCAGGGCGGGCTCGGTGACGCGCAGCGGCCCGGCGGGCATCCGGTCCAGACCGGTGGCGATCCGGCGCAGGTCGGCCCAGGGGATGCCGACCCCGCCGCCGGGGGCGTGCGGATTGAGCCAGACGCCCCAGCGGTCGGGGTAGAGGGCGCGGGCGATCTCGCGGCCGGTGACGAGTTCGTGGGCGCGGCTCCAGCCGGAGGCGGCGAGCTCCTGCGGGGAGGTGACGCAGGGCGCGTAGCCGAAGCCGTCGACCTCCATGTTCCCGTACTGGGCGTCGGGCGAGCCGGGGGCGCCCTGCCAGAGCAGCATCCAGAGCTCGCCGTCGGCGAGGGCGTGCAGCAACTGCTCGTACGCGTCGTAGCGTCCGGGTGCCACCTGGCGCAGCATGTGCTCGACCGTCCCGGTCGAAGCGGTGCCTGACGCGCTCACCCTGGGTCCCGCCCCTCTTCCGTCCACCATGTGGGTCTGTCCAGCGATCGAGTCGGTGCAGCGATGCGAGTCGGTGCAGCGATCGAGTCAGTTCAGCTTAAACAGGGGGCCGCTCACACGGCGGCGCGCTGGTAGAAGGGGCGAACCCGCTCCAGCATCCAGTCGCCGACCGGGTCCTGCGCCATGTCGAGCAGGATGAGGTTGACCGGCCAGGCGACCTCGACCCGGCCGAGCGCCCGGCCGAGGGCGTCCAGGGGGGCGTTCCGGTCGACGCCGTCCCAGCCGCCCAGCTGGACGCCGATGAAGAGGGCCGGCTCGGTGCCCTCGACGCTGGCCAGGGCGCGGCGGGCGGTGACGACGACTCCGGTGGCCTCGAACTCGGCGGAGGCGGCGGCGAGGAAGTCGACCGGGTCGTCCTGCCAGTCGGGCTCGAAGAGCCGGACGCGGCCGCCGCTGGCGGGGCCGTCGAGCGGGGTGCGGCCGATGCGGCAGAGTTCGGCGACGGCCGGCGGGGGCAGCGGGACGCCGACGGTGCCGCCGGGGTTCACGGCGATGCCGAGCTGCGGGGGCAGTCCGCGGGCGAAGTCACGGGCGGGGGCGACGGTGAAGGACATGTGGTCGCCGACGACGGCGAGGAACTGCTGCTCGGAGCTGAAGACGGGCACGTAGGCCGCGCCCTCGATCTCCATCGTGGCGAGGTCGAGTCCGGGGCTGTCCGGGCCGCCGCCGTTGGGCAGGGGCACCCAGACCGGGCTGCGGCCGAGCACCTCGACCAGCCGGCCGCCCGCCTCGGGGTTGCCGAGTGAGGCGGCAAGGACCTCTTCGAGCTCGTTGCCCGGCCACGTCACGTCCACGGTCGCGTCTTCCCCTTCTCGCACGGCCTGCCGCACCGGCCGCCCGGCAGCACCCTAACGCCGCCCCGGCACCGCCGTGGCCAAAAGGGAAGGGTACGGGCGTCCCGGGACGGCCCGGGACACCGGACGCCCCCTAGGCGGTCTCCCGGAAGCCGATCCTGCGGAGGGAGTCGGCGGCGTCCCGGTCGAGGAGGGTCGCCGAGGCGCAGCCGTGCGGGAGGCGGCCGGACTCGGCGGCCCGCAGGAGCCGGCCGACGGCCCGCCGGTGCCGCGCGAAGGCGTACGTGGAGACGCCCCGGCCGCGGGCCTCCTGGCCGGCCCGCGCGGTGTCCGGGGTGACGTCGAGGAGGACCAGGTGCAGGGCGCGGCCGCGCCGTCTCGCCTCGCGGGCGAGCCAGCCCCGCACCCAGGACTGGGTGCCGCAGTCGTGGACGATCAGGCTCGCGCCGGACCGCAGGGCGCGGCGCAGTCCGGCGTAGTGCGCGATCCGGACCAGGGGGCGGTAGACGGCGTACGGGAGGAGGCGCGGCATCCGGGCCTCCCAGCGCTCGCGGGCGTCCTGGGAGTCGATGCCGCTGTCTTGGGCGGCGCGCTTCATCAGGGTGGACTTGCCGCTGCCGGGCAGCCCGGAGACGACGACGAGGTCGCCGGCGGCGTAGGTGAGGGCGCGGGGGCCGCGGCCGCCGCGCTCGCGCAGGTCCCGCAGGAGGCGGCCGCGGCCGCGGCTCCGGGCGCGGGCCCGCTGGGACGGTATGCCGGTGCTCGTCGCGTATGCGCCGGTGTGCTGGATCCTCATCGCTCTCCCCCTGTCGGGTCCCAGGAGACCTTGGGAGACCCTTGCCCACGAAGTGTAAAGAATCGGTAATGCGACACAAGCGATTTGCCCCGCCGACACCGCATGCAATGATGTGCGCGCCAGGCGCGCACAGTCGCCGCACAATCGCATACCGGCCGCTCGAATCCGCGCGGGAGAGTTCCGGACCGCCGAGCGCGTCCGGGCGCCGAAGGAGCAAGACCCTCCCTTGAATCTCTCAGGCCCCGTACCGCGTGGATGAGGCAGATCTGAAAAGCGGGACACCTGTCGTGTCCCCACCCAAGGTGCAAGCCGACCTCCCGGCACCGATCCGTCGGTGACGAGATGCTCTCGGTGAACCTCTCAGGTTCCATGACAGATGGGGAGGACGTCCTCGCCCGTCATGTGTTTTCGTCACCGATCACGCCCTTGGGACCCGGGAGCCACCCCATGAGCACTGCCCCCCGTCTGACCGCCCTCGATGCCCTGCATCGTTCGCTGGGCGCGACCATGACCGACTTCGCCGGCTGGGACATGCCGCTCCGGTACGGCAGCGAGCGCGAAGAGCACAACGCCGTCCGCAACCAGGCCGGCCTCTTCGACCTCTCCCACATGGGCGAGATCACGGTCACGGGCCCGCAGGCCGTGGACCTCCTGGACTACGCCCTGGTCGGCAACATCTCCACCGTGGGCAACGGCCGCGCCCGCTACACGATGATCTGCCAGGAGGACGGCGGCATCGTCGACGACCTGATCGTCTACCGCCTCGGCGAGACCGAGTACATGGTCGTCGCCAACGCCTCCAACGCCCAGGTCGTCCTCGACGCCCTGGTCGCCCGCGCGGCCGAGAACGGGGGATTCGACGCCGAGGTCCGCGACGACCGTGACGCGTACGCCCTGATCGCGGTCCAGGGCCCGGAGTCCCCCGGCATCCTGAAGTCGATCACCGACGCCGACCTGGACGGCCTCAAGTACTACGCCGGCCTGCCCGGCACGGTCGCGGGCGTCCCGGCGCTGATCGCCCGCACCGGCTACACCGGCGAGGACGGCTTCGAGCTGTTCCTGAAGCCCGAGCACGCCGAGGGCGTGTGGAAGGCGCTCACCGAGGCGGGCGAGGGCGTCGGCCTGATCCCCTGCGGCCTGTCCTGCCGCGACACGCTCCGCCTGGAGGCGGGCATGCCGCTCTACGGCCACGAGCTGACCACGGCCCTCACCCCCTTCGACGCCGGCCTCGGCCGGGTCGTGAAGTTCGAGAAGACCACCAACGAGGGCCGCTTCGTCGGCCGCGAGGCCCTGGAGAAGGCCGCCCAGCGCGCCGAGACCGCCCCGCCGCGCAAGCTCGTCGGTCTGGTCGCCGAGGGCCGCCGGGTCCCGCGCGCCGGCTTCCCGGTCGTCAAGGACGGCCAGGTCATCGGCGAGGTCACCTCCGGCGCCCCCTCCCCGACGCTCGGAAAGCCGATCGCGATGGCGTACGTGGACGCGGCGCACGCCGAGCCCGGCACCCAGGGTGTAGGTGTGGACATCCGCGGCACCCACGAGCCCTACGAGGTCGTGGCGCTGCCGTTCTACAAGCGCCAGAAGTGACGCAGTCGTCTCACTCCTCGTCTCACCCCGCAAGACCCACGTTCATCAGTACTCCCCCGATCCAGGAGAATCAGGTCATGAGCAACCCCCAGCAGCTGCAGTACACCAAGGAGCACGAGTGGCTGTCGGCCGCCGAGGACGGCGTCGCGACGGTCGGCATCACGGAGTTCGCGGCCAACGCGCTCGGTGACGTCGTCTACGCGGACCTCCCGGCCGTCGGCTCGACCGTCACCGCGGGCGAGACCTGTGGCGAGCTGGAGTCGACGAAGTCGGTCAGCGACCTCTACTCCCCCGTCACGGGCGAGGTCGTCGAGGCCAACCAGGACGTGGTGGACGACCCGTCCCTGGTGAACACGGCTCCGTTCGAGGGTGGCTGGCTGTTCAAGGTGCGCGTCGCGGAGACGCCGGACGATCTGCTCTCCGCCGACGAGTACACCGAGTTCGCCGGGAACTGAGACCGGGCCCGAGACCCCCTAGGGATCGATTCATGTCGCTTCTGAACACTCCCCTCCACGAGCTGGACCCCGACGTCGCCGCCGCCGTCGACGCCGAGCTCCGCCGTCAGCAGTCCACCCTCGAGATGATCGCCTCGGAGAACTTCGCTCCGGTCGCGGTCATGGAGGCCCAGGGCTCCGTCCTCACCAACAAGTACGCCGAGGGCTACCCGGGCCGCCGCTACTACGGCGGCTGCGAGCACGTCGACGTGGCCGAGCAGATCGCGATCGACCGGATCAAGGACCTGTTCGGCGCCGAGTACGCCAACGTGCAGCCGCACTCCGGCGCCTCCGCGAACCAGGCCGCCCTCTTCGCGATCGCCCAGCCCGGCGACACGATCCTGGGTCTGGACCTGGCCCACGGCGGCCACCTCACCCACGGCATGCGCCTGAACTTCTCCGGCAAGCAGTTCAACGTGGTCGCGTACCACGTGGACGAGGCCGGTCTGGTCGACATGGCCGAGGTCGAGCGCCTCGCCAAGGAGCACCGCCCGAAGGTGATCATCGCGGGCTGGTCCGCCTACCCGCGCCAGCTGGACTTCGCCGAGTTCCGCCGGATCGCCGACGAGGTCGAGGCCTACCTGTGGGTCGACATGGCCCACTTCGCCGGCCTGGTCGCCGCCGGTCTGCACCCGAACCCGGTCGAGTACGCGGACGTGGTGACCTCCACCACGCACAAGACGCTCGGCGGCCCGCGGGGCGGCATCATCCTGGCGAAGAAGGAGTTCGCGAAGAAGCTGAACTCCTCGGTCTTCCCCGGTTTCCAGGGCGGCCCGCTGGAGCACGTGATCGCGGCCAAGGCCGTCTCCTTCAAGGTCGCGGCCTCGGAGGAGTTCAAGGAGCGCCAGCAGCGCACCCTGGACGGCGCCCGCGCGCTGGCCGAGCGCCTGGTCCAGGACGACGTCACCGCCCACGGTGTCTCCGTCCTGTCCGGCGGCACGGACGTGCACCTGGTCCTGGTGGACCTGCGCGACTCCGAGCTCGACGGCCAGCAGGCCGAGGACCGTCTCCACGAGGTCGGCATCACGGTCAACCGGAACGCCGTTCCGAACGACCCGCGCCCGCCGATGGTCACCTCCGGTCTGCGCATCGGCACGCCGGCGCTCGCGACCCGCGGCTTCCAGGCCGAGGACTTCGCCGAGGTCGCCGACGTCATCGCGGAGACCCTGAAGCCGGGCTTCGACGCCGACAAGGCCGCGGCCCTCAAGGCCCGGGTGACCGCTCTGGCGGACAAGCACCCGCTGTACCCCGGCCTGAAGTAATTTCGTACCCTTTTGTTCGTACGAAATCTCCGGGGCACCACGCACACTGGACAGTGAGCGTGGTGCCCCGCCCCTTGCTCAGCCCTCGCTGCTCCACCCCGGCAGACAACGGCGTCCAGCCCCCACAAGGAGTCCTCCCGTGGCCATCTCGGTCTTCGACCTGTTCTCGATCGGCATCGGTCCGTCGAGCTCCCACACGGTGGGCCCCATGAGGGCTGCCCGGATGTTCGCCCGCCGCCTGAAGAACGAGGGCCTGCTCGCCCACACCGCGAAGATACGAGCGGAGCTGTACGGCTCGCTCGGCGCCACCGGCCACGGCCACGGCACCCCGAAGGCCGTGCTCCTCGGCCTGGAGGGCAACTCGCCGCGCACGGTGAACGTGGAGACCGCCGACGACGAGTTCGAGCGGATCAAGGCCGGCGGGAAGATCAACCTGCTCGGCGCGCACGAGATCCCCTTCGACTTCGACGCCGACCTGGTCCTGCACCGGCGCAAGGCGCTCCCGTACCACGCCAACGGCATGACGGTCTTCGCGTACGACGCCGAGGGCGGGCTCGTCCTGGAGAAGACGTACTACTCCGTCGGCGGCGGTTTCGTCGTCGACGAGGACGCGGTGGCCGGCGAGAACCCGATCATCCCGGACGACACCGTCCTGAAGTACCCCTTCCGCACCGGCGACGAGCTGCTCCGCCTCACCAAGGAGACCGGCCTGTCGATCTCCTCCCTGATGCTGGAGAACGAGAAGGCCTGGCGCACCGAGGAGGAGATCCGCACGGGTCTCCTGGAGATCTGGCGGGTCATGCAGGCCTGTGTCTCGCGCGGCATGTCCCGTGAGGGCATCCTGCCCGGCGGCCTGAAGGTCCGCCGCCGCGCCGCGACCTCGGCCCGCAAGCTGCGCTCCGAGGGCGACCCGGCCGCGCACGCCATGGAGTGGATCACGCTCTACGCGATGGCCGTGAACGAGGAGAACGCGGCGGGCGGCCGCGTGGTCACCGCCCCGACGAACGGCGCGGCCGGCATCATCCCCGCCGTCCTGCACTACTACATGAACTTCGTGCCCGGCGCGGACGAGGACGGCATCGTCCGCTTCCTGCTCGCGGCCGGCGCGGTCGGCATGCTCTTCAAGGAGAACGCCTCGATCTCCGGCGCCGAGGTCGGCTGCCAGGGCGAGGTCGGCTCGGCCTGCTCGATGGCGGCCGGCGCGCTCGCCGAGGTCCTCGGCGGCTCCCCGGAGCAGGTGGAGAACGCGGCCGAGATCGGCATGGAGCACAACCTGGGCCTGACCTGCGACCCGGTCGGCGGTCTGGTGCAGATCCCGTGCATCGAGCGGAACGGCATGGCGGCGGTGAAGGCCGTCACGGCGGCGAAGATGTCGATGCGCGGCGACGGCAGCCACCTGGTCTCCCTGGACAAGGTCATCAAGACCATGAAGGAGACGGGCGCCGACATGAGCGTCAAGTACAAGGAGACCGCGCGCGGCGGTCTCGCGGTGAACATCATCGAGTGCTGAGCAGAGCGCTGAGCACCACGTGAGGACGGCCGGCCCCGGGATCCCCGGGGCCGGCCGTTTCCTCGTCAGGCGCGGACCCAGAGGACGATGACGTCCTGGCGGTCGGCGCTGAAGGGCTCGCAGGAGTAGATCGGACCCCAGATGCGGTAGCCGGCCTTCCCCGCGGCCTGGCAGTCGGCGTACGAGCCGTAGGAGCTGTTCGCGTAGTAGCCGGGGCCGGGGCCGGCCTGGGCGGCCCCGGCGGCGCCGAGCGCGAGCGCCCCGGCGGTGACGGCCGTGGCGAGTGCGGCTGCTGTGCGGCGGTACATGGCATTGCCTCCTGAAAACGCCGGGATGCCCCGGCGGAGTACGTGACGATGCGATGTGGTGCGGTGCGTTGCGGTACGTCCGGCTGCGCAGCCGGGGACGAACGTACCGTCGCGGACAGGGCCGCACAATAGGTCTAGGCCAATCCGCCTCAGGGTTCGCCGAAACCGGCACCGGGGTCGGGTTTCCGCTGTACTGTCCGCGCCATGACCGTCGAACACATGGACGCCGCGTGCGTCGACCTGACGCGAACCCTGCGGCGCCGGGGCGCGATCGTCCTCGCCGTCTTCGCCCTGGTCTGGGCGCTCGCGGGCGGCTCGGGAACGCCCGTCGCGACACCGGTCGACGTCGTGGCGATGGCGGTGACGACCGCCGTACTGGAGCGGGCCTTCCGGGGCACCACCAGGCCGGTGACACGGACCGTACGACTGCCCGCGAAATGGAACCGGGGGGTCGGTCTGGTCAACGCGGCCGAACTGGCGGCGATCCTCGCGGTGATCGCCGCGTCGGACGCCTCAGGCCACGCGGAGCTGATCCCGGTCGGGATCTGCCTCGTCGTGGGACTGCACTTCTTCCCGCTGGCCCGCCTCTTCGACCAGCGGCAGTACAAGTGGACCGCGATCCTGCTCACGGCGGTCTCGCTGGTCGGTCTCGCCGTCCTCGCGGCCGGGGCCTCGACGGAGACGGTGCGCGCGGTCGTGGGCCTCGGCGCGGCGGTCGTGCTGTGGGGCTCGTCCATCCACGTCACCCTGCGCGGCTGACCGGGCCCCGGACGGGCGGCAACTCACGTTGCTCCGCCCGCCCGGGCGGGCGGGTCAGGCCTTGCTGTAGTGCGCCCAGAACTCGTCCCAGGACAGCACGCCGTCGCCGTTGTCGTCGCGCTGCTTGATGAGCACCTCGGCGACCGTCTCGGTGACGTTGAAGTCGCCCAGCTCCGCCATGACGTGCTTGTACTCCGCGGCGGTGATGAAACCGTCGCCGTCCACGTCGAACCTGTTGAATGCCGTGCGTGCCGAGTCGATGTCCGCCACTGCGTCCGCCCCTTCTTGGTGCTTGTCTGACGGGGTCAGATTAGCGGGCCCCCGCCCTGGCGGATGATGGCGGTATGAGCGACGACGTGGCACGGATTCTGGCAGCGGCGGCACGCGGGGAGTTCCCGCCCCCGGACGGTTCGACGACGGTGGTGCCCCAGCCGGGCCCCCGGGACGCGGGGGTGCTGGCCTTCACGGCGCACTCGGTGGTCTTCACGGACGCCGACCCGGAGTGGGTACGGGCCGCGCTGGCGGCCACGTCGGCCGATCCGCTCGCGGCGAGCATGAACCCGGCCTTCCTGCTGGCCCTGATGGCCCGCACCGGCCGGCACATGAACACGATCGACCTGCTCACGGTGGCCGACGCGCTGCCGGGCCCGCCCCCGCTGGAGCTCCGCGAGATCGACGACCCGTCGCATCCCCGGGTGGCGCGGGCGCTGAAGTACCGCGACGAGGTCCGGGTGTGGGCGGCCGACGGCGGTGTCCTGATCCTGGGCAGGGGCGTCGCGGGCCGCTGGGAGGCGGCGATCGAGGTGGACGAGGAGGTGCGCCACCGGGGCCTGGGGCGGGCCCTGGCGACGGCGGCCCGCCACCTCACCCCGGGCGAGGTGGTGTGGGCCCAGCAGGCTCCGGGCAATGCCCGGAGCGTCCGCGTGTTCCAGGCGGCGGGCTACCGCCCGGTGGCCTCGGAGGCCCTCCTGATCGCCGGCTGAGCCGCTACCGGAAGATCCCGGTGTGGCCCAGGGAGTAGCGGCCCGGCTGCGGATAGACGGCGAGTCCGTGCGGGCCGCTGCCGACGGGGATGCGGGCGAGCTGCTTGCCGGTGGTGGTGTCGAGGGCGTAGACCTCGGAGTCGTAGCGTCCGGAGAGCCAGAGGACCTTGCCGTCGGCGGAGACGCCGCCCATGTCGGGGGAGCCGCCGTCCGGGAGCCGCCACTTCTTGGTGAGCTTGTTCTGCCCGAAGTCGAAGACGGAGACCGAGCCCTCGCCGCGGTTGGAGACGTACATCTCGCGGGAGTCCCGGCTGATGTAGAGGCCGTGGCAGCCCTTGCCGGTGGGGAGGAGGCTGGGGGTGGTGAACTTCTCGCCGTCCAGGACCCACATGCCGTGGGCCATCATGTCGGCGATGTAGAAGGTCTTTCCGTCGGGCGAGATCTTCACGTCCTGCGGCATGGCGCCGTCGAAGGGCAGTTTCTGCTGGCCGATCACCTCCATCTTCTCGGTGTCGACCTTGAGGAGTTCGCCGGAGAACTCGCAGGAGACGACGAAGTAGCGTCCGTCGGCGGAGAAGTCGGCGTGGTTGACGCCGTAGCAGCTGACCGGGACGGTCTTCTTCCGCTCCATGGTGTGCGGGTCGCGGAAGACGAGTTCGCGGTCGAGCGAGGCCATCACGATGGCGTACCTGCCGTTGGGCGTGAAGTAGAGGTTGTACGGGTCGTGGACCTCGACGGGCTTGCCGGCGACGCCCGTGGCCGGGTCGATGGGGGTGAGGGTGTGGCCCCGGTCGTTGTTGACCCAGAGGGTCTTCAGGTCCCAGGAGGGCACGACGTGCTGGGGCTGGGCGCCGACCGGGATGGTCTCGACGACCTGGTAGGTGGCGGGGTCGATGACGGAGACGGTGTTGGAGTTGGTGTTGGGGACGTAGACCCGGGAGGGGAAGTTCCGTACCACCGGGGAGAGCCGGTTCGGCCGGTCGGCGGCGTAGACGTCGTGCGCGTCGAGCGGGGGCGGCATGCCGGGCAGTCCGACGGCGGCGGCCGGCTTGGGGACGGCGGGGGCGGCGGCCTTCTTCACGGGGGCGGTGCCCTCGGGGTGGTTCGCGCTGCCGCAGCCGGCGAGGCCGGCGAGGAGGGCGGCGGCGAGGAGGACCCGGGTGCGTGTCGAGAGGGGTCTCTTCGTGAGGTGTGCCATCAGCTCAGCAGCTCCGTGGTGGTGACCGCGCTCAGGCCGCGGCGGTCGAGGTCGGCGAGGAGGAGGGGCAGCGCGGCGGCGGTGTCCGGGTAGCCGAAGTGCAGGCTGACGACGGATCCGGCGCGGACCGTCCCGGTGACGTTGCGGACGACGGCCGCGGCGCCGGGCGAGGTGAAGTCGAGGGAGTCGACCTCGTACGAGAGGACGTGCGGGTATCCGGAGCGCCGGGCGGCCCGCAGGACGTGGGGGGCGGCGTTCCGGGCGCGGGAGGGGCGGAACCAGGTGCCGACGGAGCCGGTGAGCCGGCGCAGCCGTCCGGAGCAGGCCTCGATCTCGGCGAGGGCCTCGGCCTCGGTCATGGCGTTGATGTCGATGTGGCGCTGGGTGTGGTTGCCGAGGTCGTGGCCGCCGTCGAGGATGCGGCGGGCCAGGGCGGGGTGCTCGTCGAGCCAGCTGCCGACGGCGAGGACGGTGACGCGGGCGCCGGCCCGCTCGGCCTGGGTGAGGAGCCGCCGGGCGAGGGCGGGGTCGCCCTGGCCGTGGAAGGTGAGGGCGACGCGGGGCCGGTCGCGGGGGCCGTGGGCGATCTCGTCCGGCTGTCCGGGGAAGCGGCGCGGGGCCGGGGCGGCGACGGGGGCGCGGGGGGGGGGTGGCGCGCGGCGGCGGTGGCGGGGGCGGGGCGGGGTTCCGTGCCGCAGGCGGTGGCGAGGGCTCCCGCGAGGGCGGCGGCCGCGCCCGTCCGGAGGGCTCCTCGGCGGTCGGTCGGCTTCACGCGACCATTCAAGAGGGATTTCGCCCGATTGGTCACGATTAGGCCAATTCAGGACGTTTGCGGGTCTACGTCGGACGTCCAGTATGCGGACGACCCCGGGGAACAATCAACGAACCGCATAGTCATTCACTGTTTACAAGGTCAGTGCCGCATGTCACCAACGATTCACAATTGAATTGTCCGCTTTCGCCCCACCTTGCCCCAGTAGGGACTTTTGGCGGCAAGGCCCCCCGTCTGCCATAGTCGGAGACACGACCCCCATTGACCCGGGCCAGGTCGACATAGCGGCGCTGTGGATACACCCCCCCGTCCACGGCGCACCACACGGAAGCCCCCACGCACCCCACCACGGCGCACGGGGGCTTCCGTGCGTCCGGGATCAGCACCTCAGGGCCGGTCGGCGACCCGCATCTCGAACCAGGTCGTCTTGCCGCGCGGCGCCAGGTCCACGCCCCAGCGGTCGGCGAGCTTGTCGACGAGGAAGAGCCCGCGGCCGCTGATGTCGAGCTCGTGCACCGGCATCAGACACGGCAGTCCGCGCGAGGGGTCGCGCACCTCGATCCGGATCCAGCCGCGGCGCCGCTGTAACCGCAGCGCGAAGACCCTGGCCCCGGTGTGCCGGACGGCGTTCCCGACGAGCTCCGAGACGAGCAGCACCGCGTGCTCGGCGATCGTCGGACCGAGCGCCCACTGCCGCAGCACGACGTGCTGGGTGAGCCTGCGGGCCACCCACGCGGACTCGGGGCGGGACGGCAGCCGGACATCCTCCTCGGCCGGATTGCCGTACAACTCCACTGCGTCGGCGGCCTGTTCGTCGTCCGCGGCCGGTGACCACCGCGGCGCGGCGGCGCTCGCGCGCTGCCACGGTTGTTCCCTACCCTCCAGGCCCGCCATGCCCCCCATCATGGCCGTACGGAGCCCTCCGCGGGGGCCGTTCCGCTGGAATCGGCCCCCACCCGTGAAGGATCGTCAGGCGAACTTCGCCTTCCCGGGGCCCTCCTCGACGAAGGAGCGCATCCCGCGCTCCCGGTCCTCGGTGGCGAACAGGCCCGCGAACCAGTTGCGCTCGATGGCGAGACCGGTGTCGATGTCGGCCTCCAGACCCTGGTCGATCGCCTCCTTCGCGGCCCGCAGGGCGACGGCCGGGCCCTGCGCCAGCTTCGCGGCCCAGGCGTGCGCCTGCTCGTACACCTCGGCGGCCGGGACGACCCGGTCGACCAGACCGAGCGTCAGGGCCTCGTCCGCCTTCACCATCCGGCCGGTGAAGATGAGGTCCTTGGCCTTGGAGGGACCGACGAGCCGCGACAGGCGCTGGGTGCCGCCCGCGCCGGGGATCAGGCCGAGCAGGATCTCCGGCTGGCCCAGCTTCGCGTTGTCGCCGGCGATCCGGTAGTCGGCGCAGAGCGCGAGCTCGCAGCCGCCGCCCAGCGCGTAGCCGGTGATCGCGGCGACGACCGGCTTGGGGATGCGGGCGACGGCGGTGAAGGAGTCCTGGAGGGCGCGCGAGCGCTTGACCATGGCCACGTGGTCCATGACCTGCATCTCCTTGATGTCCGCGCCGGCCGCGAACACCTTCTCGCCGCCGTAGAGGACCACGGCCCGCACGTCGTCGCGGTCGGTCGCCTCCTGGGCCAGCTCGCGCAGCCGGTCCTGGGTGGCGATGTCCAGGGCGTTCATCGGGGGACGGTCGAGGCGGATCGTGCCGACGCCTTCGGCGACTTCGAGGTTCACAGTCATGGGGAAAGGTTAGTGTCCGTTAACGCGAAGGGGCCCGGTGCTGTTGCTCACAGCACCGGGCCCGCGCTCAGTCGCGTACGACTAGGCGATCCACTCCGACCAGTCCATGTTCCAGCCGTTGAGGCCGTTCTCCGGGGTGATCTGCTTGTCCTTGGAGTTCTTCACGATCACGACGTCACCGATGATCGAGCGGTCGTAGAACCAGGCCGCCGGAGTCGAGCTGTCGCCCGCGCCCCGCGCGTCCTCCAGGCCGACGCAGCCGTGGCTGACGTTGCTGGAGCCGAAGGTGGAGGACGGCGCCCAGTAGTTGCCGTGCACGAAGGTGCCCGAGTTGGACAGACGCATCGCGTGCGGCACGTCCTTGATGTCGTACTCGCCGCCGAAGCCGACCGTGGCCCCGTTCATGCGGGTCACCTTGTACTTCTCGCTGATGACCATCTGACCGTTGTACGTGGTCGTGGCCGGCGCGCCCGCGGTGATCGGGATCGTCTTGATGATCGCCCCGTCCCGCTCGACCTTCATCGTCTTGGCGCTCGCGTCGACGGTGGAGACCTGACGGCGGCCGATGGTGAAGTTGATCGTCTTCTTCTGCTTGCCGTAGACGCCGGGGCGGCCCTCGACGCCGTCCAGGTTGAGCTGCACCGTCACCTTGGTGCCGGCGGCCCAGTAGTCCTTGGGACGGAAGTCGAGCCGGTCGTTGCCGAACCAGTGGCCCTCGATCTGCACGGCCGGCACGGCCGTCACCTTGATGGCCTTCTCGACGGCCTCCGGGTCGGTGATGCCCCGGCTGAAGTTGATGGACACCGGCATGCCGACGCCGACGGTCGAACCGTCCTCCGGCGTGTACTGGCCGATGAAGGTGTTCTTCGGGACCAGCGTGGTGAAGGTGGTGTCCTTCGCCGACTCGCGGCCGTCGGCGTCCTTCGCGATCGCGTGGACCTTGTACTGCGTGGCCGCGGCCAGGTGCGCGGTCGGCGACCAGCTGGCGCCGTCGGCGGCGATCTTGCCCTCGACCTGGGTGCCCTTGGAGTCGGCGACCGTGACCGTGGTCAGCTTGCCCTGCGCCGCGGTGACCTTCAGGGCCCCGCTGGTGGCGACCGAGTCGGCACCGTCCTTCGGAAGGATCGTCACGACCGCCTGGGAGGCCGCGTTCTCCTGCTTGCCGCCGCCCTGGGCGGCCGGCGCCTGTCCCCCCGCACCGCCACCGGTGGCGGTCTCACCGCCGCCGCAGGCGGTCAGGACGAGGAGCAGCGCCCCCGCCGCCAGGGCCTGCAGCCTGGCGCCCCCGCGCCGGCGTCCCCGTGCCCCCGATATCGGCTGACCGTTCACTGTGGTCGTCTCCCCTCACACGGCCTGGCAATGCCACGGCCCCACCCCCGTGCGCATTCACTCGCGCACACAGCGCTAGATAATCACACCGCAGGACACGAAAGTTCCTCGCGAATGTCACCGTTCAGTCCCAGTCGGCGTGATACGGGGGAGGGGAGGTCACGACAACGCGGAACCGGCCTTCCACTCGCCCCACTCCAGGTTCCAGCCCCCGAGACCGTTGTCCGGGTCGACCTCCTTGTCCTTGGAGTTGACCACCTCCACCACGTCCCCGATGAGCGTCCGGTCGAAGAACCAGCCCGCGGGCGAGTCCGCGCTGCCGCCCTTCTCGTCGCGGAGGCCGACACAACCGTGGCTGACGTTGGCGGAACCGAAGGTGGAGGCGGCGGCCCAGTAGTTGCCGTGCAGGAAGGTCCCCGAGTCGGTGAGGCGCATGGCGTGCGGCACGTCCTTGATGTCGTACTCGCCGCCGAAGCCGACCGTCCTGCCGTCCATCCGGGTCACGTCGTACAGCTCGGTGACGACCATCTTCCCGTTGTACGTGGTGGTCTTCGGCGCGCCCGCGGTGATCGGCACGGTGGCGAGGACCTCGCCGTCCCTGCGGACCTCCATGGTGTGCGCGGCGGCGTCGACCAGGGAGACCTGGGAGCGGCCGACGGTGAACCCGACCGTCTTGCGCTGGATGCCGTACACCCCGGGCGCCCCCTCGACGTCCCGCAGCCCCAGCTCGACCGTGACCTTCGTGCCGGGCCGCCAGTACGCGGCGGGCCGGAAGTCGAGCCGCTCCTTGCCGAACCAGTGGCCGACGACCTCCACCGGCGGCTCCGAGGTGACGCGGATGGCCCGCTCGACCTCGGCCCGGTTCTCGATCGGCATGTTGAAACCGAAGGAGACGATCATCCCGGTGCCCACCGTGGAACGGTTCTCCGGCTTGAAGTAGCCGATGAAGCGGGACTCGGGCACCACGGTGGTGAAGACGGTGTGCCGGGCCGAGCGGCGCCCGTGCGCGTCGAGCGCGACCGCGTCCACGCTGTACTTGGCGGCCAGCGCGAGCCGGGTGTCCGGCCGGGGCCGCCAGCGCAGGCCGTCCGCCGAGATCTCCCCGGCGACCGCGGCCCGCCGGCCGTCCTCGACCTGGACGACCGTCACCCGTTCGAGCCGCCCGCTGTCCACCTTCACCTCGACGGGCCCGTCCGCCGGCACCGCCTTGCTGCCGTCCTCCGGACTCACCCGGATGACATCGCCCGGGGCCCGCGCCTTCCCGGGCAGGCTGATGTCGATGCCGCCACCGCCGTCCGTCCCGGTGCAGCCCGCAAGCCCCGCCATCAGTCCCGCCACCACGAGGGCGTGCCTCGCCCGCTTCCATACGCATGTCACGCCCGGCCCAACGACGGCCACCCTCCAGGGGAAACGTGCGTGCGGGTCATGTTGGGAGCACGGCCGTGCGGGCAGAACAGGGGGAGAACCACGCGCGGGAGCGGCGGCCGGGACGCCGCCGCTCCCCCGGGTGCGGGCCCGACGAGCCGCGGGAGGCCGGGACGGTGGCGAGCGCAGCCGAGCAGGAGGCGGTACAGGAGCATGCCCTGGAGCGGGCCGGGCCACCCGTGTGGCCGGGGGCGCCGACCCCCCTGGGGGCCCGCTGCCGGGTCGGCCCCGACGGGGTGACGGGCACCAACTTCGCCCTGTGGGCGGGCGGCGCGGAGGCGGTGGAACTGTGCCTCTTCGCCCCGGACGGGACGGAGACACGCCTCCCGCTGACCGAACTGACCCACGAGATCTGGCACGGCTTCGTGCCGGGCATCGGCCCCGGACAGCGGTACGGCTACCGGGTGCACGGCCGCTGGGACCCGTGGACGGGTGCCCGCTGGAACCCGGCGAAGCTGCTCCTCGACCCGTACGCGCGGGCCGTCGACGGTGACTTCGCCCTGCCCGCCGAGGTGTACGGCCACGTCCGGGACTGGCCGCAGCAGCACGTGGCCGACACCGTCCGCGACGAGCGGGACTCCGCCCCGTACGTGCCGAAGGGGGTCGTCGTCCATGACGACGACGACTGGTCCGACGACCGCAGGCCCAAGACGCCCTGGCAGGACTCGGTCATCTACGAACTGCACGTCAAGGGCTTCACCCGACAGCACCCCGGCATCCCGGAGCACCTCCGGGGCACCTACGCGGGCCTCGCGCACCCCGCCGCGATCGACCACCTGGTCCGCCTGGGCGTGACGGCGGTGGAACTGCTCCCGGTGCACCAGTTCGCGCACGAGGACCACCTGCTCCGGCGCGGCCTGCGGAACTACTGGGGCTACAACTCCGTCGGCTACTTCGCCCCGCACGCCGGCTACTCCTCCTCGGGAACGGCCGGGCAGCAGGTCGGCGAGTTCAAACGGATGGTGCGGGCGCTGCACGCGGCGGGGATCGAGGTCATCCTCGACGTCGTCTACAACCACACGGCGGAGGCGGGCGAACTGGGCCCCACGCTGTCGCTGAAGGGCATCGACAACCGCGGCTACTACCGCCTCCAGTCCGACGCCCGCCGGTACGCCGACTACACGGGCTGCGGCAACACCCTGCACGTCGTGCAGCCGCAGGTCCTCCGGCTCATCACCGACTCCCTGCGCTACTGGGTCACGGAGATGGGCGTCGACGGCTTCCGCTTCGACCTGGCGGCGGCGCTGGCCCGCTCGATGCACGACGTCGACATGCTGTCCCCCTTCCTGGCGGTGATCGCCCAGGACCCGGTCCTGCGCCGCGTGAAACTCATCGCCGAGCCGTGGGACGTGGGCAACGGCGGCTATCAGGTGGGCGCCTTCCCTCCGCTCTGGACGGAATGGAACGACCGCTACCGGGACGCCGTGCGGGACTTCTGGCGCGGGGCGCTGCCCGACGTCCGGGACCTCGGCTACCGGCTCTCCGGCTCCAGCGACCTGTACGCCTGGGGCGGGCGGCGGCCGTACGCCTCGGTCAACTTCGTCACGGCACACGACGGCTTCACGCTGCGCGATCTGGTGACGTACGAACGCAAGCACAACGAGGCGAACGGCGAGGGCAACCGGGACGGCACGCACGACAACCGGTCGTGGAACTGCGGAACGGAGGGCGAGACGGACGACCCCGCCATCAACACCCTGCGGCTCCGCCAGCAGCGCAACCTCCTCACCACGCTCCTGCTCTCCACCGGGGTCCCGATGCTCGTCGCGGGCGACGAGATGGGCCGGACCCAGGGCGGCAACAACAACGCGTACTGCCAGGACAACGCACTCGGCTGGCTGGACTGGACGCTCCCGGAAGACCCGGGCCGGCACGGCCTCCTCGCCCTCACCCGCCGCCTCCTCGCCCTCCGCAACCGCCACCCGGTCCTCCGCCGCCGGGCCTTCTTCTCCGGCCGGCCGCAGGGCGCGGACGGGCTGCGGGACCTGGCCTGGTTCACCGCCGAGGGCACGGAGATGACGGAACGGGACTGGTACGCGCCGACGGCGACGCTCGGGCTCTACCTGTCGGGCCGCGACATCCCGGGCCGGGACGCGCGGGGCGAACAGATCACCGACGACAGCTTCCTCGCCGTCCTCCACGCCGGGCCCCGGCCCCTGGACTTCCACCTCCCGGGACCGCCGTGGGCGGCGACGTACGAACTCCTGGTGGACACGGCGGCGGAGGACCAGTCGGGAGCCCCGGGCACGGAGCATCCGGGGGGCGGGGTGATCACGGTGGGGGCACGCTCGATGATCCTGCTGCGGGTCCGCGAGTGAGCACGACGCCCCCCGTTGTGGGCATGCGTTCCGCCGGGGCGGAACGGGTGGGCACAACGGAACGGCGCCCTTGCCGGCGCCAGAGGCTCCCGAGCCTGAACCCGCACCCCTGGTGCGCCGCGCAACGTGGTGCGGGTCGGGGCGCGGAACGCGGAGGCGCCGCTGGGCGCGCCGTCCCGTGTGCCCACCCGTCCCGCCCCAGCGGGACGATTGCCCACACGGGGGTGGGCCGGGGCGCCGCCCGACGCGGGCGCGGGCCCACACGGGGCTGGGTCAGGCGCCGCCCAGGATGCCGCGTTCGTAGCCCGTGGCGACCGCCGACGCGCGGTCGTTCACGCCCAGCTTGGCGTAGATGTGGGTGAGGTGCGTCTTCACCGTCGCCTCGCTGATGAACAGCTCCGCCGCGATCGCCCGATTGCCCGTGCCCTTCGCCACCAGCGCCAGGATCTCGCTCTCGCGGGCGGAGAGGGCCGTGTCCGGGGCAGGCGAGCGGACGGCCGTCACCAGGCGCGACGCGACGGTCGGCGACAGGACCGTGCGGCCCTCCGCGGCTGCCCGTACCGCCGCGAACAGCTCCTCACGGGGCGCGTCCTTCAGGAGGTACCCGGTGGCACCGGCCTCGATCGCCGGGAGGGTGTCGGTGTCCGTGTCGTACGTGGTGAGGACGAGGACCCTGGCGCGGGCACCCCGCCGGGTGAGCTCGGCGATCGCGTCCACCCCGCCGCCGCCCGGCATCCGCAGGTCCATCAGCACCACGTCCGGGTCGAGTTCCAGGGCGAGTTCGACGCCCCGGACGCCGTCGCCGGCCTCGTCGAGGACGCGGAAGCCGGAGCCCTCGGCGGCGAACATGCCGCGCAGGCCGTCCCGTACGACGGGGTGGTCGTCGACGATCAGAAGCGTGATGTCGGTCATGAGGGCCCCAACGGTACGCGAGCGGAGACGGCCGTGCCTTCGCCCGGCGCGGCCTCCACGGTGACCGTCCCGGCGAGGCGCTCGGCACGGGCCCGCATGCCGTCGAGCCCGAACCCGCCCCCGTCCCGGTGGTGTTCGGGCCGGGCGAGCGGGTCGAAGCCGCGGCCGTCGTCCCGTACGTCCAGGGTGATCTCGTCGCCCATGTAGGAGAGGGTGACGCCGGCCCGCGCGGCCCCGGAGTGGCGGGCGGCGTTGGACAGGGCCTCCTGGGCGATCCGCAGCAGCGTGGCGGCGACCTCGTCGTGCAGCGGGGCCTCGGTGCCGGTCACGGTGAACCGGGTGTCGACGCCGGTGCGTTCGGCCCAGTCGGCGACCGTCTTGCGGAGGGCCTCCGGGAGGTCGTCGTGTTCCAGGGCGACCGGGCCGAGGTTCCGCACGGAGCGGCGGGCCTCGCCGAGGCTGTGCCGGGCGAGGTCGGCGGCCCGCCGCAGGTGCGCCTCGGCGCGCTCCCGGTCGGGCGCGGCGGACGCGGCCTGGAGCTGGGTGACGACTCCGGTGAGGCCCTGCGCGATGGTGTCGTGGATCTCGGCGGCGAGCCGGCGCCGCTCGTCGGCGACGCCGGCTTCCCGGGCCTGGAGGAGGAGCTGGGCCTGGAGGGCCGAGTTCTCGGCGAGGGCCTGTTCGAGACGGCTGTTGGCGCGGCCGAGTTCGGCGATGGTGGCGGCCCGCTCGGCGGCCTTCTCGGCGTCCTTCGTGGCGAGGTGGGAGAAGCCGAGCGAGAGGGCGGCGTTGAGGGCGAGGAGGCCGCCGAGGGCGAGCCACTGCACGAGGGAGGCGGGCGGCAGTCCGCCGGACTGGGAGCCGGCCATGGTGACGGCGGTGACGAGGAGCCCGGCGCGGGCGAGGCGGCGGGGCAGCAGGTGGACGGCGTCGAAGTAGCCGACGCAGGCGTAGACGGCGAAGAAGGGGTTGAGCCAGGTCAGCGCGAAGGCGATCCCGGTGCGGAGGACGAAGTGGGCGACGGAGGCGGGCCCGGGAGCCGCGGGCACGAGCACGGGCCCGCCCTCCGGTGTCTCGGGCCCCCATCCCTCCGCGGCGACGATGCGCCCGCATCGCAGCGTCCACACCACCTGGAGGAGGAGCGCCGCCGCCACCAGGCAGCCGGCCGCGACCGTCCGCGTACGGTCCATGAACAGCTCCGCGGACGCCCCGGCGATGACGGTGGCGATGCCGAGCAGTCCGTACGGCCCCCAGCGGAAGAACTGCCGCCAGCGCTCCTCGACGGTGGTGGGCACCCCGCCTCCCCTCACTCCCAGCGGAACCAGCGCACCGAGGCACCGGTCAGCGCGACGGCCCACAGGGCCATCACCCCGAGCGCGGCCCAGCCGGGCCGGCCGCCCGAGGCGGCCGCGTCGAGGGCCTCGGAGGCGGCGCCGAGCGGCGTGAGCCCGACGATCCGCTGCAGGGTATCCGGCATGGCCTGGACCGGCACCCAGACGCCGGCCGTGAACATCATGGGGAAGAAGACCGCGGTGCCGACCGCGGTGGCCGTCTTCTGGTTGCGGGAGACGGCGCACACGGTGGCCCCCAGGGCGAGCCCGCCGGCGACGGCGAGCACCAGCGCGAGCCCGTACCCCACGACGTTCTCCGGCAGCGCGACACCGAAGGCCGTCCGCCCGACCGCGATCACCAGCACCGACGAGACGACGGCGGCCGCTCCGTGCAGGACGAGCTGCGCGGCGAGCAGCGCCCGGGGACGTACGGGCGTCGTGGACATCCGCCGCAGGATTCCCCGCTCGCGATACCCCGACAGCACGGGTGGCATCGCCTGGATCGCGGCCATGATCAGAGCGAAGAGCACGGCGACCGGCACGTACAGATCGACCATCCGCCGCCCGCCGAGGTCCGCGGAGGCCTCCCGGAACGAGGGGACGAGGCCGCCGAGGATCGCGAGCAGCAGGGTGGGCGCGATCATCACCCAGAACAGGGCGGCGGGTTCACGCCCGAAGAGACGGGCCTCGGTCCGAAGAACGGCCAGGGAAGCGCTGGAGGTACTCATCGGTCGGTTCCCGTCAGGTCGAGGTAGGCGTCGTCGAGGGAGGCGTCGGCGACCCGGAGCTGTCCGGCGGTGACGCCCTCGCGGGCGAGCAGGGAGACGAAGGCTGCGACGGTCTCGTCGGTCCCGCCGACGAGGGTCCGCCCCTCGGCCGTCCGGACGGAGACGACACCGGGGAGGGCGCGCAAGGAGTCGGGGGCGATCGGGGTGCCGGCGTCGAAGGAGATCTCCTTGGCGGCGGACGTGCGCCCGATGAGCCCGCCGGGGGTGTCGAGCGCGGCGATCCGCCCCCGGTCGAGCAGGGCGATCCGGTCGCAGAGCCGCTGGGCCTCCTCCATGAAGTGGGTGACGAGCAGCACGGTCACCCCGGCGTCCCGGAGGGACTCGACGAGCGCCCACACCTCCCGCCGGGCCCGCGGGTCGAGCCCGGTGGTGAGCTCGTCGAGAACGACGACGCGGGGACCACCGATCAACGCGAGGGCGATGAACAACCGCTGCTGCTGCCCCCCGGACAGCTTCCCGAACCGGGTCCGCAGATGCGGCGCGAGACCGAGCCGTTCGGCCAGCGCGTACCGGTCGACGGGCCGCTCGTGGAAGGAGGCGTACAGGGCGAGCGCCTCACCGACGGTGAGCCTGGCCTGCAGCGCGCTCTGCTGGAGCTGCACACCGAGCACCCGGGTGACCTCGTCCCGCTCGGCGACGGGGTCGTACCCGCAGACCCGCACGGACCCTCCGTCGGGGATCCGCAGTCCTTCCACGCACTCGACGGTGGTGGTCTTGCCGGCGCCGTTGGGGCCGAGGATCCCGAAGACCTCCCCCTCGCCGACCTCGAACGACACCCCGTCGACGACCGTCCGGCCGCCATACGTCTTGTGCAGTCCCCGCACCTCGATCGCTGTCATGCGCCCAGCCTGGCGGGCCCGTGGAACCCCGGCCATCGGCCATCGCGCTCGAACCGGCATCAGCCGATCGGTCGATGCCGGGGTACGACCGAAAACCGGATGAGCCACGTCAGTGGTGAACCGTATGGTCGGACCTGATGCCCGAGAAACCGCTGCCCCCGCCCCCCGACCGCTCGACGGTCCGTGTCCTGCTCCGTCTCTGGCCGTACGTGAGGCCCGTGCGGGGCCGGCTGTTCACGGCCGCGTTCGTCGCGATCGTCGCGTCCTGTCTGTCGCTCGTCATCCCGCTCGTCCTCAAGTGGCTGGTGGACGGCCCCATCACCGACCGGGACCCCGGAGGCGTCTGGCTCGGAGCGCTGTACCTGCTCCTCCTGGGCATCACCGAGGCCGTCCTCTTCGGCTTCCGCCGCTGGCTGGTGGCGCGCCCGCTGTCCCACGTCGAGGCACGCATGCGCGCCGACCTGTACGGCAGACTCCAGCGCCTCCCGATCGCGTTCCACGACCGCTGGCCGTCGGGACAGCTCCTGTCGCGCGGGACGACGGACCTGATGCTGGTCCGGATGTTCCTGGCGTTCCCCCTGACCTTCCTCCTGGTCAACGGCGTGACGATCCTCGCCGGTTACGTCCTCCTCCTCACCCAGGACTGGTCCCTCGGCCTGGTCCTGCTGACGCCCGTGCTCCCCCTCGTCCTGGTCTCCCACCTCTTCGAGCGCCGGTACGGATCGGTGGCGCGCAGGGCCCAGGACCAGGTCGGCGATCTGACGACGGTCGTCGAGGAGAGCGTCCTCGGCATCCGGATCGTGAAGGGCTTCGGCCGGCACCGCAGCCAGGCCCGGGCGTTCCGGGAACTCGCCGAACACCTCCGCGGTACGGAACTCGCCAAGGCCCGGCTGCTCGCCATGATCTGGGCGGTCATCACCGCCCTGCCGGAACTGGCCATCGGGGCGGCCCTCGTCCTGGGGACGGTGCAGGTCGCGGACGGGAGACTCTCCGCCGGCACCCTGGTCGCGTTCCTGTCGACGGCCCTGGCGCTGCGCTGGCCGGTGGAGTCGATCGGCTTCCTGCTGGCGATGAGCAAGGAGGCGGCGACCGCGACGGAACGGTACTTCGAGGTGATGGACGCACCGGAGGAACCGGAGACGACGGGCGACACCGGCACCGGCACCGGCACCCCCCACGACGGGGTCCGCTTCGAAGGCGTCACCTTCCGCTACCCGGACGCCCCCGCCGACGCGCCCCCCGTCCTGGACGGCGTCGACCTCCACATCCGCCCGGGCGAGACGCTGGCCCTGGTGGGCGGCACGGGCTCCGGCAAGACGACGCTCACCGCCCTCGTACCGCGCCTGCACGAGGCGACGACGGGCCGCATCCTCCTGGACGGCGAGGACATCGCCCTCATGGAGCGGCGGAGGCTCCGCTCCCTCGTCTCGATGGCGTTCGAGGAGCCGACGCTGTTCTCGGCGAGCGTCGGCGAGAACGTCCTGATGGGCGCGGAGGAAGCGGGCGACCCGGAGCTGCGCCGCGCCCTGGGCATCGCCCAGGCGGACGGCTTCGTCGACCGGCTCCCGGACGGCACGGCGACCCAGGTCGGCGAGCAGGGCCTGAGCCTGTCGGGCGGCCAGCGGCAACGCCTGGCCCTGGCCCGCGCGGTCGTGGGCAGGCCCCGGTTCCTGGTCCTGGACGACCCGCTCTCGGCGCTCGACGTCCACACGGAGGCCCGGGTCGAGGCGGCGCTGCGGGAGGTCCTCAGGGAGACGACGGCCCTGGTCGTGGCGCACCGCCCGTCGACGGTGATGCTCGCCGACCGGGTCGCGCTGCTCTCACGGGGCAGGATCGCGGCCGTGGGCACCCATCAGGAGCTGCTGCGCAGCAGCGCCGAGTACGCCTGGCTGATGTCCGGGGAAGGGACCGAGAACCGATGACGACGACGGACGACCCCTTCGACCAGGACGACCTGCCGGCCCCCGAGGGAGCGACAGGAAGACTCCTCCGCTCCCTCCTGACCGCCCACCGCACGCGTCTCGTGATCCTGTCCCTGATCCTGTTGGTCAGGGAGACGGCGCTGCAGGCGGGCCCGCTGCTCGTCGCGTACGCCATCGACCGAGCCGTCCCGGCCTTCCGCCAGGGGGACCACGGCCCGGTGATCGCCGTGGCGCTCGGCTACCTCTTCTGTGCGTCCCTCTCCGGCGTCCTCCAGTACACGTTCGTCCGCGGCGCGGCGAGGATCAACCAGGACGTGCTGCTCGACCTGCGCGGCCGCATCTTCCGCCACGCCCAACGACTGAGCGTCGACTTCCACGAGCGGTACACCTCGGGCCGCCTCATCTCCCGCTCGACGACCGACGTCGAGTCACTGCGGGAACTGCTCTCGGAGGGCCTCCAGGAACTGATCGGCGTCGTGCTCTCCTTCGCGTCGATCTCCCTGGTCCTCCTCTGGCTGGACTGGGGCATCGGAGCCGTGGCCGTGGCGTCCTTCGCGCCCCTGTACCTCCTCATCCGCCTCTACCGGGCTCGCGCGGGCAGGGTGTACGCGGAGCGCTCCACGGCCATCGCGGGCGTGATCGTGAAGTTCGCGGAGACGATGAACGGCATCCGCCCGGTCCGCGCGTTCCGCCGCGAGAACGCGAACGACGCCGAGTTCGGGACGCTCAACCACCGCCATGAGCGCAGCAACGGCGACGCCCTCCTCGAAATGGCCCGCTACGTGGTGGGCTCCCGCCTGGTGGCGAACACGGCGGTGGCGGGCATGGTCCTGTGGGGCGCGTACCGCGTCGCGGCGGGCACGCTCGAACTGGGCGTCCTGGCGGCGGCGGTGCTCTACATGCGCCGCCTGTACGACCCGATCGACCGCCTGGGCATGTTCCTGAACTCGTACGAGTCGGCGGCGGCGTCCCTCACCAAGATCGCCGGTCTGCTTGCCCAGGAACCGGGAGTCCCGGAGACGGCGGCGCCCAGGGAGCTGCCGCCCAGGACGGGCGGCCGCGAGATCACCTTCGAGAACGTCGGTTTCTCCTACCGCACGGGCGGCGAGGTCCTCCCCGCCTTCGACCTGACGATCCCGCCGGGCCAGACGGTCGCGGTCGTGGGCGCGACGGGCGCGGGCAAGTCCACCCTCGCCAAACTCCTGGCCCGCTTCTACGACCCCACCGCGGGCCAGGTGAAGCTGGACGGCGTGGACCTCCGCGACCTCACCACACCCGACCTGCGCCGCAGCGTCGTGATGGTGACGCAGGAAGCGTTCCTCTTCTCCGGCACGGTCGCGGACAACATCGCGATCGGCCGCCCGGAGGCGACCCGGGCCGAGATCGAGGAAGCGGCCAAGTCCATCGGGGCGCACGACTTCATCACCACCCTCCCCGACGGCTACGACACGGACGTCCGCAAACGAGGCGGCCGGATCTCCGCCGGCCAGCGCCAACTGGTGGCCTTCGCCCGCGCCCTCCTCGCGGACCCGGCGGTCCTGATCCTGGACGAGGCGACGAGCTCCCTGGACGTACCGGGCGAACGCGCGGTGCAACGGGCGATGGACACGGTCCTCGCGGGCCGTACGGCCGTCGTCATCGCCCACCGTCTGTCCACGGTCGAGGTGGCGGACCGGGTCCTGGTGATGGAGCGGGGCCGGATCGTCGAGGACGGCCACCCGAAGACCCTGGTGACGGGCCAGGGCCACTACGCGGGCCTGCACCAGGCCTGGCGGGACAGCCTGGTGGGTTGAGGGTGAGCCGCCCCGTCCCCGACGACCCCCGTCAGACCCTCCGCCGCAGGAGCACCAGCGACATCGTGGCGGCCAGGAGCATCAGCACGGCGGCCCCCAGGGCGGCACCGGACATCGCCTCGACGAAGGCGTCACGCGCGGCCTCGACGACGGACGGCGCGGACCCCAGCGCACCCCCGAGCGTCTCCCGGGCGGCGGCGGGCGCCGAGGAGGGCATGGCGGCGCCGTAGACGGCGGCACCGACCGCACCGAGCAGCGCCATCCCGAGCGCCCCGCCGAGCTCGGACCCCGCTTCGAGCACGGCGGCGGCGGAACCGGCGCGCTCGGGCGGCGCGGCGCCGAGGGCGAGTTCGTTGGCGAGCGTCAGCGCGGAGACGAGCCCGGCGGCGTAGACGGCGCTGCCCACCAGAACGACCCAGAGCGGCGTGGCGCGATCGACGAGCACGAGCCACCCGAACCCCCCGGCGGACACGAGGAATCCACCGCCCATGACGACGGCCCGGTCGACCCGCTGCGCGAGCACCGCCGCGACGGGCGCGGCGACCATGACGCCCCCGGTGGGAACAAGGCTCCAGAGGGCCGCCTCCAGCGGACTCTGCCCCAGAACGGACTGAAGGTACTGGGTGAGGAAGACGGCGAACCCCACCGTCGCGGCCATGGCGAGCAGGTTGACGAGCAGGGACCCGCCGTACGCGGGGGTACGGACGAGCCGCAGGTCGATCAGGGGCTCGGCGAGCCGCGCCTGGCGACGGACGAAGACGATCCCGAGGAGCACCCCGGCGGTCACCCCGAGCGCGGGCAGGGGCGCCCATCCGTCCTTGGCGAGCTCCTTGATCCCGTAGATGACCGGCAGCAGCGCGGCGAGCGAGAGCACGGCGCTGAGGACGTCGAACCGCGGACCCCGCACGGCCCCCCGGGACTCGGGGACGAGCACCGGCGCGAGGACCAGCAGCAGGGCCATCGCGGGCAGGTTGATGAGGAAGACGGAACCCCACCAGAAGTGTTCGAGGAGCGCGCCGCTGACGACGGGCCCGAGGGAGATGCCGCTGGCCATGACGGTGGTCCAGAGGGTGACGGCCTTGGTGCGCTGGGCCGGGTCCTGGAAGAGGGTGCGGATCAGGGCGAGGGTGGACGGCATGAGGCAGGCGCCGGCGACGCCGAGGAGGGCGCGGGCGCCGATGAGGGCGCCGGGGCTGTGGGCGTAGGCGGCGGCGAGGGAGGCGGCGCCGAAGAGGCCGGCGCCGAGGAGGAGGAGCTTGCGGCGGCCGACGCGGTCGCCGAGGGCGCCCATGGTGACGAGGAGCCCGGCGAGCACGAAGCCGTACATGTCGAGGATCCACAGCTGCTGGGTGGCCCCGGGCCGGAGGTCGGCGGCGATGGACGGGATGGCGAAGTAGAGGACGGAGACGTCCATGGAGACGAGGAGGAGAGGGAGCATCAGAACGCCGAGGGCGGTCCATTCGCGCCGTCCGGCGCGGGTGGGTTCTGCGGCCGTCGAAGGCCCTGCGGTGACTGTCATGGGAGCAGCGAAGCAACGGCGGGGCGTACGGGCCACGCACGCCCTAGTACACCGGACCACCGCTCCCCGACAGCCCAGTTCACGCCCGCGTACACCCCACAGGTGCACTAGTACACTCCGCGCCCATGACGACAGAACCGCCCTACCGGGCCATCGCGGCCGAGATCCGGCGCCGCGTCCACACGGGCGAACTGGCCCCGGGGGACAGGGTCCCGTCGACGCGGGCGATCACGCGCGAGTGGGGCGTGGCGATGGCGACGGCCACGAAGGCGCTGGCGGCGCTGCGTCAGGAGGGCCTGGTCCGGATGGAGCCCGGGGTGGGCACGGTGGTCGTGGACACGACGAGACGGGCGACGCCGGCCACGACGGCGCTCACCCGGACCCGCATCGTCCGGGCGGCACTCGACCTGGCCGACGCGGAGGGCCTGAACGCGCTGACGATGCGCCGGGTGGCGACGGCCCTGAACACGTCGACGATGGCGCTGTACCGGCATGTGCCGGGCAAGGTGGAGCTGGTGCGGCTGATCGCGGACGCGGCGTGCGGCGAGGTGCCGCTGGGTCCGGTGCCGGCGGACTGGCGGACGGGCCTGGAGCGGGGGGCGCGCTGGCTGCGCGGGGTGTACACCCGGCACCGGTGGATGGCGCATGCGATGGCGTCGTTCACGCGGCCGGTGGCGACGCCGAACGCGATGACGTACACGGAGTGGGTGCTGCGCTCGCTCCGGGGCACGCCGCTCTCCTCGACGGACAAGCTCCACGCCCATCTTCTGATCTTCGCGTACGTCCAGGGCCTGTCGATGGCGGACGACCTGGAGGAGCAGGCGCGCCAGGACACGGGGATCTCCGACGGCGAGTGGATGGAACAGAATGAGCCACGGTTCGACGCGATCCAGGCGGGCGGCTCGTACCCGGAGCTGGAGGCGGTCACCAGCGGCGGGGGCTTCGGTCTGGACCTGGAGGCGCTCTTCGAATTCGGGCTCCGCCGAACGTTGGACGGCATCGCGGCCATGATCGACGAAACGTCCGGTTAACGAACACGACCGTACGGGCAGCGGACGATTTCCGGCCAACTTCCTGATGCGGTCCTGACAGGTCCCCGTCATTCCTGCCACTCTCTCCCCGGTTGTTCGCACCACAGTTCACCGCCTCACCCGAACGGGTCGCCGTCACTTTCGGCGTCTCGGGCCCGACCGGGTGAAGCGTCACAAGTACCTGCTCCACAGCTCTCCTTGCTCCGCCCGGACGGACTCACCCAAGCCCGCCGGTACCCCCCTCGCATAAGGAGTCTGCGTGAGATCCACGCCCAGCCGTCGCGCCACCGCGACCGGCGCTCTGATCGCCGCCGCCGCCATGCTCACCCTCGGTGTGCAGGCCGGCACCGCCTCGGCCGGCACCTTCGGTGCCGCCCCCGCGGCGTCGCCCCTCGGCAAGGTCAACCCGGGCAAGCTCCCGGCCGACCTCTCCCCCGCCCAGCGCGCCGCGCTCATCAAGGCGGCGGACGCGGACAAGGCCGCCACGGCCAAGTCCCTCGGCCTCGGCGCCCAGGAGAAGCTCGTCGTCCGCGACGTCGTCCAGGACCGCGACGGCACGACGCACACGCGCTACGAGCGCACGTACGCCGGACTTCCCGTCCTCGGCGGTGACCTGATCGTCGCCGAGACGAAGGCCGGCGCCACCGCGGGCGTCATCAAGTCGAACCGCGCCGAGCTCAAGAACATCGACCTCGCCGCCGACGTCGCCCCGGCCGCCGCCGAGAAGCAGGCCATCGGCCGCGCCTCCGCGGAGGGCTCCAAGAAGGCCGCCGCCGACCGCGCCCCGCGCAAGGTCGTCTGGATGGCCCAGGGCGCGCCCGTCCTCGCGTACGAGACCGTCGTCGGCGGCCTCCAGCACGACGGCACCCCGAACGAGCTGCACGTCGTGACGGACGCGAACACCGGCGCGAAGCTCTACGAGTGGCAGGCCATCGAGACCGGCATCGGCAACACGCAGTACAGCGGCCAGGTGACCCTCGGCACCGCGCCCTCGTACACGCTGACCGACACCGGCCGCGGCAACCACAAGACGTACAACCTCAACGGCGGTACGTCGGGCACCGGGACGCTGTTCTCCAACACCACGGACACCTGGGGCAACGGCCTCGCGTCCAACAAGGAGACCGCGGGCGCGGACGCGCACTACGGTGCCGCCCTCACGTGGGACTACTACAAGAACGTGCACGGCCGCTCGGGCATCCGCGGCGACGGCGTCGGCGCGTACTCCCGCGTCCACTACGGCAACGCCTACGTGAACGCGTTCTGGTCCGACTCCTGCTTCTGCATGACGTACGGCGACGGCACCAACAACGCCAAGCCGCTGACGTCCATCGACGTGGCCGCGCACGAGATGACGCACGGCGTCACCTCGAACACCGCCGGCCTGGTCTACAGCGGTGAGTCCGGCGGCCTCAACGAGGCCACCTCGGACATCATGGCGGCGGCCGTCGAGTTCTACGCCAACAACGCCAACGACAAGGGCGACTACCTCGTCGGCGAGAAGATCGACATCCGCGGCAACGGCACCCCGCTGCGCTACATGGACAAGCCGAGCAAGGACGGCTCGTCCAAGGACGCGTGGTACTCGGGCATCGGCTCGATCGACGTCCACTACTCCTCGGGCCCGGCGAACCACTTCTTCTACCTGCTCTCCGAGGGCAGCGGCGCCAAGACCGTCAACGGCGTGAGCTACGACTCGCCGACCTCCGACGGCCTGCCGGTCACCGGCATAGGCATCGACAAGGCCCGCCTGATCTGGTTCAAGGCGCTCACCACCAAGTGGAACTCCTCGACCAACTACGCCGGCGCCCGCACGGGCACCGTCGCGGCGGCCACCGAGCTCTACGGCGCCGGCAGCGCCGAGGTCGCGGCCGTCGAGAACGCGTGGGCCGCGGTCAACGTCGGCTCCCGCCCCGGCGGCCCCGGCGGCGGCACGGTGTTCACGAACGACGCCGACGTGTCCATCCCGGACAACGGCGCCGCGGTGACCTCCTCGCTGACCGTCTCGGGTGTCTCCGGCAACGCGCCGAGCAACCTCGCCGTCGGCGTGGACATCGTCCACACCTACATCGGTGACCTCGTCGTCGACCTCATCGCCCCCGACGGCTCGGTCTACACCCTGAGCAACCGGGCCGGCGGCAGCGCGGACAACATCAACCAGACCTACACCGTGAACGCCTCCACCGAGGTCGCCAACGGCGTCTGGAAGCTCCGCGTCCAGGACAAGGCCTCGATCGACACCGGCTACATCAACAGCTTCAAGCTGACCTTCCCGTAAGGCCGGAACGAAGCAACGGGCGCCCGGAGGGAACCTTCCCTCCGGGCGCCCGCGCGTCTGCGTAGGGTTGCGGACATGATCAGGGTCCTCCTTGCCGACGACGAGACGATGATCCGGGCCGGGGTGCGGGCCATCCTCACCACCGACCCCGGGATCGAGGTGGTCGCCGAGGCCGGCGACGGGCACGAGGCCGTCGAACTGGCCCGTGAGCACCGCCCCGACGTCGTCCTCCTGGACATCCGGATGCCCCGGCTCGACGGGCTCGGCGCGGCGGAGGAACTGCGCGCGACGGTGCCGGGCGCTGCCGTCGTCATGCTCACCACCTTCTCGGAGGACGCCTACATCGCGCGGGCGCTCGGCAGCGGCGTCAGCGGCTTCCTCCTCAAGTCCGGGGATCCGCGCGAGCTGATCGCCGGGGTCCGGGCCGTGGCCGGGGGCGGCGCCGCGCTCTCCCCCACGGTCGCCCGGCGGGTCATCGACACCCTCGGCGGAGAGCGGTTCACCCGCGCGGCCGAGGCGCGCACCCGCCTGGAGCCGCTCACGGGACGGGAGCGGGAGGTCGTCGCGCTCCTCGGCGCCGGGCTCTCCAACCAGGAGATCGCGGACCGCATGTACGTGGTCGAGGGCACCGTGAAGGCGCACGTGAGCGCGGTCCTCGGCAGGCTCGGCCTGCGCAACCGGGTGCAGCTCGCGGTCCTGGCGTACGAGGCGGGCCTGGTCCCCGGTGCGTGAGCCGGCACGTGCGCAGGTCCGTGAGCGCCTCTTCGACCTGGGGCTCTGGGCCCTGCTCTGCGTGCCCGTCCTGCTGAGGTCGGACCCGAACGACGGCGGAAGCTGGACCGAGGTCGCGATCGGCGTGACGCTGCTCGGCGGCTGCGTGGCGGTCGGCCGGAGGTGGCCGCCGGTGCCGATCGCGGTCGTGGTCGCGGTGAGCCTCGCCTCCTCCCTGGAGCTGTTCACCGCCTCGTACAGCCTGGCCCTGATGGCCTTCGGCTATCTCGCCGGGCGGCGGGAGGAGCGGACCCGGGCGGCACTGTGGCTGTTCGGCGCGGTCGCGGCGGCGGGGCTGCTCCTGACGACGGTCACGCACACCTCGCTCGGCCAGTGGTTCACGCTGCTCCTCACGCTCGCCCTGGCGGTCGTGGCGCCCTGGCTGGTCGGCCGTTACGTGCGCCAGTACGACCGGCTGGTGCGCAGCGGCTGGGAGCTGGCCGACCGGATGGAGCGGGAGCAGGCGGTCGTCGCCGACCGGGAGCGGCTGCGGGAGCGGTCCAGGATCGCGGGCGACATGCACGATTCCCTGGGCCACGACCTGGCCCTGATCGCGGTCCGGGCGGGCGCCCTGGAGGTCGATCCGGGTCTGGGCGCCGCGCAGCAGCAGGCGGCCGGTGAGCTGCGGCGGGCGGCGGCGGACGCGACGGCCCGGCTGCGGGACATCATCGGGGTGCTGCGGGAGGACGACGCCGGGGCGCCGACGACCCCGTCGGGGGAGACGGTGGAGGAGCTCGTGGCGCGGGCCCGCGCGTCGGGCCTCGACGTCGCCCTCGGCGCGACCCCGGTGCCGACGCTGCCGGGCATGTCGGGCCTCGCCCTGCACCGGGTCGTCCAGGAGGGCCTGACGAACGCGGCGAAGCACGCGCCGGGCGCGTCGGTCTCGGTCGCGGTCACCCAGGACGCGGCCGACGTGACGGTCCGCGTGGTCACCGGCCCCGGTGCGGCGGAGGCGACGCTCCCCTCCGGCGGGACCGGGCTCGTCGGACTCGGGGAGCGGGTGCGCCTCGCGGGCGGCCGGCTGGCGCACCGGGTCGCCGGGGACGGCGGGTTCGTCCTGGAGGCCGTCCTGCCCCGGAACGCCCCGGCGCCGCTGCCGGCCGCGCCGACCTCGGCGCGGGAGCTGGACCGGGCCCGCCGCGAGGTCCGCAAGGGCCTCGCGCGGGCGATCTGGATCCCGCTCGCGCTCCTCGTCGCGCTCGGGCTGTTGATGGCCGGGGTGGCCGTGTGGACGCAGGCCCAGTCGTATCTGGAGCCGGACGACTACGCCCGGCTGCGGATCGGGCAGTCGCTCACGGAGATCGCCGAGAACACCGCCGAGTGGCCCGACCGGCCGCTGGACGGCCGCCCGACGCGGGCCCCGGCGGAGCCGCGCGGCATGGACGAGTGCCGGTACTACCGGTCCACGATGCTGGCCGCGATCCCGGTGTACCGGCTCTGCTTCGTCGACGGGCACCTCGCCGACAAGGCCGAGGTGCCATGACCCGGGCTACCTGAGGAGCACTCCCGCCCCCTCCCCCGTCGTCTCCTCCGGGAGGGCCGCGAGGCCGAGTTCGGCCGGGTGGGCGAGCAGCGGGTGGGCGGGCAGGACGCGGACGGTGCAGCCGAAGGAGCCGGTCCGGTCGAGCTCCAGGGTGCCCGCGTAGGGCAGCCGTCCCTCCAGGTCGGGGCCGCCCGACGGTTTGAGGGTGACGGTCCGGGTGGCGGTGAGGGTGTCGTCGGCGTCGACGCGGCCGGTGACGGCCTGCACCTCGACGTCGTCCGCTTCGAGGCCGCCGAGCGCGACCCGGACGCGGACGACGGGCGTCGCGCCGAGTTCGGCGTCCGCCTCGGCCCCGGCGAGGTCGTCGCCGATCTCCACGTGGTCCACGGCCACCGCCGGCCAGGCCTTCCGGACCCGGGCCTTCCAGGCGGCGAGGTCCCGTGCCCGGCCGGGGGTGAGGGCGCGGCGGGCGCCGGCGGCGGGCACGTACAGCTTCTCGACGTACTCGCGGACCATCCGGTCGGCGAGGACCTTCGGGCCGAGGTCGGCGAGGGTGCGGCGGACCATGGCGGTCCAGCCGGCCGGGACCCCGTCGGGGCTTCGGTCGTAGAAGCGGGGGGCGACCCGGCGTTCGATGAGCTCGTAGAGGGCGGCGGCCTCCAGGTCGTCGCGGCGGTCCTCGTCGGCGGCGGCCGCGCCGTCGGCGGTGGGGATGGCCCAGCCGAAGTCGGGCTGGAACCACTCGTCCCACCAGCCGTCGAGGACGGAGAGGTTGAGGCAGCCGTTGAGGGCGGCCTTCATGCCGCTGGTGCCGCAGGCCTCAAGGGGCCGCAGGGGGTTGTTGAGCCAGACGTCGCAGCCGGGGTAGAGGCCGCGGGCCATCTCCATGCCGTAGTCGGGCAGGAAGACGATGCGGTGCCGCACGCGGGGGTCGTCGGCGAACCGGACGAGCTCCTGGACCAACTTCTTGCCCCCGTCGTCGGCGGGGTGGGCCTTGCCGGCGACGACGAGCTGCACGGGCCGCTCGGGGTGGAGCAGCAGCGACCGGAGCCGGTCCTTGTCCCGGAGCATGAGGGTGAGCCGCTTGTACGAGGGGACGCGGCGGGCGAAGCCGATGGTGAGGACGTCGGGGTCGAGGACGGTCTCGGTCCAGCCGAGTTCGGCGTCGGCGGCGCCGCGCTGCCGCCAGGAGGCCCGCAGCCGGTCGCGCACGTCGGAGACGAGCCGTTCGCGGAGGGTGCGGCGCACCTCCCACAGCTCGGCATCGCTCGCGTCCGGGGTGAGCCGGCCGACCTCGGGGGCGACCCAGGTAGGGGCGTGGACGCCGTTGGTGATCGAGCCGATCGGCACCTCGTCGGCGTCGAAGCCGGGCCAGAGTCCGGCGAACATGGAGCGGCTGACGGCGCCGTGCAGGGTGGAGACGCCGTTGGCGCGCTGGGCGAGGCGCAGGCCCATGGCGGCCATGTTGAAGAGGCCGGGTTCGCCGCCGAGGGGGGTCTCGTCGCCGAGGGCGAGGATCCGGCCGAGGTCGACGCCGGGGAGGGCGCCGTCGTCGCCGAGGTGGCGGGCGACGAGGGCCCGGTCGAAGCGGTCGATGCCGGCCGGGACGGGGGTGTGGGTGGTGAAGACGGTGCCGGCCCGGACGGTCTCCAGGGCGGAGTCGAAGTCGAGTCCCGCGCCCTGGAGTTCGCGGACGCGTTCGAGGCCGAGGAAGCCGGCGTGGCCCTCGTTGGTGTGGAAGACCTCGGGTGCGGGGTGGCCGGTGAGCCGGGTGTACGTGCGGACGGCGCGGACGCCGCCGATGCCGAGGAGCATCTCCTGGAGGAGCCGGTGCTCGCTCCCGCCGCCGTACAGCCGGTCGGTGACGGACCGTTCGCCGGGGGCGTTCTCCTCGACGTCCGAGTCGAGCATCAGCAGCGGAACACGGCCGACCTGAGCGATCCACAGCTGGGCGTGCAGACTCCGCCCACCGGGCAGGGCGAGGCTGATCCGGGCGGGGGTGCCGTCGGCCTCGCGGAGCAGGGTGACGGGCAGCTCGCCGGGGTCGAGGACGGGGTACTGCTCCTGCTGCCAGCCGTCGCGGCCGAGGGACTGCCGGAAGTAGCCGTGCCGGTAGAGCAGGCCGACGCCGATGAGCGGGACGCCGAGGTCGCTGGCGGACTTGAGGTGGTCGCCGGCGAGGATGCCGAGGCCGCCGGAGTACTGGGGCAGGGCGGCGGCGACGCCGAACTCGGGCGAGAAGTAGGCGACGGCGGCCGGGGCGTCGCCGGGCTGCTCCTGGTACCAGCGGGGAGCGTGCAGATAGTGGTCGAGATCCTCGGCGGCGGTACGCAACCGCCCCAGGAACTCCTGGTCGGCGGCGAGCGCGGCGAGCCGGGTCGCTTCGAGGGCGCCGAGGACCCGGACGGGGTCGGCACCGGCCAGGCCCTCGGGCGCGAGGGCGTCGAAGAGCGCCCGGGTGGGCTCGTGCCAGGACCAGCGCAGGTTGTGCGCGAGGCCGGCGAGGGGTCGAAGGGTGTCGGGGAGGACGGGACGCACGGTGAATCGACGGATTGCCTTCACGCTGTCCACCTTCGCAGGCGAGTACGGAGCGAAGCGGGCACACCACGCTGTGTGCCCGGGGTTCCGGTCCGACGTTAGGGCGTGTCGGCGCGTGCGGCTACGGGGCGTTGCGTCAGCCGTGGCAGCGCCTACTCTGCGGCGGGCCGCTCCTCCGGCCTCAGCACATAGGTGCCCATGCCGGCCTCGGAGCGCGTGAGCCCTTCTTTCCGTACGGCTTCCATAGCCCGCTGCGCGGTGGAGTTCACGACACCGAACTCGTTCGCCAACTGGACCACGCTCGGAATCTTGCTCCCGGCGGGATAGGTGCCGTCCTGGATGCGCTCAACGATGACGGCCGCGATCTGCGGCCACATCGCGCGGGTTCGGTCAATGGACATGAGGCCATCTGAGTACGCCTCGGTATTCTTCGCATCTTCAGTGCACTTCGGTATGCTTCGGTATGCTCACCCAAGACGAGACCCCCGCGACCTTCCGACGGGTCCGGGGGCATGGCCAACGCTTCGAAGGAGCGTCGACATGTCAGACCTTATCCGCGCCCTCGCCCTCTGGGCGAGGCTGCTGCTCGCACCGACTCCCGGCAACCGGCACCGAACACGCACCACCGCATTCCGCCCGGCGCGCCCCACGGCTACCGCACCCCGCCCCCTGGCCGAGGCGCGACCACTCACCCCCCGCTCCCCGTACGGGCTCGACGCACCGCTGAACGCGGAAGACACGGCCATGGTCCGGCCGTACCTCCTCGCACACGAACGGCGGGCGCACCAACTCCACCGCCGCATCGCCCTCGTACTGGCCGCGGACTTCGGCATCGACCTGGACACGCGGGACGTACACGGGCTGGGGGTGGCCTGATGGAGAACACGACACGCGGGACGGCCGCATGCGAGGTGTGCGGTACGACCACGGACCACCTGACCACCGTCACGACGGGCACGACGGCCGGCACATGGCAGCGCCAGGTCTGCCACCGGTGCGCCGAGGCCACCTCACCGCCGGTCCCTCGGAAGCCGGTCCGCATGTGCGTGCGCTGCGCCTGCATCACCACGACCCCGATCACCGTCTCGGAAGTCCACCAGGCCTCGGGCCCAGGCTTCAACGTCTACGCCTGCCCGGACTGCACGCCGCACTTCCCTCCACTCCTCGACGCCCTCGACCTCCTGACGACCGGCTGGCGCGCACGAGAGCGGGACGATGGGTGAGCAATGCTCCCGGTCGGAAGCAAAGAGGCAGTTGGGGACGACCCCCGGAGCCCATTGATCGCGAACTAGAGGGTCCCGGAGGGGGCCCCGCACGCCATACCGCACTAAGGTGTTGATATGGCCACTAAGAAGGTAACGATCACCCTCGATGAATCCCTGGTCGACGCCCTGGCCAGCGCTGCCGAGGAGGAGGGCATCCCGCTCTCCCGACTCGTCGCCGGTGCCGCCGAACGAGAGCTGCGCCTGCGGGCCGGCCGGGCCGTCGTCCAGGAATGGCAGGCACAACATGGCGCCCTCACTCCGCAGGAGCTCGCTGACGCACGCGCCGACATGGCCGCTGCCGACGCCGAGTACCTCGGCGGCACGGGAGCCTCTGCCGCGTGAACATCCCCTACCTGTACGACGCCGGGGCGCTGATCGCCATCGACAACGACGACCGGCGTATGTGGGCTCGACACAGCCTGGCTCTCGAAGACGGCCGCGACATCCACGTCCCCTCCGTCGTCGTCAGCCAGGCATGGCGGGACTCCCGCCGCCAGGTCAGGCTCGGCAAGTTCCTCGCCGGGTGTCACGTCGTGCCCGTGGGCCTCGACACCGCCAAGGCCGCAGGCATTCTCTGCGGGAAGGCCAGCACCGCCGACATCGTCGATGCCACCGTCGTCGTCATGGCAGCCACTCTCGGGGCCATCATCTGGACCTCCGACCCGCACGACATCCGCACCCTCATCGACGCCCAGGACACCAAACCCGCTCCGGTCATCCGCACCGTCTGAACCCCAAGCGGGTCGGACCGACGGTTACGCCCAGTGCCCGGGTCGCCAATGAACTCCCCCCGAGACCCCGCAGTATCCATGAAGACATCCTCCCCGCGGACCCGAAGATCCGATTCTCAGAAGTGTCCAGTGTTCGGGGTAAAGCCCAGCACCGTCCGACCCGAGGGAGAGATGCGCCGACAGAGACGGTCCCGGTGCCGGACAACGTCCTCCCCTCACGCTGAGACCGATTCGAGCATACGGCTGAGCACACAATGCCGACGCCATGGTGCACCGCATTGCTCGCACAAAATCAGCCGGTTCACGTATCGGCGATAGAGGTTCAGCGCGACGCATTGATGGAGAGGAGGGACCGCGGCGCGAGCTGGCCATCACCCCTACACCTACAGAGACCATCCCGTATGCCCCAAAACCGTCCGCTCCCTGGAGGGGCAACCCTGAAACGGATCAGTCGCCATTTTACGTCGGCGAGTCAGCTCGCCAGCCACTCTGGACGGAATTCCATTCGCTTGGCTCAAGAGTCAAGATCACAGAATCCGGCCGAGGGCGCGAGTTAACCCAAACCTTAACCGCCCAGCTTCCCGCGCGGGGAAGGTGCAGTGATTCTTCGTCAACATAGGTCGGGGTCGTAATAACCACGACGGACGATGAAAACATCATCCGGGCCTCCAGGAGGAGTTCGTGCCCCGCGAAATCGGCGCCGCCCACCCTGACTTCGACCGTGACGTCACCCTCGGTGTCGGGTCGTACGGCCAGGATTAGATTACTTGGGAGGAATACGTATTCCTCCTCCCCGCTATCGAAGGTCGGAGCCTCTTCCGTGCCGAAGTCCCTTACGGTCACCAGGCCGTACTGGGCGCCCCACTCGTCGTGGTAGACGACCTTGCCGGAATCATCCAGCGACATAAGAATTCCCGTCCCGTCGAACATTGATTACCATCACCTGAAACTCATCCCCGGCCTTCAGTGACCAACGGAGTCATCCCACTGTTCCTCGGTGAGACCAGCCGGCCGCTTCGCCATCTTTCGGTATGAGATTTTCAAATCTTCCTGGGAAGCGATAATGCTGATTATCCCGAGAATTCCAGGGAGTCTGGGAGTGATGCGCGGAGTGATTCTAGGGGGAAGGATCGGGCGAGTGGGGCGGTTGATGGTGACATTACCACCCCTCCCGGCGGAGGCGCGATTGAAGCCCTGCTGCCTCTGACTTTCAATATTCCGCTGGACGATCTCTCCGTAATTACTACCTTTTTCGATGACCTGAGTTCCACCCGAGCATCGATACATTCCATTCACGCATTCTTCGAAAGCCTCGCCTGTGGGATCGACCTTCGATACCGGACTCGCGTTCGAGTACGTGTACCCGTTCATCTGGAGTGGATCGGTAATGTCCACGAGGGGATCGGCCGAGATGAAGCGACCGGTGTTCTGGTCGTATTCGCGGGCACCGATATGGGTGAGGCCGCTGGTGGTGTCGTCGATTCCGACGCCGAGGTAGCCGCGCTTGTTGGGCCAGGTGGCCGGCTTGGGGCCACGGAGCTCGCCGTAGGGCTTGAAGGAGCGGCGGGCAACGGGCTGGCCTGCGGTGACTTGAACCGTGGTGTTGGCAGTGCCGAGATGATCGGCAATCAGGACGGTGATTGTGTGGTTGCTGGTGGCACCGTTTGCGGTGGCGCGGACAACAGTGGGTGCGCCAGCGTGGCTGTAGGAGCGGGAGGCCTGGGTGACGTTCGTACCGTTTGTCGTGAGTTCGGTTTCGCCGAGGTACAGGGTGCTGCCCGTAGGGGAATTCTCGAGGATGCGGTTGCCGTAGGCGTCGTAGACGTAGGTGGTCTTACTGCTCTTGAGGGTGTTGGTGCCATCGTCGTAGGTGACGGTGTTCGATTCGAGGTTGTCCTCGGGCGTCCACTGGAGGGTTTGGTCTGGGCTGGGGCCGCCGGGCAGATCGCGGGTTCTGGTGGTGCCGGTGGAGTTGTAGGCGTAGGTGCTTCCGTTGCCCGAAGGTGTGGATGCGACGGCGGTTAGGGTGTGCGGCTGGGTGGCGTTGTAGGCGTAGTCGTAGCGGGTGTTCTTGGTGGTGTCGCCAGCCGGGTCGTGGTCGGTCATCGTGGCGCGGTTGCCGAGCCAGTCGTAGGTGAAGGACTGGCGGTAGGCGGCGGAGCCGGTGACGGCGGTGCCCGAGGCGACGGTGCCAGTGGCGGGTGCCGTGTTGGCGAGGCCGGCGGGGGCAGGGTTCAGCTGTCCCTGGGCGTTCTTCGGGGCCTGGTGGGGGGGCGTCGGCGACGGGGCCGCTGGCGAGGGCTCCCGTGCTGTTGTATCCCCAGGTGATTCCCGAGGCCGACTTGCAGCCGGTTCCGTTGCCGTTGGGCGTGATGTTCGACGTCCAGGCGTTGACCAGTTCGCCCATGGCGTCATAGGTGAAGCACTGGTTGTCCCAGGTGTTGACGGTGGGAGGCTCCGAGTTCAGCCGCGCGCTGGCGGTGATCAAGCCGGTTTCGTCGTAGGCGTATCCGGTGTCCGAGATGCGGTGGGGGCCTGCGGTTTCCCGGTCGCTGACGGTGCGCTGGAGGAGGCCGGTGTGCTCGTCGACGAAGATGGTCGTCCAGACCCGGTAGGGCTGTTGGAGACCGCGCGCAGGCCTTCCCCGTAGAGCGAGTACGTGGCGCAGGGTGACGGACAGCGGCTTGCCAGCCCGGCCGGCACGAGTGAAGCAGCCGACCGGGCCGGACTGCCGCTTTTCAGGCGCGTATCCCTTCACGCCGCAACGTCACCGAGATCCACAGAAGCCCCATTCGGCAATACCTACCGAATGGGGCTTTCGTGCGAGTCAGTTGTAACCGGGCACCCAATCCAACTGCTGCAGAGCAGGCAGGTCGCCGCGAATTAGCATGGCCATTACTCGGATCATCTCCGCGCGCGAAACGTGCTGGAGATGACAGGGCTGGACATTGCTGTCATCGAGATTTTCAAGCACCAGGCTTCCGTCCTGAAAGGCTGAAACAGTCCAGGAGGACTCATCATCCGTTACCGACACATCTGGGTGCTCATCATCGATCGGCCCATCGAGCTCGACGAGTAGTGACGGAACACCGGCCTCGGTGCCGTCCTCCATGCCTCCGTCTCGATGCGTGAATGTAATCGACATCGTCAACTCACCTCCTATTGCGTGGGGCGCCGTTTGGGATCGCCCACTCCGAGTAGCCGCCGGAGCCACCAGGATGCAGTAGATGCTGCCAGAGTGACCCAGGATCATGCTGGGAACGCGGCACGAGGCTCATCACTCCCTGTCGCCCGCCGACGTTAGAGGCTGGCTCATGTTGCCAAGTCCACCCAGTCGGGGTTCGCCTGCCTCCACGTGAGGAGACAGCCGCACTGACCCCCGGGATCAATCGCTCCATCGATCCAGCGAAGGCAGCATCTGACTGGAGCGCCGCATCCAAGGCCTCATTAGCTCGCCTGAAGTGCGTACCTCGCGATCGACCGAAATCTGCTGCATCTAGGGTCATCTCGAAGGCAACTGAGTAGGCTCGGGGGCCACCTCCGCAAGCGCACGCTTCACCAGAAGAATTTACGCCAGAGCTGCAATTGTGAACCAGGATCGGCGTGATCCCCGCCAGCACATAGTACGCATGTATGTCTTCGATCGTCAGATCGTGCGTGCGTTGGCGCTTTGTGTAGTGGTCGAGTGCCGTGATCTGGACAAGCGTGCCCGCACTCGTGCGGAGCCATTGGCCGATCCTCAGGCTGCCAGCCGGAATCCATTCCTTGAGGGCAGGGACCCAGAAGGGGTGGGTGTCGGTTGCAACGATGCTCGATAGGGCATCGCCCGACGCGACAGTGATGTCGGTGAAGTCCTTGTCGTCCTCAGTCTGGATGGTTTCGAGAACCGTCTTCTGGACGTCCTTGCCGGTCTTGACGTCAGTGGTGACGACGATGTCGCCGATCTCCACATCTTCGATGTTCTTGGTTTTTCCGTCGGCCATCAGCACCTTGGTGCCGGGCAGGAAAGAATGACAATTGGAGAGGGACTTGATTCCCGCCTTCACCCCCTTCGTGGCGAGTGCTCTCACGCCGGTGAAGGGCAAAGTGGCCATGTTCACCAAGCCTTCGCCGTCTTCGTATCCCGGATCCTTCGTATCTACCCCCATGCTTTCCATGAGGTTGTCGTATCCCTGAGAGGCCGAAGGGATCCCCGGTATACCGGTGTCAAGCATCGAAGCGAGAAAGCGTCCAGCTCCAGGAAGGGTGTACCTGTTCCAGACGATCCCTCGTCGCGGAAGGAAGACGACGGTGCCCCAATTGACACCAAGAGGCTTGTTGTAATGACGGTTTCCGTGGCTGTCCTCTTCGAAGCTGTTGTACTTCCACCCTGTCACCTTGTATTCCCAGGATTCGTGGTATGTGACTGAGGCTTCGGTGCGGTCAGCGTCGGAGTCGCAGGTGCTTGAGTTACCACCGCAGACGCCCTCAGGGCGGAGGCCTGTGGGGTCACTCTTCGAGATGGGACTGCCGTTGGCGTAGGTATACCCGTTTATCTGGAGCGGGTCGGCGATGTCGATGATGGGGTCGGCGGAGAGGAAGCGGCCGGTGTTCTGGTCGTATTCGCGGGCGCCGATGTGGGTGAGGCCGGTGGCCGCGTCGTCGATGCCGACACCGAGGTAGCTGCGCTTGTTGGGCCATTCGGCGGGTTTGGTGCCGCGGGGTTCGCCGTAGGGCTTGAAGTTGCGGCGGGTGACGGGCTGGGTGCCGCCAGCTTCGACCGTGGTGTGGGCAGTCCCGAGGTGGTCGGTGAGCAGGATGTCGAGGGTGTGGGCGGTGGTGGACTGGTTGGTGGTGGAGCGCACGACGGTGGGTGCGCCGGCCTGGCTGTAGGTGCGGGAGGCACGGGTGATGCTGGTGCCGTTGGTCGTGAGTTCGGATTCGCCGAGGTAGAGGGTGCTGCCTGTGGGCGAGTTCTCCAGGATGCGGTTGCCTGCGGCGTCGTAGACGTAGGTGGTCTTGTCGTTGCCGATGGTGTTCGACTCGAGCTTCTGCTCGGGCGTCCACTTCAGGGTCTGGGTCTGGGTGCCGCCGTGGAGGGTGCGGGTCTCGGTCGTGCCGGTCGGGTTGTAGGTGTAAGCGCTGCTCGTGCCAGCAGTGGGAGACGTGGCAGAGGTCAGAGTGTGCGGCTGGGTGGCGTTGTAGGCGTAGTCGTAGCGGGTGTTCTTGGCCGTGTCGCCGGCCGGGTCGTGGTCGGTCATCGTGGCGCGGTTGCCGAGCCAGTCGTAAGTGAAGGACTGGCGGTAGGCGGCGGAGCCTGTGACTGCGGTGCCCGATGCGACGGTGCCCGTGGCGGGTTCCGTGGTCGCCAGCTTCGCCGGTGCGGTCCCGGCCTGGTGCGGGGCATCGGCTACGGGGCCGCTGGAAAACGCTCCGTCGGTCCGGTGTCCCCAGGTGGCTCCTGAGGCCGACTTGCAGCCGGTTCCGTTGCCGTTGGGCGTGATGTTCGACGTCCAGGCGTTGACGAGTTCGCCCATGGCGTCATAGGTGAAGCACTGGTTGTCCCAGGTCGTGAGCGTGGAGGTTTCCGCGTTCTGACGTGCGCTCGCGGTGATCAAGCCGGATTCGTCGTACGCGTATCCGGTGTCCGAGATGCGGTGAGGGCCTGCGGTTTCCCGGTCGCTCACCGTGCGCTGGAGGCGGCCGGTGTGTTCGTCGATGAAGTTGGTCGTCCACACGCGGTAAGGCTGTGCGCTGGAGACGGCGCGCAGGACTTCGCCGTAGGGCGAGTAGGTGGCGTCGGAGGTGTACCAGGCGAGGCCTGAGGTGGACTCGGGCAGGCCGTCTTCGTTGTAGCGGGTGATGACCTTCTCTTCCGCCAGGCCGCCCTTGGCGGGCAGCGTGACGGAGAGCGGCTTGCCGGTCAGCGTGTAGGTGTAGCCGTAGGCGTACGTGCCGCTGAGGCCCGTGGTCATCGCGTTTTGCGGGATGACGGTTTCCCGCCCGGTCGGGCGGTACTCGGTGTCGTAGCCGGTGACCCGGTCGATGTAGTCGCCGGAAGGAGTGATCCGCTTCGACTCCCAGGGCAGGCCTAGCGCCCCGACACGGTCATAGGTGAACGACTTGATCGGTGTGGCGGTCGTCGTTCCGGCGCTTACCGCGGTGATCCGGCCGAGGTTGTCGTACGTCGTGTAGACCGACTGCTGGACAGCGTCCGTGACGACCTTGGGACGGTCGGCTTCGTCGTACTGCGTCCGCGTGGTGCCGGTGTCGGGGTCCTTGGTGGAGGTGACCCGGCCCCGGGCGTCGTAGACGTACGTCCACGCGTTGCCCGCTGGATCGGTGACCTTGTCTCGGTTGCCGCGCTTGTCGTAGGCGTAGGCGGTGATGCGGCCGTTGCCGGAGCCGGTGTGGTGCTTGATCTGGGTGACGCGGCCGAGGGCGTCGGTGAACGTGGTGGTGGTGGGGCTGGTGGAGCCGGCGGGGTCGACGGTGACGCTGGTGTCGGTGCTGTAGGTCGTGACGGTCGGGGTCTGCGCCGTCATTCCGTAGTACGGGGTCTGCCTGACCGGGCGCTCCAGGCCGTCGTAGGTGGTCCTGACCGAGTTCGGGACGCGGCTCGGGGTCGTGATCTTGAACAGCTCGGGTGTGGGCTCGTCCTTGGCGAGGTAGCCGCCGGTCTGTTCGGAGACCAGGCCGTGGTCGTTGTAGTGGGTGTCGATGACGACGCGTCCGGGGCCGTGGGCTTCGGACTGGGTCTGGACCTGTCGCATCAGGCCGTCGTAGATCGTGACCTGGCTGGCGTAGGTGCCGTCGTCCTTGAGCGTCTTGACGGTGACGGCCGCCGGTCGGGTCTCGCTGGGCGTGGCGGTCGCGGCCTGGTAGGCGATCTCGACGTTGGGCGTCTGAGTGCCGGTCGAGCGGGAGGCGGACCAGCCCTTGGTGAGACGGCCGAGGTCGTCGTATTCGGTACGGGTGACACGACCGTTGGGGTCGGTGACCGTCAGGGGCAGGGCGCGGCCGGGGTCGATCGTCGTGATGGTCGCGTGGCCTGCGGCGTTGAACGTCTTGGTGGAGGTGACGGGGCCACCGGAGTCACCGGGGATGTACTGGGTCTCGGTCGTGCCGGCTCCGGGCTTGGTGACGGTGCGGATGCGGCCGAGGGGGTCGTACGTGGTGGTCGTGGTAACGGAGTGCGTGGTGCCGGTGCCGTCGATCTCGTCGACGCCGGTAACCAGACCCTTAGTGGGCGTGGCGCCGTAGGCGAGGCCGTCGTAGCGGGTGTGGACGGAGCCCTTGAGTTCGGTGGCGGGGTCGGCGGTGGCGTGGTCCGCGCAGGTGGTGGCGGTGGTACGGACGCTGCCGGGCAGTCCGATCAGCCACGCGGTGGTGTTGTGGACGTAGGCCGTCTTGGTGCAGGTGGGTTCGGAGAGGGTCTCTCCGCCGGTGCCGTTCGGGGTGACGACCGCGGTCTCGACTGCGGTGGGCAGGCCGTACGTCGTGTCGCGGTCCAGGGTCGTGGTGCGGGTGCCTCGCCAGCTGGCGCCGACCGCCTGGATGGAGTCGGTCTTCTTCACGCTGGTGCGGTAGGCGCGCAGGGCGGTGAGGGCGGTGCCGTCCTCTGCCTTCCTGGTGCGTGAGGCGGTCTCGACCGAATCGTCGAGGAAGGTGCGGGTGCGGGCGGTGAACTCGTTCGCCTTCTTGAAGGAGTTCAAGTAGGTGAGGGTTTCGGCGGTCATGCCGGCGTACTGCGGGGCGTCGTCGGCGAGGAGGACGGTGCCGTCGATGGAGTCCTTGACCTCACCTCCGGCACCCAGGAAGTAGCGGGTAACAGACCGTGACTGCGACGGAGGCGCAGTGTTCCCTGAAGTCCTGTTGCCCTTGTCAACGGTGACCTGGCGGTAGCCGCGCCAGTCGCTGTAGGTGCGCAGGGCCGGGCGAAGGAATTCGTCTTCGCTCTTGGCCCAGGCGGGGCCGTCGTATGTGTAGGCGGTCCTGATGGGGGCGTCGAAGAGGGTGGCGACCTTGTCGGTCTGGGTGACCGAGGCGACGACGTACTTGTTGAACCAGGCCTTGGCGGGGGTCTTTTCCTCGCCGTCCGGGGACCAGCGGACGGGGTAGCAGGTGCCGTTGGCCTTGCCTGCGTCGGTGGTGGGCTCGTACTGGCAGCCGCCGGTGTACTCGACTTCGATGTCGGCTCCGGCTTCGGTGGCGATGACGCCGATGCGGGGCCGGGTGATGCCCGGACGCTTGTCTGCGGGGCCGGTGGGGACGAGGTTGGGGAGCTGCTTGTCGAGGAGGTAGTCCTTGAGGGGGGATGTCTTCTTCACCTGGTAGTGGGCGAAGCTGACGCCGTCCTTGGACTGGATGGTTCCGCCGCCGGTCTGCGGGGTTTCGCCGGGGCTGTAGCCAGTGCGGGTGATGGAGTTGAGCCAGAGGGCGGGGGCGGTGTCGTACCAGTCTTCGGGGAAGGACTGGTGGAGGGTGTAGGCGTCGACGTAGCCCAGGCCGGTCTGGTTTGCGCGGGCGGCCTTGGTGGTGATGGTGTCGAGGCGGAGCTGGGTCCAGAAGGAGGGGAATCCGGGGCAGAGCTTGGAGGTGCTCTTGCAGTTCAGGGAGCCGGGGGTGTCCCACCAGGGGCGGTAGGCGCCGGGGTCGCCGGTCTTGTCGAAGTTGGTCGCGGCGCAAATGGTGTCGGACTTCAGGCAGCGCTGTGCGACGCCGAACTCGACCGTGGCGGACGGCTTGGTCAGGTCGGTGGCACGGATGCCGTACTCGATGCTGGCGGGGTAGGCGGCGCGCTCGTACTGCTCGGGTGTGTTGCGCTTGTCGCGGACGGCGTAGTAGTTCGTCTCCTGCTTCCAGTTGACGATCATGACGTTGCCGTGGACGTCCTCGACCTTGTCCAGGCCCCAGCGCCAGGCCTGCTGATTGCCGGCCCCGCAGCGGGAGGTGGCGAATGTGGTGTCGTGGCAGGGCTCGTCGGGGTGGTTGCCGAAGACGGGGACGGTGGAGACCGAGTTGGTGTCGGCGTGGCCGCCGCCCACCTTGTTCAGGCCGAAGTGGTACTGGGTGCCGTCGGTGGTGGTGACGGTCCAGTACTCGCCGTTGTCATCGCCGTTGGCGGTGCTGCCTTCGAGCTTGCGGGTGCGGTGCTCGATGCGGGTGCCGTCGTCGCGCTGGGGGTGGTAGATCTCCGTGCCCGTTTCGGGCGTGGTGGTGGCATCGCGGACGAGTTCGGTGGTGCTGCCGCCCAGGGACATGACGGCGTTGTAGGACACCCAGCACTGGTCGCTGGTCTTGTCGGCCTTGGCGGTGTTGTTGGGGGTGTCGTCACCCAACTTGTGGGTGTCGTCCTTGCAGGTGCGATAGCGGCGTTCGATGAAGCCGGGGCTGTAGTCCCAGCCCTCGCCGATCCAGGACGCCTGCGGCGAGGAGACGGCGGTCTTGCCGTCGACGGTCTGCGAGTTGTAGGAGAGCGTGACGTTCGGCGCGGGGCCGGCCGGGGCGGGCGGCATGGCCATCGGGTAGGACCAGGTGAACGCGCCGGAGGAACCGCCCGCGCTCCACGTGCCGCTGGAGGCGAGCGGCGTGGCCTTGAAGGAGCCACCAGGGCCCGCGCCCGAGTCCACCGCGCCGATGACGGCCTTGTCGCCACCAGTGGCGGCAGGAGTGGCCGTGGTGTACGAGGCCTGCATGATCGCGGGGCCGGACTGGGTGGCGGTGGCAGTGGAGGCGGGGGTGACGGTGCCGTCGGCGGCGGTGTCGACCGTCGCGGTCACCGTGCTGGTGACGGGGTCGTTGGTGGTCTCGAGTTCCTCGTACGCCTGGCACGCCTCCGCAAGGGGGGTGGTCAGGTAGCACTCGGGGAACTGCACCAGTCGCAGGCGGGAGGCCCAGTCGGCTCCGTGGAGGTTCTCGAAGTCTTTGTAGCTGAGCGCGACGTTGATGGGCACGGAGCCGGTGACGGGTGCCTGGACCGTCACGAGGGCGCCGACCTTGAGGGCCTCTTCGACGCCCTTGCTGGTCTCGCTGCTGCGGTCGACGACGCTGAACTCCCAGGTGCCGGTCGGGGCGGGCTGACCAGGGGCCTGTCCTGCGAGGAGGGGGAGGTTGGGGATCTGCGTGAGGGAGCCTTCTGCGGCCGTCGTCGCCGTGCCGGCGGCGGTCGTCAGAGAGGCGGGGCTGACGGCGGAGCCGAAGGTGAAGGGCTCGGTGTCAGCGACCGGCGTGGTCGTGGTGCCGGCGGGTGCCTGCTGCAGATCGGCAGGGACCTCGACCTTGAGGGTGTTGAGGTCCTTCTCGAACGTCTGCCCTTCGACGGGCGTCTCGACCTCGAGCTTTTCGAGGGCCAGAGGGTCGGTGGCGGCGATGGTCTCGCGGCCGGTGTCGACGTTCGCCGGGTCGGGCGGCAGGGCCAGGGACTCGGCGGGCATCATCCCCAGCAGCAAAGCGGCGCCAAGAGCGGGTATGACGGCGCGGCGGGCCCGGCGGCGGGAGTGGCGATGACGAGCGAACAAAGCGGAGGCCCTCCGGACCACTTGGAGCGGGAGCCGGAGACGGACCGCAGGTGATGGCAGTTCAGATCGGGCAGATTCTGCGGGTGGATTGTGAAGGAGCACCAGAGGTTGTGGACCTGCCGTGATTATTGTCACGGAACGTAATCACACAGGTGCGGGCAAGTAGTCGAGGAAGCGGCTTCTCCTGGCGAAGCCGCTGGTCAGAGATCAAGACCAGCAAACCGCGTGATCGCTACATCCCGTAGCGAAACGACACTCCCCTGATGCCGCTTCAGCCCGGTTTGACGCTTCTGCCCTCGCGGTGACGAAAGTGCGTCCAGGGTTCAAGGGCACACGCTCCCCGCCGTCAGGACGGGCAAGCAGCCGCACAGTCTCAGGCCGGCGCCCAGGCGGCAGGTGACGACGCGCGGTTGATGGGACATCATCGGCTCGCCCAGCCATGCCTGCGCGACAAGGTGCTCCGTCCGGACTCGCCCGCTATGACGTCATGGCCGGCCTCGTGGTTTCAGCCGGTGCCCTGAGAGCCCGGATCCTGGGAAGTAAGGGGTTCTCTCCTGATGAGACAGACATGGCGACAGCCCGCCGCCCGGCGCGTGAGCGCCCTGGTGATCGCGGCAGCACTGGCCGCGGGCGGCATCACCTACGCCGGCTTCCAGGCCAACTCTCCCGACGACGCTTCCGCCACGCCAGAAGCCGGACGCGGCGGCAAGAACGCGCCCCGGCCGGTGAGTGAGGCGAGTGCGGCGTCGCTGGCCCGGTCGACGGGCAAGCCGGTGGAGGTCACGGAGCTGCGGACGATCCGTTCGACGACGTGGGCCCACCCGGACGGGCTGATGACGAAGAAGCTGTACGCCTCTCCGATCTGGGCCAAGGTCGGCCAGGAGTGGAAGGCGATCGACACCACCCTGCGGCGGACGGACAAGGGCTGGACGCCCAAGGCCACGAACACCCGCCTGGTCTTCTCCGGCGGCGGCAATGGCGGCGGCACCGCGCGGGCGTCACGCGCGCACGTCAGCCGGATCTCGCTCGTCAAGGGGTACAAAGCCGCGTCGGCGGATACGGGAAGTCCGCTGGTCACCCTCACCGTCGGCGGCACGACCGAGATTCCCGCACTCCACGAGATCCAGCTGACCTGGCCCGGGCCCGTACCCACGCCGATCATCGACGGATCACGCGCGCTGTATCCGGAGATCTTCCCGGGCGCCGATCTGGTGCTGACGGCCGAGGACGACGGCTTCGCGCAGCTCCTCGTACTGAAGAACCGGCAAGCAGCGGCGGACCCGCACGTCGCGCAGCTGTCGTACGGGCTTTCCTCGCCCACACTGACGTTCCATCTCGACGAGGCATCGGGAATCGTCGGCGCCGAGGACGCCGACGGCCAGGAAGTGGCGCTCTCGCCGACCCCGCTGATGTGGGACAGCAGCGGCAAACCCGCCGTCACCGATGGTGAACTCGGCGCATCCTCGCAGCCGACCGCGTCCGAGTCCGTCCAGCCGGTCATGACGAGTACCGCCCCGGAGCCCAGCCCCAGCACGAGCACCGAGGCGCTGGCCGACGACAACATCGACCCGGAGGGCGAAGTGCTGCCCACCGCCACGGACGAGCCGGCGCCCGCCCTCACCGACGCGCCGCTGCCCACGGCCCCGGCCGAGCCCACGCCCGAGCCGTCCCAGACCGGGTCCGCCGCCACGCTGAGCCTGCCGCTGCTCAACGGTCCCTCGCCCGAATCCCGCGGTGGCGTAGTGGAGAGCGATCTGGGAGAAGGCACCTGGCTCCTGACGCCGAATCCGGCCTTCCTGGACGACCCGGCCACCGTCTACCCGGTCTTCATCGACCCGACGGTCAAGAAGCACACCCAGAACTGGACCACCGCCTACAGCCGCTACCCGAAGGCCACCTTCTTCAACGGCAAGGACTTCAACAAGGGCGGCACCCACGAGGCCCGCGTCGGATTCGAGTCCGACACCTGGGGCACTTCCCGCTCATACTTCAACATCGCCTTCGACAAGAACCTCCAGGGCACCAAGATCCAGAAGGCCACGCTGCGGCTGCTGGAGACCTACTCCTGGTCCTGCAACGCGCGGTCCATGTCCGTCCACCTCACCGGTCCGATCGACGCGCGCACCAACTGGAAGAACGCCCCCGTCCTGACGGATGCGAACCTGGCCGCCTCGCCTCGGAGCTTCGCGCACGGCTACAAGACGGGCTGCCGCGACGCCTACGAGACCTTCGACGTGAAGGCAGCAGCCCAGAAAACCGCCGACAAGGGCAAGAGCCTGATCACCTTCGGCATGCGCGCCAGGGATGAGAACACCCAGTTCGCCTGGAAGAAGTTCGCGGCCGACGGCGACAACGCCCCGGTCCTCGAACTGACCTACAACCGTCCCCCGACGCCTCCCACCAGCCACGACCTCGGCCCCGACTTCCGGTGCACCACCACACCCCCCTACGTCAGGGTCGGCTCCTCCAGCCTCACCTTCACCGCCCGCTCCACCGACAAGGACAGCAACCTCGCCTCCCTCGTCTTCGTCATGTGGCCGACCAACAAGTGGACCACCACCGGCGACCTGCTCAAGTCCACCGGCACCGTCTCCGTCGGAGCGGACACCGCCGACGCCAAACGCACCACATCCGCCTTCTCCACCAGCGGCCTGACCAACAACGTCACCTACTCCTGGAACGCCCGGGCGATCGATGCCGCCGGCACCACCTCGGCCTACACGCCCAAGGTGCCGTGCCGGTTCATCTTCGACAGCGTCGCGCCCAAGCCCCCTCGGGTCAGCTCCATCGACTTCCCCGACGCCGACGGCACCGACAACGACAACTCCTTCGGCAACGCACCCGAAGACTCCAACTGGTCGACGAAGAAGTTCGGCACCCCTGGCTCCTTCACCGTCCAGGCCCTCGAAACCGACGTCATCCGCTACGAGTACGGCTTCAACGCCAACAGCTACCCCTACTCCCTGGCGCGCACCGCCGGCACCGCCACCTCGGTCACAGCCGCCATCGCCAACGTCAAGCCGCCCGCCGCCGGCCCCAACGTGCTGTACGTGAGAGCCGTCGACGGCGCCGGCCATGTCTCCGAACCCACGAAGTACTTCTTCTACGTCACCCCACGCGACCAGGCGGACAGCGCAGGCGACTTCACCGGTGACAAGCTCCCCGACATGCTGACCGTCACCTCCGGCGGCAACCTCCGCCTCTATCCCTCGCACGCGGACAAGGACCTCAAGCCCACCGGCGACATCGACTACTCCATGTCCGCCGCCTACCGCCAGAACCCCGCGAAGGACCCCAACGGCGGAGACAAGGAGGAGACGTTCATCGGCCCCGTCTCCGGCTACTTCGCCGGCGCCCTGATCACCCACAACGGAGACTTCTACGGCGGCGACGGCCTGCAGGACATCGTCGCGGGCGTCGGCGGAAAGTGGTGGGTCTACCCCGGCGACGGCTATGGAGCCGTCAACATCACCAAGCGCCGCGAAATCCTGCTGCCCGCCAACGCGCCCGTCCCCTCCACCTTCGTCTACACCCAGATCCTCGCCACCGGAGACGTCACCGGCGACGGCCTGCCCGACCTGTTCGCCACCGCAGGCGACCAGCTCTGGGCGTTCACCGGCTACAACGGGGCCTCCTTCGCCGAAGCCCGCATGCTCAGCACCGGCTGGACCGCCCGCGACCTCCTCAGCGTCGCCGACATCGGCGGAGACGGCGTACCCGACCTCCTATTCCGCACCGAAGAGACAGGCCGCGGCCTCCTCCTACGACACGGCAAGCCCGGCGCGAAGGGCGGCGTCGACCTCACCTCACTCGCCAGCGCCGCAAACTCCAAAACCGCCCAGGACGAGATCTACGGCACCGGCGGCTGGAACAAGGCCTCCATGCCCATGCTCATGGGCACCCCCGACGCCAACGGTGACACCATCCCCGACATATGGGCAGCCACAGCCGACGGAAAGCTCTACTTCTACCCCGGCGGCCGCACCGCACACGGCACCAAATTCCTCGCAAGCGAGCCCGGCTGGCAAACCAACCGCGCCATCGGCTGACCACGACCGGGTGGTACCCGCCGCGAACCAAGGGTCCCACCCCAAGACCCTCCGCTCCCTCCCCGAGCCCCGCCCCCACGAAGGCGGGGCTCCTTCTATGGGGTGGGCACGACGGTGTCGTACGGGGAGCCCTGGTTGACCGTGGTCGGGTCGAAGGAGCCGGTGGTGGCGTAGCGGGCGGCGATGGCGGCGAGTTCCTCGGCGGGGATGACCTGGTGGATGTCGCTGAAGCCGTGCGGGGCGCGCGCGTGGGCGAGGTTGATGACGACCTCGGGGCCGAGTTTCCGGTTGGCGTGCTGGAGCGCGGTCATGGCGGGGCGGCGCTCCCGTTCGTAGGCGGCGAGGCCTTCGGCGGGGTCGGTGTGGAGGGCGAGGGAGTGGGCGAGGGCGCGGGCGTCGACGATCGACTGGGTCGCCCCGTTGGAGCCGATGGGGTACATGGCGTGGGCGGCGTCGCCGATGAGGGTGGTGCGGCCGTGGGTCCACCGGTCGAGGGGGTCGCGGTCGACCATCGGGTACACGTGGGCGGTGTCGGCGGCGCGCAGGACGGCGGGGACGCTGACGCCGTCGAACTCCCAGCCCTCGTAGTACGGGAGGAAGCCGTCGACGGGGACGGGCCGGTTCCAGTCGCCCCGGAGGCCCTCCTCGCAGGGGTCGCCTGGGGTGTCGGCGGGCCGGGCGAGCGCCCAGTTCACGAGGACCTCACGGCCGGGTCCGGTGGGGCGGCTCATCGGGTAGACGACGGCCTTCTGCCGGTCGTCGCCGGCGATGAACATGAAGGAGCCGACGGCCCGTGCGGGCATCCGGGACACCCCGCGCCAGACGAGCATCCCGTTCCACGGGGGCCCCGCCTCGGCCGGGTTGAGGGCGGCGCGGACGGCGGAACGGATGCCGTCGGCGCCGATGAGGACGTCCGGTTCGAGGGAGGCCCGGCCCTTGACGGGTCCGTCGCGGTGTTCCAGGCGGAGCCGGGGCCGGCCGTCGGGGAGGAGTTCGACGCCGGTCACCCTGACGCCCGTGACGAGGGCGGCGGTGCCGAGGCGGGCGCGGACGGCGCCGGCGAGGACCTGCTGGAGGTGGCCGCGGTGGACGGAGAGCTGGGGCCAGCGGTAGCCGGCGTGGAGGCCGCGCGGTTCGCGGGATATGAGGCCGCCGGAGCGGTGGTAGTAGCGCAGTTCGCGGGTGCGCAGGGCGCCGGCCTCCAGGGCGTCGAGGAGGCCGAGCGCGTCGAGTTCGCGGACGGCGTTCGGCATCAGGTTGAGTCCGGCGCCGACGGGCCGGATGGCCGCCGAGGCCTCGACGACCGTGACCCGCTCGAATCCGGCGGCGTGCAGGGCGAGGGCGGCGGTGAGTCCGGCGATGCCGCCGCCGGCGATCACGATGTGGGGGCTCTGGCCGTACTGCGGGCCGTACGGGGTGTGGGGGGACATCTCGACTGCTCCTTCGCGCCGGCGGGGGGTGTCCTAGGGCCTGTCTGATAATTCGCGCCGGACCCGGCGGGAATTGTCAGACAGGCCCTACGCGGCCGGGGGGCCGACGGGGGCCCCGGCCGGACGGCGCTGCGCGGCCGCGCTGCGCACCATGGTCTCGTTCTCCCTGGTCAGGTCCAGGATGGAGCGCAGCAGCGCGACGGGGGCCCCGCCGCTGCCCTCCTCGTACAGGCGGAGGTCGTCGCTGTACGCCTTGCGGGCGATGCCGATGTGCCGGGCCCGGAAGGTCTTCAGGATCCGCAGGACTCGGCCGAGCGCCTCGGCGGAGGCGGTGAGTGCGGGCGGCAGCCGGTCGGCGCCCTCCCAGCTGACGGCCGCCGACAGTTTGCTGACGGCGGAGACCCCGCCGCGGTGCCGGGCGTGGAAGGCGCGCCAGGACGGCAGGGCGTACGGCAGGGATTCGGCGAGGAAGGCGTCGTAGGCGGCGTCGGAGCGGTCGCACTGCCACAGCGTCAGGTCGACCAGCCAGAGCGGGACCTGGGCGGCGGCCGGGCCGAGGTAGTCGCGGCCGGCGATCTCGACCTCCTCGAAGTACGGGCGGAGGGTGAGGGCGAAGTACGCGGGCGGGACGTGCGCGACGGTGAGGTCGATGGACTCCACCATGGCCCGTACGCGTCCGGCGATGCGGTCGAGGGCGGCGGGGAATCCGGGGTCGTACGGTTCGAGGCGGGCGACCCGGGCGCAGTCCTCCAGGGCGGCGACGAGTCCGGGGAAGACCATCCGTACGGCGTCCTGGAGGCGGGCCTCGGTGGGGTGCCCGGTGTAGGTGCGGCGGCGGGGGCCGACGGGGTTCCAGGTCGTGTAGTGGTGGACGGTGTCCCGGGGGATCATGTCGGTGCGGCGGCCGAGGAGTTCGAGGACGGTCAGGGCCTCGGGGACGGCGGCCAGCGGCTGCACGCCGTGGCGTTTGAGGGAGCCGAGGAGGATGCCGAGGTCCCGCATGGCGGCGAGTGCGCCGCCGACGCTCCACTGGGCGGCTTCCTCGGGGTCGGGGACCAGGGCGCGCAGGGCGACGGTCAGCGCGGCCGTGTCGGCCCGCGCGTTCATCCCGGGCACGGCGGCGAGCAGGGCGTCGGCGCCCAGCGGGTCCGCCGCGCGTATGTCCTCGGTCGTGTGACGCGGGTCGCCGAGCAAGGCAGCACTCCTTCTTCCGGGGGTTTCGGTTCGGGGTCGCGGTCAGCGTGGTTCGGGCACCCGCTTCCCCGCGCGCAGGCGTACGGAGAGCACGGCGGCCACGGCGGCGAAGGCGGCGCCGGTGAGCAGGGCGGCGCGGAAGCCGGCGGTCTCGGCGGCGGCCCGGGCCGCGTCGGTGGCCCCGGGGGTTCCCGTACGGGTGGTGGCGACGGCGACGAGGACGGCGAGGCCCAGGACGGAGCCGAACTGCTGGCTGGTGTTGACGAGTCCGGAGGCGAGTCCGGTCTCCTCGGGGGTGGCGTCGGCGGTGGCGGCGACGTTGGTGGTGACCATGACGAGCGGCAGTGCGGCGCCGAGGAGGAGGCTGGGGGCGAGGACGGTGCTCGGATAAGTGCCGCCGGCGGTGAGCGCGAGGGCCAGCCAGAGGGTGCCGGCGCACAGCAGGGCGAAGCCGAGGGTCATGGTCCGGTGCAGGCCGATGCGGAAGATGATCCGGCCGGTCTGCGGGGCGACCGCGACGACGACGAGGGAGAGCGGCAGGAGTCCGAGGCCGCCGCCGAGGGGCGCGTACCCGAGGACGCTCTGGAGGTAGAGGCTGACCAGGAAGAACATCGGGAACAGGGTGGTCTGGGCGAGCGCCGCGAGGACGTTGGCGAGGCGGAGCGCGGGCCGGGCGAGGACGGAGGGCGGCACGAGCGGGGCGGCGGCCCGGGTCTCGGCGGCGGCGAAGGCGAGCAGCAGCGCGAGCCCGGCTCCGCCGGCGGCGAGGGTGCGGGCGGAGAGCCGGCCCGCTTCGGCGCCGCCGACGAGGGCGTAGGCGACGAGGCCGAGGCCGGCGGTGGCGGTGAGCGCCCCGGTGAGGTCGAAGCCGCCGCGGAGGGCGACTCCCGCACGGGGGGCGAGGATCCGGACGGCGAGGGCGGCGAGGACGGCGGCGAGGAGGACGTTCAGCCAGAACGTGGCGCGCCAGCCGAGGAGGTCGGTGAGGACGCCGCCGAGGACCGTGCCGAGGACGCCGCCGAGGCCGCCCATGGCGGCGAACGCGCCGAGGGCCTTGTGCCGGGCGGGCCCGTCGGGGAAGAGCAGGAGCAGCAGGGCGAAGGCGGCGGCCGCGGCGAGGGCGGCGCCGACGCCCTGGGCGGCGCGGGCCGCGACGAGGGCGTCGGCGCCGGGGGCGAGACCACCGGCGGCGGAGGCGACGGCGAGCAGGCCGAGGCCGCCGAGGAAGACCCGCCGGTGGCCGAGGAGGTCGGCGACGCGTCCGCCGAGGAGGAGCAGTCCGCCGAAGGTGATGAGGTAGGCGTTGGCGACCCAGGACAGGCCGGTGGAGCCGGAGCCGAGGTCCTCGCCGACGGAGGGCAGCGCGACGTTGACGATCGCGGTGTCCATGATCAGCAGCAGCTGGGTGGAGGCGAGCAGGGCGAGCCCCCCGCGCCGGGGGGCCGGTGGGGGTGTCGTCACCGGGTGGTCCCCAGGCCGTAGCCGTCGAGGCAGGCCCGGGCGAGGCTCTCGCACTCCCCCGCCGCGCCGGCCCGGGTCTGCATCGTCAGGTAGACGTGCGGGGCGCCGTGGTAGAAGCGCTCGTACTGCTCGTGTCGGCCGGCGAACTCCGATCCGAGGGCGTCCCAGGCGAGTTTGAGGAGTTTGACGCGGTCCTCGGCGGGGTGGCCGGGCGTCGCGAAGTAGCGGCGGACCAGCGGCCCGAGTTCGGGGTGGAGGAGGTCGCGGCCGCTCGCGGGGAGCTGGACGAGGGCGCCGCCGGCGAGGAGCTTGATGTCCTGGACGGCGCGCGGGTAGAGCTCGCCGGCCATGATCCGCTGGGCGAAGGAGATCTCCTGCCCGGGGCGGACGCCGCCGCGTCCGCCGTCGACCTGCTCGTACGAGGCCTCGGCGGCGAGGACGAAGGCCTTGGCCTGGGCGACCATGCCGAGGAGCCGGCCGACGGCCTGGGTGACGGGGGGCAGTTGCTCGGTGCCGTTCGAGCGGGTGAGGAGGATCGCGAGGCCGGTGAGGAACTCCAGCTTGGTCCAGAAGCGGGTGGCGGACTGGTGGACGAAGTTCAGGTAGGCGGGGGTCTGCCACCAGATCGCGCCGGTGGTGGCCGGGTCGCGGTAGGTGAGGACGCGTTCCCACGGGACGAAGACGTCCTCGCAGACGAGCATGGCGTCGTTCTCGTCGTACCGGGAGGAGAGCGGGTGGTCGAAGACGGACCGGGCGCGTTCCTCGTAGGAGGTGCGGGAGATCAGCTTGAGGCCGGGGGTGTCGAGCCGTACGGAGAAGGTGACGGCGTGCTCGGTGTCGTCGGCGGCGAGCGGTTCGATGGTGCCGACGAGGAGTTCGTCGGCGAAGACGGCGCCGGTGCCGATGGTCTTGGCGCCGCGGACGACGATCCCGCCGTCGCGTTCGGCGACGACCCGCAGGGTGAGGTCGTCCTCGCCGCGACCCGAGGCCGGGTTGGTGAGGGTGAACGCGGTGTGCAGGTCTCCCTCGGCGAGCCGCCGGTGGAAGGCGAGGGCGTGCTCGGCGCCGTCGAAGGCCTCGCCGGTGAAGACGGCGGGCGCGGCGGCGAACCCGGCGGCGCCCGCGGCCATGTGGTCGGGGGTGCGGCCGAGGAAGCCGTAGCTCGCCTCGGCGGTGGTGCGGAAGGCGCGCCGGCGGGCGACGAGGTCCTCGTACGAGCGGGGCACGGCGCAGGCGCGGCGGACGCCGCCCTGGACGAGGACGGGCCGGTGCACGGGGTCGTCGGCGAGGTCGTACAGACCGGCGAAGGAGGCGGCGGTGGCGCGGAAGGCGGGGTGGGCGGTGACGTCCTTGACCCGCTCCCCGTCGAGCCAGATCTCGCGCCCGTCGCGCAGTCCCTCCAGATACTCCTGCCCGGACCTCGTCACCGGTGTCTCGCCTCTCCTCGGGTGTCACGGCTGTGCCGGTCCCGAGCCTGTCCGGGTGCTCCCCGGACGGACAATGAACGTCCGTCCAGGGGTCCTTAAGAACCGTCCAGGGGCTCCGAAAGATGTCAGGTCCGGACAGCCCTAGGCGGTCCGGTACTCGCCGGGGGTCACCCCGAACCATTTCCGGAAGGCCAGGTGGAAGCCGACGGCGCTGCGGTAGCCGACGCGCTCGGGCACGGCCGACTGCGGCAGGGAGGTCTCGGTGAGGAGCCGGCCGGCCTCCTGCATGCGGCGGGCGGCGAGGTAGCGGGCCGGGGAGTCGCCGACGAGTTCCCGGAAGGCGGCGGTGAAAGCGGAGCGGGACATGCCGACCTCGCGGGCGAGGGAGTCGATGGTCCACGGTTCGGCGAACCGGGTGGCCATCATGACGACGGCCCGGCTGATCCCGGGGTGGCGGAGCAGCGGCAGCGAGGCCGGGTTGCCGGCGAGCTCGCGGAGCAGCGGGCGGAGCGCGAGGACGAGGGCCATCTCGAAGGCGCGCAGGGTGATGAGCCGGTCGCCGGGGCCGACGGGCCGGTCGGGGGCGGCGAGCAGCCGGAGGGTGTCGCGGAGCAGGGGTTCGCGGTCGACCTGGCGGCCGTCGAGGACGAGGGCCCAGGGCAGGGAGGTGTAGAGGCCGGTGGCGGCGCTGGCGTCGTAGTGAAGTCCGGCGCACAGCAGGCGGCTCTCGGGTCCGCTGCCCTCGATGACGATCTCGCCGGAGGTGCCGGGCTGGCGCTCGGGCAGCACGGCCTTGAGCGGGACGCCCTGGCGTTCGGGCCGGTCGGAGAGGCGGTGGGCGGCGCCGGTGGGGAAGACGACGAGGTCGCCGGCGTGGAGTTCGACGGGGTTCTCGTCGTCGGCGGTGATCCAGCAGCCGCCCTCGACGACGTAGTGGAGGACGGCGCAGCTGCGTTCGGCGTCGCCCTCGATGGCCCAGGGGGCGCGGACGTGCCAGCGGCTGTCGAAGACTCCGGTGAGCCGGAGGGGTTTGAGGAGTTCGCTCAGCAGGTCCTCGCGCTCGCCCTCACCGGGAGGATCGAGGGGGTCGCGCTGGTCGTGACGGTCGGTTCCCACGGTTTCCATGGACGATCCTTCAACTTCCGCCCCGGTTTGTTAATTGAACGGCCGAAGCCACCGCGGGGAGCCTGGAGGGACGCCGGCACGGCAGCGATGACAGCCTATCGAAGGGCCTTGGACACAGATGGACAGTGAGATTCCGATGCGGGTGGCGGTCGTGGGCGCGACCGGCTTCCAGGGCGGCGCGGTGGCCCGCCTGCTCGCCGAGCGCCACCACCAGGTGCGGACCCTGACCCGGCGCGCGGAGGCGGACCGGCCGCCGCTGCCGGGGGCCTTCTTCCTCTCCGGGGACCTCGGGGTCCCGGGCGATGTGCGGCGGCTGTTCGCGGGGACGACGCACGCGTTCGTCACGATGCCGCTGGTGTACGACGAGACGCGGGTGGAGGCGTACGCGCGGAACATCGCGGAGGCCGCCCTGGCGGCGGGCACGGAACGCCTGGTGTTCAACGCCAACACCCGGCTCCCGCTGGGTCCGACGGACGTCGCCGCCTTCGAGACGCGGCGGCTCGCGGAGCGGGTGCTGCGGGACAGCGGGGTGCCGCTGGTGGTGGTCCGGCCGCCGGTGTACCTGGACAACCTGTTCTCGCCGTGGAACGGTCCCGCGCTGGTCGACGAGGGCGTCCTCGCCTACCCCCTGCCGGAGTCGGCGCGGACGGCCTGGCTGTCGCACCGGGGCCTGGCGGAGGCGGCGCTCGCGGCGCTCACCCGGGAGGGCCTGGAGGGCCGGACCTTCGACATCGGCGGGGACCGGGCCCTGACGGGCGGCGAGCTCGCGGCGGCCTTCGGGCGGGGACTCGGCCGGAGGGTGCGGTACGAGGAGCTGGATCCGGCCGTGTTCGAGCGGGGCCTGGCGCAGCTGCTCGGCCCGGAGACGGCGGCCGGGGTGGCGGGGATCTACCACTACATGGCGAGCGGAGCGGATCCGCTCCTGATGGCGGACGACGACGGGGTGTCGTCGGAGGTCCTCGGCCTGGAACCGGCGCCGGTGGAGGAGTGGGTGGCCCGCCAGCCCTGGCAGGTGTGGGCGACGGACGCGGAGACCCCGGACAGCTCGCCGCGCACCTGACGCCGCACCGCAGATCGAGCCCCGCCCCACAAAGGCGGGGCTTCTTTCTTGTCCGGGTCGGGTGCTTGCCGGGGTGGCTACGCCCTAGTAGTTAACAAAGCGCCGGATTGCCCACCCGAGAACCGTGGGAAGGCTCCTCCGGTACAACCCCCGACCCGTCTCCCCCGAGCCTCCCGTTCATCCCTGTTCATCCCTGTGGACCCGCCATCCGAGTGAACGCGGACAGGAGCCGTCATGCCCGCAACCCGCCGGCCGTCGACGGAGCTAGAAAGAGCGCACCACCACCCGCACCCCCGTAACCCGTCAGGTGATGCTGTGAATCCGCTCATGGGACGCATTCCCGTACTGGACGTCCGCCCGCTGGTCGACTGCGGCCGGCGCCCCGCGAAGGCGGTGGCCGGAGAGACCTTCGAGGTGACGGCCACCGTCTTCCGCGAGGGCCACGACGCGGTCGCCGCCAATGTCGTGCTGCGCGGCCCGTCGGGCCGGCCAGGACCCTGGACCCCGATGCGCGAACTGGCCCCGGGCACCGACCGTTGGGGTGCCGAGGTCACCCCGGACGCCGAGGGCCTCTGGACGTACACCGTGGAGGCCTGGAGCGATCCGGTGGCCACCTGGCGCCACACGGCGAGGATCAAGATCCCGGCCGGGATCGACTCCGAACTGGTCCTCGCCGAGGGCGCCGAGCTGCACGAGCGGGCCGCGAAGGGCGTCCCGAAGAAGGGCGGCGGCCGGGAGGCCGTACTCGCCGTGGCGGACGCGCTGCGCGACGGGTCGCGGCCCGCGGCCGTGCGGCTCGCGGCGGCGCTCGCCCCGCGGGTCGTCGAGGCCCTGGACCGCCACCCGCTGCGCGAACTGCTCTCCGCCTCCCCGGCGTTGCCGCTCCAGGTGGAGCGGGAGCGGGCCCTGTTCGGCTCCTGGTACGAGTTCTTCCCGCGCTCGGAGGGCGTGCGGAAGGTGAAGGGGCGTACGGTCCCGGGGAACTTCCGCACCGCGGCCGAACGGCTCCCGGCGGTCGCCGCGATGGGCTTCGACGTCGTCTACCTGCCTCCCGTGCACCCGATCGGCGAGACCCACCGCAAGGGCCCCAACAACTCCCTGTCGGCGTCGCCGAGCGACGTCGGCGTGCCGTGGGCGATCGGCTCGCCGGAGGGCGGGCACGACGCGCTCCACCCGGACCTGGGGACCTTCGAGGACTTCGACGCGTTCGTGGCGCGGGCCAAGGAGCTGCGGATCGAGATCGCCCTGGACTTCGCGCTCCAGTGCTCCCCGGACCACCCGTGGGTGGAGAAGCACCCGGAGTGGTTCCACCACCGGCCGGACGGTTCGATCGCGTACGCGGAGAACCCGCCGAAGAAGTACCAGGACATCTATCCGATCGCGTTCGACAGGGCCCCCGACAACATGGACGGGATCGTCGCGGAGACCGTGCGGGTGCTCCGGTTCTGGATGGACCACGGCATCCGGATCTTCCGCGTCGACAACCCGCACACCAAGCCGGTGGTGTTCTGGGAGCGGGTGATCGGCGAGATCAACCGGGCCGACCCGGACGTCATCTTCCTGGCGGAGGCGTTCACCCGGCCGGCGATGATGCGGACGCTCGGCGCGATCGGTTTCCAGCAGTCGTACACGTACTTCACCTGGCGCAACACCAAGGAGGAGCTGACGGAGTACCTCACCGAGCTGTCCGGGGAGACGGCCGCGCAGATGCGGCCGAACCTCTTCGTGAACACCCCCGACATCCTGCACGCCTACCTCCAGGAGGGCGGCCGGCCCGCGTTCGAGGCGCGGGCGGTCCTCGCGGCCACGCTCTCCCCGTCCTGGGGCATGTACGCCGGGTACGAGCTGTGCGAGAACACCCCGCTGAGGGACGGCAGCGAGGAGTACCTCGACTCGGAGAAGTACGAACTGAGGCCCCGCGACTGGGAGTCGGCGGAACGGGCGGGGGCGACGATCACCCCGCTGATCACCGCCCTGAACCGGATCAGGCGCCGCCACCCGGCCCTCCGCCGGCTGCGGAACCTGACGTTCCACGACACCGACAACCCGCAGGTGATCGCGTACTCGAAGCGCTCCGGTTCGAACATCGTTCTGGTGGTCGTCAACCTCGACCCGCACCACACCCAGGAGGCTTCACTCTCGTTGAACATGCCGGAACTCGGCCTCGACTGGCACGAGACCGTGCCGGTGCGCGACGAGCTCACCGGCGAGACCTATCACTGGGGCAGGGCCGCTTACGTGCGCCTGGAACCGGGCGTCACGCCCGCGCACGTACTCGCCCTGCGACCGTCCCCGCAGACCGGAGGGTCACCCACCACATGACTGTCAACGAGCCCGTCCCCGACACCTTCGAGGACACCCCCGCCAAGGACCGCGATCCCGACTGGTTCAAGCGGGCGGTGTTCTACGAGGTCCTCGTCCGCTCCTTCCAGGACAGCAACGGCGACGGCGTCGGCGACCTGAAGGGCATCACGTCCAAACTGGACTACCTCCAGTGGCTGGGCGTCGACTGCCTCTGGCTGCCACCGTTCTTCAAGTCCCCGCTGCGGGACGGCGGGTACGACGTCGCCGACTACACCTCGGTGCTCCCCGAGTTCGGCGACCTGGCCGACTTCGTGGAGTTCGTCGACGCGGCCCACCAGCGCGGCATGCGCGTGGTCATCGACTTCGTCATGAACCACACCAGCGACCAGCACCCGTGGTTCCAGGAGTCGCGGCGCGACCCGGACGGCCCGTACGGCGACTACTACGTCTGGGCCGACGACGACAAGCAGTACGCGGACGCCCGGATCATCTTCGTCGACACCGAGTCCTCGAACTGGACCTTCGACCCGGTCCGCAAGCAGTACTACTGGCACCGCTTCTTCTCGCACCAGCCGGACCTCAACTACGAGAACCCGGCCGTGCAGGAGGAGATCCTCTCCGCGCTGAAGTTCTGGCTGGACCTGGGGATCGACGGCTTCCGGCTCGACGCGGTGCCGTACCTGTACCAGCAGGAGGGCACCAACTGCGAGAACCTCCCGGCGACCCACGCCTTCCTCAAGCGGGTCCGCAAGGAGATCGACGACCACTACCCGGACACGGTGCTGCTCGCCGAGGCCAACCAGTGGCCGGAGGACGTCGTCGACTACTTCGGCGACTTCCGCTCGGGCGGCGACGAGTGCCACATGGCCTTCCACTTCCCGGTCATGCCGCGCATCTTCATGGCCGTCCGGCGCGAGTCCCGCTACCCGGTCTCCGAGATCCTGGCGAAGACCCCGGAGATCCCCTCCGGCTGCCAGTGGGGCATCTTCCTGCGCAACCACGACGAGCTCACGCTCGAAATGGTCACGGACGAAGAGCGCGACTACATGTACGCCGAGTACGCCAAGGACCCGCGCATGCGGGCCAACATCGGCATCCGGCGGCGGCTCGCCCCGCTCCTCGACAACGACCGCAAGCAGATGGAGCTGTTCACCGCGCTGCTCTTCTCGCTGCCCGGCTCGCCGGTGCTCTACTACGGCGACGAGATCGGCATGGGCGACAACATCTGGCTCGGCGACCGGGACGGGGTGCGGACCCCGATGCAGTGGACCCCCGACCGGAACGCGGGCTTCTCCTCCTGCGACCCGGGACGGCTCTACCTGCCGGCCATCATGGACCCGGTCCACGGCTACCAGGTGACGAACGTCGAGGCGGGCATGGCCTCTCCGTCGTCCCTGCTCCACTGGACGAAGCGGATGATCGAGATCCGCAAGCAGAACCGGGCCTTCGGCACGGGGACGTACACGGAACTCCCGGCCTCCAACCCGGCGGTGCTCGCCTTCCTCCGGGAGGACGGCGACGACCTGGTGCTCTGCGTGAACAACTTCTCGCGCTTCGCGCAGCCGACCGAGCTGGACCTGCGACGGTTCGCGGGGACGCGGCCCGTGGAACTGATCGGCGGGGTGCAGTTCCCCGCCATCGGCGAACTGCCGTACCTCCTGACCCTTGCGGGTCACGGCTTCTACTGGTTCCGTCTCAAGAAGGCCTGAGCGAGAGCCAGTTCTCGCTCGCCCGGGGTGGGACGGTTTCCCCCGTCCCACTCTGGGCACTGTGAACGACACACGATCCACGCCACGATTCAGGTCCATCCGGGCCTTCTTGCCGGGCCCATACGGATCTTCCCTTTCCGACACGTCCCGCACATCCGGACAGTCACAGCCGCCATCCGGGACACTCTGCGCATTTGAACGCATACGAAAGCCACTTGCGCGCCCCGGGGAAAGGACGCGATGCCATGCCGGAGACCGCATCCACCACCCGGGCCCCGGACGCCCTCCTTCCGTCCCTCGCCCCCCTGCTCCACGAATGGCTGCCACGGCAGCGCTGGTTCGCGGGCAAGGGTCGCCGGGTCACCGGATTCACGCTGGACGCGGCCACCGAGCTGCTGCCCCTGGACGGCGCGGGACCCGGCCTCCTCCATCTCCTCGTACGGGTCGAACAGCCGGGCCGCCCGGCCGGAACGCCCGCCGACTGCTACCAACTCCTCCTGGGCGTACGGACCCAGCTGCCGCCGCGGCTCGCGCCCGCCCTGATCGGACGGATCCGGCAGGGCCCGCTCGCCGGACGGGCGGTGTACGAGGGCCTGCGCGACCCGCGCCTCGCGGGGCTCCTGTACGAGCGGCTGCGCACCCCCGGGCGAACGGGACCGCTGCGCTTCCACGCCACGACGGCCCTGCCGCCGGCGCTGGCCCCCCGCATGCTGGACGCGGAGCAGTCCAACTCCTCCCTCGTCTTCGGAGATTCGTTCATCCTGAAGATCTTCCGGAGGGTCAGCCCCGGGGCGAACCCGGACCTGGAGCTGCCGCTCGCCCTGGCCGGGGCCGGCTGCGCCCGGGTTCCCGCCCCGGTCGCCTGGTTCGAATCGGGAGCCTCGACCCTGGGCGTCCTCCAGCCCTACCTGCGGGACTCGCGGGACGGCTGGCGGCTCGCGCTCGACGCGCTGGCGGACGGGCGGGAATTCACGACCGAGGCGCGCGCCCTCGGCCGGGCGACGGCCGAGGTGCACCTGGCGCTGGCCTCCGCCCTGCCGACCCGGCGGCTCGCCCGCGCGGAGACCGAGCAGCTGGCCGCCGCGATGGACCGGCGGCTGCACGCGGCGGCGCAGGCCGTCCCCGCGCTCCTGCCGCACGTGCCGGGCCTGCGGGCCGTCTTCGCCGCGGCCAGCGGCGGGGCGGCGGTGCAGCGCATCCACGGCGACCTGCACCTCGGGCAGACCCTGCGCGGCTCCGACGGCGGCTGGGCCGTCATCGACTTCGAGGGCGAGCCGGCGAAGCCGCTGGACGAACGGCGCAGCCCGCAGCCGACCGTCCGCGACGTCGCCGGGATGCTCCGCTCCTTCGACTACGCGGCCCGCACGCACCGGCCGTGGAACGCGGACTGGGCCTCCCGCTGCCGGGCGGCGTACTGCACGGGGTACGCGGAGGCGGCGGGGGTCGACCCGCGGGCCGATCCCGCGCTGCTGCGCGCCTACGAGACGGACAAGGCGGTCTACGAGGTCCTCTACGAGGCCCGCCACCGCCCGGACTGGCTCCCGGTCCCGATGTCCGCCATCGAACGCCTGGCGGCCCCTCTGTGACGCCGGCCCCCGGCCGTTGTGGGCAATCGTTCCGCTGGGGCGGAACGGGTGGGCACAACGGAACCGCGCCCCTGCCGGCGCCAGAGGCTCCCGAGCCTGAACCCGCACCCGCGTGCACCGCCACTGCCGGTGCGGGTCCGGGCGCGGAACGCGGAGGCGCCGCTGGGCGCGCCGTCCCGTGTGCCCACCCGTCCCGCCCTGCGGGACGCCTGCCCACACGACGCGGAACGATCGCCCACAACGGGGCCCGTTCGGCCGAGTTTCCCCGGGCCCCGCAACACCGTTGCGCATCCGTACCCCCCGTACCAAACAGGAGGCACCCCCGTGACCGCCCGATCCGCAGGCAAGACGGCCGGCAAGTCGCCCCGTAAGGCGCCCCCGCTCGACCACGGCGACCGGGCCCGGCTGCTCGCCGGGGAGCACCACGACCCGCACGGGCTGCTCGGCGCGCATCCGGTCAAGGGCGGGGTCGTGATCAGGGCGCTGCGCCCCTGGGCCAAGGAGGTCGCCGTCCTCACCAAGGGCAAGCGGCTCCCGATGGACGACGACGGCGACGGGCTGTTCTCGGTGTTCGTCCCGCTGCTGCGCAAGGTGCCCGCGTACGAGTTCCGGGTGCGGTACGACGGGGACGAGATGCCCGTCCACGACCCGTACCGCTTCCTCCCCTCCCTCGGGGAGCTGGACCTGCACCTCATCGGGGAGGGCCGGCACGAGGAGCTGTGGACGGCGCTCGGCTCGCACCCCATGACCCACGAGGGCGTCGCCGGCACCCGCTTCGCGGTGTGGGCGCCGAACGCGCGCGGCGTGCGGGTCACGGGTGAGTTCACGCACTGGGACGGCACGGCGCTGCCGATGCGTTCGCTGGGCTCCACGGGCGTGTGGGAGCTGTTCGTGCCGGGGCTCGGCGAGGGCGCCGTCTACAAGTACGACATCACGCGGCCCGACGGTTCGCACACGGTCCGGGCGGACCCGATGGCCCGCCGTACGGAGTGCCCGCCGAACACCGCGTCGATCGTCACCGCCTCGCACTACACCTGGGACGACGCGGAATGGATGGAGCGGCGCGGGTCCCGTCCGCCGCACGAGGCGCCGATCTCGGTCTACGAGGTGCATCTGCCGTCCTGGCGACCGGGGCTGACCTACCGGCAGCTGGCCGAGCAGCTGCCCGCGTACGTCCGTGATCTCGGGTTCACGCACGTGGAGTTGATGCCGGTCACCGAGCATCCCTTCGGCGGTTCCTGGGGCTACCAGGTCACCGGGTTCTACGCGCCGACGGCCCGCATGGGCACCCCGGACGACTTCCGGTTCCTCGTCGACGCGCTGCACCGGGCCGGGATCGGCGTGCTGATGGACTGGGTGCCCGCGCACTTCCCGAAGGACGACTGGGCGCTCGCGGAGTTCGACGGGCGGCCGCTGTACGAGCACGAGGACCCGCGCCGTTCGCACCACCCCGACTGGGGGACCCTGGAGTTCGACTACGGCCGCAAGGAGGTGCGGAACTTCCTGGTCGCGAACGCCGTGTACTGGTGCCAGGAGTTCCACATCGACGGGCTGCGGGTGGACGCGGTGGCGTCGATGCTCTACCTGGACTACTCGCGGGAGCACGGCGAGTGGCTGCCGAACGAGTTCGGGGGCCGGGAGAACCTGGACGCGGTCCGCTTCCTGCAGGAGATGAACGCCACCGTCTACCGCCGCTGCCCCGGCGTCGTCACCTTCGCCGAGGAGTCGACCGCCTGGGACGGGGTGACGCGGGCGACGGACCAGGTGGGTCCGGGCGGCTTCGGCGGTCTGGGCTTCGGCATGAAGTGGAACATGGGCTGGATGCACGACTCGCTGCAGTACGTGCAGAAGGAGCCGGTGCACCGCAAGTACCACCACCACGAGATGACGTTCTCGATGGTGTACGCGTACAGCGAGAACTACATCCTGCCGATCTCGCACGACGAGGTGGTGCACGGCAAGCGCTCGCTCGTGTCGAAGATGCCGGGCGACTGGTGGCAGCAGCGGGCCAACCACCGCGCCTATCTGGGCTTCATGTGGGCGCACCCGGGCAAGCAGCTGCTCTACATGGGGCAGGAGTTCGCGCAGGGCGCGGAGTGGTCGGTGGACCACGGCCCGGACTGGTGGCTGCTCGATCCGGCGTACGGCGCGGAGGCGGACCACCGGGGGGTGCGGGATCTCGTCCGGGACCTGAACACCGTGTACGCGGGGACGCCCTCGCTCTGGGAGCGGGACACCGTTCCGGAGGGGTTCCAGTGGGTGGTGGGGGACGCGGCCGAGGACAACGTCTTCGCGTTCCTGCGGTTCGACGCCTTCGGTGCGCCGCTGCTCGCGGTCTGCAACTTCTCTCCGGTGGTGCGGCACGACTACCGGCTCGGGGTGCCGGACGCGTTCGCGGCCTGGGCGGAGGTCCTCAACACGGACGCGGCCCGGTACGGCGGCTCGGACGTGGTCGGCACCGACCCGGTGAAGACCGAGTCGGTGCCGTGGCACGGCCGTGAGGCGAGCGTGCGGATGACCCTGCCGCCGCTCGCGACGGTCTGGCTCAGGCCCGCGTGACGGCCGGCCTGATGACGCCCAGCCGCTGAGTGGCCCGGGTGAGCGCCACGTACAGGTCGTTGATGCCGTGCGTGGCGCCCTCCCGGATGCCGTCGGGGTCGACGACGAGGACCGTGTCGAATTCGAGGCCCTTCGCCTGCCGGGGGTCGAGGAGGACGACCGGGCGGGTGAGGTCGGGCTTCGGGCCGTACGAGGCCTCGGGGAGCGCCGCGATCAGGCCGGGGTGGAGCGCGGTGGGGGCGATGACGGCGATCCGGCCCTCCTCGCGGAGTTCGGCGGCGACCGCGTCGGCGGCCTCCTTGACCGGGTCGTCGACGGTCCGGTCCCAGGGTTCGACGCCGGTGGAGCGCACCGAGCGGGGCGGTTCGAAGCCGGGTTCGGCGGCCCGCCGGGTGTCGGCGGCGACGGCCATGATCTCGGCGGGCGTGCGGTAGTTGACGCCGAGGCGGACGTGGTCCCAGCGGTCCTCGACGTACGGGCCGAGGATGTTCTTCCAGGCGCCGACGCCGGCCGGGTCGCCGGTCTGGGCGGGGTCGCCGACCAGGGTCATGGAGCGGCTGGGGCTGCGGCGCATGAGGAGCCGCCAGGCCATCGCGGAGAGCTCCTGGGCCTCGTCGACGATGATGTGGCCGAAGGCCCAGGTGCGGTCGGCGGCGGCCCGCTCGGCGGCGGTGCGGTGGTCGGCCTCCTGGTGGCGTTCGGCGAAGCGCTCGGCGTCGATGATGTCGTGCGCGGAGAGGACCTCGGAGGCGTCCTTGTCGAGTTCCTCCTTGTCCTCGAACTCGTAGGTGCGGGAGGCGAAGGAGACGTCGAGGACGCCCTGCGCGTACTGGATCTGCTTCTGGCGTTCGGCCTCCTCGGCGGCGCGGAGCGCGGAGTCGTCCTCGCCGAGGAGTTCGGCGGCCTCGTCGAGCAGCGGTACGTCGGCGGGGGTCCAGGGTCCGCCGTCACGGCGGATCGCGGCGGTGTCGTCGTCCGTGAGGTGGGTGGGGTCGGCGAGGTAGTCCGCGAGGAAGGCCTGCGGGGTGAGGGGCGGCCAGAGGGTGTCGATCGCGGTGTGGACCTCGGGGTTGGCGGCGATGCCCTTGGCGAGCAGGGCGATGTCGTCGGGGCCGAGGAAGTTGGGGCCGCCGTAGGGGTCGGCGCCGATGCGGTCGGCGAGCTGCTCGGCGAGGGCGTCGAGGATCCGGAAGACGAAGTAGGGGCGGGCCAGGTTGTGCGGGAGGAAGGTCTCGCGGGCCTTGTGGCGGGCTTCGAGGGCCATGTCCCAGTCGATGACCAGGTCGCCGTCCTCGTGCGGGACGATCAGCGGCTCGCCGCGCTCGGGGACCTGCTGCCGGTCCCGTACGGCCGCGGCGAGGGCGTCGGCCATGGCGGCGGCGCCCTTCACGGCGGCGGCGCGCGGGGTGTCGGTGCCGGTGGCGCGGACGCCGGGGAAGAGTTCGGCGGGGGTGGCGAGGAGGACGCCGGTCTCGCCGAGGGAGGGCAGGACGTTCCCGATGTAGCCCAGGAAGGCGGGGTTGGGGCCGACGATGAGGACGGCCCGCTTGGCGAGCTGCTCGCGGTGCGCGTACAGGAGGTAGGCGGCCCGGTGCAGGGCGACGGCGGTCTTGCCGGTGCCGGGGCCGCCCTCGACGACGAGGACCCCGCGGTGCGGGGAGCGGATGATGGCGTCCTGCTCGGCCTGGATGGTCTGCACGATGTCGTGCATGCGGCCGGTGCGGGCGGCGTCGAGTGCGGCGAGCAGCACCTCGTCGGCGTTCCGGCTCTCGTGGCCGGTGCGGGTGGCGTCGGCGAGGTCGAGGACCTCGTCGTGGAGGGAGACGACCTCGCGGCCCCGGGTGGTGATGTGGCGGCGGCGGGAGAGGCCCATGGGCTCGTAGCCGGTGGCGAGGTAGAAGGGGCGGGCGATCTCGGCGCGCCAGTCGACGACGAGCGGGGTGCGGTTCGGGTCGTCCTCGCGGATGCCGAGCCGGCCGATGTGGTGGTCGCGGCCGTCCTTGAAGACGAGCCGGCCGAAGCAGAGGCCGCTCTCCCCGGCGTTGAGCGCGGCGAGCAGCCCCGACTGCTCGGCGACCATCACGTCCCGTTCGAGGCGGCCCTGGTTGCTGCCGACCCCGGGGGTGCGGAGCGCCTGCTCGACGGCGGCTTCTGCCTGGTCCCTGAGGTCGTCGAGTCGTGCGTAGAGATCGGTGATGAATTGCTGCTCATTCCGAAATTCCTCGGTTGACAATTCGACTCCCGGCGCGATACAGTGCGTTTATTGAACTTCTCCGCGTCTTCGCTGCGCCTGGACACGGAATCCATTAATATACGCGAGGCAATACCCCGACTGTCAATTCTAGTCGGGGTATTTCTGTATGCCTCGGCGGAGCCGGCCGCCCGTCGGACCCGGGGCACTCGCGCCGGGCGGTGGTCCCCTAGGGCCTGTCTGACAATTCGCGCCGGATCAGGCCGGGGCGTCCGGTGCGTGCGATCGGCGTGCGGCCGGGGCGCCCTCGGATGGGGTCTCCCCTGCTCGAGCGAAGCCGAGAGCTTGGGGAAGGAGCTACTTGGGCGTTTCGGCCGTGCGGCGAGCGTGCGTGCCGGACGGGCCGGACCCGGCGGGAATTGTCAGACAGGCCCTAGGGCAGCACGTCCTCCAGATCGGCCAGGAGGCGGCGCTTCGGGCGGGCGCCGACGATCGACTTCACCGGCTCGCCTCCCCGGAAGACCACGAGCGTCGGGGTCGCCAGGACCCCGTACGCCATGGTCGTCTCCGGGTTGCGGTCCACGTCGATCTCCACGATCCGCAGCCGCCCCGCCTCCTCCGCGGCGATCGCGCCGAGCACCGGCTTCAGCTGCCGGCACGGCCCGCACCACTCCGCGGTGAACTTCACCAGGACCGGCAGCCCGGCGCCCAGCACCTCCGTGCCGAAGTCCTCGTCCGTGACCTCGGCCACGCCCTCCGCGTACGTCGTCATCTCCGTCACCCCTCCGTCTCCGTGACCGCTTCGAGTTCGCACCGGGGCTCCGGGCCGTGCGGCAGTTCCGCCTCGGCCCGGAGGAGCTGGGCGCCCACCTGGGCGCGTACGGCCTGCAACTGGGCGATGAGCCCGTCCAGCTCGGCGACCTTCCGCCGGTAGACGGCGATCGACGCGGGACAGGAGTCCCCCGCCGGATGCCCCGCGCGCAGGCAGTCGACGAACGGCCGCGTCTCCTCTAGCTCGAACCCGAAGTCCTGCAGGGTCCTGATCTGCTGGAGCAGCCTCAGGTCGTCCTCGTCGTACGTGCGGTACCCCTGCTCCGTACGCCGGGCGGTCAGCAGACCGCGGGACTCGTAGTACCGCAGGGTCCGCGTGGTCGTCCCGGCCCGCTCGGCCAGCTCTCCGATGCGCATGTCCCCGACGGTAGGCCTTGACGCCGACGTCAGGGCAAGGAGTCAGCGGGCGGCCTGCGGCAGGAGCGGCTTCCGGACCACCGGGGAGGACAGCACGATCGAGGTCGTGGTCCGGCCGAGGGCCGAGGTCTGCTCCAGGACCTCCTCCAGGTGGATGGTGTCCGTGACGGCGACCTTCAGGATCCAGCAGTCCTCGCCGACCACGTGGTGCACCTCCAGGACCTCGGGGCGCGCGGTCAGCTCCAGGGTGCGGGGGTGCTTCAGGTTGTAGCCGCCGTGCGGGTTCACGCGGATGAAGGCCTGGATGCCGTAGCCGAGCACGGCCGGCGCGACGTGCGCGCCGTAGCCGGTGACCGCCCCGCTCGCCTCCAGGCGCCGGACGCGCTCGGTGACGGCCGCGGGGCTGAGCCGGACGCGGCGGCCGAGCTCGCTCAGTCTGATGCGGCCGTCGGTCTGGAGGAGGTCCAGGATCTGCCGGTCGATGGGGTCGAAAGCGGCCGCCGAGGTTTCGGCGGTGGCGGCGCGCGAATGCCGTGGTTCCTTCGGCGGGACGGCCTGCACTCCCATGTTTCCCCCTTCAACCGGCGAGCGCACAACGTAACACTTGTCCTCGAAAGCAAGGGAGTTGGGGGAGTTGAGTTCCATGGACATTCTGGTCATCGGCGGGAACCGCTATTTCGGAAAGCGGCTCATCGCGCTGCTCCGGGAATCCGGGCACCGCATCACGGTGCTCAACCGGGGTTCTTCCGCCGCGCCGGAGGGAATCGAGCAGCTGGTCGCCGACCGCGACGACGAGAACGCGCTCGCATCCGTTCTCGCGGGCCGCTCCTTCGACGTCGTCGTGGACCAGGTCTGCTACACCCCGCGCCAGGCGGAGATCGCCCGGCGGGTGTTCGCGACGCGCACCGCCCGCTATGTGATGACGTCGACGGTCGAGGTGTACGAGTACGAGGACTCCACCGTGCCGGTCGCCGAGTCCGCGCTCGACCTGGCCACGGTGACCGTCGACACGGCCCTGCCCTGGGAGGACTCCGAGTTCCTCGGCGCGCACTACGGCGAGGGCAAGCGGCAGGCCGAGGCGGTCTTCGCGGCGGGCACGCCCTTCGCCTGGGCCTCGGTGCGGGTGGCGCACGTCCTGGGCGGCGCGGACGACTTCACGGGCCGCCTGGAGCACTACGCGCGGCGGATCCGTACGGGCGAGCCGATCGCCGTGCCCGTGGTGAACCACCCGGCGACCTACATCTACGTGGAGGAGATCGCCGCGTTCCTCGCCTGGGCGGTCGGGGCGGACTTCACCGGACCGGTGAACGCGCACTCCCACGGTCCGCTCACGACGGCCGGCATCTGCGCCGAGATCGAGAGACTGGTGGGCGGCCGGACGGTGTTCCAGGGGGTCGAGGTCGGCGAGGTCTCGCCGTTCTCCTTCGCCCGCTCGTACGGAATGGACAACTCCCGGGCGATTTCCCTGGGTTATGCGTTCCGCGATTCCGGTGAATGGCTGGCGAAGGCGGTCGCGGAGACGATCGGAGCGGAGAACTGATGCGGTACCGGATGCTGGGGGACGTACGGGTCGGGGCGATCGGGTTCGGCACGATGCCGCTCTCCATCGAGGGCCGGCCGGACGAGACGCGGGCGGTCGCCACGGTGCACGCGGCGCTGGACGCCGGGGTGACGCTGCTCGACACCGCCGACTCCTACCACCCGCCGGGCGGCACACCGGGCGAGGGCGAACTCCTCGTGACCCGGGCCCTCGCCTCGTACGGCGGCGACACGTCGGGCGTGCTCGTGGCGACCAAGGGCGGCCGGGGCCGTACGGCCGACGGCGACTGGAGCGTGGACGGCCGGCCCGAGCACCTGCGGCGGGCGGCGGAGGGCTCGGCGCGGCGGCTCGGCGGCGACGCGATCGGCCTGTACCAGCTGCACAAGCCGGACCCGGGGGTGCCGTACGCGGAATCGCTGGGAGCGGTACGGGAGTTGCTGGACGCGGGCACGATCCGCCTGGCGGGCATCTCGAACGTCGACGCCCCGCAGATCCTGCTGGCCCGCGACATCCTGGGCGACCGGCTGGTCTCCGTACAGAACCGGTACTCCCCGGCGGTGCGGGACAGCGAGGCGGAGCTGCGGCTCTGCGCGGAGCTCGGGCTCGCCTTCCTGCCGTGGAGCCCGCTGGGCGGGATCTCGCGCAGCTCCCTGGACGGGGCGTCGGCCCTGGAGGAGGACCCGCAGTTCGGCGCCTTCCACCGGGTGGCGCGGGTGCGGGGGGTCAGCCCGCAGCAGGTCGCCCTCGCCTGGCTGCTCTCCCGCTCGCCGACGGTCCTGCCGATCCCGGGCGCGAGCCGGCCGGAGACGGTGCGGGACTCGGCGGGAGCGGGGGCGCTGGCGCTCTCGCCGGAGGAGCTGGCGGAACTGTCGGGCGTCTGACGAGGCGGAAGGGCGGCCCCCTCGATGGGGGCCGCCCTCCTCTCCGAGGCCCGGATCCGGCTCAAGACCCGGGACCCGGGGTCTGTTGTGGGCCCACGTGCCCCCCGTTGTGGGCAGGCGTTCCGCCGGGGCGGTGCCCACCCCCGTTGTGGGCAGGCGTTCCGCAAGGGGCGGAACGGGTGGGCACAGCGGACGGCGCCCTTGCCGGGCCAAGGCTTGCCGCGCCTTGACCCGCACCCTGGTGACGGCGCACTCGTGGTGCGGGTCAGGGCGCGGAACGCGGAGGCGCCACTGAGCGCGCCGTCCCGTGTGCCCACCCGTCCCGCCCCAGCGGGACGATTGCCCACACGGCGCGTGGGCGACGTCCACCCGGACGCGGGCCCACACGGGGGGCGAGGTCAGACGCCCGCTCGGGCCTTCTCCTCGCCCTCCTCCGTACGCTGGTCCGGCAGCGCCGCCGCATGGTCGTCCACCAGCGTCTTCTCGTCGAACGGGACCCGCCCCGCCAGCACCTCCGCCGCCCGCGCCTTGTCGATCTCCTTGGTCCACGTGCCGACGAGCACCGTCGCCACCGCGTTCCCCGCGAAGTTCGTGAGGGCGCGCGCCTCGCTCATGAAGCGGTCGATGCCGACGATCAGGCCCACCCCGTCGACCAGCTCGGGCCGGTGCGACTGGAGGCCGCCCGCGAGGGTGGCGAGGCCCGCGCCGGTGACCCCCGCCGCGCCCTTCGAGGCGATGATCATGAAGACGAGGAGCGAGATCTGCTCACCGATCGAGAGCGGGTTCCCCATCGCCTCGGCGGTGAACAGCGAGGCCATCGTCAGGTAGATCGCGGTGCCGTCGAGGTTGAAGGAGTACCCGGTCGGCACGGTGATGCCGACGACCGGCTTGCTGACCCCCAGGTGCTCCATCTTCGCGATCAGCCGGGGCAGCGCGGACTCCGAGGAGGACGTCGAGAGGATCAGCAGGAACTCGCGGCCGAGGTACTTCAGGAGCGACCAGATGTTGATGCCCGCGATCAGCCGGAGCAGCGCGCCGAGGACCACGAACACGAAGAGCCCGCAGGTCACGTAGAAGCCGATCATGATGACGGCCAGCGACTTCAGGGCCGCGGCCCCGGTCGCGCCCACGACCGCCGCGATCGCGCCGAACGCGCCGACCGGAGCGGCCCACATGATCATGCCGAGGATGCGGAAGACGAGCTTCTGGATGTGCCCGATCCCTCGGAGGACCGGCTCTCCGGCCTTGCCCATCGCCTGGAGCGCGAAGCCGGCGAGGAGGGCGACGAGGAGCGTCTGGAGGACCTCGCCCTCCGTGAAGGCCGAGACGAGGGTCTTCGGGATGATCCCCAGCAGGAAGTCCGGGGTCGACTCGCTCGCGCCCTCGGCCTGCTGCGCGCCCGCCTCGGCGATCTCCTTGGTGAGGTGGAGCCCGGAGCCGGGCTCCAGGAGGTTGCCGACGAGCAGACCGATCGCGAGTGCGACGGTCGACATCACGAGGAAGTAGCCGAGGGCGAGGCCGCCGACGGCGCCGACCTTCGCGGCCTTCCGTACCGATCCGACGCCGAGCACGATCGTGCAGAAGATGATCGGCGAGATCATCATCTTGATCAGGTTGACGAACCCGGTGCCGAGCGGCTTGAGCTCCACGGCGACGCCCGGCGCCAGGAACCCGACCGTGATGCCGAGCAGTACGGCGCCGATGACGGCCAGATACAGATAGTGGGTGCGGTCCCGGCGTGCGGCCACGGGGTCCTCCTCGTGCTGATGGGTGTCCACGTCCCGGTGGACCTCCGCGACTATCCATCAGCCTGTGACCCGGGTCACGGTTGCGTACGTTTCGTTCACGGCCGAAACGACGGCCCCGACGACGGACCCCGGCGGGCAAGGGCACGATTCGGGAACGAGGTGCCGCCCGCGCACGTTCCCACGTGCACACTTACCCGCATGCGTTTCCCCCTCCCCCGCCCCCGCAGCCTCGCCGGCCAGCTCTTCGCGATGCAGGTCGTCCTCGTGGCCGTCGTCGTGGCGGGGTGCGCGGTGTTCGCGTACCTCACGGACCGGGAGCAGGCCGAGGAGACCGCGCGGCGCCAGGCCACGGCGACCGCCGCCGCCGTCGCCGACTCCCCGTCCGTCGTCGCCGCCGCCCGCTCCGCCGACCCGACGGCCGCCCTCCAGCCGTACGCCGAGTCGCTGCGGCGCCACGCCGGCGTCGCCTTCGTGGTGATCATGGCCCCGGACGGCACCCGCTGGACGCACCCGGAGCCGGCGCAGATCGGCCGCACGTACCTCGGTCACATAGCGGAGGCCCGGCAGGGCCGGTTCTACTCGGAGACGCACCTGGGCGTCCTCGGCCCCTCCGTGCGGACGGTGGCGCCCGTCTTCGACGGCGGCCGGGTCGTCGCCCTGGTCAGCGCGGGCATCACGATCGACAAGATCAGCGAGCAGGTACGGGAGCAGGTGACCGCCCTGCTCGGGATGGCGGGCGCGGCGCTCGCGCTCGGCGGCGCGGGCACGTACGTCGTGAACGCGCGCCTCCGCCGCCACACGCACGGCATGAACGCCACCGAGCTGAGCCGGATGCACGACTACCACGAGGCCGCGCTGCACGCCGTGCGGGAAGGGCTCGTGATGCTCGACGGACGGCGGCGGATCGCCCTCATCAACGACGGCGCCCGGGAGCTCCTCGCCCTGGACGAGGGCGTCGTCGGCCGGCCGGCCGCGGAGCTCGGCCTGCCCGCCTCCCTGACCGGCGCGCTGCTCTCCTCGGAGCCGCGCGTCGACGAGACCCATCTGACGGCCGACCGGGTCCTCGTGGTCAGCACCCGCCCGGTCGTGGGCGGGGAGCGGCGCGGCACCGTCGTCACGCTCCGGGACCGCACCGAACTCCAGGCGCTCGCCGGCGAGCTGGACTCCGAGCGTGGCTTCACGGAGGCGCTCCGCTCGCAGGCCCACGAGGCGGCGAACCGGCTGCACACGGTCGTCTCGCTCATCGAACTGGGCCGGGTGGCCGAGGCGGTGGAGTTCGCGACGGCGGAGCTGGAGCTCGCCCAGGCGCTCACCGACCGGGTCGTCGACGCCGTCGGCGAACCCGTCCTGGCGGCGCTGCTGCTCGGCAAGGCGGCGCAGGCCAACGAGCGGGGCGTGGAGCTGGTCCTCACCGAGGACAGCCGCATCGACGACGGCCGGGTGCCGGCGGCGCTGCCCTCGCGGGACCTGGTGACGATCCTCGGCAACCTCATCGACAACGCGGTGGAGGCGGCCGGCGGGACCCCGCACGCGCGCGTGACGGTCACCGTCGCGGCCCGCGCGGGCGACGGGGAGCTGCTGCTCCGGGTCGGCGACAGCGGCCCGGGCGTCCGCCCCGCCGACCGGGAGGCGGTCCTCGGGCGCGGCTGGTCCACCCGTGGCCCCGGCCGCGGCCTCGGCCTCGCCCTGGTGGGCCAGGCGGTCACCCGCGCCAGGGGCACCCTGGACGTCGCGGACGCGGCGGAGGGCGGCGCCCAGTTCACCGTACGGCTGCCGCTGCCGGAGCCGGTGCCGCCGGCCCCGGACGGCGGGGGCCCCGGTGCCACCGGAGCGGAAGAGGAGGTGAGCGCGTGAGTACGGCTCCGCTGCGTGTCCTGGTCGTCGAGGACGATCCCGTCGCGGCCGACGCGCACGCGCTCTACGCCGGGCGCGTCGAGGGCTTCCAGGTCGTCGGGGTCGCGCACTCGCGGGCCGCCGCCGTGCGGATCCTCGACCGGACACCGGTCGACCTGATCCTGCTCGACCTCTATCTGCCCGACGGCCACGGCCTCCAGCTCCTCCGCGCCCTGCGGGCCGCCGGGCACTCCGCCGACGTCATCGCCGTGACCTCCGCACGCGACCTGGCGATCGTCCGCGAGGGCGTGTCCCTCGGAGTGGTCCAGTACGTCCTGAAGCCCTTCGCCTTCGCGACGCTCCGGGACCGGCTCGTCCGGTACGCCGAGTTCCGGGCGGCCGCCGGGGAGGCCTCCGGGCAGGACGAGGTGGACCGGGCGCTCGCCACGCTCCGGGCCCCGCACCCCGCGACGCTCCCCAAGGGGCTGAGCGCCCCGACGCTCGAAGCGGTCACCCGTACCCTCCGCGCGACCCCCGCGGGGCTCACGGCCGCCGAGGCCGGCACGGCCGTCGGGATCTCCCGGATCACCGCGCGCCGCTATCTGGAACACCTGGTCACCGAGGGCCGCGCCGTGCGCGCCCCGCAGTACGGTCAGATCGGGCGGCCCGAGCTCCAGTACCGCTGGCTCGACGGCCGGGCGCGCTGAGCGACCCCGCGGTTACCCACCGGTTCCCATGTTCCTACGACGACGCACGTTGGGGGAACGCACCGTAGCCAGCCCTCACTGTTGGTACCTACCGTGACCGGGTGCACCCACCCTCCCCTCCCTTCGACGCCCGTGCCGCACGCCGTCTCCGCGAGGCCCTCGGCATGACTCCCGGTCATGTCGCCTACGGCCTGCGGGCGCAGTACGGCCTCTTCGTCGACCCCGAGACCGTGGCCGCCTGGGAGCGCGGCCTCGCGGTCCCGGGCGAGCAGGAGCTCACCGCCCTCGCGGGCGTCCTGTGGTGCTCCCCCGCGGAACTGATCGCCGCGCCCACCAGCCTGCGCGAGCACCGGGTGGCGCGCGGTCTCTCCGTCGAGGAGCTGGCCCGGCGGACGGGTGTGTCGCCCACCGCGTTCCAGCGGATGGAGGACGAGGGCCGCTGGCGCGGCAACGAACGCCAGATGCTCGCCCTCGCCGAGGCGCTCGGTCTCGGCCCGCGTGCCCTGATCACCGCGACCGGCGGCGACGAGCCCCTCGCCGAGCTGCTGCGCGACGCGGCGACGACCCGCTGGCAGGCGTATGTGAAGCCGGCGGTGAAGCTGGTGCCGCTGCCCAGGCGGATCGTGGAGGACGCGCTCCGGGAGCTCCACACCGAGTACCACGCGCGGATGGCCGCGACCAGCAGTTGGGGCGCCTCCGGGGCGACCGGCGACGAGGGGCGCGCCTATCTGGACGGGATCAACGGCCACTTCTGGGCGGCGGTCGGTCCGTAACCGGTGAAGCCCCCGTACATTGGCGCCGTGAGACGACACATATCCTTCGACCGACTCCACAACTTCCGCGATCTGGGCGGCTATCGGACCGCCGGCGGCGGGACCGTGCGGTGGGAGACCCTCTACCGCTCCGACTCCCTCGGCAAGCTCGCGGACGCCGGCCCGGCCGACCTGGAGCGCTTCCGCGCGCTGGGCGTGGCCACGGTGATCGACCTGCGCTACCCGTGGGAGATCGCCGGCAAGGGCCGCCTTCCGGAGGCCGAGGAGGTCTCCTGGCACAACCTCTCCATCGAGCACCGCCCCTACGACCAGGAGGCGATCGACCCCGCCCTCGACCCGTGGCGCTACCTCGCCGACCGCTTCGCCGAGGTCGCCGAGGACGGGGCCGCGGAGCTCCGCGCGGCCCTGGAGCTGATCGCCGCCGCCGAGGAGCCGCTCGTCTTCCACTGCGCGTCCGGGAAGGACCGTACGGGTCTGCTCGCGGCCGTCGTCCTCGGCCTCCTGGAGGTCTCCGACGAGGAGATCCTCGCGGACTTCGCGCTGACCGAACTGGCCACGGAGCGTCTGGTCGACGACTGGAAGGCCACGCACCCGGGCCGGGAACCGCGCTGGCCGGGCTACGGCCGGGCACCCGCCGACATCATCCGGCTGTTCCTCGCGGACCTGCGCGAGCGGTACGGCTCGGTGTACGGGTACGTGACCGGGCACGTCGGTCTCGACCCGGCGGTGGTGACGGCGCTCCGGGCACGTCTGGTGGAGATCGACTAGTCCCGGTCGAAGTCGAAGAGCTGGCCCGCCGCGTCCGGTGCGCACGGCGCCTGGGCGAGCCGGGACCAGGCCGCCGAGTGGTCGCCGACGACGGTGACGCAGCTGCCGGGGGTCGCCGAGTCCACCGGGACGATCCGGTAGCCCTCGACGGGGGTGCCGTACGCCTCCAGGGTGAAGGACTCGACGCGGGTCGGGTCGCCGCACTCGGAGTCCTCGTACGCGGCGCCGGGTATCCGGCCGCCGGAGGGTATGCCGGAGCAGCCGGGGCCGAAGTCGGGGTGGTGCGAGACGATCCTCCACCGGCCGCCGCCCAGCTCCGCGAGCGAGTAGCCCGGGACGCCCGCGGCGGCGCACGGCAGCTGGTGGATCTGGCCGGTCCGGGTGCCGCGCCGCTCGCCGAGGCAGAAGTCGGTGCCGGTCACCCGGATGCGGACGTCCCCGGCGGCGGGGGCGGTGGGGGTGCGGGGCGGGTGCCCGGCGTGACCGTCCTTCAGGAAGGCGACGACGCTGACTCCGGCGAGCGCGAGCCCGGCGAGCGCGACGGCCGCGACGAGTCCGCGCCGTATCCGGGACCGGGGCCCGGGCCGTGGCTCGCCGGGTCGTGCGGCCTCGGGGGCGACGGGCCAGGTGGGCGGTGCTCCGGGATCCTCGGCGGCGGCCGGGCCCGTGGCCGCCGGGCCCGCCTCGTACACCCCCCTTGCCGCGAGCTGGTTCCGTACCGTCCGCCAGTCCTCCGCCTCGCCCGGTGCGAGCCCGCACGCGCGGGCGAAGGCGGCGAGGAGCTCCTCGCGGGGCAGGGTCGGGCGGGACAGCATGTTCGCCACGGTGGAGCGGGGCAGGACGTCGCCGCTCGCCTCCGCCCGCGCCGACAGCTCGCGGTAGGTCAGGCCCGACCAGTCCTTGAGGGCCTGGAGGCGCCCGAGGAACTCGGCGGGGCTCCGTGCCTCCCGTGGATCAGGAGCGTGCTCCCCCGGCGTCATCCGCGTCTCCCCCCTCGGCCGGACAGGGTTGGGACGTGTCCGGGACAGGCCCCAAGCCTTGTTGATCGCGCGCCGGGGCTCAAGAGTGGAATCCGGCATTTCCCCGGGGGTGATGCCGGGCACGGCGGAGTGGCCCCGACCGTCCACGGGGGGAGGTCGGGGCCACTCGGGTCGTGCGGGGGTCCCGGAGCGGATCCGGGAGGGATCGGGGCGGAGGGGCCGGAGGAGGGGCCGGAGGACCGGGCCGTTCGGGCCGGGTCCACGTCGTTCCGGGCCCTCCGGAACCCTCTAGAACACCGACTCCGCCTCGCGCATGCGGTCCTCCGGGACCGTCTTCAGCTGGGTCACGGCCTCCGCCAGCGGCACCATCTCGACGTTCGTGCCGCGCAGCGCCGTCATCCGGCCGAAGTCACCGCGGTGCACGGCCTCCACCGCGTGCCAGCCGAAGCGGGTGGCGAGCACCCGGTCGTACGCGGTCGGTGTGCCGCCGCGCTGGACGTGGCCGAGGATGACGGGGCGGGCCTCCTTGCCGAGGCGGCGCTCCAGTTCGTACGCGAGGGCCGTGCCGATGCCCTGGAAGCGCTCGTGGCCGAACTGGTCGATCTCGCCCTTGTCGTAGTCCATCGTGCCGGCGGCGGGGTGGGCGCCCTCGGCGACACAGATGACGGCGAACTTCTTGCCGCGGGAGAAGCGCTCCTCGACCATCTTGACCAGGTCGGCCGGGTCGAAGGGCCGCTCGGGGAGGCAGATGCCGTGCGCGCCGCCGGCCATGCCGGACTCCAGGGCGATCCAGCCGGCGTGCCGGCCCATCACCTCGACGACCATCACACGCTGGTGGGACTCGGCGGTGGTCTTGAGGCGGTCCATGGCCTCGGTGGCGACGCCGACCGCGGTGTCGAAGCCGAAGGTGCGGTCGGTGGAGGAGATGTCGTTGTCGATGGTCTTGGGGACGCCGACGACCGGCACGCCGGCCTCGTGGAGCATCCGGGCGGCGGTGAGGGTGCCCTCGCCGCCGATCGGGACGAGCGCGTCGAAGCCGCTCTTCTCGATGAGCTCCTTGGCGTTGTCGCAGGCCGCGCGGAAGCGGTCGCGCTCCAGGCGGGAGGAGCCGAGGATGGTGCCGCCGCGGGCGAGGATGCCGCTGACGGCGTTGAGGTCGAGGGGGCGGTAGCGGCCGTCGAGGAGGCCCGCGTAGCCGTCCTCGAAGCCGATGACCTCGTCGCCGTAGTGGGTGACGGCCCGGTGCACGACCGACCGGATCACTGCGTTCAGGCCGGGGCAGTCGCCGCCTGCGGTGAGAACTCCGATGCGCATCGTGCTGTGTCTCCTGCTCGGTCGCGGTCCGTTGTGAGCCACCGCAATTCTCACACGGTCCGCCTGACGGGCGCGCTCGTCGCCCGTCCGCGCGTCCCTCCGGGCGGCCCCGGGGAGGCCTTTCGTCCCGGCTTCGGAGGCCCTTCGTCCGGCGGGCGACCTAACCAGTGGCGGGGGTATTGTCAAGGGGGTAATGCCGCCCTATCGGGGCTTTCTGAGCACTGTCGATTGACGCACGGGCCGCGCAAAGGTGCCGCGAGGGCACCGCTCGGCCCCTTCCGCAGGACTGGACAGGAGACGACGGCGTGACGCGCAGCGTGTACGTGACCGGGATCGACCGCGGAGACGGCCGCCAGGTCGTCGAGCTGGGAGTCATGGAGCTCCTCACCCGCCAGGTGGACCGGGTGGGAGTCTTCCGGCCACTCGTGCACCACCGTCCCGACCGGCTCTTCGACCTGCTGCGCGCCCGCTACCGGCTCACGCAGGACCCCTCGTCGGTGTACGGCATGGACTACCACGAGGCCTCCGCGCTCCAGGCCGAGCGGGGCACCGACGAGCTGGTGTCCCGGCTCGTCGACCGCTTCCACGCCGTCGCCCGCGACTACGAGGTCGTCCTCGTCCTCGGCACCGACTTCGCCGACACCCAGCTCCCCGACGAGCTCGCGCTCAACGCGCGCCTCGCCAACGAGTTCGGTGCCTCCGTCATCCCCGTGGTCGGCGGCAAGGGCCAGCCCGCCGAGTCCGTACGGGCCGAGGCGCGCAACGCCTTCCGGGCGTACGACGGGCTCGGCTGCGACGTCCTCGCGATGGTCGTCAACCGGGTGGCCGGCGAGGACCGCGAGGCGATCGCCGAGCGGCTCGCGGCCCGGCTCCCCGTGCCCTGCTACGTCCTGCCCGACGAGCCGGCGCTCGCCGCGCCGACCGTCGCCCAGATCACCCACGCGCTCGGCGCCTCCGTCGTCCTCGGCGACGACGCGGGCCTCGCCCGGGACGCGCTGGACTTCGTCTTCGGCGGCGCGATGCTGCCGAACTTCCTGAAGGCGCTGACCCCGGGCTGTCTGGTCGTCACCCCCGGGGACCGGGCCGATCTGGTGGTCGGCGCGCTCGCCGCGCACTCGGCCGGCACCCCGCCGATCGCGGGCGTGCTCCTCACCCTGAACGAGCGGCCCAGCGAGGAGATCCTGACCCTGGCGGCCCGCCTCGCGCCCGGCACCCCGGTCATCTCCGTGCCCGGCAACAGCTTCCCGACCGCCGCCGAACTGTTCGCGCTCGAAGGCAAGCTGAACGCCGCCACCCCGCGCAAGGCGGAGACCGCCCTCGGTCTCTTCGAGCGGCACGTGGACACCGCCGACCTCCTCAAGCGGGTCTCGGTCGCGCGCAGCGGCCGGGTCACCCCGATGATGTTCGAGCACGAGCTGCTGGAACAGGCGCGGGCCGACCGGCGGCGCGTGGTGCTCCCCGAGGGCACCGAGGAGCGGGTGCTGCGCGCCGCCGACGTGCTGATCCGCCGTGACGTCTGCGACCTGACGCTGCTCGGCGACGTCGAGGTCATCCGCAAGAAGGCCGCCGACCTGAGCGTGAACCTGGGCGACACGCAGCTGATCGACCCGCAGACCTCGGAGCTGCGCGACGCCTTCGCCGAGCAGTACGCGGCGCTGCGGGCCCACAAGGGCGTCACCGTCGAGCTCGCGTACGACGTCGTCTCGGACGTGAACTACTTCGGCACCCTGATGGTCCAGGAGGGTCTGGCCGACGGGATGGTCTCGGGGTCCGTGCACTCCACGGCGGCGACCATCCGGCCGGCCTTCGAGATCATCAAGACGAAGCCGGACGCCTCGATCGTCTCCTCGGTGTTCTTCATGTGCCTCGCCGACAAGGTGCTCGTGTACGGCGACTGCGCGGTCAACCCGGACCCGGACGCCGAGCAGCTCGCGGACATCGCCGCCCAGTCGGCGGCCACCGCGGCCCGCTTCGGCGTGGAGCCGCGGATCGCGATGCTGTCGTACTCCACGGGCACCTCGGGCTCGGGCGTCGACGTCGACAAGGTGCGGGAGGCGACGAAGCTGGTCCGCGAGGCGCGTCCGGAGCTGCGGATCGAGGGCCCGATCCAGTACGACGCGGCCGTCGAGCCCTCCGTCGCGGCGACGAAGCTGCCGGGTTCGGAGGTGGCGGGCCAGGCGACCGTGCTGATCTTCCCGGACCTCAACACCGGCAACAACACCTACAAGGCCGTGCAGCGTTCGGCCGGCGCCGTGGCCGTCGGCCCGGTGCTCCAGGGTCTGCGCAAGCCCGTGAACGACCTCTCGCGCGGCGCGCTCGTCAGCGACATCGTCAACACGGTCGCCATCACGGCGATCCAGTCCCAGGTCCCCTCGCAGGGTCAGGAGCTTCCGGCATGACGACCCCCACCCGTGTACTGGTCCTCAACTCCGGCTCCTCGTCGGTGAAGTACCAGCTGCTCGACATGAAGGACGACCGCCGCCTGGCGCAGGGGCTCGTCGAGCGGATCGGCGAGGAGACCTCCCGGCTCGTGCACACCCCGCTCCAGGGCGGCGGTGCCGGGAAGCGCGAGAAGAACGGGCCGATCGCCGACCACGCGGCCGCGCTGAAGGCGGTCGCCGAGGAACTGGCGGCGGACGGTCTGGGCCTGGACTCCCCCGAGTTGGCGGCGATCGGCCACCGGGTGGTGCACGGCGGCCTCCGGTTCACCGAGCCGACGGTCATCGACGAGGAGGTGCTCGCGGAGATCGAGCGGCTGGTGCCGGTGGCGCCGCTGCACAACCCGGCGAACCTCATCGGCATCCGTACGGCCATGTCGCTGCGCCCCGACCTGCCGCAGGTGGCGGTCTTCGACACCGCCTTCCACACCACGATGCCGGAGTCTGCGGCGCGGTACGCGATCGACGTGGAGACCGCCGACGCGCACCGCATCCGCCGGTACGGCTTCCACGGCACCTCGCACGCGTACGTCTCGCGGGAGACGGCGCGGCTGCTCGGGAAGGAGCCGGAGGAGGTGAACGTGATCGTGCTGCACCTGGGCAACGGCGCCTCGGCCTCGGCGGTGCGGGGCGGCCGGTGCGTGGACACCTCGATGGGCCTGACGCCGCTGGAGGGCCTGGTCATGGGCACCCGCTCGGGCGACATCGATCCGGCGGTGACCTTCCACCTCAAGCGGGTGGCGGGGATGTCGGCGGACGAGATCGACGTGCTCCTGAACAAGAAGTCCGGTCTGGTGGGGCTCTGCGGCGACAACGACATGCGGGAGATCCGCCGGCGGATCGACGAGGGCGACGAGCGGGCGGCGCTCGCCTTCGACATCTACATCCACCGCCTGAAGAAGTACATCGGCGCGTACTACGCGGTGCTCGGCCGGGTGGACGCGGTGGCGTTCACGGCGGGGGTCGGCGAGAACGCGGCGCCGGTGCGGGAGGCTGCGATCGCGGGCCTGGAGGAGCTGGGGCTCGCGGTGGACGCGGACCTCAACGCGGTGCGTTCCGACGAGGCCCGGATCATCTCGCCGGTGTACGCGCGGGTGGCGGTCGCGGTGGTGCCGACGGACGAGGAGCTGGAGATCGCGCGGCAGAGTTACGCGCTCGTTCTGGACGAAGCGAGCTCGAACGAGTGAACGCCTGAGCGGGCCCGCGCCCATTTGTACTTTCCGCCAGACGGAATATTCCGCAGTGAAACAAACCGATAGGATCCGCCTCATGCGCCGTTCCAAAATCGTCTGCACGCTGGGCCCCGCCGTCGACTCGTATGAGCAGCTGAAGGCTCTCATCGAGGCCGGTATGAACGTGGCCCGATTCAACTTCAGCCACGGGTCCCAGGCGGAGCACCAGGAGCGGTACGACCGCCTCCGGCAGGTCTCCGCGGACATCGGGCGCGCCGTCGGCGTCCTCGCCGACCTCCAGGGCCCGAAGATCCGTCTGGAGACCTTCGCCGAGGGACCGGTCGAGCTGGTGCGCGGTGACGAGTTCACCATCACCACCGACGACGTCCCGGGCGACAAGTCGATCTGCGGCACCACCTACAAGGGTCTGCCCGGCGACGTCTCCAAGGGCGACCAGGTCCTCATCAACGACGGCAACGTCGAGCTGCGGGTCGTCGAGGTCGACGGGCCCCGCGTCAAGACGATCGTCGTCGAGGGCGGTGTCATCTCCGACCACAAGGGCATCAACCTGCCCGGCGCGGCCGTGAACGTCCCGGCCCTGTCGGAGAAGGACGTCGACGACCTCCGCTTCGCCCTGCGGATGGGCTGCGACATGGTCGCCCTGTCCTTCGTCCGCGACGCCGACGACGTCAAGGACGTCCACAAGGTGATGGACGAGGAGGGCCGCCGGGTCCCCGTCATCGCCAAGGTCGAGAAGCCGCAGGCCGTGGAGAACATGGCCGATGTCGTCGCCGCCTTCGACGCGGTCATGGTGGCCCGTGGCGACCTCGCCGTGGAGTACCCGCTGGAGAAGGTCCCGATGGTGCAGAAGCGCCTCGTGGAGATGTGCCGCCGCAACGCGAAGCCGGTCATCGTCGCCACCCAGATGATGGAGTCGATGATCACCAACTCGCGGCCGACCCGCGCCGAGGCGAGCGACGTCGCCAACGCGATCCTGGACGGCGCGGACGCGGTCATGCTGTCGGCCGAGTCCTCGGTCGGCGCGTACCCGATCGAGACCGTGAAGACGATGTCGAAGATCGTCGCCGCGGCCGAGGAGGAGCTGCTCTCCAAGGGCCTCCAGCCGCTGGTCCCGGGCAAGAAGCCGCGCACCCAGGGCGGCTCGGTGGCCCGCGCGGCCTGCGAGATCGCGGACTTCCTGGACGGCAAGGCGCTGATCGCCTTCACGCAGTCCGGCGACACGGCCCGCCGTCTCTCCCGCTACCGCACGCAGCAGCCGATCCTCGCCTTCACGACGGACGAGGGCACCCGCAACCAGCTCACCCTGAGCTGGGGCGTGGAGTCCTTCCTGGTCCCGTTCGTGGACAACACGGACGCCATGGTCGACCTCGTGGACGCCGAGCTCCTCAAGCTCCAGCGCCACAACGCGGGCGACACCATGATCATCACCGCCGGCTCGCCCCCCGGCGTCCCCGGCACGACCAACATGGTCCGCGTCCACCACCTCGGCGGCGGCGAGCACGCCTGACGCACGACGAAGCCCCCGTCCGGTACGGACGGGGGCTTCGTCGTGTGCGGCTCCCGGAGTGGTACGGGGGTCAGCCGGCCTCGATCGTGTTGCGGAGGCCCGGGACCTTGAGGGTGCCGCCGAACTGACCCGCCTGCTTGAGCTTCACGTTGGTGAAGAAGGCGAACGGGACGTCGAGGGGGGGCGGGGACTCGGGGCCGAAGGTGATCGGGATGAGGCCGAAGAGGTTGCCCTTCAGCTCCTCCGTGTACATCGTCACCGTGCCGTTGCGGATGGTCGAGGTCGATCCCCTGTCGGAGCGGACGTGACCGGTGCGGCCCTCGGAGTGTTCCGTCAGCTGGTGCAGGTCCTTGATGTCCACCGAGGACGCGGTGAACTTGAGCACCTTCTTGATCTTGCCGCTGCCGGTCTTCACCTCGACGATGCCGTGGTACTTCAGGCCGTTCAGGGTGAGCAGCGAGCTCTCCAGACGCCACGGCTCGTCCGGCAGCAGCGGGACGCCGGGCTCCAGCTCGGCGTCGGCGAGCGCCTGCGCGTCGAGTTCGGGGCACGGGAAGCGGGGCTTGGCCCCGTCGGGTATGTCCGTGTCCTTCTTGGCGTCGAGGCCCTTGGCGCTCTCCGGGAGCTCCTCGACCGCGGCACCGGCCTTCTCGGCGGCCTTCTCGATCGCCGTCTTCGTCCGCTCCGTGGCCGGGTCCGTCGCCGTCTTCGGCTTCGTGGAGGCGGAGGCGGTCGGGGCCGGGGTTCCGGTGGACGGCGTCGCGTCGGGGGCCTCGGTCTGCTGCGGGGCCGGCGTCGTCGGCGCCGCCGTCGTCGGCGTGGCCGTCGGCTTGTCCGTGCCTCCGAAGAGGTCCTTCAGGGCGTCGCCCAGGCCCAGCGGGTCCAGCGGGTTCTTGGACGCCGTCGGCGTGGGGCTGGCCGTGGGCGCGGGAGCGCTCTTGGCCTGCGTCTGCGTCTGCGGCGCGGCCGTCTGTCCGGTCGCCGTGGGCGTCGGGGTGGCGGCCGGCGTCGCGGTGGCGGACGGCGTGGCGGGGACCGAGGGGGTGTCCGTCGGCCGCACCGTGGCGGCGGGCTTGGTGCTCTCGCCGGTCTTCGGCGTCTCCGAGGCCTCCGCCGTCGGCTCGTCGGAGCGCGTCACGCAGGGGCCGGGGGCGAAGGGGATCTCCTTGTCGTCCGCGAGGGCGAGTCTGGGCGTCAGGCCCATGCCCACGAAGACCGCGGTCGGCATGGCCGCGAGCGCCATCGCCTTCCCGGCGGGGCCCTGGATCCTGTTCAGCAGCGACTTGCGCGGGGCCGCGTGCCGCGGGCCCTCCTTCGCGAGCGCCGACTGAGTCTCGTCACCCCGCACTGTTCCTCCCGCCGTTGGCGTCGATCGTCGTTTCGGTCGCCCGGTGCTCCGCCTCGCGCTGCTCCGGGACCGCGGCCGTGGGCACGACCTCCGTCGCGGGCTCGGTCGCGGACTCCGCTCCGGCCTCGTCCGAGGCCTCCGTCCAACCGTCGTGCTCTGCGTCCTTGGTCTCCTCGACCGGGGGCGCGGGGGCCCAGGCGGCGGACATGCCGCCGCCTACGAGGGCGAACAGGAATCCGATGACGAGGCCGCCGAAGTTCGACACCGGGATGGAGACGAGTGCCAGGACGATCGACGCGATGCCCGCGAAGACCCGGACGACGGGCTGGAACCACATCGTCAGTCCGAGCGTGATCAGCAGGACGCCGATGATCAGCGCTCCGGCTCCGGCGGTCGTCTGCATGGCGAGCGTGACGTTGCCGAGCCGCATGTCCCCGTACGGGAGGTAGGCGATCGGTACGCCGCCGATCATGGTGAGCAGTCCCGCCCAGAAGGGCCGGGTCTGCCGCCAGACCTTGAACCGGTTCTCCTTTTTGGGGACTTCGCGGGAGGCGGGGTACTCGGCGCTCATGGAACAGCTCCCTGGAAGCGGTGTTGCTGAGAAAGATGAAGAGAAGGGACCTGGCGGGTGGGACCGCACACGACGGCCCCACCCCTCCGGACGGAACGGTCCTCAGGGACCGGCCGGTCCTAGTAGCACTCGGCGTCCGTGCCCCGGTGCAGCGACAGGTGCAGGTCGGGGAGCTTGAAGGTGCCGGCCGTGGTGGCCCAGGCCTTCTGCTGCACGTTGTTCAGCGTGGCCTGCTCGGCGCGCTGGCCGAAGCCGTACGGGTTGGCCTTGGTGTTGGGCTGGATGCCCGGCTTGCCCGGCGACTTCGGGAGGGCACCGGCGGCGACGCCGATGTCGATGTTGCTGAACTCGGCGTCGGCCTTGAGCTCGGAGACATCGAGGTAGATGCCCTTCGCGTAGACCTTGTCCTCGTCCTTGCCGGTCTTGACGGCGTCGGTGCCGGCCTCCAGGCGGAGGGTGACGTCACCGATGAACGGCACCTTCGGCGTGACGACCGACTGGCACATGTTGGTGATCCAGGCCTCGGAGAAGCCGGACACGGCCACCGGGGCGGCGAAGTCCTTGCCCTCGAGGTCCTTGCCCGCGTCCACGCTGCCGTACTGGACGAAGTCCGTACCGACGAGGCTGTTGGCCTTAACCTTGAATTCCTGGCCGGAGATGCTGAAGGACGCGGCGAGCGCGCCCTGGGCGAGGCCGACACCGATCGCGGCCGTCGCGGCCACGCTCGGGACCATGACGACGGCGAACCGCTTCCATCTGGTCCCGCCACGAACCTGGGACTTCATGAGAATTCCTCCTTCTCGGACGTACATCTCCGGAGGGACCCCGGGGGGCCACCCTGGGATGGGAGAAGAGCTACGTCCTCGGGAAGGAGAGCGCCGAGGCATCAGGCGGCGCGACGCGCGTCCGAATCACCGGCGATCACCCCCGAGCGACAACCATGGGCGCGCCTTGGGGCACGACCTGATTGGACAGGCCCCGTTCCGATGAGAGCGGGAACCCCCCTGTCCACGACCGGTGCCGGAACACCGGTCCACTCGGTGGGGACCCTCGCCGCGCTCCCGGTTGGTTGCCGGGGTGCTGCGGTTCGGACCGAGCGTCGCCGATCGTGGTCCATTCCGGGCCCCCGCACAAGGGGGTTCGTTACTGGCTAGTAACGGCTGGATAACCACGCCATGGCGGGCCGGGACCGAACGGGCACTCTGGGTACGTTCGAGCGACAGGGAATGTCAGGAGATCATCGGATGAATGCGGACAGAACGCCGGGTTCGATTTACTGCAAGTAACAGCGGCCGCGATTACCAAGTTTTGGTAAAGCGCGGCCGCGATTTGTCACCCTGCTGCCAAATCGTCAGACGATCCGGCCCACCCGGGGAACTAGAACAGCACCCGGGCGAGGGCCTGCCGGGCCGCCGTCACGCGCGGGTCGTCGGCGCCGATCACCTCGAACAGTTCCAGGAGGCGAAGCCGCGCCGCGTTCCGGTCCTCGCCCGCCGTGCGGCGCACGGTCTCCACGAGACGGCCGAAGGCGTCCTGCACATGACCGCCCACCAGATCGAGGTCGGCGGCGGCGATCTGCGCGGTCACGTCGGCCGGGTTGTCGGCCGCGTTCTTCCGGACGGCACCGGGGTCCAGATCCTGCACCCGGGCGAGCAGTTCGGCCTGCGCCAGGCCGAGCTTCGCCTCCGGGTGGGCCGGGTCGTCGGCGAGCACGTTCTTGTACGCCTGGACCGCACCCGCGAGGTCACCCGCGTCGAGCGCGGACATGGCCGCTTCGAGGAGGGCGTCGTACGGACCGGCCGGCCGCGCGGCGGGGGCCGAGGCGTCGGCGTCCGCGTCCGCGTCCACGACGATGCCGGTGAGACCGAAGCGCTCCTCGCCGATCCGGATCAGCTCGTCGAGGGTCTCCCGGATCTGCGCCTCGGGCACCGCACCCTGGAACAGCGGCAGCGCCTGACCGGCGACCACCGCGAAAACGGCCGGAATTCCCTGGATGCCGAACTGCTGCATCAGCATCTGGTTGGCGTCGACGTCGATCTTCGCGAGCAGGAAGCGGCCGTTGTAATCGACGGCCAGACGCTCCAGGAGGGGGCCGAGCTGCTTGCACGGCTCGCACCACTCGGCCCAGAAGTCGAGGACGACCGGGACCTCGGCCGAGCGCTGGAGCACATCGCGCTCGAAGCCGGCCTCGTCGACGTCGATCACCAGGGCCGACGGGGGTACGGCGGCGGAACCACCCTGCCGGGCGGCTTCGGCGCGCGCCTGCTCCGCCTTCGCCTTGGCCTCTCCGGCCGCCTTCACCGCGGCGAGGTCGACGACGCCGCTCATGGACATGTTTCGGGGCTGCATGGATACATCCTCCCCCTTCCGCGCGCGTAACCGGTAAGCCATGGCTGAACCGTGCCGTCCGCGCATCTCCCGCCGGTGTGCGAGACGCGTGGACGACACGGTTCCTCGTCTTCGGCGGCGCCGGGTCCCCACCCGGTGCCGTCTTCCGCGCCGGGTCCCCACCCGGCACTCTGTTGGTTGTCGCTCAGGCCGCTCAATGCCTTTCGCTACAGGTCGTAGCGTAACTCCGCGGAAGGATCCGGCGGGAGGGCGCGAGCGGGATCCGCACGGTGAACTGCCTCACATCACCGGCCTCTGGCGGTATACCTACCGGCGGGTATGGTCGCTTTCCATGTGTAAGCGCACGAACCCCCGCAACGGCCGTACCGGGCGCCCCCGCTCCACGGAGGCCGACACGGCCATCCTGGAGGCCACCCGCGCGGCCCTGGTCGAGCTTGGCTGGTCCAAGCTCACGATGGGGGACGTGGCCGGCCGCGCCGGCGTTGCGAAGACGACGCTCTACCGCCGCTGGGCCAACAAGAACGAGCTCGTCGTGGACGCCGTCGCCGTCCTCTTCGACGAACTCGAACTGCCCGACCTGGGTTCCCTCCAGGCCGACATCGAGCATGTGGTGCTGCAGTTCGCGGCCCTCCTCGAACGGCCCGAGACGAAGACCGCCCTGATGGCCGTGGTGGCCGAGTCGACCCGGGACGAGCCGCTGCGCGAGCGCATCCGCGCCTCCATAGTCGACCGGCAGAAGCGGCTGGTCCTGGCGGGCCGCGAGCGGGCGCAGCAGCGCGGTGAACTCCCGCACCACCTCGACCCCGTGGCCGTGGACGCCACCGACGACCTGATCTTCGACGTCGTGGCGGGCGCGGTCGTGCACCGGGCACTGGTCAGCGCCGAGCCGGTCGACGGCCCCTGGGCGGGCCGCCTGTCGGCGCTCCTGATGGGCGGTCTGGGCGCCGCGGCGGCGGCCGGCTGAGCGGGAGGACGCGGCAGGGGCGGTACGGGAGTTCCCGTACCGCCCCTGCCGTCTGCGGGGTCAGGCAGGCCTAGAAGCCCGGGGGCTCCGTGTAGACGCCCCACTCGTCGCGCAGGGCGTCGCAGATCTCGCCGAGGGTGGCCTCGGCGCGGACGGCCTCCAGCATGGGGGCGATCATGTTCGAGCCGTCGCGGGCGGCGGCCAGCATCGCGTCGATGGAGGCGCGGACCTTGGCGTCGTCGCGGCGTCCCTTGCGCTCGCCGAGGACGCGGACCTGCTCCCACTCGACCTCGTGGCTGACGCGCAGGATCTCCAGGTCGCCGGTGACGGAGCCGTGGTGGACGTTGACGCCGACGACCCGCTTGTCGCCCTTCTCCAGGGACCGCTGGTACTGGAAGGCGGACTCGGCGATCTCGCCGGTGAACCAGCCGTCCTCGATGCCGCGCAGGATGCCGGAGGTGATCGGGCCGATGGGGTGCTGCCCGTCCGGGTGGGCGCGGCGGCCGCGCTCCTTGATCTGGTCGAAGATCTTCTCGGCGTCGGCCTCGATGCGGTCGGTGAGCTGCTCGACGTACCAGGAACCGCCCAGCGGGTCGGCGACGTTGGCGACGCCGGTCTCCTCCATCAGCACCTGCTGGGTGCGGAGCGCGATCTCGGCGGCCTGCTCGCTGGGGAGCGCGAGGGTCTCGTCGAGGGCGTTGGTGTGGAGGGAGTTGGTGCCGCCGAGGACGGCGGAGAGGGCCTCGACCGCGGTCCGTACGACGTTGTTGTACGGCTGCTGGGCGGTGAGGGAGACACCGGCGGTCTGGGTGTGGAAGCGGAGCCACTGGGCCTTGTCGGTCCTGGCGCCGTAGACCTCCTTCATCCAGCGGGCCCAGATCCGGCGGGCGGCGCGGAACTTGGCGATCTCCTCGAAGAAGTCGAGGTGCGCGTCGAAGAAGAAGGAGAGGCCGGGGGCGAAGACGTCGACGTCGAGGCCGCGGGAGAGGCCGAGCTCCACGTAGCCGAAGCCGTCGGCGAGGGTGTACGCCAGCTCCTGCGCGGCCGTCGCGCCTGCCTCGCGGATGTGGTAGCCGGAGACCGAGAGCGGCTTGTACGCGGGGATGTTCGCCGCGCAGTGCTCCATCAGGTCGCCGATGAGGCGCAGATGGGGCTCGGGCTCGAAGAGCCACTCCTTCTGCGCGATGTACTCCTTGAAGATGTCCGTCTGGAGCGTGCCGTTGAGGACGCCCGGGTCGACGCCCTGGCGCTCGGCGGCGACCAGGTACATGCAGAAGACCGGGACGGCGGGCCCGGAGATCGTCATGGAGGTGGTGACGTCCCCGAGCGGGATGTCCTTGAAGAGGACCTCCATGTCGGCGGCGGAGTCGATGGCGACGCCGCAGTGGCCGACCTCGCCGAGGGAGCGGGGGTCGTCCGAGTCGCGGCCCATGAGGGTGGGCATGTCGAAGGCGACGGAGAGGCCGCCGCCGCCGGCGGCCAGGATCATCTTGTAGCGCTCGTTGGTCTGCTCGGCGTTGCCGAAGCCGGCGAACTGGCGGATGGTCCAGGTCCTGCCCCGGTAGCCGGTCGGGTGGAGTCCCCGGGTGAAGGGGTACTCGCCGGGCCAGCCGATGCGCTCGAACCCCTCGTAGGTGTCGCCGGGCCGGGGCCCGTAGACCGGCTCGACGGCGTCGCCGGAGAGCGTGGTGAAGTCGGCGTCCCGCTTGCGGGCCTTGTCGTAACGGGCCTGCCAGCGTCGGCGGCCTTCCTCGATGGCGTCAGCGTCCATGCTTCGAATTTACTAGGACGTCCTAGTAAATGTCGATGGCAAACCCCCGCACATCAGTGCGGGGGTGACTGCTCAGGCGTTGACCGGGGCCGTCTGCGCGCCGCTGACCAGCGGAAGCGTCTCGGCGACGACCTTGCGCTCGACGAAGAACGCGGCGGTCGGGATGGTGCCGCTGATCAAGATCCAGATCAGCTTGCCGAAGGGCCACTTGGCCTTGGAGCCCAGGTCGAAGGCGACCACGAGGTAGATGATGTAGAGGACGCCGTGAAGCTGGGAGACCGCGAAGGTCAGGTCCTCGCCGACGCCGAAGCCGTACTTGGCGACCATGCAGGCACAAAGGATGAGGAGCATGACCGCGGTCACGTACGCCATGACGCGGTAGCGGGTCAGCACGCTGGATTTCATGGCTACGAGCGTAACCGCCCGAAAAATCCCCGCTGCCGCGGGGAGCAGGGTGTGGTACCGCACACCAGGACCCAAAGGAGGGGACCATCCCCGCATCGGCGGGGAGCGGCGGACTGACCCGCGACGAAGCCTACCCCTCGTCGAAGTCGTGCGCGGCGACCCGGAGGGGGCGCAGGAGGGCGAAGATCTCGGCGCACTCCTCGGCGTCGTACGCGCCGAGCCCGAAGTCCATCTCCATCAGGTCGCGGGTCGCGGCCTCGACGACCTCGCGGCCCTTCTCGGTGATGGAGGCGAGGGTTCCGCGCCCGTCGTTGGGGTTGGGGCGCTTGGCGACGAGACCGGACTTCACGAGCCGGTCCACCGTGTTCGTCACGGACGTGGGGTGGACCATGAGCCGCTCGCCGATCTTCGACATCGGCAGCTCACCGGCCTTGGAGAAGGTGAGCAGGACCAGGGCCTCGTACCGCGCGAAGGTCAGCCCGTACGGCTTGACCACGGCGTCGACCTCCGCGAGGAGGATCTGGTGGGCGCGCATGATCGAGGTGATCGCGGCCATCGAGGGGACCGGGCCCCAGCGCTTCTGCCAGAGTTCGTCGGCTCGGGCGATGGGGTCGAAGGGGAGACTGAGCGGCTTCGGCACCCGTCGACCATACCGACTGGTCATATGCCGGTCAGCCCCGTCTCGCCTTTCGGTCGCCGCGCGGGCCACCGCCCCCCGTCGCCCGCAGCTCGGCGGCGGCGGCGAGGAGGCAGAGCGTGCCGACGACGCCGGAACCGGCCACGACCGTGTGGACGGGGGCGAACTCGGCGGCGATCCCCGCCCCGGCCATGCCGACGCCCTGGACGGTCATCATGCCCGCCGACATCAGCGTCATGGCCCTCCCCCGCTGCTCCTCGGGCACCGCCTCGACGAACCAGGCGTCCAGACCGAGGGTGTACGCGCCGGTGGCGCCGGCCAGGAAGAGGGCGACGGCCGCGAGGGCGACGCCGGGCCGGGGGCCGTACAGGAGGTACGGCAGGACGCCGGTGACGGCGAGCGGCAGCACGATCCGGGAGCGGGTCGCGGCGGAGAGGAACGATCCGGCGAAGAGCTCGCCCGCGATCGTCCCGACGGGCAGGGCGCACATGAGGAGGCCGAGGGCGGCGGTGGAGACGTCGATCTCGTCGGCGTAGGGGGCGGCGAGGGCCTCGGGGACGACGGCGAAGAGCGGCGGCACCCAGAACATCAGCATCAGGGCCCGCACCCGCCGGTTCCGCAGCACGGCCCAGGTTCCGGAGAGCCCGCTCGTCTCGCCGCCCGCCCTGGCCGGCCGGCGGACGGTGCCGAGCCGCAGCAGCAGCGCGGAGGCGAGGAAGGTGGCGGTGGTGACGGCGAGGGCGCCGCGGGGCGGGACGACCGTGAGGAGGACGCCGCCGGCGGCGAATCCGGTGAGCAGGGCGCTCTGCGACACGATCCGCAGCAGCGAGCGCCCGAGCACGAAGAGGTCGCCCTCGCCGAGGATGTCGGCCAGGGTCGCCATGCGGGTGCCGTTGAAGACGGGCGAGACGACGGCGATGGCACAGCGCAGGACGAGCAGGACGGCGACGGGGGTGGCGGGCACGACCATGAGCGCGACGCAGCCGGCGCAGACGAGGTCGCAGACGACGAGGATCCGGCGGGGCGGAAGCCGGTCGGTGAGCCCGGCGAGGAGGGTGCCGCCGAGGAGGTACGGCAGGAAGCCGAGCGCGAAGGTGAGTGAGGAGAGCAGCGGCGACCGTGTCATGTCGTACACGAGCACGGTGAGCGCGAGCTCACTGACGACGACGCCGAGCAGCGAGAACAGATGCGCCACGAACACGAACCGGAACTCCCGCACGGCGAAGACGGCACGGTAGCCGGGAGACGCGGGAGCGGGCGCCGGAGCGGGAACGGTGGCGGTGGCGGTGGCGGTGGCGGTGGCGGCGGTGATGCCGTGCGGGGCGCTCGGTTCGGGGGCAGGGGCGGGCGCGGGCGCCGTGGCCGGCGCCCGGGTGGTGTTCTCGGGCATGGACGCAGCGTGCCCGGCGCGGCTACCGGGCCCTAGACTTTCGGCTCCAGGCGAATGTTCTGCCGCATCCCTCGGAGGGCCCCGTGCCGTACCACCTGCGTTTCGGCGAGGCCGACCCGCTGCGGATCCGGTTCGCGATCTCGCCGCTCTGGGAGACGCACTCCGCCGTGCGGGTCCTCGCGCGGCCCGAGAAGCAGGGCTACCACCTGCCGTGGATGCGGCGGATCGCGGGCGCCGCCCGCGGGGTCGACCTCGCACCGCTTCAGCTGCTGATGCCGCTGCGCGGGCACAGCCCGGACTTCCTCTATCCGCCCCCGCTCCGCCCCGCCGCCTCCATCGAGGAGGAGATCGCGGCCGTACGGGACACCGACCCGGCGCTCGCCCTGGACGACTTCGAGCGGGCGCTCGCCGAGACGCCGGGTGCGGCGGACACGGCGGAGGGGCGCCGGGTGCTCGCCGATCCCGCGGGCGCGGTCGCCCGGCTCGCCGATCTGCTCCGGGACGCCTGGGAGGCCCTGGTCGCGCCCGAGTGGCCTCGGCTGCGCGCGCTCCTGGAGGCGGACGTGGCGTACCACTCGCGGCGGCTCGCGGAGGGCGGGCTCGAACGGCTGCTCGGCGAACTGCATCCGGCCTTCGACTGGGCGGCGGAGACGGCCACGCTCCGGGTGGACTATCCCGGGGAGCACGACCGGCCGCTGGACGGGCAGGGTCTGGTCCTGATGCCGTCGGTCTTCACCTGGCCGGACGTGGTGAGCGGCTTCGATCCGCCGTGGCAGCCGACGGTGGTCTATCCGGCGCGCGGGATCGGCGGGCTCTGGTCGGAGGCCGGCGACCGCACGCCGGAGGCGCTGGCCCGGCTGCTCGGGCCGGTGCGGGCGAACGTCCTGTGCGCCCTGGCCGAGCCGATGGGGACGACGGCTCTGGCCCATCTCCTCGGCCGGGCGCCCTCGTCGGTCTCCGCGCATCTGACGGTGCTGCGGGACGCGGGGCTGCTGACCTCGCGCCGGTACGGCCACCAGGTGCTGTACGAGCGGACGCCGTTGGGCATCGCGCTGTCGCAGCCCGATCCGGGCTGAGCCTCAGGGCTCCAGACGGCGCCGCAGCGTGTACGTGACGGCCTTCCGCGCCACCGGGTTCAGCTCCTCGACCGCGGCCATCAGGGCGCCGAGCTGCTCCAGCGCCGTGAGCGCGGCCTCCGCGCCCGCCGGGTCGACCCCTTCGTAGAGTTCGAGCCCGACGAAGGAGGCGGCGACCGCGCGGGCGAGCCCGGCGGGGTCGGTGAACTCGGCGAGCGGCGTCCCGGCGAGGACGCGGACGAGGACCTCCTCGATCTCGGCGATCCACAGGTCGAGCCCGGCGGCCGTGGCCGGGGCGAGCCGGGGGTGGGTCTGGGCGCCGGCGAGCAGCTGCCCGAGGACGGCGACATGGCCGGCGTCCCGCTCCTCCTCGTGCATCTCGCGCCCGAAGGCGAGCAGTTCGGAGAGGCTGGACACGGAGCGCAGCCGCTCCCGGTGGCGGGCCACCCGCAGCTCGGCGCCGTGCCGGCAGGCGGCGGAGAGCAGCTCGTCGACGGAGCCGAAGTGGTAGAAGACCAGGGCCTGGTTGACCCCGGCGGTGGTCGCGATCGCGCGCGCGGAGGCCTTGGTGATGCCCTGCTCGACGAGCGTGCGCAGGGCGCCGTCGAGCAGTTTCTCCCGGGTCTCCTGGCTCCTGGCGTCCTGCGCCTTCGCCCCCGCCGCGGTCCGCCCGCTCACACCCGTACCTCCTCGCGCACCGGGCGCAGCCCCGCGCGCACCCCCCGGGAGCGTACGTCGGCGTAGGTGGCGGTGAACGAGCCGTGGTAGCCGAAGAGCGGGCCGAAGTGGCGGTTCACCACCCGGACGTCGATGCGGAAGCGGCCGGTGCGCTCGTCGAAGGACTCGCGGACCTCGGCCCGGCCGCCGACGAGTTCGGGGACGCGGACGTCGAGCGGGCCCTCCCGGAAGCGGTGCTCGCCGGAGGTGATGAGGAGCGAGCCGTCGGGCTGGGCGGTCGGGTGGAGGTCGCTGGCGAGGTGCTGGTGGGTGCCGAGGTAGTCGAGGACGCAGTCCCGCTCGGGGCTGTGGACCATGGTGGCGTCGAAGCGGCGGGGGCCGCCGGGCAGGGCGAAGGTGCGGACGAAGGTGACGGTCTCCCGTCCGTACGAGTCGGTGTACGGGACGTTCTCGATGGTGAAGGGGACGTCGCGGCCGGTGCGGGGCAGCAGGATGTTCCGCAGTCCGCCGAGCGCGAGGAAGGGCTTCACGAAGGCCCTGCCGTGCCAGATCCGGTCCATGACGCCGCGGCCGACGCACAGCTCGCCGCTCGCGAGCCCGACCGAGAAGCGCCGCTGGAGCTCGGGGTGGAGCCGCTCGAACTGGGCGTCCCCCATGGCGGTGCGGAAGATCGAGGTCACGGCTGCTCCAGGGTGGCGAGGAGCCGGGGCTCCCGGTGGCGGGCGGGCGGGGTGCGCAGACAGCGCCGGGCCGCGGGCGCGCGCGACGACGGCGGTACGAGGACGGCGAGGGCGAGCCCGAGGACGGTGAGCGGGAGGGCGGCGAACGACACGAGCCCGAGCGGCAGGGCGGTGGCGGTCCAGGGCACGGCCACGAGCAGGATCCGGACGGCGAGTTCGAGGAGCCAGCGGTCGCGGGAGCGCTCGGGGGTGATCCCGTCCTCGCACCAGAGCCGCAGCCGGTCGAAGGACCAGGCGGTGGCCCAGCCCATGAGGGGCCGGAGGAGGAGCCGGTCGGCGAGCTTCCCGGGGCGGCCCCGGCGGGGCCGGTAGTCGTATCCGGTCAGGAAGCGGATGCCGTCCGGGGTGGGCACGTACCGCCAGTACCCGCTGCCCTCGGCGAGGAGCGAGAGCGGGTGCGGCGAGGCGAACCGGAGGGCGGAGACCCGGTCGCCGCCGGCCCGGTGGCGCTCCCCCGCGGAGACACCGGTGCCGGCGACGGCCAGGAAGGGCAGGACGCGGGTCGCGTAGCGGAAGTGCTGGGGCTCGCCCTCGGCGCGCGGGAGGTAGGAGATCTCCGTGAACCGCAGGTCCCACCGCTGGTGGCGGTCGGGTTCCTGCGTGCGTTCCCAGAGCGTCTCCAGATCCGCGCGCACGCGTGTCTCGATGTAGAGACCCATGGCTCTTCTCCCGGCTCGACCAGCATTTTGAGCGACCGCTCAAAACTGCCTAGGGAGGGAAGGTAGCCGATTTTGAGCACTCGCTCAACCGGCGGGAGAGAGAGAAGCCCCCGGTCCTGGATCAGGACCGGGGGCTTCTCGCGTACAGCGGGGGCGTCAGGCGCCCAGGTGGCGCTCCACCGTCTCGACCTTGGCGGTCAGTCCGTCCGTCACGCCCGGACGGATGTCGACCTTCATCACCACGGACACGCGCGGCGCACGGGCCTCGACGGCGGCGACGGCGCGCTTGACGACGTCCATGACCTCGTCCCAGCTCTCGCCCTCGATCGACGTGAACATGGCGTCGGTCCGGTTCGGGAGTCCGGACTCACGGACCACTCGGACCGCGTCGGCGACGTACTCGCCGACCTCCTCCCCCACACCGAGGGGGGTGACGGAGAACGCGACGATCATGCCTTCACCGCTTCCTGAGCGGCGCGGGAGGCGATGACCGCGTCCTCGGCCTCGCGCTTCAGCTTCCGCTCGGCGTAGAAGCCGCCCAGGGGCAGCACCGAGAGGACGAAGTAGAGGGCGGCGGTGCCGAAGCTCCACTTGGTCCTGTTCCAGGCGTCCAGCCAGAAGAGGACGTACAGGATGAAGAGGATGCCGTGGATCGCGCCCATGACCGGCACCGCGTTGAAGTCCGTCGTCCGCTTGAGCACCGAGCAGACCAGCAGGAGCAGGAACGAGACGGCCTCCGGCGCGGAGACGAGCCGGAGCCGGTGGAGGGAGGAAGCGGTCTTGATGTCCACGGAGGGGGTCACCTTCGTTCGATCTTGTGAACGGATGCACAAGGGCCCGTCCATTGTGCACGGGGACTTTGCTGTCTCTTTAGCCGGGGGCCCAGTACCTTCCTCGGGTGGCAACGTTCCGACTCCAAGGCAGCAAAGTGCTCGCCGTCTCCATGACCGGCGACGCCGTCAAGGCGAAGAACGGCTCGATGGTCGCCTACGACGGCCAGATGGCGTTCAAGAAGATGAGCGGCGGCGGTGAGGGCCTGCGCGGCATGGTGACCCGCCGGCTCACGGGTGAGCAGATGGAGGTGATGGAGGTACGAGGGCAGGGGACCTGCTGGTTCGCCGACCGGGCCTCCGAGATCAATCTCGTCTCCCTGCACGGCGACAAGCTCTGGGTGGAGGCGAGCAATCTGCTCTGCACCGACGCGGGGCTGCGCACCGGCACCACGTTCACGGGCCTGCGCGGCGGCGCCACCGGCAACGGCCTCTTCACCACGACCGTCGAGGGCACGGGCCAGGCGGCGATCATGTCGGACGGTCCGGCGGTGGTGCTGCGGGTGACCCCGCAGTACCCGCTCCAGGTGGACCCCGGCGCGTACATCGCCCACCAGGGCAACCTCCAGCAGCACTTCCAGTCCGGGGTGACCTTCCGCACCCTCATGGGCGAGGGCGGCGGCGAGGCCTTCCAGATCCGCTTCGAGGGCGACGGGCTCGTCTACGTCCAGCCGAGCGAGCGGAACACGATCGGGGGTGACGTCTGATGCCGTTCCGCGAGATCAACTCGAAGATGGTCGAGGCGACCGTCGTCCCCGGGCAGCGGATGTTCAGCCAGCGCGGTGCGATGCTCGCGTACCGCGGCGACGTCAGTTTCACGCCGAACATGGCGGGCGGTCAGGGCGGCCTGATGTCGATGATCGGCCGCCGGGTGGCCGGCGAGGCGACCCCGCTGATGACCGTCGAGGGCAACGGCACGGTGATGTTCGGGCACGGCGGCCACCACATCCAGGTGATCGCGCTGACGGGCGACACCCTGTACGTGGAGGCCGACCGGCTGCTCGCCTTCGACGGGACCCTGGAGCAGGGCACGATGTTCATGGGCTCGCAGGGCGGCGTCATGGGCATGGTCCGCGGCCAGGTGACCGGCCAGGGCCTGTTCACCACCACCCTGAAGGGCCACGGCTCGGTGGCCGTCATGGCGCACGGCGGCGTCATCGAGCTGCCGATCACCCCGGGCCGCCCGGTCCACGTGGACCCGCAGGCGTACGTGGCGCACCACGGCGACGTGCGGAACAAGCTCTCCACGGCGCTGGGCTGGCGCGACATGGTGGGGCGCGGCTCGGGCGAGGCGTTCCAGCTGGAGCTGAGCGGCAGCGGCGCGGTGTACGTCCAGGCCTCGGAGGAGAAGCTGTGAGCACCCCTGTCATCCACGACCCGCACTCCCTGCCGTCGGACGACAACGTCAATCCGTACACCTTCTGCGTGGAGCTCAAGGGCTCCCAGTGGTTCCTGCAGAAGGGGAAGATGATCGCCTACTACGGGCGGATCGAGTTCAACGGCATCGGGCACGGGCGGCTCGACCGGCTGGTGCGGACGTCCTTCCACTCGCCGCTGCACGCGAGCGACTGGGTGGTCGCGGAGGGCAGCGGGAAGATGCTGCTCGCGGACCGGGCCTTCGACGTGAACTCGTACGACCTGGACGAGGGCAATCTGACGATCCGGTCGGGGAACCTGCTGGCCTACCAGCCGACGCTCGCGCTGAAGCAGTCGATCGTGCCGGGCTTCGTGACGCTGATCGGCACGGGCAAGTTCGTGGCGGCGTCGAACGGCCCGGTGGTGTTCATGGAGCCGCCGATGCGGGTGGACCCGCAGGCGCTGGTGGGCTGGGCGGACTGCCCGTCGCCCTGTCACCATTACGACCACGGCTACATGACGGGCGTGATGGGCGGCGTCCGTGCGCTGACGGGGATCGGCGGCACCTCGGGCGAGGAGCACCAGTTCGAGTTCGTCGGCGCGGGGACGGTACTGCTCCAGTCGACGGAGCTGCTGATGGCGGAGCGGGCGGTCGGCGCGCCGCCGGCGCAGCCGGGCGTGCCCGGTGGGCATGGTTCCGGCCAGGGCATGCCCGGCTCGGTACCGCGCCTTCCCGGCCAGCTCGGCGACCTCCAGCGTCGCTTCGGCCTGTAGCCGGTAGTCTGCGGAGTGTGACGTCCTCGAACGTCTGCCCCGGGTGCCTGACACCCTGGAGGCCAGGACACCCCGACGCGGTGCGCGGCGTCACACCCCAGACTTCGTCAAGTATTCAACTTCTTAGGTAGAATCCATATATGGAGACCGAGACGGCCACCCCCTGGCTCACCGACGGCGAGCAGTGCGCCTGGCGCACGTTCCTGGACGTCCAGAGAATGCTGACGTACCAGCTGGAGCGTGACCTCCAGCCCTTCGGCCTGACGATGAACGACTACGAGATCCTGGTGAACCTCTCGGAGTCGGCGGAACGGCGGCTGCGCATGAGCGACCTCGCCGCGGCCACCCTCCAGTCGAAGAGCCGGCTCTCCCACCAGATCACCCGCATGGAGAACGCCGGTCTCGTACGCCGCGAGAACTGCGAGTCCGACCGGCGCGGGCTCTACGCCGTCCTGACCGACGACGGCATGGAGACCATGCGCAAGGTCGCCCCGCACCACGTCGAGTCGGTGCGCAGGCACTTCATCGACCAGCTCAGCGGCGAGGCCCTCGGCGACCTCCACGAGTCCCTCAAGCCGATCGCCGAACAGCTCCGCGGCCGCCGCGGCAAGCCGTGACCTGACAGAGACGAGAAGGGCCCCTCCGGTGACCGGAGGGGCCCTTCTCGTCCGTACCGGGGGTCAGTTTCCGGTCAGTCTCGCGACCAGCTCGTCGGAGGCCGCGTACGGGTCGAGGGCGCCCGCCGTGATCCGCTCGGCGAGGGCGTCCAGGCGCCGGTCGCCGTGCAGGTCGCCGATGCGCTCGCGCAGGGCGGTGACCGCGATGGTCTCCACCTCGCGCGCGGCACGGGCCCGGCGGCGCTCCGCCAGGACCCCGTGCTCCTCCATCCAGGCGCGGTGCTTCTCCAGCGCCTCCACGACCTCGTCGATGCCCTCGCCGCGCGCCGCGACCGTCTTGACGATCGGCGGCCGCCAGTCGCCCGCGCCCCGCGCCTCGCCGAGGCCCAGCATGTGGTTGAGCTCCCGGGCGGTGGCGTCCGCACCGTCCCGGTCGGCCTTGTTCACCACGTACACGTCGCCGATCTCCAGGATGCCCGCCTTCGCGGCCTGGATCCCGTCGCCCATGCCCGGCGCGAGGAGCACCACCGAGGTGTCGGCCTGTGAGGCGATCTCCACCTCGGACTGCCCGACGCCGACGGTCTCCACCAGGATCACCTCGCAGCCGGCCGCGTCCAGGACGCGGATGGCCTGCGGGGCGGACCAGGCGAGCCCGCCCAGATGGCCGCGGGTGGCCATGGAGCGGATGTAGACGCCCGGGTCGGAGGCGTGCTCCGACATCCGGACCCGGTCGCCGAGGAGAGCTCCCCCGCTGAACGGCGAGGACGGGTCGACGGCGAGCACGCCGACCCGCTTGCCCGCCCGGCGGTACGCGGAGACCAGCGCGGACGTCGACGTGGACTTGCCCACGCCCGGCGAGCCCGTCAGGCCCACCACGTACGCGCCGCCGGTGAGCGGCGCGAGCGCCGCCATCACCTCGCGCAGCTGCGGGGACGCCCCCTCCACGAGCGAGATCAGCCGGGCCACGGCCCGCGGCCTGCCCTCCCGTGCCTGGGCGACGAGTTCGGGGACGTCCACCATGTGCGCTGCTCCTTGACCGAAGGACTACTTGCCGGGGACCTTGACGATGAGCGCGTCGCCCTGGCCGCCGCCGCCGCACAGGGCCGCCGCGCCGACGCCGCCGCCGCGCCGCTTGAGCTCCAGGGCCAGGTGCAGCACCAGACGGGCGCCGGACATGCCGATCGGGTGGCCGAGCGCGATGGCGCCACCGTTGACGTTCACCTTTTCGGGGGTGACGCCGAGGTCCTTCATGGACTGGTGCGAGACGGCGGCGAAGGCCTCGTTGATCTCGATCAGGTCGAGGTCGGAGACCTCCAGGCCCTCCTTCTTGAGGGCGTGCAGGATCGCGTTGGACGGCTGCGACTGGAGGGAGTTGTCCGGGCCCGCCACGTTGCCGTGGGCGCCGATCTCGGCGATCCACTCCAGGCCCAGCTCCTGCGCCTTGGCCTTGCTCATCACGACCACGGCGGCGGCGCCGTCGGAGATCTGCGAGGCGGTGCCGGCGGTGATGGTGCCGTCCTTGGTGAAGGCCGGGCGGAGCTTGCCGAGGGACTCGACGGTGGTCTCCGCGCGGATGCCCTCGTCCTTGGCGAAGACGACCGGCTCGCCCTTGCGCTGCGGGATCTCGACCGGGGTGATCTCGGCCTCGAAGATGCCGTTCTTCTGGGCGGCGGCGGCGCGCTGGTGCGAGAGGGCGGCGAGCTCGTCCTGCACCTCGCGGCCGATGCCGAGGCGGGTGTTGTGCTTCTCCGTGGACTCGCCCATGGCGATGCCCTCGAAGGCGTCGGTGAGACCGTCGTACGCCATGGCGTCGAGCATCTCGATGGCGCCGTACTTGAAGCCCTCGCGGGACTTCGGCAGCAGGTGCGGGGCGTTCGTCATGGACTCCTGGCCGCCGGCGACGACGACGTCGAACTCACCCGCGCGGATCAGCTGGTCCGCGAGCGCGATGGCGTCCAGACCCGACAGACACACCTTGTTGATGGTGAGCGCGGGGACGTTCATCGGGATGCCGGCCTTCACGGCGGCCTGACGGGCGGGGATCTGCCCGGCGCCCGCCTGGAGCACCTGGCCCATGATCACGTACTGCACCTGGTCGCCGCCGATGCCGGCCCGGTCCAGGGCGGCCTTGATGGCGAAGCCGCCGAGGTCGGCGCCCGAGAAGGACTTGAGCGAGCCGAGCAGGCGACCCATGGGCGTGCGGGCGCCCGCGACGATCACTGAGGTGGTACCGGTCGTTCCAGACATGAGGCACGGCCCCTTGGGATGAGGAGTGAACGAGGGTTTACCGCCAATGTACTGAGCGGTGCGGCGCCGGGTCATCGGCCCGATGGTGTGATCGCGCGCACGTTGCGTAACCACCTTTCCGGCGGTGCACTGGTTCCATGCTGACGCGAATCGACCACATCGGGATCGCCTGTTTCGACCTGGCTAGAACTGTCGAGTTCTACCGTGCCACGTACGGGTTCGAGGTCTTCCACTCCGAGGTCAACGAGGAGCAGGGCGTCCGCGAGGCCATGCTCAAGATCAACGGGACCGACGACGGCGGGGCCTCCTACCTCCAGCTCCTGGAGCCGACCCGGGAGGACTCGGCGGTGGGCAAGTGGCTCGCCAAGAACGGTGAGGGCGTGCACCACATCGCCTTCGGCACGGCGGACGTCGACGGAGATGCCGAGGCCATCCGCGGCAAGGGCGTCCGTGTCCTCTACGACGAGCCGCGGATCGGCTCCATGGGCTCCCGGATCACCTTCCTCCACCCCAAGGACTGCCACGGCGTCCTCACGGAACTGGTCACCTCGGCCGAGCCGTCCGCTGACCACTCCTCAGCGGAGCACTGACCTCCGGATTCCTGGCCCGGTAGAGTGGGCGACTCCGGGCCGGGGCCGGTCGGGGCCGCTCCGTGCGGCACCGAAGTCGGGATGTCGGGGTCGTCCGATCTGCCACGATTCCCCGGGGGTCCGTCCTCGGCCGTGAGGGCGTGCTCGTAGGAGTTGCGACCAGGGTTGGGGTCTCCCCTGCTCGAAGAGCTTCGGGGAAGGATGGGACCGCGCAGTGCGGGGCTACGAACGCCAGGAGAGCCACCGAGCTGAAGACGACCATCTCGCCAGGTTCGAAGCCGAGATGGACCGGCTGAAGACCGAACGCGAGAAGGCCGTCCAGCATGCCGAGGACCTGGGCTACCAGGTCGAGGTCTTGCGCGCCAAGCTCCACGAGGCGCGCCGCACCATCGCCTCCCGGCCGGCGTACGACAGCGCCGACATCGGCTACCAGGCCGAGCAGTTGCTGCGGAACGCGCAGGCGCAGGCCGAGCAGCTCCGCCAGGACGCCGAGCGCGAGCTGCGCGAGGCCCGCGCCCAGACCCAGCGCATCCTCCAGGAGCACGCCGAGCACCAGGCCCGGCTCCAGGCCGAGCTGCACAACGAGGCCGTCCAGCGCCGCCAGCAGCTCGACCAGGAGCTGAACGAGCGCCGCCAGACCGTCGAGGCGCACGTCAACGAGAACGTCGCCTGGGCCGAACAGCTGCGCGCCCGCACCGAGTCCCAGGCCCGCCGCCTGATGGAGGAGTCCCGCGCGGAGGCCGAGCAGTCGCTCGCCGCCGCCCGCGCCGAGGCCACCCGGCTCGCCGAGGAGACCAGCCGCCGCGTCGGCGCCGAGGCCGAGGCCGCCCGTGCCGAGGCCGAAGCGATTCTGCTGCGCGCCCGCAAGGACGCCGAGCGGCTCATCGGCGCCGCCTCCAGCCAGGCGCAGGAGGCCACCAGCCACGCCGAGCAGCTCCGCTCGACCACCGCCGCCGAGACCGACCAGGCCCGCCGCCAGGCCACCGAGCTCTCCCGCGCCGCCGAACAGCGCATGCAGGAGGCCGACGAGAAGCTCCGGCTCGCCCGCGCCGAGGCCGAGAAGGCCCTCACCGAGGCCAAGGAGACCGCCGCCAAGCAGCTGGCCTCCGCCGAGTCGGTCAACGAGCAGCGCACCCGCACCGCCAAGACGGAGATCGCCCGCCTCGTCGGCGAGGCCACCAAGGAGGCCGAGGCCCTCAAGGCCGAGGCCGAGGAGAAGCTCCGCGAGGCGACCGCCCAGGCGGAGAAGCTCGTCACCGAGGCCTCCGAGAAGGCCGTCACGGCCGCCGCAGAGGACTCCGCCGCCGCCCTCGCCAAGGCCGCCCGCAGCGCCGAGGAGATGCTCACCAAGGCCTCCGAGGACGCCCGGGAGACCACCCGCAAGGCCGCCGAGGAGGCCGAGCGGGTCCGCCGCGAGGCCGAGACCGAGGCGGACCGGCTGCGCGCCGAGGCCGGGGAGCAGGCCGACGAACTGCTCGGCTCGGCCAAGGACGACACCAAGGAGTACCGCGCCAAGACGGTCGAGCTCCAGGAGGAGGCCCGTCGGCTGCGCGGCGAGGCCGAACAGCTGCGCGCCGAGGCCATCGACGAGGGCGAGCGGATCCGCTCCGAGGCCCGCCGCGAGGCCCTCCAGCAGATCGAGGAGGCGGCGAAGACCGCCGAGGAGCTCCTCACCAAGGCCCGTACGGACGCCGAGGAGCAGCGCGCCAAGGCCGGCGCCGAGAGCGAGCGGGTCAAGTCGGAGGCGATGGAGCGCGCCCAGACGCTCCGCACCCAGGCCGAGGAGACCCTGGAGCGCACCCGCGCCGAGGCCGAGCGGCTGCGCGCCGAGGCCGAGGAGCAGGCCGAGTCGGTGAGGACCGCGGCCGAGGAGGCCGCCGCCGGACTGCGGGCGGACGCCGAGCGGGCCGCCGAGGCGCGCCGCGCGGAGGCCGCCGAGGAGCTGACCCGGCTGCACACCGACGCCGAGGCGAAGGTCGCGGCCGCCGGCGAGGAGCTCACCGACGCGCGGGCCGAGGGCGAGCGGATCCGGCGCGAGGCCGCCGAGGAGACCGAGCGGCTGCGGACGGAGGCCGCCGAGCGGATCCGTACCCTCCAGGAGCAGGCCGAGCAGGAGGCCGAGCGGCTGCGCGCCGAGGCCTCGGCGGATGCGTCCACCGCGCGTACCGAGGCCGAGTCCGCGGCGGTACGGCTGCGCACGGAGGCGTCCGAGGAGGCCGAGCGGCTGAAGTCGGAGGCCCAGGAGTCCGCCGACCGGATGCGGGCCGAGGCCGGCGCCGCCGCCGAGCGGGTCGCCGCCGAGGCCGCCGAGGCGCTCGCCGCCGCGCAGGAGGAGGCCGTCCGGCGCCGCCGGGAGGCCGAGGAGACCCTGGAGTCGGCCCGTTCCGAGGCCGGCCGGGAGCGTGAGCACGCCCGGGAGCAGTCCGAGGAGCTCCTCGCGGCCGCCCGCAAGCGGGTCGAGGACGCGCAGACCGAGGCGCAGCGCCTGGTCGAGGAGGCGGACGCGCGGGCGACCGAGATGGTCACCGCGGCCTCGCGAGCCGCCCAGGAGGTGCGTGACTCGGTGGCCGGTCTGCGCGAGCAGGCCGAGGAGGAGATCGCCGGGCTGCGCTCCGCCGCCGAGCACGCGGCCGAGCGGACGCGGACCGAGGCGCAGGAGGAGGCGGACCGGGTCCGCTCCGACGCGTACGAGGAGCGGGAGCGGGCGACCGAGGACGCCGCCGCCACACGGGCGCGTGCCCAGGAGGAGTCGGAGGCCGCGAAGGCACTGGCGGAGCGGACGGTCACGGACGCGCTCGCCGAGGCGGAGAAGCTGCGGGCGGACACCGCCGAGTACGCCCAGCGGGTACGGACCGAGGCGACGGACGCGCTGGCCTCGGCCGAACAGGACGCGGCCCGCACCCGGGCGGACGCCCGGGAGGACGCGAACCGGATCCGTTCGGAGGCCGCCGAGCGCGCCGAGACGACCGTCGGCGAGGCACGTGCCGAGGCCGAGCGGATCGCCGCCGAGGCGGAGCAGGTCCTCGACGAGGCCCGGCAGGCCGCGGACAAGCGGCGCGCGGACGCCGCCGAGCAGGCCGACACGCTCGTCGGCGAGGCGACCGCCGAGGCCGCGCGGATCGGTGCCGAGGCCGCCGCGCTGCGGGCCGAGGCCGAGCAGGCCAAGGCCGACGGCGAGGCGCAGGCCGAGGCACTGCGCGCGGAGGCCCGCGCCGAGGGCGAGCAGGTCCTCGACGAGGCCCGCAAGGCCGCCGACAAGCGGCGCACCGACGCCGCCGAGCAGGCCGACACCCTCATCGGCGAGGCCACCGCCGAGGCCGAGCGGCTCACCGCCGAGGCGGTCGAGCTCATGGAGACGACCGAACAGGACGCGGCGCGCCTGCGGGCCGAGGCCGAGCAGGCCAAGGCCGACGGCGAGGCACAGGCCGAGGCACTGCGCGCCGAGGCCCGCGCCGAGGGCGAGCAGGTCCTCGACGAGGCCCGCAAGGCCGCCGACAAGCGCCGCACCGACGCCGCCGAGCAGGCCGACACCCTCATCGGCGAGGCCACCGCCGAGGCCGAGCGGATCGCGGCCGAGGCCGCCGAGCTGCGCGAGACGACCGAGCAGGACTCCCAGCGGCTGCGCGCGGAGGCCGAGCAGGTCAAGGCCGACGGCGAGGCGCACGCGCAGGCCCTGCGCAACGCCGCGCTGGCCGATGCCGACCAGCTCCTGGACGAAGCCCGCAAGGCCGCCGACCAGCGCCGTGCGGACGCCGCCGGACAGGCCGACGCCCTCGTCGGCGAGGCGACCGCCGAGGCCGAGCGGATCGTGAACGAGGCGGCCGAGCTGGCCGATTCGGTCGGCGCCGACGCCCGCGCCGAGGCCGGCCGTACGGTCGACGCCGCCGCGGAGGAGGCCGAGCGGCTGCGCGCCGAGGGCGCCGAGGCGATCGCCGAGGCCCTGCGGGACGCCGAGCGGATCCGTACCGAGTCGGAGCGGGTGAAGGCCGACGCCGCGGCCGCGGCCGAGCAGATGCGCGCCGAGGCCCGCGAGGAGGCCGACCGGACCCTCGACGAGGCCCGCGAGGCCGGGGCGCGGAAGCGTTCGGACGCGGCCGAGCAGGCCGACCAGCTCGTCGCCAAGGCCCAGGAGGAGGCGCTGCGCGCCACCACGGAGGCCGAGTCGCAGGCGGACACGATGGTCGGCGCGGCCCGCAAGGAGGCCGAGCGGATCGTCGCCGAGGCGACCGTCGAGGGCAACTCGCTGGTGGAGCAGGCCCGTACGGACGCGGACGAGCTCCTGGTCGGGGCGCGCAGCGACGCGACCGCCATAAGGGAGCGGGCCGAGGAGCTGCGGGGCCGGATCGAGGGCGAGATCGAGGAGCTGCACGAGCGGGCGCGGCGCGAGTCGGCCGAGCAGATGAAGACGGCCGGCGAGCGCGTCGACAAGCTGGTGAAGGCGGCCGAGGAGCAGCGCGCCGAGGCGGAGGAGAAGGCGAAGGAGCTGGTCTCCGAGGCGAGTTCGGAGGCGAGCAAGGTCCGCATCGCCGCGGTCCGCAAGGCGGAGGGGCTCCTGAAGGAGGCCGAGCAGAAGAAGGCCTCGCTGACCGCGGAGGCCGAGGCCATCAAGGCGGAGGCCGAGCGGATCCGTGCGGAGGCCGCGGCCGAGGCGGAGAAGACCGTCGCGGAAGGACAGCGCGAGCTGGAAACGCTGACGCGGCGTCGCAAGGACATCAATGCCGAGATCTCCCGTGTCCAGGACGTCCTGGAGGCGTTGGAGTCTTTCGAGACGCCGTCCGCCGGAAAGGACGGGGTCAAGGCGGGTGCGTCGTCGGGGTCCACTCGTACGGGTGGCAAGTCCCAGGACGGCTAGCCACTCAAAAGGCTGGACATTCTCCAGATCAAACGGGCATACGCTCGATGACACGCCGCTTCGGCCCCTAGGATTCCCTCTAACACCTCACCGGTCTCATTCGACAGGAACCCCATGAGCGACACTTCCTCCCCCTTCGGCTTCGAGCTCGTGCGGCGCGGTTACGACCGCGGTCAGGTGGACGACCGCATTACCAAGCTCGTGGCCGACCGCGACAGCGCCCTGTCCCGCATCACCTCGCTGGAGAAGCGCATCGAGGAACTCCACCTCGAGACGCAGAACGCCCAGGCGCAGGTCACCGACGCGGAGCCGTCGTACGCCGGTCTCGGCGCCCGCGTCGAGAAGATCCTGCGGCTCGCCGAGGAGGAGGCGAAGGACCTGCGTGAGGAGGCCCGTCGCGCCGCCGAGCAGCACCGCGAGCTGGCCGAGTCGGCCGCCCAGCAGGTGCGCAACGACGCGGAGTCCTTCGCGGCCGAGCGGAAGGCCAAGGCCGAGGACGAGGGCGTCCGGATCGTCGAGAAGGCGCAGGGCGAGGCCAACTCGCTGCGCGCCGAGGCGCAGAAGGACGCGCAGTCGAAGCGTGAGGAGGCGGACGCCCTCTTCGAGGAGACCCGCGCCAAGGCCGCCCAGGCCGCCGCGGACTTCGAGACGAACCTGGCGAAGCGCCGCGAGCAGTCGGAGCGGGACCTGGCCTCGCGCCAGGCCAAGGCCGAGAAGCGCCTCGCGGAGATCGAGCACCGCGCCGAGCAGCTCCGCCTGGAGGCCGAGAAGCTGCGCACGGACGCGGAGCGCCGGGCCCGTCAGACGGTGGAGACCGCGCAGCGCCAGGCCGAGGACATCGTGGCCGACGCGAACGCCAAGGCCGACCGGATCCGTTCGGAATCGGAGCGCGAGCTCGCGGCGCTGACGAACCGCCGCGACTCCATCAACGCGCAGCTGACCAACGTCCGCGAGATGCTGGCGACGCTGACCGGTGCCGCGGTGGCGGCGGCCGGCTCCCCGATCGACGACGAGCGCACGGCCGGCGTCCCGGCCCAGCAGTCCCGGTAAGCACCTGACGCAGAAAGACCCTCCGTCATTCCGGTGGCGGGGGGTTTTGCGTACCCGTAGGTTGGTGCGCATGATCGAGCTTGAGGGCCTGACGAAGAGGTACGGGACGAAGACCGCGGTCGACCATCTCTCCTTCCAGGTCCGCCCCGGCGTGGTCACCGGCTTCCTCGGGCCGAACGGGGCGGGCAAGTCGACGACGATGCGGATGATGCTCGACCTGGACAACCCGACGAGCGGGACGGTCCGGATCGACGGCAAGCACTACCGGGACCTGGCCGAGCCGCTGAAGTACATCGGGGCGCTGCTCGACGCCAAGGCGATGCACGGCGGCCGCTCCGCGTACAACAACCTGCTGTGTCTGGCGCAGTCCAACCGCATCCCGGCGAGCCGGGTGGGCGAGGTGCTGGACCTGGTGGGTCTGACGCCGGTCGCGAAGAAGAAGTCGAAGGGGTTCTCCCTCGGCATGGGGCAGCGTCTCGGCATCGCGTCGGCGCTCCTCGGCGATCCCGAGATCCTGATGTTCGACGAACCCGTCAATGGTCTGGACCCCGAGGGAATTCACTGGATCCGCAATCTGATGAAGGCGTTGGCGGCCGAGGGCCGGACGATCTTCGTTTCCAGCCATCTGATGAGTGAAATGGCGCTGACGGCCGATCATCTGATCGTGATCGGGCAGGGAAAACTGCTGGCCGACACGTCGATGGCGGATTTCATCCAGCAGAATTCCCGGAGTTATGTGCGGATGCGCTCTCCACAGCAGGAACGACTGCGGGACGTGCTCCACGCCAACGGTTTTGTCGTGATCGAGGCGGGCAACGGGACCCTTGAGGTGGACGGGGCGACGACCGAGAAGCTGGGCGAGCTGGCGGCGGAGAACGGGCTGGTGCTGCACGAGCTGAGCGCCCAGCGCGCCTCCCTGGAAGAAGCGTTCATGCAGATGACGGCCGGCGCGGTGGAGTACCACGCGCACGGCACCGACGTACACAGCGGCGCCGCGGCGCCCGGCCCCCGGTGGGGCACGACCTCCGAGGGAGCCTGAACGATGGCAGCGGCATCCGCGGTCCTCCAGTCCGAGTGGACCAAGATCCGGACGGTGTCGTCGACCGTCTGGACCCTCGCGAGCGCCCTTCTCGTCACGGTGGCGATGAGCGCGGCGCTGTGCGCCCTGTTCAAGTCGACGTTCGACGATCTCAGCGATGTGGAGCGGGCCACCTTCGACCCGACGTTCGCCAGCTTCTCCGGGATGATCCTCGGCCAGCTGGCCATGGTGGTCTTCGGCGTCCTGGTGGTGGGGACCGAGTACTCCTCGGGCATGATCCGCACCTCGCTGGCCGCCGTGCCGCAGCGCGCGACCTTCCTCTTCTCGAAGATCGCGGTGGCCGGGGGGCTCGCCCTGGTCGTGGGCCTGGCGACCAGCTTCCTCTCCTTCTTCCTCGGCCAGGCGCTGCTCGGCGAGCACCGCACGAACCTGGGCGCGGACAACGTGCTGCGCGCGGTGGTCGGCGGCGGCCTCTACATGGGCCTGATCGCGATCTTCTCGATGGGCGTGGCGACGATGCTCCGCTCCTCGATGCTGTCGCTCGGCATCCTGGTGCCGTTCTTCTTCCTGATCTCGCAGATCCTGTCGGCGGTCCCGAAGGCCAAGGAGGTCGCCAAGTACTTCCCCGACCAGGCCGGCTCCAAGATCATGCAGGTGGTGCCGGACGCGATGGGCTCGGAGAAGGCGCCGTACGGCCCCTGGGGCGGGCTCGGGATCATGCTGCTCTGGGTGGTGGCCTCGCTGCTCGGCGGCTATCTGGTGATCAAGAAGCGCGACGCCTGACCCCGCGCGCACCGGAGGATCACGGTTCCGCTTCGGCGGAACCGTCAACGGCTGGATAAGCTCCTAGCTCATACGGGGGGCTCCGGCCGAAGGCCGCCACGCCCCGACATGGATGCGAACCGACCTGTCGATGGGGCTGGAGAATGATCGAGGCAGTCGGCCTGACGAAGCGCTACGGCGCCAAGACGGCCGTGTACAACCTTTCCTTCCAGGTGAGGCCCGGTGTCGTCACCGGGTTCCTGGGGCCCAACGGCTCCGGCAAGTCGACGACGATGCGCATGATCCTGGGCCTCGACCGGCCCACCGCGGGTCACGTCACGATCGGCGGCCACCCGTTCCGGCAGCTGCCGAACGCGCCCCGGCAGGTCGGCGCGCTCCTCGACGCCAAGGCCGTGCACGGCGGCCGCAGCGCCCGCAGCCATCTGCTGTCGCTCGCCCAGCTCGCCGGCATCCCGGCGCAGCGGGTCGACGAGGTCCTCGGCGTGGTCGGTCTCCAGGACGTCGCCCGGCGGCGCTCGAAGGGCTTCTCGCTCGGCATGGGCCAGCGGCTCGGCATCGCGGCGGCCCTCCTCGGCGACCCGCAGGTGCTGCTCTTCGACGAGCCCGTCAACGGTCTGGACCCCGAGGGCATCCTCTGGGTGCGGAACCTGATGAAGAAGCTGGCCGCCGAGGGCCGCACGGTCTTCGTCTCCAGCCACCTCATGAGCGAGATGGCGCTGACGGCCGACCACCTGATCGTGATCGGCCGGGGGCAGCTGCTCGCGGACATGAGCGTCACGGACTTCATCTCGGCGAACTCCGCCGACTTCGCCCGGGTGCGGACGCCGGGCACCGAGCCGGCCCAGCGCGAGAAGCTGACCTCGGTGCTCATCGAGGCCGGCGGCCAGGTGCTGTCCGAGCCGGACGGCGCGCTGCGGGTCACGGGCCTGCCGCTGCCGCGGATCAGCGACCTGGCGCACGGCGCGGACGTACGGCTCTGGGAGCTGTCCCCGCACCAGGCCTCCCTGGAGGAGGCGTACATGCGGCTGACGCAGGGCGCGGTGGACTACCGCTCCACCGACGACCGTCTCGCCCACCTCCAGCCGCCCGTCCACCCCGGACAGCAGGGGTACGGGATGCCGCCGCAGCCGCCGGTCCAGGACGTGCCGCAGCAGGGCTGGTACGCCCCGCCGCCGCCCGGGCAGAACCCGTACGGCGGGGCTCCGCAGGGCCCCCACGCCCCCGCGCCGGGTCCGTACGCCGCGCCCGCCGCCCCGCAGCAGGCCCCCGCGCCGGGTCCGTACGCCGCGCCCGCCGCCCCGCAGGCCCCCGCGCCCGGTCCGTACGCCGCCCCCGCCGCCCCGCAGGCCCCCGCGCCGGGTCCGTACGCCCCTCCGGCCGCTTCGCAGCCGGGCCTCCCGCAGCCGAGCGACACCCCGAAGGACGCCCGATGACCGCCCCCGCTCCCCACCACGCCCCGGCGCCGCAGGCCTACGTCTCCCCCATCCCGGTCCGTGCCGCGCACCTCGGTGACGCGCTCGCCTCCGAGTGGACGAAGATCCGCTCGGTGCGGTCGACGATGTGGACGCTGGGGGTGATGATCCTGCTGATGATCGGCATCGGGATCGGTGTCGCCGCCATCGCCGCCGCCTCCGAGGCCCCGATGGGCGAGGAGTCCGCGCTCGGCTTCGGCTTCTTCGGGATGCTGCCGGCGTCGATCTGCGTGATCACCCTCGGCGTGCTGACGATCGCCTCCGAGTACGGCACGGGCATGATCCGTACGACCCTGACGGCCTGCCCGAGCAGGGCCCGGGTGCTCACGGCGAAGGCGATCGTCTTCTTCCTGCTGGTCTTCTCGATCGCCTTGGTGATCACGGGGCTCGTCGCGGCGGCCCAGGTCGGCATGGTGGACGCGGCGGAGCCGACGGCCGGGGAATGGCTGCGGGCGACGGTGGGAGCGGCCGCCTACCTGGCGACGCTCGGGCTGCTCTCGATGGCGATCGGCACGCTCATCCGGCACTCGGCGGGCGCGATCACCGTGATGATCGGTCTGCTGCTGCTGCCGCTCGTGGCCGCCATGTTCATGTTCTCCGAGGCGCTCACGTCGGTGCGGGAGTTCCTGCTGACCTACGCGATCCCCTCGCAGATGATCGTGCTCTACAGCACCCACCCGCCGTTCGGCGACGACGGCCCCTCGGGCTGGGAGCCGCTCTTCATCCTGCTCGGGATCACGGCCGCCGCGTTCGCCGGCGCCTTCGGCGCCCTGAACAGCCGGGACGTGTGATCTAGTACCTCGGCGCGTTGCGGGACCGCTGCACCCTGCTGGTGCGGCGGTCCTTCGCGTTCCAGCAGGCCTTGTGCCAGTGCCGGCGGTCGTCCACTCCGCCCCACTCGGGCCAGGCCACGACGTGCGGGGCGCCGGACGGGATCTCCTGGTCACAGCCCGGGCAGCGGTAGCGCTTGCCGGGGGCGCTCGCACCGGCGACGAGCCGGACGTACCACTCCTCGCCCTGCCAGGACTCGGTGCGCTGCGCACCGCCGTACCGGTCGCCGTGGTCGCCCTGCTGCTCGGGCTTACCGCCGCCTCGGGAGCGGTTGTGACGCGGGGACACGGGCACACCTCACGGGGTCTGGGAACACGGACCGTTCCCTCCAGCCTACGGGGGGCCACCCGGTGCCCCGGGCCCCGCCCGGGACGGCTTAGCCGAAAATCGCAAGAACTTCATGAACGGCCGTTGCCTTTGGCACGTGTCAGACGTTGGTGCCAGTGCGAGGGGAGATACGCGTCGGCCGCAAGGAGGCAGAAGGCGATGCGCGTGGGTACGTTCGTTCTGGCAGCCCAGTTCCCGGGCCAGGGCCAGGGGGAGGCACTGCACCGGGCGGTGCGGACCGCCGAGGTCGCCGAGGAGGCGGGGCTCGACTCCGTCTGGCTCGCCGAGCACCACTTCGTGCCGTACGGGGTCTGCCCCTCGGCCGTGACGCTGGCGGCGCTGCTCCTCGGCAGGACCCGGCGGCTCCGGGTCGGCACGGCGGTGAGCGTGCTGCCGACCGTCCATCCGGTCGCCCTCGGCGAGCAGGCGGCGCTGCTGCACCTCACCTCGGGCGGCAGGTTCACCCTCGGGGTGGGCCGGGGCGGGCCGTGGGTCGACCTGGAGGTGTTCGGCGCGGGTCTGGAGGCGTACGAGAAGGGGTTCCCCGAATCGCTCGACCTGTTGCTGCGCTGGCTCACCGAGCCGCGGGTCGGCGCCGAGGGGGAACGATTCGCTTTCCGTGAGGTGCCGGTGGTGCCCCGCCCCGACGAGCTGATCGGCGGCGCGGCCTCCCCCGAGGTGGTGGTGGCCTGCACCTCGCCGAAGAGCGTGAAGCTCGCGGCGGAGCGCGGACTGCCGATGCTGCTCGGCATGCACTGCGGCGACGAGGAGAAGGCCGAGATGGTCGCGGCCTGGGCGCGGTGCGCGCGGGAGGCCGGGCGGACTACGGAGGAGATCGCGCGGATCGGCGCCGGCCATGTCTCGGCGGGAGTGGCGCAGCTCGCGGACCGGGGAGCGGACGCGGCGGAGGCGCTGGTGAAGGCGATGCCGGGCTGGCTGAAGCAGGGGCTCGACGCGCATGTGACGGTGGACGGCCGGCACCGGGCGATGCGGGATCCCGTCGCGTACACGGAGCTGCTGTGCGGGCTGCACCCGGTGGGCACGCCCCGGCGCGCGGCGGACCGGCTCGCGGCGACCGCGGAGCGTACGGGCATCACGCGCTTCGCCCTGCTCGCGGAGGGCTCGGGCGACCTCGCGGCGACCGAGGAGAACGTGCGGCGGCTCGGCACGGAGGTCCTGCCGCTCCTGGTGTGAGGGCTGCCACGTCCGGGACTGTGCTGCCGCTCCTGCACCTGTCGGCGGCGATGCGCGTCGGCTCGCATCGTTCGCCTTCTCCCGCGATGCGGAGCGGCAGCACCATGTCTCAGCAGTCGCGCAGTTCCGGCGACTGGTTCAGCAGCTGTCCCCGTACGGACGTGAAGCGGGCGAGCCGCTCGTCCACCGCCGGGTCCAGCGGGAAGACCGCCACGCGGTGGCAGTTCTGGAAGGCGAGACGCACCCCGAAATGCCGCTGCAGCGCACCACGAATGGCATCGCTCGCGAGCGCGCGCAGCAGCTGACCACGTGCCTGCTCATTCGGCGGCGGCGTCTGGTTGTCGGCGAACTCTCCGCCGTCGACCTTCAGCTGTGCCACCAGAGAACTGATCATCTCCCATGCGTAGGGCAGGGAGGTCCGGACGCAGTCGACGAAGTCGGCTTCGTCGACCTCGCCTCGCTCGGCCTGTTCCAACAGCGCCGGTGAGACGTCGAGCGACATGGGTTCTCCTCTCGCGACCCCGCGGACGGGGTCTTGCGGGCAGGGACGAAGGCCGGGCCGTGCGCCACGCTGCGTGCACGGACGACGACCTCCAGCTTCCACGGTAAGCGCGCAGTCCGGGCGGCACCAGAAGAATGGGCACACAACCGGCTGATAACCGACGGGTGTTCGGCCAACGACCGCCCCCATCGGGTGCCGGGCCGATGCCCGAATCGCGCGGAAGAGCGCCCGTCTTGTAGCGTTGGCGACCATGCGTCTCGTCATTGCCCGTTGCTCCGTGGACTACGCGGGTCGACTCACGGCCCACCTGCCCTCCGCGCCCCGTCTGATCCTGGTCAAGGCAGACGGCAGCGTCTCCATCCACGCGGACGACCGGGCGTACAAACCGCTCAACTGGATGTCGCCGCCGTGCACCCTGAAGGAAGGCGTCGAGGGTGAGGCGGGCATCTGGACCGTGATCAACAAAGCGGGCGAGAAACTGATCATCACGATGGAGGAGATCCTCCACGACTCCTCGCACGAGCTGGGCGTGGACCCGGGTCTCATCAAGGACGGCGTCGAGGCGCACCTCCAGGAGCTGCTCGCCGACCGCATCGAGACCCTCGGCGAGGGCTACACGCTGATCCGCCGCGAGTACCCGACCGCGATCGGCCCGGTGGACATCCTGTGCCGGGACGCCGACGGCGCGACGGTGGCGGTGGAGATCAAGCGGCGCGGCGAGATCGACGGCGTCGAGCAGCTGACCCGCTATCTGGAGCTGCTCAACCGCGACCCGCACCTGGCGCCGGTGAAGGGCGTCTTCGCGGCCCAGGAGATCAAGCCGCAGGCCCGGGTGCTCGCGACGGACCGCGGGATCGGCTGCGTGGTCCTCGACTACGACGCGCTGCGCGGCATCGAGGACGACAAGCTGCGGCTGTTCTGATCCTCGTACGCGTACGAGTACGGCCCCGGGTGCGGTGAGCGCGCCCGGGGCCGTCGTCGTTCCCGTACGGGGTCAGGCCGGCGAGTCCGTGGCGGTCTCGGAGGCGGAGGGGGCGCCGAGGGTCGTGGTCTCGCTGGTCGCCGGAGGGGCGGTCGTCGGCGGCGGGGTCGTGGTCGGCGGGGTCGTCGTCGGCGGCGCGGGGGTGGTCGTCGGCGGCTTCGGCGTCGTGGTCGTCGGCCTCGGCGGCGGGGTGGTCGTGGCCGGCGGCGCGGTCGTCGTGGGGCGTCCGGTCGGCGGTGCCGTGGTCGCCGTCGGCGCTCCCGTCGTGGCCGAGGGGCTGCCCGAGGACGACGGAGAGCCGGATGCGGACGGGTCCGTCGAGGCGGACGGCGACGCGCTGCCGGAGCCGGAGGGGCTCGGGGAGTCCGAGTGCGTGGCCTGGCCGGTCTCGGCCGGGTCGGCCTCGCCGTCGGCGGGCTCCTCGGCGTCGAGGCCGTCGGAGCCGCCGCTCTCGTTCGCGGTGCTGTCGGAGGTGACGCGGTCGCCGGCCGGGTTGTCGCCGTTGCCGGAGGTGGCGCCGAGGGTGACGACGGTGCCGAGGACGGCGACGAGGAGCGCGCCCGCGCCGACGGCGACGAGGTTGCGGCGGGCGCCGCTGAGGATGCCGCCCTTGAGGCCGGAGCGGCGGTCGCCGTTCTTGGCGGTGTCGGTGTGGGTGACGAGCGTGGGGCCCGCGTCGGCGAAGTCGGGGAACGCGGGGACCGGGGGCGTCGCCGGGGTCCGGACGGGCCCGCCGGGCAGCGGGGCCGTGACGGGCTCCGGTCTCGGGAGGGCGGGGCGGGCGGCCGGGCCGCGCAGGGCGGGGGTGCCGCGCGGCGGGGAGAGGGGCTCCTCGGCGCGGAGTGCGGCGGCGTGCTCTCCGGAGAGGTCGGCGACGAGGGCGAGGGCCCGGCGGCCGGCGACGGTGCCGCGCTTGTCGGCGAGCACCCCGCGCAGGCCGATGGAGGCCTCCAGCTCGGCGCGGGCCCGCTCCAGGTTTCCGGCGCAGATCGCGAGGACGCCGAGCTCGTGGTGGAAGTAGGCCTCCTCGGCGACCTCGCCGGCGAGCCGGGCGGCTTCCTGTCCGGCGCGCAGGGCGCGCTCCCAGGCGCCCCAGTGCAGTCCGGCGGCGAAGGCGGGCGCGGCGGCGCGGGCGAGGAGGACGGCGGTGGACCGGTGCTCGGCGGCGCTCTCCCCGGTGCCGGGGATCAGCGCGGTGAGGGCGGCGAGCAAGGCGTCGGCCTCGGCGGTGGCCCGCTCGGGGGTGACGGAGGGGTGGGACGCCCACCAGGCGTAGTGCTGGGCGATGGTGTGGGCGCGGTCGGCGGCCTCGTGCTCGTACCCGTGGGCGAGGAGCTGGGTGAGGACTCCGGTGGCGAGCCGGTAGCGGGGGCCGACCGGGCTGAGCAGTCCGCAGGCCATGAGTTCGCCGAGGGCGGCGTCGGCGTGGGTGTCGCCGACGAGGGCCGGGAGGTGGGCCTGGTGCGGGACCTCGCCGCCGAGGGCGACGGCGAAGCGGAGGGCGGTCTGGGCGGAGCGGCTGAGGCGGGAGGCGAGGAGCGCGGCGGGGGCGGCGCCTTCGCCGAGGCTGGGCAGCGGAATCTCGCGCAGTTCGACGTCGGGGTCGTCGATGCCGTCGAAGGCGGCGGCCGCGACGGTGGCCGCCGCGGTGGGGTCGGTGGGGCCGAAGGCCTCTTCGAGGGCGCCGAAGGCGTCGAACTCGGCGGGGGTGACGCGCAGCCGGTCGCGCTGGCGGAGGAGGGCACCGGCCTGGACGAAGCGGAGCGGGAGTCCTTCGGACTCGAACCACAGGTCGCCGGCCCAGTTGGCCTCCTCCTCGGTGAGGGTGCGGCCGACGGCGCTCTCCAGGAGCTCCAGGGCGGCGGCGCGGCCGAGGCCGGCGAGGAGGACCTCCTCGACGGGGGCCTCGGCGGAGGGGGCGGGGGTGTCGGGTCCCGAGGCGAGGAGGAAGGCGCACTCGGGGGCGGCGGCGAGGAGTTCGTCGAGGGCCGCGCCGCCGCATTCCAGGTCGTCGACGACGACCACGGCGCCGATGTCCCGGAGCCGGGCGAGGAGGCCGGCCCGGTCGGGGCGCTGCCCGGGGGCGTACCGGACGGCGGTGAACAGCTCGTGGAGCAGCTCGGTGGGGGTGCGGTGGTGGCCGGAGAGGCGGACGACGCCGTCGGGGGCCAGGCCGGCGCAGTCGGCGGCGACGGCGTCGAGGAGGGCGGTGCGGCCGGATCCGGGGGCGCCGACGACGCGGGCGCAGCGGCCCTGGCGGAGTATGCCGGTGAGCCGCTCGCGCTCCTCCTGGCGTTCGAGGAGGGGCAGCTCGGGTGCGGCGGGGCCCGGCGGGACGGGCGGGGCGACGGCGCGGGCGGCCTCGGCGCGCTCCTCGGGGGTGCGGGGGCGGGGGGCCTCCGGTTCCTGCCCGGGCGGGCAGGGTTCGATCTCGCTGCCGTCGACGGGGTTGACGGTGAGGAGCAGTTCGCCGGAGACGAGCCGGACGACGCGGGCACGCGCGGGCGTCGGAGCGGGCACGCCACGGCCCTGGCGGGCCTCCTCGCCCTCGGTGTCGTGACCGTACTCCTCCGACCCAGGGTTGATCGGGTCCATGGTGCAAGCCCCCAAGAAGCGGTGTCCGGTGCCCGCCGGTGGGTCCGTCCCATGTGCAGACGGGTCCGTCAATGTGCGGGCGACCGAACCCTAGACCGTGGTCAGGCGGTCGGGAACAGGCGGGGTGCCCCCGAGACCAAGACGTCACGGTCTTGTGAGGATTGGGTGTGACGCCTGGTTCTCACAGCTGCTTCACACCTGGCGGGCACCCCGGGGGTCATACCCGGGGCAGCGACTCCAGGGCGAGGCCGCCCTCGATGGCGAGGATGCGGTGCAGCCGGGTGGCGACGAGGAGCCGCTGCATCTGCGGCGGCACCCCGCGCAGGACGAGGCGCCGGCCGCACCGGCCGGCCCTGCGGTGGGCGCCCATGATGACGCCGAGTCCTGTCGCGTCCCAGGAGTCGAGGCCGGTCAGGTCGAGCACCAGGTCGCCGACTCCGTCGTCGACGGCCGAGTGCAGGACCGTACGGGCGTCCGCCGCGCTGCGGACGTCGAGGCGGCCCCCGACGACCAGCTCGACGTGGTCGCCCCTGATGTGCATATGCGCTCCCCGAGAGTGCTCCGTCTTCGCAACAACTGACTGCCGCACCGGCAGATACGTTGCGCCTTGTCAGCGAACCGATACCGAAATTCACCCCACGGAGTGAGGCGGGGTGGCGGGCGCGGCTCAGTACTTGTAGAAGCCCTGCCCGCTCTTGCGGCCGATGTCACCCGCGTCCACCATCCGGCGCATCAGCTCCGGCGGCGCGAACTTCTCGTCCTGGGACTCGGTGTAGATGTTGTTGGCCGCGTTCACCAGGATGTCGATGCCGGTGAGGTCGGCGGTGGCGAGCGGGCCCATGGCGTGCCCGAAGCCGAGCTTGCAGGCGATGTCGATGTCCTCGGCGGTGGCGACGCCCGACTCGTGGAGCTTGGCGGCCTCGACGACGAGGGCCGAGATGAGGCGGGTGGTGACGAAGCCGGCGACGTCGCGGTTGACGACGATGCAGGTCTTGCCGACGGACTCGGCGAAGGCGCGGGCGGTGGCGAGGGTCTCGTCGCTCGTCTTGTAGCCGCGGACCAGCTCGACGAGCTGCATCATCGGCACGGGCGAGAAGAAGTGGACGCCGACGACGGCCTCGGGCCGCTCGGTCACCGCGGCGATCTTGGTGATCGGGATCGCGGAGGTGTTGGAGGCGAGGACCGCGCCGTCCTTGGCGATCTTGTCGAGCGAGCGGAAGATCTCGTGCTTGACGTCGAGGTTCTCGAAGACGGCCTCGACGACGACGTCCGCGTCGGCGACGGCGTCGAGCTCGGTGGTGGCGGTGATCCGGCCGAGCGCGGCCTCGGCGTCCTCGGCGGCGAGCTTGCCCTTGGCGACGAACTTCTCGTACGACGCCTTGATGCCGTCGGTGCCGCGGGTCAGGGCGGCGTCGGTGACGTCACGCAGGACGACGTCCCAGCCCGCCTGTGCCGAGACCTGTGCGATGCCGGATCCCATGAGTCCGGCCCCGATGACGGCAAGCTTCTTGGCCACGATCTTCCACCCCTCCACACCTGTTCACTTCTGCTCTCCGGCGGAGATTAGCGGTCGGGGGGCGCCATGTGACCGCGAAGTAATGCGCGTCACGCCCTCTTTGACGGACGTCACACTCACGACACCCCCTGAAGGCCCCCTGACACCCCATACGATCGCGCCATACCCCTAGGGGGTATAGAGTCTTCGGCATCCGTCCGGCGGCCGACGCCTGGAGAGGAGGTGCCGTCATGCGCCCGCACGCCCTGGGAGCCGCTCCCGCCCCGCTGCTGCTCCTCACCGGCATGGTCAGCCTGCAGTTCGGATCCGCCTTCGCCAAAAGACTGTTCGAGGAGACCGGACCGACGGGCGCGACCCTGCTGCGGCTGCTCATCGCCGCCACCCTGCTCTGTCTGCTGTCCCGGCCCGCGCCACGGCTCCTGCGCACCCACTGGCGACTCCTGCTCCCCTACGGGGCCGTCTTCACCGTCATGCAGTTCGCCTTCTACGAGGCCACCTCCCGGCTGCCGCTCGGTGTCGTGGTGACCCTGGAGTTCAGCGGGCCGCTGCTGCTCGCCGCGCTCACCTCGCGCCGCGCCGTGGACCGGCTCTGGGTCGCGGTCGCGGCCGCCGGCCTGCTCGTGCTCGGCGGGACGCGGGGCATGGACGATCCGGTCGGCCTCGCCGCGAGCCTGCTCACCGGCGCCGCCCTCACCGGATACATCCTGCTCGGCGCCCGGGTGGGCCGCGCGGTCCCGGGCCGTTCCGGCCTGGCCCTCGGCCTGACGATCGCCGCCGTCCTCGCCCTGCCCACCGCCCCCGCGCTCGGCCTGCCCTCCCTCGACGTCCTCCTGCGGCCGGGGGTGCTCGGGGCCGCGCTCGCGGTCGCGGTCCTGACGACGGTCATCCCCTTCTCGCTGGAGTTCGCCGCCCTGCGCCGGATGCCGCCCCGGGTCTTCGCCGTGCTGTCCACGGTGGAGCCGGTCATCGCGGCCCTGGTGGGCCTCGTCCTGCTCGGCGAGCACCTCTCCCCCGCCCAGTGGGCCGCCGTGCTCTGCGTGGTGACGGCGGCCGTCGGCACGGCCGTGCCCTCCTCGGCCGCCCCGCCCGGCACACCCCCCGCGTCATCCGACCGATCCCCGTCCCGGAAGAACGGAGTGCACCGTTGAACACCCTCGCCACCCCCCGGACCCGCAGCCTCCCGCCCCGCGTCGAACCCCTCCTGGAGACCGTCGACCTCGGTAGCCGCTCGGCGTTACTGGTCGCGGGCGGCTACTTCGAAACGGCCGCCGGCATCGGGGAGTTCTCCCTGAGCTCCTTCGCCCTGGCCCAGGAGACCGGCGCCGCCGCCCGCCGATTGCACCGCGGCAACAAGGTGGTCTACGACGTCATCGTCAACGACCTCGGCATGTCCTGTTCCGACGAGGTCTGTACGCTGCCGGCCGCCCCCTCCGCGCCGGCCGACGTCTCCCCGCTCACCGCCGTCGCGGCCGACGCCGGGACCTCCTTCACCGTCACCCGCGAGCGCACCCTGCGCAATCGCGCCGCCCGCGCCATGAAGCGCCGGCTGCGCGAACCGGCGGAACATCCGCTGTTCGTCCTGGAGGGCGACGAGATCCTCTTCCGCTCCCGCCGGTACGCGAAGGTGCTCGCCGGCACCGTCAAGGACGACCACGTCGTCCCGCGCTGCCCGCTCATCGTCGCCGAGTACTTCGCCCGCTACTTCGCCCGGCTGCGGGCCGCCTTCCCGGACTGCGCCCGCCGCCACGTCGTCGACATCAACTCGCTCGCCGACCGGGACAAGGTGACCAAGGGCGCCGAGATCTACCTCCGCACCCAGGCGGACGCCGACGAGGAGATCGTCCTCGTCTTCGCGGACGCGGCCTGCGCCGATCCGATCGCCCTGCCCTACACCGCGTACGACTTCTGACGGACCTCGGACAGTCTTCTGACGGGAGTACAGGTATGGCCACGATCTATCTCGACCACCAGGCGACCACCCCGGCGGACCCCGCGGTCGTCGAGGCGATGAGCTTCGCCGCCACCCACTGCTTCGCCAATCCCTCCAGCCCGCACGCGGCCGGCATCCGCGCCTTCCGCGAGGTGGAGCGGGCGCGCGGGGCCGTCGCCCGGCTGATCGGGGCGGCGCGCAGCGAGATCTACTTCACGTCCGGTGCGACCGAGGGCAACAACCTCGCCGTCAAGGGGGTCGTCACGCCCGGCGAGCGCCGCCATGTGGTGACGACGGCCGTGGAGCACAAGTCCGTACTGGACAGCTGCCGTTCGCTGCGGGCGGCCGGACACGAGGTGACCGTGCTGCCCGTGGACCGCCAGGGCCGCGTCTCGGCGGACCGGGTCGCGGCGGCGCTGCGGCCGGACACCGCGCTGGTCTCGGTGATGCTGGCGAACAACGAGCTCTCCACCATCCAGCCGGTGGCGGAGATCGGCGCGGTCACGCGTGCGGCCGGGGTGCCGCTGCACTGCGACGCCACGCAGGGCGTGGGCTCGTTGCCCGTCGACGTCCGGGCGCTCGGGGTGGACCTGCTCACCTTCTCCGGGCACAAGATCTACGGCCCGAAGGGCATCGGCGTGCTGTACGTGTCCAACGGCCTGTCGGACCGGGCCCCGCTCGCACCGCTGCTGCACGGCGGCGGTCAGGAGCGCGGGCTGCGGGCGGGCACGGTCAACACGGCCGCCGTCATCGGTCTGGGCGCGGCCGTCGGCGTCCTCGCGACGGGCCGGGCGGAGGAGGCGGTGCGGCTCGCCGGGCTCCGGGAGCGGTTCCTGGCGACGCTCGCCGAGCTCGTGCCGTACACGCTGAACAGCGGTACGGGTCCGGGATTCCTGCCGCACGCGGTGAACCTGTCCTTCGAGGGCACGGACGCCCAGCAGCTGCTCCTGGAGGTCACGGACATCGCCGTGTCGACCGGGTCGGCGTGCAACAGCTCGGCGCAGGAGCCCTCGCACGTCCTGACGGCGGCCGGTCTGGCGCCGGAGCGGATCCGGGGCAGCATCCGGGTGGGCTTCGGGCGCTTCACCACGGAGGAGGACGCGGTCCGCGCGGCCCGCGCGCTGGCGGCGGGCGTCTCGGGCCCGGCGGCGCGAGCGGCCGCCTGACGGCTTGAGGTCGCGGTGCGCGAACGGGCTCAGCCGCCCGACACCCTGAGGTCGCGGTGCGCGAACGGGCTCAGCCTTCGCGCACCGCGTACGTCAGGACCTTCTCGCCGAGCAGCTCCTCGATCTCGTCGAGGAGGACGAGGGCCTCGCGGGAGACGGCGGTCGCCTTGCGTCCGGCGGTCATCTCGCCGGTGATGTAGCCGACGACGGCGCTCTCGATCCAGGCGAGCTGGCCGCCGACGAGCAGCGGCAGCGGGTCGTCGGCGGCCGCGCCGGTCTCCTCGCGCAGGGTGGCCACGACGGCCTCCTGGACCTGTTCCCGCAGATGGAAGAGGCGGGCCTTGAGCGTGGGCGCGTGCTCGATGACGTGCATGAAGCGGTCGAAGCCGTCCATGAGTCCGTACGCGGGTGACACGGCCCCGATGTCCTGGCGCAGCTCCCGCAGGACCGCCTGGGCGGCGGACTCGCCCCGGTCGCGGCCCCGGATCATCCGGGCGAGGCGCTGGGTGACGCCGTCCATCCGGTCGAGGAAGAGGTCCTCCTTCGCCGGGAAGTAGTTGTAGACGGTGTTGACGGAGACGTCCGCCGCCTCGGCGACGTCCGCGACGGTCACGGCGACGAAGCCGTGCTCCAGGAAGAGCCCGGTCGCGATGTCCGAGATCCGCTGCTTCGTCTCGCGCTTCTTGCGTTCCCTGAGTCCCTCGGCCATGGACCCATCCTAGGCAATCCTAGGCTCCCTGAAACTTCGGTGCCTCTGAATTTTTGGTGACGTTGCAAAATTTCAGTGACTCTGTTTTTGTGGTCGTCATGCCCATCATCAGCACGTCCGGGCTCGCCCGGACCTTCTCGACCAGGAACGGCCCCGTGGAGGCCGTCCGAGGGATCGACCTCACCGTCAGGCCCGGCGAGATCCTCGGACTCCTCGGCCCCAACGGCGCCGGCAAGACCACCACCCTCCGGATGCTCACGACGCTCCTCCCGCCCACCGGCGGCGCGGCCACCGTCGCCGGCCACGACCTCGTCGGCGACCCCGCCGCCGTGCGCCGCCGCATCGGGTACGTCGCCCAGTCCGGCGGCCTCGACCCCCAGGAGACCGTCCGCTCCGAGCTCGTCACACAGGGCAGGCTCTACGGCCTGGACCGCACGACCGCGACGGCCCGCGCCGAGGAGCTCGCCGCCGACCTCGGCCTCACCGAGCTCCTCGACCGCAGGACCCCGGCGCTCTCCGGCGGCCAGCGCCGCAGGCTCGACCTCGCGATGGGGCTCACCCACCGCCCGGAGGTCCTCTTCCTCGACGAGCCGACGACCGGCCTCGACCCCGGCAGCCGCGCCGACCTGTGGGCCCTGGTGCGACGGCTGTGCGACGAGCACGGCACCACCGTCGTCCTCACCACGCACTACCTCGACGAGGCCGACGCGCTCGCCGAACGCCTCGTGATCGTGGACAAGGGCACGGTCGTCGCCGAGGACACCCCGGCCGGCCTCAAGGCCGCGCACCGCGCGAGCACCCTCCAGGAGGCCTTCCTCGCGGTCACCGGCCGCGCCCCGGCGCCCGTCGACACCACCCCCGTAGCGGTCTAGGAGACCCGTGATGCTGTTCCGCGACACCGCGCTGCTCTTCGGGCGCTACGCCCGACAGACCCTGCGCTCCCCCTTCCAGATCTTCTTCGGCGCCCTGATGCCGCTGCTCTACCTGCTCTTCTTCGGGCCGCTGCTCACCGGCCTCCCGCTGGGCCGCGAAGGCGACTCCTGGCAGATCCTCGTCCCCGGCCTGCTGCTCCAGCTCGGCCTCTTCGGCGCCTCGTTCGCCGGCTTCTCGATCATCATGGAGAAGAACTGGGGCGTGTTCGACCGGATGCGGGTCACCCCGATCAGCCGCCTCGCCCTGCTCCTCGGCCGGGTCCTGCGGGACGCCGCGCTCTTCGTCCTCCAGGCCGTCCTGCTCGTCCTGGTGGCGATCCCCATGGGCCTGCGGGCCCCCGTCGCCGGGATCCTCGTCGGCTTCGCCTTCGTCGCCCTGCTCTCCGCAGCCCTCGCCTCCCTCTCGTACGCGCTCGCCCTGAAGCTGCGCACCCCGCAGGAGTTCGGACCCGCGATCAACACGCTCGCGATGCCGGCGATGCTGCTCTCCGGCCTGATGCTGCCGATGGCCCTCGCCCCCGGCTGGCTCGACGTGGTCTCGCACCTCATGCCGTTCCGCTATCTGGTGGACGCGGTCCGGGAGGCGTACATCGGCCACTACACGACGCCGGCGATGCTGTACGGGGTGCTCGTCGCCCTCGGACTCACGGCGCTCGCCGTGACGGTCGGCACACGCACGTTCCGGAGCGCCGGTGCGTAACTAGGCTGGACCCATGGTCAATCTGACGCGTATCTACACCCGTACCGGCGACAAGGGCACCACGGCGCTCGGCGACATGAGCCGGACCGCCAAGACGGATCTGCGGATCTCGGCCTACGCCGATGCCAACGAGGCCAACGCCGCCATCGGGACGGCCATCGCCCTCGGGCAGCTGGACGAGGAGCTCGTGAAGGTCCTCGTCCGGATCCAGAACGACCTCTTCGACGTGGGCGCGGACCTGTGCACGCCGGTGGTGGAGAACCCCGAGTACCCGCCGCTGCGCGTCGAGCAGAGCTACGTCGACAAGCTGGAGGCCGACTGCGACCGCTTCCTGGAGCGGCTCGACAAGCTGCGCTCCTTCATCCTTCCGGGCGGCACGCCCGGTGCGGCCCTGCTGCACCAGGCGTGCACGGTGGTCCGGCGGGCGGAGCGCTCCACCTGGGCGGCCCTGGAGGTGCACGGCGAGACGATGAACGCCCTGACCGCCACCTACCTCAACCGGCTGTCAGACCTGCTCTTCATTCTTGCCCGCACCGCGAACAAGGAGGTCGGGGACGTGCTCTGGGTCCCCGGAGGCGACCGCTGAACCGGCCCCCGGGTCCTTCTTCTGCCAGACGAGGTAGCTGAGCGCGATCAGACCGTGGATGGCGACGGCCCGCCACGCGGCGTACATCCAGCTCCACAGGCTGTCGGTGTTCCCGTCCCCGCCGACGTACCGGACGGCGAGGAGCAGCAGGGCCGTGGCGACCGCCGCGCCGACCAGCGTGCCCACCCAGATCGCGCCCTCGTGGCGGGCGCGCGCCATCCCGTACCTCGGCGGCTTCGGGGGCGGCGGGCCGCCGCCGAGGCGGTGGGCGGCGTGGCCGTCGAGCCACTTCACGGTGCGGTGGCCGTGTCCGACGGTGTAGCCGATGTAGAGCGCGGCGAGGCCGTGCTCCCAGCTGGGGTCGGCACCGTTCTTGAGGTCGATCGCGGTGGCGACGAGGAGCACGACCTCCAGGACCGGCTCGCACAGCAGCAGCGCCAGGCCCGCGCGGGGCATCTTCAGGAGGTAGCGGGTGGCGAGGCCGGCGGCCAGCAGGACCCAGAAGCCCACCTCGCAGAGCACGATCAGCGTGACGATCACGGCGGTTCCCCTTTCGGTACCCCTTCAGCGTCCCGTGGCACCGGGCCCGGTTCGTCGTCGCCGGTGAGGAACCGCGTCTACATCCTTCGACGGAGGGACGGATCGGCCCGGGCGAGGAGGTCCCGGCCCGGTGCGGCATGTTGGATGAGTACGTGACACTCCCCCGCCCGCACCGCATGGACCTGTTCATCGCCGCCACCGGTCTCGTCGGCGGCCTGATCCTGTGGTGGTTCGGGCTGTACGTGACGGGCGACCACGTCTTCGGGCAGCGCTGGGCGACACTGATCCCGCTGACCGTGATGGCCGGGTCGGAGGCCGTGCGCCGCGCCGCCCCCCAGACCGCTCTGATCGTCGGCACCCTCGCGATCGTCGCCGACCAGTTCACCAACGGGAGCCTGGCGACGGTCCTGATGTTCACGGACGTGGTCTACGCGGCCGTCGTCTACGGCACGCCCGCGTCCGCACGCCGCATCCCGTACACGACGGGCCTGATCACGGTCGCGGTGACAGCGGTCTTCCTGATCTGGTGGCAGAACGCGATCGCGCTCCTCGTCGGCGTGCTCACCGGAATGATCTCCTTCCTCCCCGCGATCACGGGCGCGATCGTCCGCAATCACCGCGAGGCGGCGGACGCCGCCCGGCTGCGGGCCGAACAGACCGCGCTGCTCGCCGAGATGGACCGGGCGCAGGCGGTGGTGGCCGAGCGGGCGCGGATGGCGCGCGAGCTGCACGACATGGTGGCGAACCACCTGTCGGCGATCGCGATCCACTCCACGGCGGCGCTCTCCCTCGACGAACCGGCCACCACCCGGCAGGCGCTGACGGTCATCCGGGAGAACAGCGTGGCGGGCCTCTCCGAGATGCGGCGGCTCATCGGGCTGCTCCGGGACAGCGGCGGGGACGCGGAACCGGGGGCGGTGCCGACCCTCGACGCGCTGGACGGCCTGCTCGCCCGGGCCCGTACGAACGGTTCGTCCGGCGGCCTGGAGTTCGTCCTGGAGGACACCCGGCCCGCGGACGGAGCCGCCCTGCCGGCGCCGGTGGAGCTCGCCGCGTACAGGATCGTGCAGGAGTCCCTGACCAACGCGGTGAAGCACGCCTCCCCCGGTACGGTCACCGTACGGGTCGGCCGCGGCGACGGGCTCCTGACCGTGGCCGTCGACTCGCCGTGCGGGAGGCGGCCGGGGCCTTCGGCGCCCGGGACGGGTTCGGGTCTGGTGGGGATGCGGGAGCGCGCGGAGCTGCTCGGCGGGGAGTTCCGGGCGGCGGCCGCGGGAGCGGTCTGGCAGGTGCGGGCCGTGCTGCCCGCGGACGAGAAGGCGGGGAACGCATGACGATCCGGGTGGTCGTGGCCGAGGACCAGTCGGCGGTACGGGCGGGGCTCGTGCTGATCCTGGGCAGCGCGCCGGACATCGAGGTGGTCGGCGAGGCGGCGGACGGCGAGCGGGCGGTGGAGCTGGCGCGCGAACTGCGCCCGGACCTGGTCCTGATGGATGTGCAGATGCCCCGGATGGACGGGGTGACGGCGACCCGTCAGGTGGTGTCGGAGGGGCTCGCCGACGTGCTCGTCCTGACGACCTTCGACCTCGACGAATACGTCTTCGGGGCGCTGCGGGCCGGGGCCGCCGGCTTCCTGCTGAAGGACACGGAGGCGAAGGACCTGATCACGGCGGTGCGGACGGTGGGGCGCGGCGAGGGCCTGATCGCCCCGGCGGTGACGCGGCGGCTGATCGCGGAGTTCGCGGCCCCGAGCCGTCCGGTGGCGGACTCCTCCGTACTGGACGTGCTGACGCCCCGTGAGCGGGAGGTGCTGTCGGCGCTCGGCCTGGGTCTTTCGAACGCGGAGATCGCGGTCCGTCTGGACATGGCGGAGGCGACGGTGAAGACGCATGTCAGCAAGGTGCTCGGCAAGCTGGAGCTGCGGGGCCGCGTCCAAGCCGCCGTCCTGGCACAGGAGTTGGGGGTTTAGAAGAACTTTGCCGACGCTGGTCTGGACCTCTTGACGATTGGTCCAGACCTTCCTACGCTCGCGGGGCGCGCGCATCTTCACGGACCACCCCCACCTTGTCCGTCCGCAACTTGAGGAGCACCGTTGAGCACTCAAGCACCGACGCGCAGAGCAGGGTTCAGACACCGGACCGCCGCCGGACTGACCGCCCTGATCCTGCCGCTGGCCGCCATGGTCGGCCTCGCCTCCCCCGCCGAAGCGGCCGCCTCGGCCACCGCGACCTACACCAAGACCCAGGACTGGGGCACCGGCTTCGGCGCCAACTGGACCATCAAGAACACCGGCACCACCACCATCAGCTCCTGGACCGTCGAGTGGGACTACCCCTCCGGCACCGCCGTCACCTCCGCCTGGGACGCCACGGTCACCAGCTCCGGCACCCACTGGACCGCCAAGAACGTCGGCTGGAACGGCACCCTCGCCCCCGGCGCCTCCGTCTCCTTCGGTTACAACGGCACCGGCTCCGGCGCACCCAGCGACTGTAAGATCAACGGCGCTCCCTGCGACGGCACCACCCAGCCGGGCGACAACCCGCCCTCGGCCCCCGGCACCCCGGTCGCCTCGGCCATCACCGACACCTCGGCGAAGCTCACCTGGACCGCGGCCACCGACGACAAGGGCGTCAAGAACTACGACGTGCTGCGCGACGGCGCCAAGGTGACCACCACCACCGGCCTCACCTTCACCGACAGCGGCCTCACCGCGGGCACCGACTACTCGTACACCGTCGTCGCCCGCGACACCATCGACCAGACCGGCCCCGCGGCGGGACCGGTCGCCGTCCACACCACCGGCGGAGGCGGCGGCCAGCCCCTCCCGAACGCCGTGAAGATGGGCTACTTCACCAACTGGGGCGTCTACGGCCGCAACTACCACGTGAAGAACATCGTGACCTCGGGCTCCGCGTCCAAGATCACCCACATCAACTACGCCTTCGGCAACGTGACCGGCGGCAAGTGCACCATCGGCGACTCCTACGCCGACTACGACAAGGCCTACACCGCCGACCAGTCCGTCGACGGCGTCGCCGACACCTGGGACCAGCCGCTGCGCGGCAACTTCAACCAGCTCCGCAAGCTGAAGAAGGCCTACCCGAACATCAAGATCCTGTGGTCCTTCGGCGGCTGGACCTGGTCCGGCGGCTTCGGCCAGGCCGTGCAGAACCCGGCCGCCTTCGCCCAGTCCTGCTACGACCTGGTCGAGGACCCGCGCTGGGCCGACGTCTTCGACGGCATCGACCTGGACTGGGAGTACCCCAACGCCTGCGGTCTGTCCTGCGACACCAGCGGCGCGGCCTCCTTCAAGAACATGATGCAGGCCATGCGCGCCAAGTTCGGCGCCAACGCCCTGGTCACCGCGGCCGTCACGGCGGACGCCTCCGCCGGCGGCAAGATCGACGCCGCCGACTACGCGGGCGCCGCGCAGTACATGAACTGGTTCAACGTCATGACGTACGACTTCTTCGGCGCCTGGGCGGCACAGGGCCCGACGGCCCCGCACTCCCCGCTCACCTCGTACGCCGGCATCCCGCAGGCGGGCTTCAACTCCGCCGAGGCGATCGCCAAGTTCAAGGCGAAGGGCGTCCCCGCCAACAAGCTGCTGCTCGGCATCGGCTTCTACGGCCGCGGCTGGACCGGCGTCACCCAGTCCGCCCCCGGCGGCACGGCGACCGGCCCCGCGCAGGGCACGTACGAGCAGGGCATCGAGGACTACAAGGTCCTCAGGAACTCCTGCCCGGCCAACGGCACCGTCGCGGGCACCGCGTACGCCCACTGCGGCACCAACTGGTGGAGCTACGACACCCCCGCCACCGTGAACTCGAAGATGAGCTGGGCCAAGAACCAGGGCCTCGGCGGAGCGTTCTTCTGGGAGTTCAGCGGTGACACCGGCAACGGCGAGCTGGTCGGCGCGATCAGCACCGGCCTGAACTAGCGAGAACGAGAAGCGGGGACGGCGCAGCACGCCGTCCCCGCTTCTTCATGTCCCGGAAAACCTACGCGACATTCACCCTCTGGCCCGGAGGCGCCGCCTCCAGCCAGGCCATGAAACCCGTCCGGGCGTCCTCGCTCATCGCGAGCTCCAGGCGGACGCCCTCGTACATACAGGGCTGGATCACGGCGTCGGAGAGCAGCGCGAGCTCCTCCTCGCCCTCCGGCATCCGGCGCTCCAGGGCCACGATGGACGAGCGCTCCAGGACCCGGCGCGGGCGGGGCGCGTACGAGAAGACGCGGAACCAGGCGATCTCGTCACCGCTGTAGCGGGCGACGCCGTACACCCAGCCCTTGCCGGTCGGATCCGGCTCGTCGGGGATGTTCCAGCGCAGCGAACAGTCGAAGGTGCCGCCGGCGCGCTGGATCAGTCTCCGGCGCAAGCCGAAGACGAAGAGCCCGATCACCACCAGTGCGACGACCAGGCCGCACACGAGCAGAGCGAGGAACATCTTCACCGACCTCCTCGCTGCGTCCCGTAGCCGGCACCGCCGGCAGAACCGAATACAACCTGCATCTGCATCGCCTCAGCCGCGACACGCTCCGGAGTATTCCGGACCGTGCCGCGGCTGAGGGCACTACTACTCGGCGCGGACCGTCAGCGGACGGACACCGCGCGCAGCCGGACCTCGGCGCGCCGCTCGGCGGCGGCGTCGGAGTCCGTCTTCGCACGCTCCAGCGCGCGCTCGGCGCGCTGGGCGTCGATCTCGTCCGCCAGCTCGCAGATCTCCGCGAGCAGAGACAGCTTGTCGTCGGCGAACGAGATGAATCCGCCGTGGACGGCGGCGACGACGGTCGCGCCCTCGCTCGTACGGATGGTCACCGGGCCCGACTCCAGCACACCGAGCAGCGGCTGGTGGCCGGGCATGACGCCGATGTCGCCGGAGGTGGTACGCGCGATGACCAGGGTGGCCTCGCCGGACCAGACACTCCGGTCCGCGGCGACCAGCTCGACGTGCAGCTCAGCAGCCAAGGGTGGCTCCTCGGGTCACCACCCGGCGGTCGTGCCGGGTGTTGGGGTCAATTCTAGGGGGCGTGGAGAGGGGGACGGGACAGGGTCCCGCCCCCCTCGGGCGAGCACGAGGCTCAGGAGACGCCGAGCTCCTTGGCGTTGTTCTTGAGGTCCTCAAGGCCACCGCACATGAAGAACGCCTGCTCCGGGAAGTGGTCGAACTCACCGTCGCAGATCGCGTTGAACGCGGCGATCGACTCGTCGAGCGGAACGTCCGAACCGTCCACACCGGTGAACTGCTTCGCCGCGTGGGTGTTCTGGGACAGGAAGCGCTCGACACGACGCGCGCGGTGCACGACGAGCTTGTCTTCCTCGCTGAGCTCGTCGATACCGAGGATCGCGATGATGTCCTGGAGGTCCTTGTACTTCTGCAGGATCCCCTTGACGCGCGTGGCGGCGTCGTAGTGGTCCTGCGCGATGTAGCGCGGGTCCAGGATCCGGGACGTGGAGTCCAGCGGGTCCACGGCCGGGTAGATGCCCTTCTCGGAGATCGGACGGGAGAGAACCGTCGTCGCGTCGAGGTGGGCGAAGGTGGTCGCCGGCGCCGGGTCCGTGAGGTCGTCGGCGGGGACGTAGATCGCCTGCATCGAGGTGATCGAGTGACCACGGGTCGAGGTGATGCGCTCCTGGAGGAGACCCATCTCGTCGGCCAGGTTCGGCTGGTAACCCACCGCGGAGGGCATACGGCCGAGCAGGGTCGAGACCTCGGAACCGGCCTGCGTGAAGCGGAAGATGTTGTCGATGAAGAACAGCACGTCCTGCTTCTGCACATCGCGGAAGTACTCCGCCATGGTCAGACCGGCAAGGGCGACGCGAAGACGGGTGCCCGGGGGCTCGTCCATCTGGCCGAAGACCAGCGCGGTCTTGTCCAGAACGCCGGACTCTTCCATTTCCGCGATGAGGTCGTTGCCCTCACGGGTGCGCTCGCCGACGCCGGCGAAGACGGAAACGCCCTCGTGCAGCTTGGCCACACGCATGATCATTTCCTGGATCAGAACGGTCTTGCCGACACCGGCGCCACCGAACAGACCGATCTTTCCACCCTTGACGTACGGGGTGAGAAGGTCGACGACCTTGAGGCCGGTCTCGAACATCTCGGTCTTCGACTCGAGGTCCGCGAACGCCGGGGCCTTGCGGTGGATGGACCAGCGCTCGCCGACCTCGGACTCCGCGGCCGGGTCGTTCAGGATCTGACCCAGCGTGTTGAACACGCGGCCCTTGGTGACGTCGCCGACGGGCACCGTGATGCCGTCGCCGGTGTCGACCACGGGGGCCTGGCGGACCAGACCGTCGGTGGGCTGCATCGAGATGGTGCGGACGATGCCGTCACCCAGGTGCTGCGCGACCTCGAGGGTCAGCGTCTTGAGCGCGCCGTCCTCGGCCGGGTCGGCGACCTGGACGTGCAGGGCGTTGTAGATCTCCGGCATCGCGTCGACGGGGAACTCCACGTCGACGACCGGGCCGATGACCCGGGCGACGCGGCCCGTGGCGGCGGCCGTCTCAACAGTGGTCGTCATTACTTGTCACTCCCCGCGGTCGCGTCGGCCAGGGCTGCGGTGCCACCGACGATCTCGCTGATTTCCTGGGTGATTTCGGCCTGGCGGGCCGCGTTGGCAAGTCGGGAGAGGTTGTTGATCAAGTCTCCCGCGTTGTCGGTCGCCGACTTCATCGCGCGGCGCGTGGCGGCGTGCTTGGAGGCAGCCGACTGCAGCAGCGCGTTGTAGATCCGGCTCTCGACGTAGCGCGGCAGAAGGGCGTCGAGGACGTCCTCCGCCGACGGCTCGAAGTCGTACAGCGGGCGGAGGGTGTCCGGCTCGCCGGCCTCCTTCGCCACCTCGTCGAGGCTGAGGGGCAGCAGCCGGGCCTCGACCGCCGTCTGGGTCATCATCGAGACGAACTCGGTGTAGACGATGTGGAGCTCGTCCACACCACCCTCGGCCGTGTCCTTCTCGATCGCCTCGATCAGCGGTGCCGCGATCTTCTTGGCGTCCGCGTAGGTGGGCTCGTCCGTGAAGCCCGCCCACGTGCCGGCCAGCGCACGCTCACGGAAGTTGAAGTGCGAGACACCACGACGACCGACGACATAGATGTCGACCGTCCGTCCCTCACCCTCCAGCTTCTTGATGAGCTGCTCCGCCGCCTTGATGGCGTTGGAGTTGAAGGCGCCGGCCAGACCGCGGTCGCTCGAGAGGAGCAGGACCGCGGCACGGCTCGGGTTCTCCGCCTCGGTGGTCAGCGGGTGCTTGTCGTTCGCACCCGTGGCCACCGCCGTGACCGCGCGCGTGAGCTCGGTCGCGTACGGAGTCGACGCCTGCACCTTGCGCTGCGCCTTGACGACACGCGAGGCGGCGATCATCTCCATCGCCTTGGTGATCTTCTTCGTCGCGGTGACGGATTTGATGCGACGCTTGTAGACCCGGAGCTGCGCTCCCATGAGTCAGGTCCCTTCCGTCGTCACTTCGAGACGTTGACGGCGGCAGGGGCGTCCGCGCCGAGCAGCTTGCCGTCAGACGTCTCGAACTGCTGCTTGAACTCCGCGATGGCGTCGGCGACGGCCGTGAGGGTGTCGTTCGACATCTTCTTGCCCTCGCGGATGGAGGTCATGAGACCGGAGTGGTTCTGACGCAGGTACGCCAGGAGCTCGGCCTCGAAGCGACGGATGTCGACAACCGGGACGTCGTCCATCTTGCCCGTGGTGCCGGCCCAGACCGAGACGACCTGGTTCTCCGTGGGCATCGGCTGGTACTGAGCCTGCTTGAGCAGCTCGACCATGCGCTGACCACGCTCCAGCTGCGCCTTCGAGGCCGAGTCCAGGTCGGAACCGAAGGCCGCGAAGGCCTCCAGCTCACGGAACTGGGCCAGGTCCACGCGGAGGCGGCCGGCGATCTGCTTCATGGCCGGGTGCTGGGCGGAGCCACCGACTCGGGAGACCGAGATACCGACGTTCAGGGCCGGACGCTGGCCGGCGTTGAACAGGTCGGACTCCAGGAAGCACTGGCCGTCGGTGATGGAGATGACGTTGGTCGGGATGAACGCGGAGACGTCGTTGGCCTTCGTCTCGACGATCGGCAGACCGGTCATCGAACCGGCACCCAGCTCGTCCGAGAGCTTCGCGCAGCGCTCGAGGAGACGGGAGTGCAGGTAGAAGACGTCACCCGGGTAGGCCTCACGGCCCGGCGGGCGGCGCAGCAGCAGGGACACGGCGCGGTAGGCGTCGGCCTGCTTCGAGAGGTCGTCGAAGACGATCAGGACGTGCTTGCCCTGGTACATCCAGTGCTGACCGATGGCGGAACCGGTGTACGGCGCCAGGTACTTGAAGCCGGCCGGGTCGGACGCCGGGGCGGCGACGATCGTCGTGTACTCGAGCGCGCCGGCCTCTTCCAGGGCGCCGCGAACGGACGCGATGGTCGAGCCCTTCTGGCCGACGGCGACGTAGATGCAGCGGACCTGCTTGTTCACGTCGCCCGAGCGCCAGTTGTCGCGCTGGTTGATGATGGTGTCGACACAGAGCGCGGTCTTGCCGGTCTGACGGTCACCGATGATCAGCTGACGCTGACCACGGCCGACCGGCGTCATGGCGTCGACGGCCTTGTAGCCGGTCTCCATCGGCTCGTGCACCGACTTACGGGCCATAACGCCCGGGGCCTGCAGCTCGAGGGCGCGGCGGCCCTCGGTCGCGATCTCGCCGAGACCGTCGATCGGGTTACCGAGCGGGTCGACGACGCGACCCAGGTAGCCCTCACCGACACCTACGGAGAGGACCTCGCCGGTGCGCTGCACCGACTGACCCTCCTCGATGCCGCTGAACTCGCCGAGAACGATCGCACCGATCTCGCGCTCTTCGAGGTTCAGGGCGAGACCGAGGGTCCCGTCCTCGAACTTCAGCAGCTCGTTCGCCATGGCCGAGGGAAGACCCTCGACCTTCGCGATACCGTCACCGGCCAGGCTGACCGTGCCGACCTCCTCGCGCGAGGCCGCGTCCGGCTGGTACGACTGGACGAAGTTCTCCAGTGCGTCCCGGATCTCCTCCGGCCGGATCGTGAGCTCCGCCATCTGGGTTCCCTGCTCTCCTTGTTGGGCCCGAAGTTTCTTAAGGGGTCTGGGGGCCGACCCCCAGGAATCTTCTGCAATCTCTGCACGGCCCAACCGGGCCGCTGGTGATGCTGTGTTGCTGTGCTGCTGGTGCTGCTGTGGTCGCTGCGTCAGCCGGCCAGTCGACGGGTCGCCTCGCCGAGGCGCTCCGCGATGGAACCGTCGATGACCTCGTCGCCGACCCGCACCGTGATCCCGCCGAGGACCGAGGGGTCCACGTCCAGGTTCAGGTGCATCTCGCGGCCGTACAGCTTCGCCAGGACGGCACCGAGGCGCTGCTTCTGCCGGTCCGACAGCGGCACCGCCGAGGTGACGACGGCGACCATCCGGTCCCGGCGCGCCGCGGCGAGCTTGGACAGGGACTCGAGTCCCGCTTCCAGGCTACGTCCCCGGGGCTGGGTCACCAGACGGACGACCAGACGCTCGGTGGTCGCGTGGGCCTTGCCGCCGAGCAGGCTGCGGAGCAGCGTGCCCTTCGCGGTGGCCGTGGCGGCCTTGTCCGTCAGCGCCGAGCGCAGCTCGTTGCTGGAGGACACGATCCGGCCGAACCGGAACAGCTCGTCCTCGACGTCGTCCAGAGCGCCCGCCTTCTGCGCCGCGGTGAGGTCGGCGGTGTTCGCCAGCTCCTCGGTCGCGTCGACCAGGTCACGCGAGCGCGACCAGCGGGAACGGACCATGCCCGAGACCAGGTCGACGGTCTCGCCGCCCACCTGTCCACGCAGGAGTCGCTGCGCGAGCTCGGCCTTGGCCTCACCCGCCTGCGCGGGGTCGGTCAGGACCCGGCGCAGCGACACCTCGCGGTCGAGCAGCACGGTGACTGCGGCCAGCTCGTCCGCGAGCTTCGTCGCGTCGACCGGGGTGTTGTCGGTCAGCGCGTCGAGGGACTCACGGGCGGCGGCCAGTGCCTCGCGGCTCGCTCCGTTCATCGGACAGCCTCGGCCTTCTCCTCGAGCTCGTCGAGGAAGCGGTCGATGGTGCGGCTCTGGCGGGCGGCGTCCTCGAGGGACTCGCCGACCAGCTTGCCGGCCAGGTCGGTGGCGAGCTTGCCCACGTCCTGACGCAGCGACGCGGACGCGGCCTTGCGGTCGGCCTCGATCTGCGTGTGGCCGGCCGCGATGATCTCCTCGCGCTGGCGCTGGCCTTCCGCCTTCATCTCCTGGATGATCGCGGTGCCCTGCTCCGTCGCCTCCTGGCGAAGACGCGCGGCCTCGTGGCGGGCCTCGGCGAGCTGGGCCTTGTACTGCTCCAGCACACTCTGAGCCTCGATCTGGGCCGACTCGGCCTTCTCGATGCCACCCTCGATGGCCTCGCGACGCTCTTCCAGAACCTTGTTGATGTTCGGGAGGAGCTTCTTGGCGAGGAAGCCGAAGACGATGACGAAGGCGATCAGGCCGATGACGAGCTCGTCGAGATGCGGGATCAGAGGAGGCTGAGGCTCCTCCGCTGCCGCAAGAAGCAGAGCGTTCACATCAGTGCCTTCCGTAAAAAGAATCTGGCAGTCGGTCCGGCTTACTGGTAGACGAAGCCCATGACGATGCCGATGAGGGCGAGCGCCTCACAGAAGGCGAAGCCCATGATCTGGTTGGTACGGATGAGACCGGCGGCCTCGGGCTGGCGGGCGAGCGCCTGCGTACCGTTACCGAAGATGATGCCGACGCCGACGCCGGGGCCGATCGCGGCGAGGCCGTAACCGATCGAGGCGACGTTGCCGACGACGTTGGTCTTGGCGCTGCCACCTTCGGCGGCAAGGTTGATCATGTCGAGAGCAGCGGACATGCCGATACTTCCTTCTCTGTTCAATGACCCGATGGGGGTTGGCCACCGGACGACTGATGGTTTCGGGGGTGGAGCTACGGGGCCTTGACGGCTCAGTGGTGCTCGGAGAGCGCGCCCTGGACGTAGCTGCAGGCCAGGAGGACGAAGACGTACGCCTGGACGGCCTGGATGAAGAGCTCGAAGGCCGTCATCACGAGGACCATCACGAACGAGGCGCCGGCGTAGACGAAGCCCAGGCCGTTCATGAGGTACCAGGTGGCCAGCGAGAACATCACGATCAGCAGGTGACCGGCGAACATGTTCGCGAACAGTCGCACCGCGTGCGTGAAGGGCCGGATCAGGAGGTTCGAGAAGAACTCGAGGACGACGACCATCGGGAGGATGGCACCGAGGGACTTGTCGTAACCGACGATGTTCTTCCAGCCGCCCACGAAGCCGTGCTTCTTGAAGGTGAGCGAGATCCACATGACGTACACGATCAGCGCGAGACCGGCCGGGAAGGCGATCAGCGAGGTGACCGGGAACTGGGCGAGCGGAATGATCGACCAGAGGTTCATGATCCAGACGAAGAAGAACAGCGACACCATGAAGGGGACGTACTTCTCGCCGTCCTTCTTGCCGATGATCTCGTAGACGATGCCGCGGCGCACGAAGTCGTAACCGGCCTCGCCGACCATCTGCATCTTGCCGGGGATCAGCTTGGGCTTGTTGAAGGCGGCCCAGAAGAACCCGACGACCACGATGGAGCCCAGCAGAGCAAGCAGCATCGGCTTGGTGATCTCGATGCCGGCCACCGTGGCGATGGGCTCGTACATGAACGTGTGCAGGCCCGGCGCCGGGAAGCCACATCCAGAGAAGATGTGGCAATCCGGGTCGAAGGCAAGCGTCTGGTCAGCACTCACCGCGGGCTCCTTCAGCGTGGCGCATAGGTACGGCAACCTCGTTGTGTCGGCGCGGCGCGCAGCCGCGGGTCGGCACTGGACTGGTCTTACGGATAAGGGGGCGGCGGTTCGGCATCGAGCCTCTCGCTGGGACAGGCGCCGTTTCGGATGCCCGCGTCCGCAGTGCCGCAGTTGGCACCGGACGATAGCAGGAAGCCGAACGCGGCTTTATCCCGGCCCTACCCTTCACGACTTGGACCCCGTGTTTCCGGGGTCGATGTACGTGATCTTGGCCTTCATGTAGGCCCGGGCCTGTGCGGCGACCCACACCACGGTCGTCGCGAGCAGCGTGAAGGCGAAGGCCTTGAAGTCGAACAGCGTCGTGTTCTTCAGCAAGGCCAGGAAGATGAAGAGCACCAGCAGCTGGGCCGTGTAGAGCATCAGCCCCATGGCCTGGAAGAGGTGCGGAAGCGACTTCGCCGTCCGCTGGAGAACCAGCTGCCCGATCCCCATGAAGAGGATGACCACCAGGGTGCCGACAACGGCACCGAGCGCACCCTTGCCCCCGGCGACCACCCCGCTGATGACCGTGGCGATGGCGCCGACGGCTGCGGTGGGTACGGCGGTGTGCAGAAGGATGCGTGCGTCGTTCGACGGCATGGCGGTGTCTCCGCTTGCTCTGGAGGGGGCGATGGTGTCGTCATGGACGAGCGTAAGCCCGGTCCGAGGTGGGTCTCGGGGCCAACAGACCGTCGCACTACGGTCTTTCGGCACTGTCGCCGGGTCTCGTGAACCGTATCACAAACTATTTGAATAGGTCTTTACCCATAAGGTGTGCCAACGGTCACACATGAGAGTGACCCTGCGCGTGTGTGCGCGACAGCGGGGCACCTTGTCTGCTATTGACCCCGGATGGGGCTTTCGTCAACCGCGCGCCCCGGCCTTACTCCTGTCGGTGAAGCGCGAACGGTGACCGATGGCGGTCGCCCCGTTGACCCCGGCCGGCACCGGCTCCCGCTCCTCCTCGACCTCTTCCGGCACAGCGGCCCCGGCGGCCTCCGCCGGCACGACGGCCGGCTTGCGGCGGCGGTAGCGGGGCGGCACGACGGACTGGGCCCAGCGGGGGGCGCGCGGCGTGAACCGCGGCAGCAGGAGCAGCACCAGGCCGATCGCGCTCAGCGCGACGACCCCGAGGACGATCCACATCGACGTCGAGTGGACCGAGTAGGCCAGCGTGCCGAAGGCGATGAGCGCCGACCAGAAGTACATGATCAGCACCGCGCGGCTGTGCGAGTGCCCGATCTCCAGGAGCCGGTGGTGGAGGTGACCCCGGTCGGCCGCGAAGGGCGACTGGCCCTTCCAGGTGCGGCGCACGATCGCGAGGACCAGGTCGGCCATCGGGATGGCGATGATCGTCAGCGGCAGCACGAGCGGGATGAAGACGGGCAGGGCGGCGTGCGTGGCCTGCCGGGTCGAGCCCTCGAAGATCTTCAGCGCGTCGGGGTCGACCTGGCCGGTGATCGAGATGGCGGAGGCCGCGAGGATCAGGCCGATCAGCATCGAGCCGGAGTCGCCCATGAAGATCCGCGCCGGGTGCATGTTGTGCGGCAGGAAGCCCAGGCACATGCCCATGAGGATGGCGGCGAAGAGGGTCGCGGGGGCGGCCGCCTCGATCGTGTAGCCGTACCAGAGGCGGTACGCGTACAGGAAGAAGGCCGCGGCGGCGATGCAGACCATGCCGGCGGCGAGCCCGTCGAGGCCGTCGACGAAGTTCACGGCGTTGATGGTGAGGACCACCAGGGCGACCGTCAGGAGCGTGCCCTGCCACGGGGTGAGGGCGACCGTGCCGACACCGGGGATCGGCAGCCACAGGATCGTCAGACCCTGCGCGACCATCACGCCCGCCGAGATCATCTGCGCGCCCAGCTTGATGAGCGCGTCCAGCTCGAACTTGTCGTCGAGGACACCGATCAGCCAGATCAGGGCGGCGCCGGAGAGCAGCGCGCGGGGCTCGTTGGACTGCTCGAAGACGCTGTTCAGGTTCTGCAGGTGGTCGGCGACGAGGAGTCCCGCGCACAGCCCGAAGAACATGGCGATGCCACCGAGCCGCGGAGTCGGTTCTCGGTGCACGTCGCGGGCGCGGATCTCCGGCATCGCGCCGGTCGCGATGGCGAACTTCCGCACCGGACCGGTGAGCAGATAGGTCACCGCGGCCGTGACACAGAGCGTCAGCAGGTAATCACGCACGGGCTGCCCCACAGGAATCGCTGGCCATCTCAGCCCCACACCCTAGCCGTGCCGTCCATGTGCTTGGAGACACCTGGGCCTCCCGAACGGTTGCGCTCGGCCTGCGGTCAGGGCCCATACGGGGGAAATCGGGAGGTCAGCTCCCTTACTTCCGCCCGTACCCGGGCCGTCTCTCCGGGGTCGTCGCGCAACGCGACGGTGAACAGTGCGGCAATTCTCGCCATCTCCGGGGCGCCCATGCCCTGCGTGGTGACGGCGGCGGTGCCGAGCCGGATCCCGCGCACCTCCCCGTACGGAAGGGCGCAGGTGTCGAGCACCATGCCCGCGGCGGCCAGCCGGGCGCGGGCGGTGCGTCCGTCGACGCCGAGCGGGGCGGGGTCGGCGGTGATGAGGTGCGTGTCCGTGCCGCCGGTGGTCAGCGCGAAGCCCTCGGCGGCGAGGGCGGCGGCGAGGACCCTGGCGTGTTCGACCACCTGATGGGCGTACGCGGTGAACGCCGGGGTGGACGCCTCGCCGAAGGCCACCGCCTTCGCGGCGATCGTGTGCATCTGGGCGCCGCCCTGGGTGAACGGGAACACCGCCCGGTCGATCCGCCCCGCGAGCTCCTCGCCGCACAGGATCATTCCGCCGCGCGGTCCGCGCAGCACCTTGTGCGTCGTCGCGCAGACGACGTCGGCGTACGGGACGGGGCTGGGGGCCGCTCCCCCGGCGACGAGGCCGATGGGATGGGCGGCGTCGGCGATCAGATAGGCCCCGACCTCGTCGGCGATCTCCCGGAAGATCGCGTAGTCGAGGTGGCGGGGATAGGAGATCGACCCGCAGACGATCGCCTTGGGACGGTGGTGCCGGGCGAGGGCGGCGACCTGCTCGTAGTCGACGAGCCCGGTCTCGGCGTCGACGCCGTAGGGCACGAAGTCGAACCAGCGGCCGGAGAAATTGGCGGGCGACCCGTGCGTGAGGTGCCCGCCGTGCCCCAGCCCCATGGCCAGAACCGTGTCACCGGGCCTGAGAAGGGCCGCGTACGCCGCCAGGACGGCCGAGGAGCCGGAGTGGGACTGCACGTTCGCGTGGTCGGCTCCGAAGAGCGCCGTGGCCCGCTCGACGGCGATCCGCTCGACGGCGTCGGCGAACTCGCAGCCGCCGTGGTGCCGGGCACCGGGATACCCCTCGGCGTACTTGTTGGCGAGCGGCGAGCCGAGCGCGGCGAGCACCGCGGGCGACGTGAAGTTCTCGGCCGCGATCAGCTGCAGACTGTCGGACTGCCGCCGCGTCTCACCGAGCAGCACATCGGCGACCTCGGGGTCCTGCCGGCGCAGGACGTCGAGTTCCTCATCGGGGGGCGCGGTGACCGGCATGCCACCAATGTAGGCGCGCCCCCGCACCCCCGCCTGTCAGCGCCTGGCACGGACACCCGTCAGAGCCGTGGCCACGGGGGCCTCGCGGGCAGCGGACGGGGCACCGGGCCGCTCAGCGACGGGCCGAGACGCCCGTCAGGGCCGTCACCACCGGGTCCAGCGCCTCGTTGATCTCGTCACCGATCGAACGGAAGAAGGTGATCGGCGCTCCGTACGGGTCGTTGACCTCGTCGGCGTCCAGTGAGGGGGCCAGGAGCCACCCGCGTAGAGCCGCTGCCGCGCGGACCAGGGCGCGGGCGCGTTCCACCATGCCCTCGGCGCGCGGGTCCGGCAGGGTCGCCGGGTCGATCGCGCGGACCAGACGGGTGAACTCCTTCAGGGTGAAGGTGCGCAGACCCGCCGAGTGGCCCATCGAGATGACCTGCGCCCGGTGGTCGCGGGTCGCCGTCAGGACGAGGTCGGCGCGGATGACGTGCTCGTCGAGGAGCTCGCGGCCCACGAAGCCGCTGTAGTCCGCGCCGAAGTCGGCGAGGACCAGTTCGGCGTTGGTCTCCATGGGGGCGCCCTCGTGGCCCCACGTGCCCGCGCTCTCCACGATGAGGCCGCCGCCGAGGGGGTCGCCGAGGCGGTCGCTCAGGGCATGGCGGGTCAGCCGCTCGGTGATCGGCGAGCGGCAGACGTTGCCGGTGCTGACGTGGAGGATGCGGAAGGTGTCGCTGTCTTCGTGCCCCGCTATGCCACGCCCCTCAGGGGCGGTCAACTGGCCACCTCGAGGTCGGGTACGACCTTCCGGAGCTCCTCCGGGGAGAGCGAGCCCTCGCGCAGCAGCACCGGCACCTTGCCCGTGACGTCGACGATGGACGAGGGGACGATGCCGGGCGTCGGGCCGCCGTCGAGGTAGACGGAGACGGAGTCGCCGAGCATGCCCTGCGCCGCGTCGCAGTCCTCCGGCGCCGGGTGGCCGATGAGGTTGGCCGAGGTGACGGCCATCGGGCCGACCTCGGTGAGCAGTTCGATCGCGACCGGGTGCAGCGGCATCCGGATGGCGACGGTGCCCCGGCTGTCGCCGAGGTCCCACTGCAGGGACGGCTGGTGCTTGGCGACGAGGGTGAGCGCGCCGGGCCAGAAGGCGTCGACGAGCTCCCAGGCCTGCTCGGAGAAGTCGGTGACCAGGCCGTGGAGGGTGTTCGGGGAGCCGATGAGCACGGGCGTGGGCGTGTTGCGGCCGCGGCCCTTGGCGGCGAGCAGGTCGCCGACGGCCTCGCTGCTGAAGGCGTCCGCCCCGATCCCGTACACGGTGTCGGTGGGAAGCACGACCAGCTCGCCCCGGCGGACGGCGGACGCGGCCTCGCGCAGACCGGTCACGCGGTCGGTCGACTCGTTGCAGTCGTATCGCCGTGCCATCAGTTCCCGTCCTCCTCGTACACGTCGTGCTTGCTCATGGCATCGCCTTGCGGGCGGTCGCGAACCGCGGCCGGTTGTTCAGGTCGGGGTGGTCGGCGGCGTCGACCCAGCCGGCCTCCTCGTTGAAGATCCACGGCACCTGGCCGCCCTGGGTGTCCGCGTGCTCGACGACGACGAGGCCGCCGGGGCGGAGGAGACGGTGCGCCGTGCGCTCCAGACCGCGGATGAAGTCGAGGCCGTCCTCGCCGGAGAAGAGCGCCATCTCCGGGTCGTGGTCGCGGGCCTCGGGCGCCACGTACTCCCACTCGGTGAGCGGGATGTACGGCGGGTTGGAGACGACCAGGTCGACCTGGCCGTCGAGCTCCGGCAGCGAGGTGAGCGCGTCGCCCTCGTGCAGCGTGACGCGGGAGCCCTCGACGTTCTTGCGGGTCCACGCCAGCGCGTCCTCGGACAGCTCGACGGCGTGGACGCGCGAGCGCGGCACCTCCTGGGCGAGCGCGAGGGCGATCGCCCCGGAGCCGGTGCACAGGTCGACGACGAGCGGTTCGACGACGTCCATGGCGCGTACGGCGTCTATGGCCCAGCCGACGACCGACTCGGTCTCCGGGCGGGGCACGAAGACGCCGGGCCCCACCTGGAGCTCCAGGTAGCGGAAGAACGCCCGGCCGGTGATGTGCTGGAGCGGCTCGCGGGCCTCTCGGCGGGCGACGGCCTCCCAGTAGCGGGCGTCGAAGTCCGCGTCCTTGACGCTGTGCAGCTCCCCCCGCTTGACGCCGTGCACGAACGCGGCGAGCTCCTCGGCGTCGAAACGCGGTGAGGGAACGCCGGCGTCGGCCAGCCGCTGGGTGGCCTGGGCCACCTCGGCAAGCAGCAGGTTCACGCTGGTCCTCCGTGGTGCGGGGTGGGGCTTGAGGGGGGCCTTACGCTGCGGCGGGTTCGCCCGCCTTACGCTGCGGCGAGCTTCGCCGCCGAGTCGGCGTCGACGCAGGCCTGGATCATGGTGTCCAGATCGCCGTCGAGCACCTGGTCCAGGTTGTACGCCTTGAAGCCGACGCGGTGGTCGGAGATCCGGTTCTCCGGGAAGTTGTACGTACGGATCTTCTCGGACCGGTCGACGGTGCGGACCTGGCTGCGGCGGGCGTCGGCGGCCTCGGCCTCGGCCTTCTCCTGGGCGGCGGCGAGGAGCCGGGAGCGCAGGATGCGCATGGCCTGCTCCTTGTTCTGGAGCTGGCTCTTCTCGTTCTGGCAGGAGGCGACGATGCCGGTCGGCAGGTGCGTGATGCGGACGGCGGAGTCGGTGGTGTTGACCGACTGGCCGCCGGGGCCGGACGAACGGTAGACGTCGATGCGCAGGTCGTTGGCGTGGATCTCGACGTCGACCTCCTCGGCCTCGGGCGTGACGAGCACGCCGGCGGCGGAGGTGTGGATGCGGCCGGCGGACTCGGTGGCGGGCACGCGCTGGACGCGGTGCACCCCGCCCTCGTACTTGAGCCGGGCCCAGACGCCCTGGCCGGGCTCGGTGGCGCCGTTGCCGCCCTTGGTCTTCACGGCGACCTGGACGTCCTTGTAGCCGCCGAGCTCGGACTCGGTGGCGTCGATGATCTCGGTCTTCCAGCCGACGCGCTCGGCGTACCGCAGGTACATCCGGAGGAGGTCGCCGGCGAAGAGCGCGGACTCGTCGCCGCCTGCGCCCGCCTTGATCTCCAGGATGACGTCCTTGTCGTCGCTCGGGTCGCGCGGGACGAGGAGCAGGCGGAGCTTGTCGGTGAGCTCCTCGCGCTGCTTCTCGAGCTCCTTGACCTCGGCGGCGAAGTCGGGGTCGTCGTGCATCAGCTCGCGCGCCGTCTCGATGTCGTCACCGGTCTGCTTCCAGGAGCGGTAGGTGGCGACGATCGGGGTCAGCTCGGCGTAGCGCTTGTTGAGCTTGCGCGCGTTCGCCTGATCGGCGTGGACCGAAGGGTCCGCGAGCTTCGTCTCGAGGTCGGCGTGCTCGCCGACCAGTTCCTCGACCGCCTCGAACATCGGGGGCTCCTGGGGTTTTCGTCAGTTGCTACGGGACGGCAAAGCGCCGGTCCCGGCCACCCGCGCGGGGCGACCGTGGACCGGCGCAGGGGCTCGCTACTTGGCGGAGCCGGCCTTGCCGAAGCGGGCCTCGAAGCGGGCCACGCGGCCACCGGTGTCGAGGATCTTCTGCTTGCCCGTGTAGAACGGGTGGCACTCGGAGCAGACCTCGGCACGGATGGTGCCCTCGGTCAGGGTGCTACGAGTGGTGAACGACGCGCCACAGGTGCAGCTGACCTGCGTCTCGACGTACTCGGGGTGGATTTCGCGCTTCAAGGTGTCTCCTAGTTTCGGGAGGGCGCCGGGTCGCCGCCGCGGGTTGCGGACAGCGTGAACCGGGGCCGACGTACCAGTCTGCCAGGACCGGCCGCATCTCCCAAAACGGGGGTCGGTCCCGAGGTATTCCCGGGTCACTTCACGAGGCCGCCGGCCTTGCCGGTGGCGGTGTCCTCCGTGGCCGACGCGGGGATCGGCAGGTCGCCCTTGAGGGCCTTCCAGACCTGTGCGGACTGGGCTTCGAGGGGCACGACGCGGTTGGGGTCCCGGGGGTCGTACTCGACGGGCAGGGTGACCATGTGGATGTTCTGGGCGCCGATGCCGGAGAGCCCCTTGGCGAAGCCCATCAGCTCCTGGACCGAGTCGAGCTCGGAGTCGGGCGTGATGGCCTTGGTGGCGGCGTCGGCGAGCCCGTACAGCTTCGTCGGATCGGTGAGGACGCCGACGTCCTTGACCTGGTTCACGAAGGCCTTCATGAAGGCCTGCTGGAGCTGGATGCGGCCGAGGTCGCTGCCGTCGCCGACGCTCTTGCGGGTACGGACGAGGCCGAGGGACTGCTCGCCGTCGAGGGTGTGCGTGCCCGGGGCGAGGTCGAGGTGGCTCTTGGAGTCCTTGATGGCCTGCGTGGTGGTGATCTCGACGCCGCCGAGTTCGTCGATGAGCTTCTTGAAGCCGGTGAAGTCGACCTCGATGTAGTGGTCCATGCGGATGCCGGACATCGACTCGACGGTCTTGACGGCGCAGGCGGGGCCGCCGACCTCGTACGCGGTGTTGAACATGGCCCGCCGCTCGCCGGCGACGGCCGTCCCCTTCGCGTCGGTGCAGGAGGGCCGGTCTATGAGGGTGTCGCGGGGTATGGAGACCACGCTCGCCCTCTTGTGGCCCTCGTAGACGTGCACGACCATCGCGGTGTCGGAGCGGGCGCCGCCCTCGTCCTTGCCGTAGGCGCCGTTGTCGCCGGAGCGGGAGTCGGAGCCGAGGACGAGGATGTCGACGGAGCCGTTGTCGACGTTCTGGGGGCGTTCGGTGCCGAGCTGGGCGTTGATGTCGACGCCCTTGAGGTTGCCGTCGAGCTTGACGTACACGTAGCCGAGTCCGGCGCCGCCGAGGACGAGGACCGCGACGGCCCCCGATATCAGGATCGGCGCCTTGCGCCGCTTGGCGGGCGGCCTGCGGCGTCGGCCGCTGCCCGCGCCGCGTGCGCGGCCGGTCTTGCTCTGCTCGGTCATCGTCTTCCCTCGGCCCTCGAATGCCTTCTGTGACGCCCTCGGATTCACCTTCTGTGACGGCGAAGCACCCGAAAGGGTTGCATACGGACCTATGAGGTTTGAGCGGACACAGCACTGCGCCCACCGTGCGGACACGGTGGGCGCAGTGGTTCACGCAGGTCACGACGGGGTTACGGGCCCGGGGCCCGGCTCTCGTCGTGTGACGCAGCTCTCGCGTCAGTCGTTGTTGCCGCCCGGCGTCGTCTTCTGGATCTGGAGCAGGAACTCGCCGTTCGACTTGGTCTGCTTCATCTTGTCGAGCAGCAGCTCGATCGCCTGCTGCTGGTCGAGCGCGTGGAGCACGCGACGCAGCTTCCAGGTGACGGCGAGCTCGTCGCTGCCGAGGAGGATCTCCTCCTTGCGCGTGCCCGAGGCGTCGACGTCGACGGCCGGGAAGATGCGCTTGTCGGCGAGCTTGCGGTCGAGCTTGAGCTCCATGTTGCCGGTGCCCTTGAACTCCTCGAAGATCACCTCGTCCATCCGCGAGCCGGTGTCGACCAGCGCGGTGGCCAGGATGGTCAGCGAGCCGCCGTCCTCGATGTTGCGCGCGGCACCGAAGAAGCGCTTCGGCGGGTAGAGCGCGGTCGAGTCGACACCACCGGACAGGATGCGGCCGGAGGCGGGCGCCGCGAGGTTGTACGCGCGGCCCAGACGGGTGATGGAGTCGAGCAGGACGACCACGTCGTGACCCAGCTCCACGAGGCGCTTGGCGCGCTCGATGGCCAGCTCGGCGACGGTGGTGTGGTCCTCGGCCGGACGGTCGAAGGTCGAGGAGATGACCTCGCCCTTGACCGACCGCTGCATGTCGGTGACCTCTTCCGGACGCTCGTCGACCAGGACGACCATCAGGTGGCACTCGGGGTTGTTGTGCGTGATCGCGTTGGCGATCGCCTGCATGATCATGGTCTTGCCGGTCTTCGGCGGGGCCACGATCAGACCGCGCTGACCCTTACCGATCGGCGACACGAGGTCGATGATGCGGGTGGTGAGCACGCCCGGGTCGGTCTCCAGACGGAGCCGGTCCTGGGGGTAGAGCGGGGTCAGCTTGTTGAACTCCGGGCGGCCGCGGCCGGAGTCGGCGGCCATGCCGTTCGCGGAGTCCAGGCGAACGAGCGCGTTGAACTTCTCGCGGCGCTCGCCCTCCTTCGGCTGACGCACGGCACCGGTGACGTGGTCACCCTTGCGCAGGCCGTTCTTGCGGACCTGGGCGAGGGAGACGTACACGTCGTTCGGGCCGGGCAGGTAGCCGGAGGTCCGGATGAACGCGTAGTTGTCGAGGATGTCGAGGATGCCCGCGACGGGGATCAGGACATCGTCGTCGGCGACCTGCGGCTCGCCGGCCTGGAAGTCGTCACGGCCGCGACGGCCACGGCGGTCGCGGTAGCGCCCGCGACGGCCGCGACGGCCGCCCGCCTCGTCGTCGTAGTCGTCCTGCGGGCCGGCCTGCTGGCCACCCTGCTGGCCCTGACCCTGGCCCTGGCCGCCCTGGCGCTGACGCTGGCCGCCCTGGCCACCGCCCTGCTGCTCGTCGCCCTTGCGGTCGCGCTGGCGGTCACGGCGGTCACGGCGGTCGCCGCGCTCCCCGCGCTCGCCCCGCTCGCCGCGGTCGCGGCGGCCGCGGCCCTCGGCGGTGTCGACGGCGGTCTCGGCCTTGGCGTCGGCCTGCGGCTCGGCCTTGACCTCACGGGTCTCGGTACGGGCCTCGGTCTTGACGACCTGGGTGGCCTCGGCCTTCGCCTCGCCCTCCGGGGATCCGGCGGGGGCGGTGGCGCGACGACGGCGGCGCTCACCGGCCGGGGCGTCGTCGGCGGCCGGCTGGCCCGGGATGTCGATCTGCTGCTGGGCGACGGCCTTCTCGGCCTTCTCCGCCTTGGGCGCGGCGGCCTCGGCGGCCTCGTCCGTGCGGGCCTTGGAGGTGGCGCGGCGCTTCGGCTTGGTCTCGGTGGCGTCGGCGGCCTTGGCGGGGGCGGCGGAGCCTCCGGCCTGCGCCTCCTTGATGACCTCGATCAGCTGGCTCTTGCGCATCCGCGCGGTGCCCCTGATGCCGAGGCCGGACGCGACCTGCTGCAGCTCGGCCAGGACCATGCCCTCGAGGCCGGTGCCGGAGCGGCGGCGCCGTGCGGTGCCGGTGGCACCTGCGGCGGGCGCGGCGGTGTCGACACTGTTGTCGGCAGTCACGCCCATCAGATCGGTGGTGTCGCTCACGAAGGGTCCTTCCCTGGAGCGGACGTCGGCCATCTGGCTCGGCGACCGGTTGTGCTGTCCGGCAGGGTCCTGGTTCGTGGACCGTGTCCGGGGCGGTGGTCCCGCCGGGTACGGCGGAGAGAGAACGTGCTGTGGGTCCGGCCCGAGCGCCCCCTGCTCGGCCCTCGGCTCGAAAGAAGAGCGAGGGGTGTCGTGCCGGTTCCGGAGCGTGCTCGAAACTGCTCAGGCAGGCTGCTCAGGCAGTTGGGGAGGCTCCCGGAAGAATGGGTGGTCCCTGATGGGGACACTCCGCACCGCTCCACAAAGAGGTCGGGTGCAGACTTGAGGTTAACACTACCGGCTCCAACAAACATTCCCCCTCTCCCTCACCGGCAATCTCCTGTCCGAGGCGCTGCCCGGCGCCCCGGCCGCCACACGCCTAGGGCGCCAGCGGCAGGACACTCGCTCCGGACGCGTCGAGGTCGAGCCGGTTGGCGGCCCAGCCCTCGCCCGCGAGGCGGGCGACCTTGTCGGCCGTCCCGTGTTCGGCCAGCGCGAGGACCGTGGGGCCCGCGCCGGAGATGACCGCGGGGACGCCGTCCGCGCGCAGCCGGTTCACCAGGGCGATGCTCTCGGGCATCGCGGGGGCCCGGTACTCCTGGTGCAGCCGGTCCTCGGTGGCCGGGAGCAGCAGCTCGGGGCGGCGGGTCAGGGCCTCGACGAGGAGGGCGGCGCGGCCGGCGTTGGCGGCGGCGTCCACGTGCGGGACGGTGCGCGGCAGGAGTCCGCGGGCGGTCTCGGTCAGTACGGGCTTTCCGGGAACGAAAACCACCGGAACGATGGAATCCGAGGGATCCATCCTGATCGCCCGCGCGGCACCGGACTCGGTCCAGGCGAGCGTGAATCCGCCGAGCAGACAGGCGGCGACGTTGTCGGGGTGGCCCTCGATCTCGGTGGCCAGCTCCAGGAGGGCGGCCTCGTCGAGCTTGGCGTCCCCGCCTATGGTCACGGCGCGGGCGGCGACGATGCCGGCGCAGATGGCGGCGGAGGAGGAGCCGAGGCCGCGGCCGTGCGGGATGCGGTTGGCGCAGACGACCTCGAGGCCGCGCGGCTGTCCGCCGAGCAGGTCGAAGGCCGTGCGCAGGGAGCGTACGAGCAGGTGGCTCTCGTCGCGCGGGAGCGTCTCGGCGCCCTCACCGGCGATGTCGACGTGCAGCCCGGAGTCGGCGACCCGGACGACGACGTCGTCGTAGAGCCCCAGCGACAGGCCGAAGGCATCGAAGCCCGGGCCGAGGTTGGCGCTGGTGGCGGGGACGCGCACCCGTACGGCGGCGGCGCGGAACGCTGGACCGGCCATCGCTCGTTGACTCTCCTTGATTGCGAAAACGGTGTTTCAGACAACGGGTACTGCAAGAGAAGCACTCGGGGACCCGGGCCCCTGGGGGCCGTTTCGGCCGCGGGGGCGACAACGGCAACGACACCGCGCATATGCGTCGGGGTGGGTTCGGTACAGCCTATCGAAGGAAGGTTCTGTGGCGACATAGGGCGCACAGGAGGCGCACGATGCGTGTCGCGAGCCATCCTGTGCGCCTATGTAGGTTCCTGATCGGGTTTCACCCGATCAGGAACCGGCGGGCCTTGCTTGTTTTCAGGCCAGACCGAGGCGCTCGGCGGCGGCCGCGGCGTCGACCGGGACGGTGACCGGCTGCGGCGCGCCGGCGACGGCCCAGTCGGGGTCCTTGAGGCCGTTGCCGGTGACGGTGCAGACGATCGTCTGGCCGGGGTCGACCTTGCCCTGCGCGGCGGCCTTCAGCAGACCGGCGACCGAGGCGGCCGAGGCGGGCTCGACGAAGACGCCCTCCTGAGCGGCCAACAGGCGGTAGGCCTGCAGGATCTCACGGTCCGTCACCTCGTCGATGAAGCCGCCCGACTCGTCGCGCGCGGCGATCGCGTAGTCCCACGAGGCCGGGTTGCCGATGCGGATCGCGGTGGCGATCGTCGACGGGTCCTTGACGACCTCGCCGCGCACGAGCGGGGCGGAGCCGGAGGCCTGGAAGCCCCACATGCGCGGGCGGTGGGTGGCGAGACCGTCGGTGGCGTACTCGCGGTACCCCTTCCAGTACGCCGTGATGTTGCCGGCGTTGCCGACGGGCAGCACGTGGATGTCGGGGGCGTCGCCCAGCATGTCCACGATCTCGAACGCGGCGGTCTTCTGGCCCTCGATGCGGACCGGGTTGACCGAATTGACCAGCGCCACCGGGTAGTTCTCGGAGAGGCTGCGGGCCAGGGTCAGGCAGTCGTCGAAGTTGCCGTCGACCTGGAGGATCTTCGCGCCGTGCACGAGGGCCTGGCCCATCTTGCCGAGCGCGATCTTGCCCTGCGGCACGAGGACGGCGGAGACCATCCCGGCGCGCACGGCGTAGGCGGCGGCGGACGCCGAGGTGTTGCCGGTGGACGCGCAGATGACGGCCTGCGCGCCCTCCTCCTTGGCCTTCGTGATGGCCATGGTCATGCCCCGGTCCTTGAAGGAGCCGGTGGGGTTGGCGCCCTCGACCTTGAGGTGCACCTCGCAGCCCGTGCGCTCGGAGAGGACCTGAGCGGGGACGAGCGGCGTGCCGCCCTCACGGAGCGTGACGACCGGCGTCGTGTCCGTGACCGGAAGGCGGTCCCGGTACTCCTCGATGATGCCGCGCCACTGGTGGGTGCCCTTGTGGGTCATGGGTCCTTACTCCCCTTCAACACGCATGATGCTGGCGACACCGCGCACGGTGTCGAGCTTGCGCAGCGCCTCGACGGTCCCGGAGAGGGCGGCGTCGGGCGCGCGGTGGGTGACGACGACGAGGGAGGCCTCGCCGTCCTTGCCCTGCTGGCGCACCGTATCGATGGATACGCCGTGCTCGGCGAAGACCGTCGCGACCTGGGCGAGGACGCCCGGCTTGTCGGCCACGTCGAGGCTGATGTGGTACCGCGTGACGACCTCGCCCATGGAGCTCACGGGCAGTTGGGTGTACGCGGACTCGCCGGGGCCCGTCGCCTCGTTGAGACGGTTGCGGCAGACGGCGACGACGTCGCCGAGCACGGCCGAGGCGGTCGGCGAGCCGCCCGCCCCGGGGCCGTAGAACATGAGCTGCCCGGCGGCCTCCGCCTCGACGAAGACCGCGTTGTACGCCTCGCGGACGGAGGCGAGCGGGTGGCTGAGCGGGATCATCGCGGGGTGCACGCGCGCGGTGACGGACTCGCCGTCGGCGGCCCGCTCGCAGATCGCGAGCAGCTTGATGGTGCAGCCCATCTCCTTGGCGGAGGCGAAGTCGGCGGCGGTCACCTCGGTCATGCCCTCGCGGTAGACGTCGTCGAGGCGCACGCGCGTGTGGAAGGCGATCCCGGCGAGGATGGCGGCCTTGGCGGCGGCGTCGAAGGCCTCGACGTCGGCGGTCGGGTCGGCCTCGGCGTACCCGAGCGCGGTGGCCTCGTCCAGGGCCTCCTGGTAGCCGGCGCCGGTGGAGTCCATCTTGTCGAGGATGAAGTTCGTCGTGCCGTTGACGATGCCCATCACACGGTTGATCTTGTCGCCGGCGAGGGACTCGCGCAGCGGCCGGATGAGCGGAATGGCACCCGCGACGGCGGCCTCGTAATAGAGGTCCTGTCCGTGCTGCTCGGCGGCGGCGTAGAGGCTCGCGCCGTCCTGGGCGAGCAGCGCCTTGTTGGCGGAGACGACGGAGGCGCCGTGCTCGAAGGCGGTGGTGATGAGGGTGCGGGCCGGCTCGATGCCGCCGATGACCTCGACGACGACGTCGATGTCCCCGCGTTTGACGAGGGCGGTCGCGTCGGTGGTGATCAGCTCCGCGGGGACTCCCCCGCGGACCTTGTCGGGCCGGCGGACGGCCACGCCGGCGAGCTCGACCGGCGCGCCGATGCGCGCGGCGAGGTCGTCGGCGTGCGTCGTCATGATGCGCGCCACCTCTGAGCCGACCACTCCACAGCCCAGCAGCGCCACCTTCAGCGGACGCGTACGCATCATCCGACCTCGTTTCTCGTACTACTTCGTCGTCGTATTTCTACGGTGGAACCAGTCTCACTCACCGGACGAGGGTTTCAGCCCCCAGTCCGGATCCTGAGACACCTATTTCATCACTCGACTGTTTCGTCACACGACTATTTCATCAGCCGACGTCGAGACGCAGGAGATCTTCCTCCGTCTCGCGCCGGACGATGACCCGCGCCTCGCCGTCGCGGACGGCGACGACGGGCGGCCGGAGGGCGTGGTTGTAGTTGCTGGCCATGGAACGGCAGTACGCACCGGTGGCCGGCACTGCGATGAGGTCGCCGGGCGCCAGGTCCGAGGGCAGGAAGGCGTCCCGTACGACGATGTCGCCGCTCTCGCAGTGCTTGCCGACGACGCGGGAGAGCATCGGCTCGGCCTCGCTGGTCCGCGAGACGAGGCTGACGCTGTACTCGGCGTCGTAGAGGGCGGTGCGGATGTTGTCCGACATGCCGCCGTCGACGCTCACGTACGTCCGCAGCCCTTCGAGCGGCTTGACGGTGCCGACGCGGTAGAGGGTGAAGGCGGTGGGGCCCACGATGGCCCGCCCGGGCTCGACGGAGATCCGAGGAGTCCGCAGCCCCGCGGCCTCGCACTCCCGGGTCACGATCTCACCGAGGGCCTTGGCGATCTCGTGCGGCTCACGCGGGTCGTCCTCGGAGGTGTACGCGATGCCGAGCCCACCGCCGAGGTCGATCTCGGGCAGCTCGACCCCGTGCTCGTCGCGCACCTCGGCGAGCAGCTGGACGACGCGCCGCGCGGACACCTCGAATCCGGCCATGTCGAAGATCTGCGACCCGATGTGGGAGTGGATCCCGATGAGCTCGAGCCCGTCGAGCTTGAGGGCCCGCCGCACGGCCTCGGCGGCCTGCCCGCCGGCGAGGGCGATGCCGAACTTCTGGTCCTCGTGGGCGGTGGCGATGAACTCGTGCGTGTGCGCTTCCACACCGACGGTCACGCGGATCTGCACACGCTGGCGCTTGCCGAGGGACTGCGCGACATGAGCGACGCGGACGATCTCCTGGAAGGAGTCGAGCACGATCCGCCCGACGCCGGCCTCGACGGCCGTACGAATCTCGCCCTCGCTCTTGTTGTTGCCGTGGAAGGCGATGCGCTCGGCGGGCATCCCGGCGGAGAGAGCCGTGGTCAGCTCACCGCCGGAACACACATCGAGATTGAGCCCCTCCTCCTTGAGCCACCGCACGACGGCACGGGAGAGGAAGGCCTTCCCGGCGTAGAAGACGTCGGCGTCCTTGCCGAAGGCCTCGGCCCAGGCGCGGCAGCGGGCGCGGAAGTCGGCCTCGTCGAGGAAGTAGGCGGGCGTGCCGAACTCCTCGGCGAGGGCGTCGACGGCGATCCCGCCGACGGTGGCGACCCCGCGCTCGTCGCGCGTGACGGTCCGGGCCCACACCTTCGGGTCGAGCCGGTTGAGGTCGGCGGGCGGGGCGGAGTAGTGCCCCTCGGGCAGGACGTCGGCGTGGCGGGGCCCGGCGGGGTGGGCGGAACGGCTCATGGTCTGCGTCTTTCAGATCTGGTCGGGTGCGCTGATGCCGAGCAGGGAGAGGCCACCGGCGAGCACCGTCCCGGCGGCTTCGGCGAGCGCGAGCCGGGAACGGTGGGCGGCCGAGGGTTTCTCGTCGCCGAGCGGCAGCACGGTGTGCTGGAACGCGAGCAGCGCGTCGGCGGTGGCTTCGAGGTGCCGGGCGACCCGGTCGGGGGCGCGGTGGCGGGCGGCGGCGAGGAGGACGAGGGGGTGGTCGCCGAGGACGCCGAGAAGCTCGGATGCGTGGGTGTCGGTCTCGCGGGCGTCGGTCTCACGGGCGTCGGTCTCACGGGCGTCGGCGGGGGTGATCCCGTACTGCAGCCCGTTGACGAGCAGCCGGCGGACGCGGGCGTGGGCGTACCGGACACGGAAGAGGGAGTTGCGCTCGTGCTGGACGAGGAGGGGAGCCCCGTCGAGAGCGCGGTCGGAGGGCGCGGCGCGGAGCAGCTGCCACCGGGCGGCATCGACACCGAACTCCTGGGGCAGGTAGGTGGCGGGCCGCACAGGGATCCGCTCACCCCCATCGAAGGAGACGTCGGCGCCCTGCGCGCGCAGCAGCCGGGCGACGACGGAGGTGACGACCTGCGCACGGGACTCTGTCACCTCGGCGAACCGGACGACGGTCCCGGCGAGGGCTGTGCCGTGCCCGTACTCGTGTCCGGCGCTACGAATGGCCCGTACGAGATCCCCACCCGCGTCACTCCGGAGGGTGAAGTTCAGGAACCCGGGCCCGGTGATGTCCACGGCGAGGATCCCGGGGGCTCCCTGGAGCCGCTCCTTCAGAACCCCGGCGACGTCGAGGGCGCTGCGCCCGGCGGGCCGGGCGAGGCTGAGCGCGACGCTGCTGGCGTACTCCCCGGTACCCCCGGGCCGGGCCCGCTCGACCTTGACGCGCGGGGGGACGTCGACCCGCAGCGCACCGTCGTCGACCGCACGGCGCACGGCGTGCTGCACGGTGAGGGAGAGGTCCGCGGGGGTCACGGGACAAGCCTAGGGGAGGAGGGGGGTCGAAACGCGAACCGGTTTCGGCATGCGGGCACCTGGAGGGACGAGCTCAGCGTCCCCCGCGCACGCTTCCGGCACGACGGGGGTCGTGAGGCGGCCGGGAGTCCTGGGAGGGCCGGGGGTCGAGCGGTGCTCGGGAGTCCTGGGACGGCCGGGAGTCCTGCTCCTGCGATCCGTCGACGACTGCGGCCGGCTCCTCTCCCCCGTCTCCCCCGTCCGGCCCGGCGGCGTCGGGACGCTCCCGGCGCTCGCGGTGCATCAACTGCCGCACCACACGCACGAGCTCCGAGGGCTCGAAGGGCTTGGCGAGGAAGGCGTCGACACCGGAGGAGACCCCACCGACCTCGTGCTCACCACAGGCACTGATGATCGCCACCGGCAGATGACTGGTCCGGGGATCGGCCCGCAACCGCTCGGCGGTCTTGATCCCGTCCAAGCGGGGCATGACGACGTCCAGGGTGACGACATCAGGACAGACCTGATGTACGACATCCAGACACTCGGCACCATCGGCCGCGGTCACCACCTCGAACCCCTCGAGTTCGAGATTGACCCTGATCAACTGCCGGATCACCTTGTTGTCGTCCACAACGAGCACCCGACCGGACACGCCTGACACACGAACGAGAGTAGGACGCCCCGAACGGCTGCGTCCGGGTTTTACCCACTTCTGACCCGTGCGGGGGACCCGACCTCTGGTGACGCCCCGGAAATACCTGTTCACAGGCACACCCGGAGAGCTGGTAGGGTTCTACCCGTCGCCGCCGAACGCGGCGGACGCCCCCGTAGCTCAGGGGATAGAGCAACGGCCTCCGGAGCCGTGTGCGCAGGTTCGAATCCTGCCGGGGGCACTTCGCAGAAGTGCCACACAGACCCCGTGATCAGCGGAAACGCTGGACGCGGGGTCTTGTTGTATGTTCAGGCGTGTGCCGGGCTGGGCGGGGGAGCGCGAGCTCCCGGGCTTCCTGCCATGCCCGGTAGTACGTCGATGAGGAGACCACTCCCCCGTTCTCACTGAAGAACAGCCGCCCGTCCTCGGCCGTCCCGAACGTCTCAATGTGCTCCCGGAAGACAGCCACGAGCAGATCAGCAAGCCGTACGAGGAGCGACGGTCGTACGCCACGGCACGGAAGTTGTGGCCGGATGTCGAGATCCTCAGCGCTTCAGAACCGATGACGCTCCGAGACTACGTCGGCTCCATCGGAGATGCCCGCCTGGTCATCGACATGCTTGCCGGAGCCCTCCAGCGACTGCTGGTCCACCCGGAGCAGGGCTTCATGATCAGCCGGCAGGTACCCGCTGAGGTGATCGCCTCGTACGACCGCCTGTGCCGGGGCGGATTCGAGAGCCGCCTACTTCGAGGCGACGAGTGGCAGATTCACAGGCACAACAGGAGTCCTAGCGATTGACGGGGCCGCAGCTCGCCAAGTCCTGGGCACCCGCCTTCTCGGCCTTTTCCAGTTCGAGGTATTCCGTGACCACACGCGTTCCCCTCCTCACCTGCACGCTCACCTTGCCCACTGTGATGTCGGGGAACTCGATGGCGTGGACCGTGCGGCGTCCATTCGCCATCACTCCTACGTCCCGCACCTGAAGCGATCTGCCGTTGCAGGTGACGGACTCCACCGTCTCGCGCTCCGCACCGAAGACCACGTTCCACCCCGTCGCCATCATGCGAACTAGCGGTACGAGCCGCGGCTTTCCCTCCACCGGAGGCGAGTTGGGGTGGGAAGAACAAGCGACGGTCGTCATTCCCGGCATGAACGCGACACCGTGACAAAATCGGTCATCCGCCGTCTCCCAAACGAAAAGGGCCCCCTTGTTCGACTCGGCAGCGACCAGCAGCCCTGGCTCTGCTGGAGAGTTGGCGCCGGAGGCGGCGACGTTCATTTCGTTGGTCGCCCAGGCCACGGCCTTCTCGTTGCTGGTCGGCTCGACAGCGGAGGGACCGGGAGTCACCGTCGCGGACACGCCCTCACGACTGCTCGTCGGCAACGGTGCCCCCGCCGCGCTCTCCGAAGTCGCGCAGGATGTGACCGAAAGCACCGCCATGCACCCCGTCACCAGCTGGATCATCGCTCTTCGCACTGCTGTCGCCCCCCGACTCCTCAGCCTGCCGTTACACGGCACGACGCACCCCACAGCACCCCGGTTCCCCACTTCCTCACAGCCATCGCCGCATAAGGATCCCCTCTGCACGACGGACTGGCACACGTCGACCGAACGGCCCGCAGAGCGCTGGGACATAGGAAGCTGTTACAGATTTCTCCACCTCATCAAGGCACCCGCCGCGCGCCTTCAGACACGGCAACCGTCACATGGCATGCGTGGCCGCGAGCGATGCCGACTGCGGCCGGGACGGGGTTCAAGACGGCCAGCAGCGAGGGAGGGCTGCCGCGGTGTAGCGGCGGCCGGCGTGGTCGCTCCGCGTCGGTTCCGGTCTCGTTCCTCTCCCTGGGCGCCTCGTTGAGCTGGTCGCGTGATTGTGGGTCGGACGGGGGGGCCGGAAGAGCTGGTCGAGGTCCGGATACTGCTCGAAGGCGAGGCGACGCGGGTGCCTACCAGCGTCTCCTGTCGGTCATGCGCGAGGGGCGCGGCGGGCTATGGCAGTTTGAGTGTCACGCAGGTGGGGCCACGCGATGAACGGACCTCGCACTTCTCCCCACCACCCGCACTTTGTGCGGTGACCTGGATACCCCACGCGTTCTGCGGGACCGAGACGGGCACGCTGACGCGCTGGACGACCTCGCCCTTGTCATTGGGCCGAAGGGTGCCTTCGTACAGATTTTCGTCCCCGACGGGTTCTCCGTCCTTGTCCACGCCATTGACGAACACGTCGATGGTGGCCCACCGGTCGACACCGTCCGCGTGGACGTCGAAGTTCAGTTTCAGATCGGGTCTGTGGCCTTCGATGACGACGTCGGTGACGTTCGGGCGCCCGTTTCCGCCCGCCGCCTGGGCAGCGCCGACGACGGCCACGCTCAATGCCGTCATGTAGAAGATCACCCCCAGCACCAGGACCACGGTCTCCCAGACGTTGCCTCGGCGGGTGGGGTGGATGAGCAGGGCCACGACGCTGCACGTGATAGCCAGGATGGCGCAGAGGGAGGCGACGTAGATGGGCCAGGACTCGTTGTTGAGGGCGACGAAGACCACATCGCTCGTCAAGCCGAGGGTGGTCATGATTCCCGCGACGGCGACCAGGGCGCCGGCCAGGATCTTGGCAACGTCGTCCAGGCGGCGCTTGCCGACCCTGGCCTGGGCCTCGTCGGGTTCCGCCGTCAGCGGCTGGGGCTCACGGCCAGCGCCCGGCTCGGGGAGCCAGCTCATGGCACCACAGTACGGTCGCGCCGGGAAGCAGGCCGTTCGGAGCTAGCCCGAAAGAGAGCGCAGCCATGAGCGCGGGCAACAGCTCGCTCCCTGCCGGCGCACCGAACCCGGTGGAGGGCTGGCCTGCGGCCCGTTCGTGGACCGAGGCCGCCTGGCAAGCCCCGCGCGAAACGCAGGAAGTGCCAGAAGACCCCGTGAGCAGCGGAGACGCTGGACGCGGGGTCTTGTTGTATGTGCAGGCCCGTGTGTCGGGGTGAGCGGCCGTATGACAGCAGCCGCGGCCTGCGCCGTGGGGCATCCAAACAGGTGGGAGCCGGGAAACGACGAAGGCCCGGGACGGGTGCCAGGGCCTCGCGTTGGAATGACGAGGTCCGGCTAGGCCCTTTCGTTTGGATCACCGGGCAGACCAGAGGAAGATGCCCGCGATGTGGAGTCCGGCCAGGTAGATGGTTGCGGTCTTCTCGTAGCGGGTCGCGAGCCCTCGCCACTGTTTCAAGCGGTTGATGCAGCGTTCGACCGTGTTCCGCTGCTTGTATGCCTCGCGGTCGAATGCCGGGGGCCTGCCGCCGCGGCTTCCGCGACGAAGCCGGTGACCACGTTGATCGGCCGGGACTGGGATCACCGCACGGATCCCGCGCTTGCGAAGGTGGTCGCGGATCGCGCGGGAGGAGTACGCCTTGTCGGCCAGTACCAGGTCCGGCCTGGTGCGAGGCCGCCCTCGTCGACGCGGAACACGCAGGCGGGCCATCACGTGGGGGAAGGCGGGCGCGTCGCCGGCCTGTCCGGCCGTGAGGTAGAAGGCCAGAGGCCGACAGCAGGCATCGGAGGCGAGATGGATCTTCGTGGTCAGACCGCCGCGAGACCGACCGATGGCATTGTCGTCAGGCTCGCCGGCCGGAGCCCCTTTTTGCGGGCCCCGGCCGCATGCTGGTGAGCGCGCACGATGGTGGAGTCGACCGAGACGGCCCAGCTGAGGTCTTCTTCGTCATCGGCCTGCGCGATGAGCGCGGTGAAGACCCGCTCCCACGTGCCGTCGATGGCCCACATCCGTAGCCGGTTGTAGACGCCTCGCCAGTTGCCGTACTTCGCCGGCAGGTGGACCCACTGCGAGCCGGTCTGGAACTTCCAGGCGATCGCGTCGATCACTTCCCGGTGGTCTCTCCATCGGCCCCCACGTTTCGGCGTCCGGTCGGGGAGCAACGGCTCGATCCTCGCCCACTGCGCATCAGTCAACGGCACATCCGAACCAACGAAGCAGGCGGCCCGGCCGTCATGCCTAGTCCCACCAGAACGACCAGGAAGTCCGTCCCACGAGGTCCATCGCGTACTCGGGGAAAGGTGTGGGCGGGTCGTCGACGATGTTGTTCGCGGTCGAGAGCACGTGTTCCAAAGCGAGCAGGTTCGCGTGCTCTGCTTCAAGGGGAGGTCTCGCGACCGAGACGTGCAGCTCGCTGCCGAACACCGCCACGACCTGGGCGCCGAAGCGGTCCTCCCAGCTCCGTAGGAGGGCACACAGCAGAGGCAGCGGTGCCTCCGCGGACCAGCCGATCGACGCCAGAGCATCGCTGCCGCGGCGGGCAGGGACGAGCACGAGGCGGCACTCGTCCAGCCCGAACTGGCCCGTCTCGATGAACCAAGCCAGCAGGCTTGCCGCCACCTCCTCGGGCTTCCGGTCCACGGACGCAGCCGGCATCTGCGGTGCCAGGCCGGGCCACTGCTCGAAGGGCGGCCCGGGGTCGTGTGGCCATGGCTCGACACCTTCAGGTGTCGGGGCCGGTGTCGGGTCCATCCAGAAGGGCAGCCTCCTGCGCCGGTACTCGGCGAAGTCCGTGGCCAGCACCTCCTCCAGGCGGACGGCATCGACGTGGTCCAGGCCGAGCGGCCTTCCCATGGCGTCGGGCCAGCACAGGAGCGGAACCAGGCCACAGGCTTTCTGCTCGCTCAGCAGGCGAGGCCACAGCTGATCGACGTCTTGAGGAAATTCGTCAGAGACCCACACGCGTACCGGACCGGAAGACAGGAACCGGCCGGGGGGCAGACCATCGGGCAGCGCAAACGACATGGTCGCACCGTAGACCGTGGTACCGACAGCGCAGCTACCCGCAGGGCCCAAGGACGCCTCCGCCACCAGTGATCCAAACGAACCGCCCTAGTCGGCGGTCACTCCCCAATAGCCGATCAGGGCCGGCCGGCCGTCGCGATAGAGCACCGTGCAGTTTCCCTGGGCACGGTCGGGGAACTCCAACCGCCCTGTGTCGAGAGCCTCGTCCCAGTCCTCGTAGGTGGGTCGGCCGTCCGGGGACCAGGCCCGCACTTCGCTGTCGGTCAGCGGCCGCATGAACGGCCCATCACTCTGATCCGTGGCGTCGACCATGCAGGGGAAGTCCAGCACGGTGCACGTACCGCCGGTGAAGATGTACTCGTGCCATTCCGGATCGCGCCACAGGTCGTCGACGGACCGCTCTCCGAAGCCGTGGTCGTCCTCCGCCAGGCTCGTTTCCTGGGCCTGCCGGAAGGCGGCTGCCAGATCAGGCTGATACGGCCCCGTCTGCGTCCACGCGTTACCGCCCACCCCTGTCCCCTCCCCATGCGAACTGTCCGAACGGAAGCGCAGCGTAGGCGCTCGCACTGACAGTCCCCCTCGGTCGATCACTCGTACTCCCGCAGCAGGTCTTCGATCCTCCGATTCGCTACTTCCCGACGGCCGTCGAGACCCTTCGCGTACCGGCTGAGCAGCACCTCCACGCTGTTGCCGGCGTGCTCGGCGACCTCGGTGGCGTCCCCGACCGTGTTGAGCCACGTGGAGAACGCGGCGTGCCGGAGGTCGTAGGGCTGCCGGGCGAGCGGCGAGGCGACGACGGTCGGCGGGAGGGCGAGCTCCCGGCTTCCTGACAGGCCCGGTAGCAGGTGGGAGGAGGACACCACTCCCACCACTCCCCCGTTCTCACTGAAGAACAACCGCCCGCCGGTAGCACTGCCGAAGGTCTCGATGTGCTCCCGGAAGATGCGCGCGAACTGGGGTGGGATCGGTACCCGCCGGACGTCCTCCGTAGGCCGGTTCTTGAGGCCGCAGTCGTCATGGCTCTCGCCAGAGTCGGTCCACTGCTTGCCGGCGCTGGGCGGGCCGGTGCAGGAGGGGGGTCCCCAGCCGGATTCGGGAGTCGCGGCCTTGGCTGCTGGCGAACCTTCGTACGGGCATCGGCGGACGAAAACCCGTGCAGGAGCCGGCACCCCCTGCCAAAGTGATCGAATGACCACCCTGCCCAGCGACCCGGAGATGGCGGACCGGATCCTGATAGACATCGGGCGAGAGGCGTTCAAGCACGCCCGCGACCTGCTGCACGCCGCGCGACTGATCCTCGACGCAGGGATCTGGTCGGTCGCCTACGCCAACGCGGCTCTCGCTCTTGAGGAGATCGGTAAGGCGGTGCTCTGCTCCGCGATTCTCCCCATGCCCCCCGCGCAGCGGCAGGCGGAAGTCGATGGCTTCCCCGACAGGTTCACCAGCCACGAGGTCAAATCCTTCTCCGCGCTGCTCGTCCTGCGGATAGTAGAGGGAGGTGCGACCGAGGGGGGCGACGGACCGCGCGCGCCGCGCTGTGCGCGGGCAGCCACAGCCTGCCTCCGAGCGACCACGCCACCGGGAACGGGCGGGCAGGGAGCAGCTGCTGCCGCGATGCGGCGGAGGCCGGTGTGGTCGCTCCGCGTCGGTACCGCGTCGGTACCGGTATCACCGTGACTGATGGGCGTGTCGCCTGAGCACGATGACCTGTGTCCGTTCCCCAAGTGTGCGGGTCGACAGCAGACGGGAGGGGCGCCAAGGCGCGCCGGAGGTAAGGCCGTCCGACCAGTGACTCATGACAGCTCCGCCCCAAAGTTGACCAGTGGGAGCTGCATCGCTTCGACGACGCCTACCTGCCGATCATGAAAAGGGACCCGCCGATGGCGTCACTGATCTGTGGTGGCGAACTGGCGGACCTAGTGATCACAAGAATGCTCGCAGCGGGAGTCACCGTGGTGACCTCGGAGCGATCCCAGGCGTGTCCCAGCCGACCGTCGCGTACCGTGACCGCGTGGACGACGAATCGGTGCTCATCGAGCTCACGCGCGACCAGGCGTTCGTCCTGTCCGACTGGCTCTACGACGTCATGATGCGGTCCGACGAGCTGGACGCCATCGTGCCGGACCGCGCGGTCTGGTCCGGGATCTACGCGATCTCCGGCACCCTTGAGACGACGCTGCCCTAGGTATTCATGCCGGACTATGTGAGCCGCCTGGACGAGGCGCGGCAGCGTTTGCTCGATGCCATGGGCGGCGAAGTAGCAGACGACCGACCACGCTAGGGTCCAGCCATGTCGAACGGTGCGCCCGATCCCTTCAAGGAAGTCATGACGCGAGAGTCCCTTGTGGCCGTGATCCAGGGACTTTGCGACGACTTCAAACGACGGGGCGAGGAGTGGGAGAACCGCACCGTGGAGGACTACCTCGATGCGCTCGCTGCGTGGATCACTGACTCGCCCGGCTCGTATCGGTATCTCGGCGAAGAGATGCCGCCGGACGGCGACTGGACGTTCTTCGCTCGGGCACTCAGCGCGGCCGTCGTCTACGAGTAGCCGATCGGGTCGTGCCCCTGCTGTGCCCGATCGCCCGGTGACTCCACCTCGCCGAGCCTGGGGCGAAGATCGTTTACGACCTGTGGACTTCCTGGACCGTAGGGCGTGGTGCCGGCACAGGGATGAGGAAGACCCCGCCCCCCTTGCGAGTCGCCGGGGGGCGGGGTCTTTCTTCTGGCCTTGTGTTACTTGACGTTGATCGCGGTCCAGGCGGAGGCGACCGCGTTGTACTGGGTGCTGCCCGTGCCGTACAGGTCCGCGGCGGCCGAGAGGGTGGCCGTGCGGGCGCCGGCGTAGCCCGTGGTGGAGGTCATGTAGGTGGAGAGGGCCTTGTACCAGATCTTGTACGCGGCCTGGCGGCCGATGCCCGTGACCGTGGAACCGTTGTAGGTCGGCGAGTTGTAGGTGACGCCGTTGATGGTCTTCGTGCCGCTGCCCTCGGACAGCAGGTAGAAGAAGTGGTTGGCCGGGCCCGAGGAGTAGTGGACGTTGAGGCGGCCGACCGTCTTCGACCAGTAGTCGGCCGAGCTGCCGTCCTTGCTGGGCTTGTCCATGTAACGGAGCGGCGTGCCGTTGCCGTTGATGTCGATCTTCTCGCCGATGAGGTAGTCGCCCGCGTCGGAGGCGTTGTTGGCGTACCACTCGACGGAGGTGCCGAGGATGTCGGAGGTCGCCTCGTTCAGGCCGCCGGACTCGCCGCTGTAGCGGAGGTTGGCGGTGGAGGAGGTCAGGCCGTGGGACATCTCGTGGCCGGCCACGTCGAGGGACGTGAGCGGGTGGGTGTTGCTGATGCCGTCGCCGTACGTCATGCAGAAGCAGGAGTCGTCCCAGAAGGCGTTCACGTACGCGCTGCCGTAGTGGACGCGGGAGTACGCGGCGACGCCGTCACCGCGGATGCCGCTGCGGCCGAGCTCGTTCTTGTAGAAGTCCCACGTCACCGCCGCGCCGTAGTGGGCGTCCGCGGCCGCCGTCTCGCGGTTGCTCGCGAGGCCGTTGCCCCAGGTGTCGGTGGAGTTGGTGAAGAGGGTGCCCTGGCCGGACGTGCCGCCGTTCAGGTCGTACGTCTTGTGACCGCCGCGCGTGGCGTCGGTGAGGCTGTACGAGCCCGAGGTGCCGAGGGTGACCTGGCCGGCGTACATCGTGTTGCCCACGCCGGTCTCGATCGTCTCGACGGAGAAGATCTCCTTGCCGGTGGTGGCGTCGGTGATGACCTGGCGGCGGCTCGGGGTGCCGTCCTTCTGCACGCCGGTGACGGTCGACTCCCAGGCGAGGACGGGCTTGCCGGAGGCCGCCCAGATCACCTTGCGGGCCGAGGAGACGGCCTCGTCCGCGTTGGCGGCGGAGGCGAGGGCGGCCTTGCCGGCGGCGGCGCGGTCGACGGCCGGCGTCGTGCTCGCCACGGATATCCGGGCCTCGGTCGCCTTGGTGGTGGAGCGGGCGCCCGACTTCTTCTGGTGGACGACCAGGTCGCCGCCGATGACCGGAAGGCCCTCGTAGGTGCGCTCGTAGCGCGTGTGGACCGTGCCGTCCGCGTCCTTGACGACGTCCCGGACGACCAGCTTCTCCTGGGCCGGCAGGCCGATGGCCTGGGCGGTCGTCGCGGCCCCGCCCTGGGCCTCGTGGATGGCGGCGGCGCGCTGGGTGCCGGTCAGCTGGATCGCCGTGGCACCGGCCTCGCGCTGGACGTCGGCGTTGGCGGATCCGGTCTGGACGCCGACGACGACCATGGCGGCCGAGGCGATGAGGGCGGCGGCGCGGGCGGTGGTGCGGCGGTGCGAGGACTGCTGGCGGGTCACGCGGGCTCCTTCGCTGAAAAGCGTGGGGATTGTGGGGGTGGTGTTGCGGGTGTGAGCGTGCCAGCGAAGTCGCCCGTTTGACAGGTCTGCAACAAGGATTTGACCAGCTGTTGTCCGAAGGACAGATAACTCTGTTCGTTAATCGGGTAGTTCGGGTCAGGTCGCGACCCTCTCTGCCCAGATTCGGGCAGCACTAAGCCCCCCGGAGGGGTATCCGGGGGGCTTGTGACGTTTAGGCGATTTGGGGGATTTCTGCGGGAGTTGGCGTCAGGCCGTTCGTTTGCGTGGACTCGTCTTTTTCGCCGGAGTCTTCTTCGCCGGGGTCTTCTTGGCCGGAGTCTTCTTGGCCGTCTCCTTCTTGGCCGTCTCCTTCTTGGCCGTCGTCTTTTTCGCCGCCGCCTTCTTCGCCGGCGCCTTCTTCGCCGCGCCCCTCGGCTTGAGTTCCGTCACCACCGCGTCCTCCCCGCGCGCCTCCCTGGCCGCCCGGACGCTGCTCTCCAGGGCCGCCATCAGGTCGATGACCCGGCCTCCGCCCGCCTCCTCCCCCGGCGCCGGGGGTGCGACGCCCTCGCCGCCCGCCGCCTTCGCCGCGATCATCTCCTCGACCGCCGTCCGGTAGTCGTCGTGGAGGGAAGCGATGTCGACCTCGCCCAGCGTGGCCATCAGGGCGTCCGCCAGGTCCAGTTCGGCCTCACGGACCGTGACCGGGGTCTCGGGGGCCACGCCCTCGGGAGCGCGGATCTCGTCCGGCCAGAGCAGACCGTGCATGGCGATCACGTCGTCCACCACCCGGAGCATGCCGAGCCGCTCCCGCCCCCGCAGGGCGTACTTCGCGACCGCCACCTTGTCGCTGCGCTTCAGCGCCTCCCGGAGCAGGGTGTACGGCTTGGCCGCCGGCACACCGTTCGCCGAGAGGTAGTACGCGGCGTCCATCTGGAGCGGATCGATCTCGCCGGCCGGCACGAAGGCGACGATCTCGATCGTCTTCGCGGTGGGCAGCGGCAGCGCGGCCAGGTCCTCGTCGGTGACCGGGATCATGGTCCCGTCGGCGTCCTCGTACGCCTTGCCGATCTCCGCCTGGGGCACCTCCTCCCCGTCGAGCTCGCACACCTTCTTGTAGCGGACGCGGCCGCCGTCCTCGGTGTGGATCTGGCGGAAGGAGACGGACCGGCTCTCGGTGGCGTTCACCAGCTTGATCGGGATACTGACGAGCCCGAAGGATATGGCGCCGTTCCAGATGGATCGCACGATTCTTCCCTTTCGGGCCGAAGAGTCCGGAAACGTGGGATTCTCATCGTATGACGCCGATCACAGAGGTGGAGGGGCGGCGCCTGGCGCTCAGCAACCTGGACAAGGTCCTCCACCCGCTCACCGGCACCACCAAGGGCGAGGTCCTCCACTACTACGCGACCGTCGGGCCCGTGATCCTGCCCCATCTGCGCGACCGCCCGGTGTCCTTCCTGCGCTACCCCGACGGTCCCGACGGGCAGCTCTTCTTCACCAAGAATCCGCCGCCCGGCACACCCTCCTGGGTGAGGACCACCCCCGTGCCCCGCTCCGAGGACCCCCGCGCCCGGCAGGTCGTGATCGAGGACCTCTCCTCGCTCATGTGGGCCGCGAACCTCGTCGTCGAGTTCCACACCCCCCAGTGGCGGGCCTCCTCCCCCGCCGTCGCCGACCGGCTCGTGTTCGACCTCGACCCCGGGCCGCCCGCCGGCGTCGCCGCCTGCTGCCGGGTCGCCCTGCATCTGCGCGAGCGGCTCGCCGCCGACGGTCTGGAGGCCTTCGCCAAGACTTCCGGCTCCAAGGGGCTGCATCTGCTCGTCCCCGTCGAGCCCACGCCGTCCCGGGACGTCTCGGCGTACGCGAAGCGGCTCGCCGTCGAGGCGGAGGCGGAGCTGCCGGGGCTCGTCACGCACCGGATGGCGAAGGCCCTGCGGCCCGGGAAGGTCTTCGTCGACCACAGCCAGAACGCCGCCGCCAAGACCACCGCCACCCCCTACACCCTGCGGGCCCGCGCCCTGCCCGCCGTCTCGGCGCCCGTCACCTGGGAGGAGGTCGAGGGCTGCGCCGCCCCCGCCGGGGACCCCGAGGAGCTCGCCCTTCTCATGGGCGACATCGCGCCACGTCTGGAGCGGTACGGGGACCTCATGGCGCCCCTCTTCGCGCCCGCGCGCGCGGGAGCCCTGCCGTGAGCGGGGCCCGGTGGCACGCGGGAAGTGCGGCGCGCGGAGCCCCACGACGGACGGGGAGCGCCGTGAACGGGGCCCAGCGGGGCGCGGGAAGTGCCGCGCGCGGAGCCCCACGACGGACGGGAAGCGCCGCGCGCCGAGTCCAGCGGGGCGCGGGAAGTGCCGTCTATCGGGCCCAGCGGGCCGCGGGAAGCGCCGCGAGCGGGCCCCCCTGGCGGGCGGGAGCCCGGCCGTGAACCCGGAGCCCGGGCCCGGAGCCGTCGTGCTGCTTCCGCCCGTCGACCCCATGCGGCCCCGGGCCGCCGACGAGATCCCCGCACAGGCGGAGCCGCCCCGGGAGCTCCAGTACTCCCTCAAGCTCGACGGGTTCCGCGCGCTCGCCTTCGTCCTCGACGGCGGGAAGGTCGTCCTGCAGTCCCGCTCCCGCCGGGACCTCGCGCCGGAGTTCCCCGACATCGCAGCGCACCTGCGCGAGCAGCTGCCGCCGGGGATCGTCCTGGACGGCGAGCTGTGCGCCTATCGGGACGGCCGGCTGAGCTTCACCGACCTGCTCCGCACGCACGCCGACCGGGTACGGACCGGGGTGCCCGTCTCGTACGTCGCCTTCGACCTGCTCGCCGTCCCCGGCCGTGACGTGCGGGCGCTGCCGCTCCGCGACCGGTGGGAGCTGCTCGGCGCGGCGCTGCGGGAGGCCGAGCCGCCGCTCCAGCGGGTCCTGGCGACGTCGGACGAGGAGACCGCGCGGGGCTGGTTCCGCGACCTGCGGGAGGCGGGCGTCGAGGGGGTCGTCGCGAAGCGGCTCGGCTCGGCCTACCGGGCGGGCTCGACCTGGGAGTGGCGCAAGATCCGGCACGCCGACACGAGCGACGCCCTGCTGCTCGGCCTCGTCGGGCCGCCGGAGCGGCCCCGCGCCCTGGTCGTACGGCTCCCCGACGGCCGCATCCTGACCACCTCGCCCCGGCTGACCCCGGCGCAGTCGCGTCAGGTCGGCGAGCTGGCGGGCGGGCGCGCGGGGCCCCTCGTGGAGGACCCGGAGCACGGGCCGGTGCGCCGGGTCGACCCGCCGCTCCCGGTCGAGCTGCGTCAGGTCGCGGGGCGGCACGAGACGGCGGCGTTCGTCCGCGTGCGGTCGGAGGGCTAGGGGCCGTCTCCACGGGCCGGGGGGACCACCCCCGTCAACCCTCTCGGCGTGTCCCCCGTTCGGACACCGAGCGCAACTGCCTTGCTCCGTACCGTACATGGCGCAAAGAGGTCGCAACAGGCGCTCCGGGCGCGGCAGGTGTCGCCGGTTCGGCCTTGTTGTCCCTCCTGTGGTGCACACTTGCTGCCTGGCACAGCGCTCACGGGGAAGGCGGCCTGGCAATGCTGACGGGGATCGAGGAGGTCGACTGGGCCTCGCTGGGGCACGCGTACGGCCCCGCGGACGACGTGCCGGAGCTGCTCCGCGGACTCGCCTCCGCCGACCCCGCCGAGCGGGAGACCGCACTCGACGGCATGTACGGCGCGGTCCACCACCAGGGCGACGTCTACGACTCCACGCTGGCCTGCATCCCCTTCCTGCTCGAACTCGTCGCCGACCCCGGTGTCCAGGACCGGGGCTGCATCGTCGAGCTGCTCACCAGCATCGGGGGGATCGAGCTCGATGACGACGACGAGGAACTGGACGAATTCGGCTCCGACGACGAGGAGTTCATCCCCGCCGCCAACTACGCGATGGCGGCCGCCGCCATCGCCGCCGGTGCCGACGTCTTCCTCGGGCTCGTCTCCGATCCCGACCCCGAGGTGCGGCTCGCCGCGCCGTGCGCGCTCGCCTCGCTTCACCCCGAGCCCGCCCGGGTGCTGAACCTGCTGCGGGAGCGGCTCACCGTCGAGCGGGACACCGAGGTGCGGCTCGCCCTGGTGGCCGCCGTCGGGCGGATCGCCCTGCGGCACGCCTCGCTGCGCACCGAGACCGTCGACTGGCTCGGCTGGCTCGCCCGCGCCGCCCACGACCCCGGGCTGCGGCTCGCGGCACTCGCCCAGCGGGCGCGCTGCGCGCCCGCCGACATCCCGGACGACGTGGTGCCGTGGGTGACGGGGCTGCTGGAGGAGATCAGGACCTCGGCGAACCGGCAGGCCTCCCCCGGCACGGAGCGGGCCGCGACGCCGACGCTGATCGGGCAGGTCCGCGAGCTCCTGGAGGAGCATGCCGCCGGCCGGCCCGCGCCGTGGACGGAGGAGCTGCTGCGGACCCTGCACGCCGCGCTGGACGACCGGGTCGACGACCGGATCGCGCTGATCCTCGCGCAGCTGCGCAGCCCGGACTGGGGGCAGCGCTCGGACGCGATCTGGTTGTGCGGCGGTTTGATACGGGTCTGGCGCGGGCGGTACGAGGAGGTCGTCCGGCTCGTCGGCGCGCAGCTCCAGGATCCCGAGCCGCGGCTCCGCGAGGCGGCCACGTCCTTCCTGGAGCGGCTCTTCGAGCTGGGCGCGCCCGCCGCCGACGCACTGGCGGCCCGCCTCGCCGCGGGGCCGGGCGCCGCCCCCTCGGTCCAGGGCTTCGTCGGGCGGTCCGGGCGGGACGGGGCGCTGCTCGCGCTGGCCCGCGCCGGGGACACGCGCGCGGTGCCGCTGCTCGCGCGGGCCCTGGACGAGCCCGAGGTGCGGCGCGAGCTGCTGTACGCCATGGACGGGCTCGGGCCCTCGGCGGCGATGCTCGCCCCGCTGCTCCGGCGCAGGCTCGCGGAGGTCGAGCTCGACGAGCGGCTGTACGACCGGGCGGCGCCGCTGCTGTACGCCCTGGCGGCCGTGCGGGGCGGCCAGGCCCTGCCGGAGGTGCTGCGGGTGCTGCGCGGGGCGCCGGCGAACCGGCGCGACTGGGTCAGGGAGGCCGCCCTGCGGACGCTCGCGGCCTTCGGGCCCGCCGCCGGGGAGGCCGTGCCGGACGTGCGGGAGCTCCTGTCCGCGGAGTCGGCCGCGGTGGCCACGGCGGCGGCCCGGGCGCTGTGGGCGGCCGAGGGCGACCGGGGTGACGTGCTCCCCGCCCTGGAGCGGTGGCTGCGGCCCGGCGCACCGAGCGGGGACTGGTGCGCCGCCGCGCAGGTCCTCGGCGAGATCGGCCCTGCGGCGGCCGAGGCGGCCCCCGCCCTCCTGCCGGGTCTGGTCGCACGGGACCTGTGGGTGCGGGTCCGCAGCGCCGCGGCGCTGTGGCGGGTGTCCGGCGAGTCGTCGGCGTCGCTGCCGGTGCTGCTGGCGGCCTGGGAGGAGAACCGGCACGCGCGCGTGGACATCGCGGAGTGCCTGGCGGAGATGGGTCCCGCGGCCTCGGGCGCGCAGCTGGTGATCCTCACGGAGCTGACCCGCAGACGCCGTCACAACGCCCGGGAGGACGGTTCCGGCTCCCATGACATCCATCTCGACGAGAAGCTGCTGACCCTGTGCCGGGCGGCGCTGGCCCGGATGGAGCGGGGAGTCTTCTAGGGACGTAGCGGGGGGGCTTCCGGGGATGGAGCAGGAGGTCTTCCAGGGGTTGAGCGGTGGGTCTTCCAGGCCGGTCAGAGGCCCCGGTCACCCGAGATCGTCCGATGAAGAGACAAAAAGGACTTCACTCCGCATAAGGTCTACAGGGAGCCGACCCCCACCGATCGAGGAGCAGAAGCAGCGTGAGACCGCACGGAGTGGGCGTTCTGGGCGCGCTCGTTCTCGCACTCGCGCTCGTGCTCACCGGCTGCGACGGCCGCGAGGGCGGGCTCAAGAGCGCCGGGCCCACGCCCACCGCCGTGGGGCCCGTCCGGCTCTGGCCCGATCTGCCGCCCGCCACGAACCCGCCGATGGACTACGGCGAGTCCGACACCCAGCGCGTCCCCGGCATCGAGGTCGCCGACAACGACGTCCACTCCCTCGACCCGGTGGCGGTGGTCCGCGCCGAGGTGCGCGCCCACCCCGACACGTACACCGGCGCGGACGGCCTGTACGAGCAGACCGCCCGCGCGATCGAGGCCTGCGGCACGGCGCCGGCCGGCTGTCCGGTCCTGCGGCCGTACTACCGCGACCTCACCGGCAACGGCCGGGACGAGCTCATCGTCGGGATCCGGATGCCGGACCAGCAGGTCGGCGTGCGGGTCTACCTCGCCGAGAACGGCGGCCTGACCCGGATCATGTCCACCGTCGACCAGGTCATCAGCGTGGAGCTGGCCGGCCGGGACCTGATCCTGCGCGTCGGCTCGGCCGGCATCCCCGGGTACGAGTACCGGACCGCCTGGACCTGGGACGAACAGCAGCGCAGCATGCTGCCCACCCGGGACGAGATCGTCCGGGTGAAGCCGCCCGGCACGGGCCCCTCGACGGTGCCCGCGCCGCACCTGGTGAGCCCGACCCCGACACCGACCGACACCCCCGCGCCCGTACCCCCGGAGGCGACGCCGTGAGGCCCGTACCCCTCCCCGCGGAGGCCGCGCCGTGAGGGCCCCCCGGCGGCCCGCCTGGACCGCGACGCTCACCTGGAAGGCCGCGGTCTTCATCGGGGTGATGTGCTGCGCCCTCGCCGCGCTGCTCGGCGTCCTCGTCCACGCCTCGGTGACCGGCCAGACCGTGAGCGACTCCCGGGACAAGGCCCTGACGCGGCTCACCGAGGTCAGCGGGCTCTACGAGGCGGGCGAGCCGCTCCCCCGGTTCGCCGGGGTGGATCCGCCCGGACTCCCGGCCTCGCTGCGGGCGCTCGCCGTGGGCGGCGAGCACGGGACGATGGTCACGGAGTACGAGGGCCGGCCGACGATGTGGGCGGCGGGACCCGCGGACGGTCGCGCCCTGGCCGTACGCCTCGACTACACCCAGAGCGCCGAGACGATCGACGCGCTCGACCGCTCGATCCTCGGCTCCTCCGTCCTGGCGATCGGCGCGACCCTGCTCGTCGGCGCCTTCGCCGTCACCCGGGTCACCCGCCGGCTCCATCTGACGGCCCAGGTGGCCCGCCGGATCAGCGCCGGCGACCTCGACGCGCGCGTGGACGACCCCCGCACGAAGGACCCCACGCGGCCGCAGGACGAGGTTGCCACGGTCTCGGGGGCGCTCGACACGATGGCCTCCTCGCTCCAGCGGAAGCTGCAGACCGAGCAGCGGTTCACCGCCGATGTGGCGCACGAGCTGCGGACCCCGCTGACGGGCCTCTCGGCCGCGGCCGAACTGCTGCCGGAGGGGCGGCCCTCGGAGCTCGTACGGGACAGGGTGCGGGCGATGCGCGGCCTCACCGAGGACCTCCTGGAGATCTCGCGGCTCGACGCCCGCACCGAGACCGTGGACCTGGCGGTGCACGAGCTCGGGCCGCTCGCCGAGCGGGTGGTGCGCGCCTCGGGCACGGACACGGAGGTCCGGATCGTCCGGGACGCAACGGTGGAGACGGACCGCCGGCGGGTGGAGCGGGTGCTCGGCAATCTGGTGGCGAACGCGCACAAGCACGGGGCGCCGCCGGTGGTGGTGACGGTGGACGGGCCGGTGGTGTCCGTACGGGACCACGGGCCGGGCTATCCGGCGTACCTCCTGGAGTCGGGGCCGCAGCGGTTCCGTACCGAGAGCGGCGGCAAGGGGCACGGGCTCGGGCTGACGATCGCGGTCGGGCAGGCGGGGGTGATCGGCGCCGAGCTGGTCTTCGGCGCCACGCCGGACGGGGGTGCCGAGGCCCGGCTGCGGCTGCCGGAGTACGTACGGCTCGCCCCGCCCGATACGGAGGGGTGACGGCACACCGTCACACAAAAGGGACATAGGGCATACCGCTTGCTACGTTGCGGCCATGACCGCACCACGGAGCCCGGACGCACCCCCGCCCGGCATCCGTGCCCCGAAGCGGCGCGGCGTGGAGCTGTCGCTCCTGATCGGCGCGGTCCTGATCTCCGTCCTCGGCTACGCGGAGGTCGGCCTCGCCCGCAGCGGCGCCGTGCCGCCCGACGCCGCCCGCTACGGGGCCGGCCTCGGCGGGCTCGCGCTCGTCGCCCACCTCGCGGTCCGCTTCCGCGCCCCCTACGCCGATCCGCTGCTGCTGCCGATCGCGGTCCTGCTCAACGGCCTCGGCCTGGTCCTGATCTACCGCCTCGACCTGGAGACGCCGAAGGACCAGGCGGCGGCGACGCAGCTGGTCTGGTCGACGCTCGGGGTGGCGCTCTTCATCGTGGTCGTGCTGCTGCTCCGCGACCATCGGTCGCTGCAGGGGTACGCGTACGTGTCGGTGGCCGCCGCGCTCGGCCTGATGATCCTGCCGATCTTCTTCCCGGCGGTGAACGGCGCCAAGATCTGGATCCGGATCGGCGGCCTCTCCTTCCAGCCGGGGGAGTTCGCCAAGATCCTGCTCGCGGTCTTCTTCGCCGCGTACCTCGCCGCCAACCGCAACGCGCTCGCGTACACCGGCCGCCGGATCTGGAAGTTCCAGTTCCCGACCGGGCGGGTCCTCGGGCCGATCGTGGCGATCTGGCTGCTGAGCGTCGGCGTGCTCGTCCTGGAACGGGACCTGGGCACCTCGCTGCTGTTCTTCGGCCTCTTCGTGATCATGCTGTACGTGGCGACCGGCCGGACCGGCTGGATCGCGGTCGGGCTCGTCCTGGCCTCCGCCGGCGCCTTCCTCGTCGGCTCGCTCGAACCCCACGTCCACAGCCGTGTGCAGGACTGGCTCGACCCCTTCGCCTCGATCCGGGCGGGCGAGGGCCCCGGGCAACTCGCCCAGTCGCTCTTCGCCTTCGCCGCCGGCGGGATGCTCGGCACCGGGCTCGGCCTCGGCCATTCCGTCCTCATCGGCTTCGCCACCAAGTCCGACTTCATCCTTGCGACGGCCGGCGAGGAGCTGGGGCTCGTCGGCCTCACCGCGCTCTTCCTGCTGTACGCGCTGCTCGTCGCCCGCGGCTACCGCGCCGGCCTCTCGCTGCGCGACCCCTTCGGGCGACTGCTCGCGATCGGCCTCGCCTCGATCGTGGCGCTCCAGGTCTTCGTGATCGCGGGCGGGGTGATGGGGCTGATCCCGCTGACCGGCATGGCCATGCCGTTCCTGGCGCAGGGAGGTTCGTCCGTGGTGACCAACTGGGTGATCGTCGCGCTGCTCATCCGGGTCAGCGACTCGGCCCGCGCGCCCCAGCCGGACGGCGCGGACGCCGGGGAGCCGGTGAAGGTGGCTCCCCGGTGATCCGGTACATCCGCAGAGCCGCCGCCCTCTGTCTGATCCTGCTCGTCGCGCTGCTCGTCAACGCCGCGCGCGTGATGGTCTTCGAGGCCGAGTCCCTCGACGACAACCCGGCCAACCGGCGGATCGCGATCGACCGGTACGCGAAGCAGCGCGGCGAGATCGTCGTCGACGGGAAGCCGGTGACCGGCTCCCGCGACAGCGGACAGCAGCTGCGCTGGGAACGGACCTACAAGCAGGGGCCGTTGTACGCGCCGGTGACCGGCTACGCCTCCCAGACGTACGGCACGACGCTCGTCGAGCACGCCGAGGACGACATCCTCTCCGGCACCGACCCGATGCTGGCGCCGCTGCCCCTGTGGAACGACCTCACCCGGGGCCGGCAGCCCGGCGGCGACGTGGTGACCACGATCCGCGCCTCCATGCAGGAGGCGGCCTTCCGGGGGCTCGACGGGAAGCGGGGCGCGGTCGTGGCGGTCGAGCCGTCCAGCGGCCGGATCCTGGCGCTCGTCAGCTCCCCCTCGTACGACCCGGGGGTCCTCTCCGGGACGGGCCAGAAGGTCAAGGACGCCTGGCGGCGCCTGAACACCTCGCCGAACCAGCCGATGCTGAACCGGGCGCTGCGGCAGACGTACCCGCCGGGCTCCACCTTCAAGATCGTGACCGCCGCTGCGGCCCTGGACGCCGGGGTGGTCCGGGACGTGGAGGCGCCGACGGACACCCCGGACCCCTTCGTACTGCCCGGCACCCGGCAGGTGCTGCCGAACGAGGCCACGGGCTGCGGCAACGCCTCCCTCGCATACGCGATCCAGTGGTCCTGCAACACCGTGATGGCCGGGCTCGGGGTGCAGGTGGGGCTCACGGGGATGGTCGACGCGGTCGAACGGTTCGGCTTCAACGACACGGGGCTGCGCGTGCCGTCCTGGGTGGCCAAGTCCAACTTCGACCGGGAGATGAGCCCGGACCAGCTGGCCCTGTCGTCCATCGGGCAGTTCGACACGACGGCGACCCCGCTCCAGATGGCGATGGTGGCGGCGGCCGTCGCCAACAACGGGGAGATCGCCCACCCTCACCTCGTCGACCGGACGACGACCTCCGGCGGCACGACCGTGGACCGCACGGGCCGCCGCGGCTACCGGCAGGCGATGAACCCTTCGACGGCGATGCAGCTCCAGCGGCTGATGGTGCGGGCCGTGGAGGAGGGCACGGGGACGAACGCGGCGATCCCCGGAGCGCGGGTCGGCGGCAAGACGGGCACCGCCCAGCACGGCTTCGGCAACACGGGCACCCCCTATGCCTGGTTCATCGCCTGGGCCCAGGCGGACGACGCGGCCCAGCCGGCGGTCGCGGTGGCGGTCGTCGTCGAGGACGCGGAGGCCTCCCGTACGGACATCAGCGGCGGCGGCAGCGCGGCGCCGGTCGCGAAGGCGGTGATGGAGGAGGCGCTGCGGCTGGAGGCGGAGGCGCGGAATCCGTAGCCGGGATAGTGGATCCGCATGCTGGATCCACTATGCGGATCCCGGATCCAATGTCCTGGATCCAATGTCCTGGATCCCGGATGCCGGATGCAATGTGCCGGATCCAATGTCCCGGATCCTGGATCCCGGATCCAATGTGCCGGATCCAATGTCCCGGATCCTGGATCCCGGATCCAATGTCCCGGATCCAATGTCCCGGATCCTGGATCCCGGATCCAATGTCCCGGATCCCGGATCCCTCATCCCGTAGCCAATATCCCGGATCCCGCAGCCGCCGCCGTCAGCCGATCGGCTTGCGGATCTCCGCGCGGATCTTGGCCGTCTTCTCCGCGAGTCCGGCCAGGTCGATGTCCTTGGGGTCGGCCGTGGCTTCCCCGGCGCCGACGAGGGCGATGGCGGCGGCGGTGTTCTCGTCGCCCCAGGCGCACATGGGCAGCGTCGTCGTGCTGAGTCCGTCCTTCGACGTGGTGACCTGGCAGCTGACGGTCACGTCGTACCCGGCGGGTGTGAAGTCCGTGGGCTTGACGACGAGCGTGGAGCCCTTGTCCGTGGCGGCCCCCTTGAGGATGGACGAGCGGGTGGTGCCGGGGTTCTTGATCTGCCCGTACAGCCCGGAGAGCACGAGGACGGAGCCGTCCTTGCCGCTGTACTGCCCGACGGCCGCCTTCGCGTCCTTCACGGTGAAGTCGGGGGTGTCCTCGATCTCCTTGCCCTGGGTGTCGGAGAGGTCGGAGACGAGGGTGAACTCGCCGCCGAGGAAGGTCTGCGGGACGACCAGCTTGTGCGTCGCCTCGGGGAAGGGACCGGTGACGCCGTCGAGGCCGGCCTTGACCCCGTAACCGATGCCGCCGACCACGACCAGGGAGCCGACGACGATGCCGACTCGCCCCGGCCGACAGCTTCTTCTTCGGCGGCGGCCCCATGGGCGGCTGCCCCCACGCTCCCCTGCCCGGCCCGGGGTACTGCGGCGGGACGCCGCCCTGCGGGGGGTATCCCTGCGGCGGGGGTCCCTGCGGAGCGCCGAACGCGCCGGGCTGCTGCGGGGGCGGTACGGGCCCGCCGTACGGGTGGTGGGGCGGCTGGCTCGGCGAGGGCGGCGGCATGGTCATGACGAGCACGCTACGTCACGGCTACGACACCTCCGCCGCCCCCTCCTCGATCGCGGCCTCCACCTCGGCGACCCGCTCGGCCTCCTCCGCCGCGAAGCGCTCGCGGTCCAGGGCCTCCGCGATCTCCTCGTCCTGGCTCATCAGCAGGTCCAGGTTGGAGTCGCCGAGGTCGAAGACGCCCATGTCCAGGTAGGCCTTCTGGAGGCGTTCGCCCCAGAGGCCGATGTCCTTGACGCAGGGGACGATCCGGCTGAAGAGGAGCTTGCGGAAGAGGTGCAGGAACTCGCTCTGCTCGCTGAGCTCCTCCGCCTCCTTCTTCGGGATGCCGAAGTTCTCCAGGACCTCCACCCCGCGCAGCCGGTCGCGCATCAGGTAGCAGCCCTCGATGACGAACTCCTCGCGCTCGCGGAGCTCCGCGTCCGTCAGCTGCTTGTAGTAGTCGCGCAGCGCCATCCGGCCGAAGGCGACGTGCCGGGCCTCGTCCTGCATCACGTACGCGAGGATCTGCTTGGGCAGCGGCTTGTCGGTGGTGTCGCGGATCATGCCGAAGGCGGCGAGGGCGAGGCCTTCGATGAGCACCTGCATGCCGAGGTAGGGCATGTCCCAGCGGGAGTCGCGCAGGGTGTCGTCGAGGAGGCCCTTGAGGTTGTCGTTGATCGGGTACAGCATCCCGATCTTCTCGTGGAGGAAGCGGCCGTAGATCTCGGCGTGCCGGGCCTCGTCCATGGTCTGGGTGGCCGAGTAGAACTTGGCGTCCAGGTCGGGGACGGACTCCACGATCCGCGCGGCGCAGATCATGGCCCCCTGCTCACCGTGGAGGAACTGGCTGAACTGCCAGGAGGCGTAGTGCCGGCGCAGGTCGCCCTTGTCCTTCTCGGTCATCTTCGCCCAGTGGCGGGTGCCGTGGAGGGTGAGGACCTCGTCGGGGGTGCCGAGCGGGTCGTACGGGTCGACCTCGATGCCCCAGTCGATCCGGGTGGCGCCGTCCCACTGCTTGTCCTTGCCCTTCTGGTAGAGGGCGAGGAGGCGCTCGCGGCCGTCGTCGTAGTCCCAGGAGAAGCGGGCGGCGCCGGTGGCGGGGACCTCCCAGACGGGTCCGGCGGGGGCGTGAACATAGAGGTCGTGCGTCGACACTGACGACTCCTTCCGTCCGTTTCCAGCAGGCTCACACGTTGGTAGACGGATCGTCAACAAGTCGGACGCGAGGGATTGATGGCATTGCCGACGCCGCTCCCCCGACGGGGCGAGCCTCAGGAAACGGCAAGGGGTGCGGGCCGCCCGGGCCGTGCCCCGGTCCTCGGGCTGCCGGCCCCGAGGGAGCCGCTCCGCGGTTACGCTGCGGTTCATGACGAGCGCCGCCACCCCCGCGTACCGCAGGCTCAGCGTCGAGGAGCGGCGCGGGCAGCTCCTGGAGACCGCCCAGGAGCTCTTCGCCCACCGGGCGCCCGAGGACGTCTCGCTCGACGACGTCGCCGAGGCGGCGGGCGTCTCGCGGCCCCTCGTCTACCGCTACTTCCCCGGCGGCAAGCAGCAGTTGTACGAGGTGGCCCTGCGCTCCTCCGCCGACGCCCTGAACCGCTGCTTCACCGAGCCTCCGGTCGGCCCTCCGACCGAGCGGCTCGGCCGGGTGCTCGACCGCTATCTGGCCTTCGTCGACGAGCACGACGCCGGGTTCAGCGCGCTGCTGCGGGGCGGCAGCGTCGCCGGGACCTCCCGGACCTCCGCGATCGTGGACGAGGTGCGGCGGGCCGCCGCCGAGCAGATCCTCGTCCACCTCGGGGTGGAGCGGCCGGGGCCCCGGCTCGGCCTGCTCGTCCGGACGTGGATCGCCGCCGTCGAGGCCGCCTCGCTCATCTGGCTGGACGAGGAGAAGCAGCCGCCGGCGCGGGAGCTGCGGGACTGGCTCGTCGACCACCTCGTCGCGCTGCTCGCGGCGACCACGGCGAGCGACGAGGAGACGGCGGAGGTCGTGAGGCGACTGCTCGCGCAGGAGACCCCCGAGGGGCCGGTGGCGAGGCTCGCCCGACGGGTGATCCCGGTGGTGGGCGAGGCGGCCCACCTGCTGTGAGGCGGTGGGCCGGGAGAGACTGTGGGGGTGAGAAGCGAGAACACCCCCTTCCGTGGCGGCCCCCTCGACGGCCGGGCCCTGCCGATCCTGGTCGGCCCGACCGGCCACCCTCCGAAGTGGTACGAGATCCCGGTCCCGGCGCACGACGGGCACCCGCCGACCCTGCACACGTACCGGCGCGAGCCTTCGGGCTACACGAAGCGGCTCGGGCTGCAGCGCGGCTGGGTGTACGTGTACGCGCCCGAGGGGCGGGAGCGGCGGGAGCTGAAGTGGCCGTGGTCGAAGCCGACGCAGAAGCCTTCGACGGAGCCGAACGGGTGACAGGAAAGGGCGCGCCCCGATTCGTACGGTAATCAGATGAAGTGACCCGTCATCATCCCCGTGGAGGTGATGACGTGTCGCGAAGGCTGCTGCGCACGGTCTGCACGGGGGCGCTCGCCGCGGCGACGGCGCTCACGGGGGTGCTCCCGGCGGCGGGCGCCGCCCCGGACCCGCCCGCCGACCCGCCGGCGGCCGCCGACCCCGGCGACGCCGTCGACCCCGTCGGCCCTTCCGTCCCGAAGGCGCCGTCCGCGCCCCCCGTCGAGGACGACGACGCCTCCGCGCTCCCACCCCCCGGCGGGGACTCCGTCGGCGCGCTGCTCACGCGGCTGCGGACGCTCTACCAGCAGGCCGAGGAGGCGACCGAGCGGTACAACGCCGTCGAGGAGAAGCTGAAGCTCCAGGCCGCCGACACCAAGAAGGTCACCGCCCGGCTCACCGCCGCCCGCACCGCCCTGGCGCAGGGCCGTGCCGCGGCCGGCCGGATCGCCCGGGACCAGTACCAGGGCAGGTCGGTGCTCTCCGCGTACCCCTCGTACCTGCGGCTGCTCTTCGCCGCGGACCCCCAGTCGGCCCTGGACGAGGGGCATCTGATGGACCGCGCCGCCCGCGACCGGGCCACGGCCGTCACCCGGCTCGCCAGCGCGGAGCGGCAGGCGGGCAGCCTCGCGAGCGCCTCCCGCAAGGCCCTGGACCGGCAGCAGGGGCTCGCGGCCGCGCAGCGCAAACGGCGCGACGAGGTGCGGGCCAAGCTGTCCGAGGTCGAGAAGCTGCTCGCCGCCCTGTCGCCGGAGCAGCTGGCCCGGCTGACCGCGCTCGAACACGTCCAGACCGCCGGGGCGCAGCGCGAGCTGCTCGACTCCGGCGTCCTGGACAGCGCGCGCACCCCGTCCCGGGCGGGCGCGGAGGCGCTGCGCTTCGCGGTGGGGCAGATCGGCAAGCCGTACGAGTGGGGGGCGGAGGGCCCGGAGGCGTACGACTGCTCGGGGCTGACGCAGCAGGCCTGGGCGGCGGCGGGCCGGGAGCTGCCGAGGACCAGCCAGGAGCAGTGGGCGACGCTGCCCCGGGTGCCGCTCGCCGAGCTCCGCCCCGGCGACCTGGTGGTCTACTTCCCGGGCGCGACCCATGTGGCCCTCTATCTGGGCGGGGGCCTGGTGGTGCAGGCGCCGCGCCCGGGCGCGAAGGTGAAGGTCTCGCCGCTCGCGGCGAACCCGCTGCTCGGAGCCGTACGGCCCGATCCGGGAGGGAAGGCCCTGGAGGCGTACACGCCGCCCGTGCTGCCGGCGGGAGCGAAGGACGGCGCGGACGAGGGGTACGACAAGAGCTGAACCACCGCCCCCTAACTCCCGCTTTCCGCATGCCTCTTGCTCCTGCACGTAATATGCAACAAGCTTGACGGGTCCTTACTGATGGCCGATCGCCTGTCCCGGACACGGAGCCCCGTCATGCCCAGACTGCTGCCGGAAACCCGGCCCCAGCGCGCGCTCGCCGCCTCCAACTTCGTCAACGCCGTCGGCAGCGGGCTCTTCCTGACCGCCGGCGTCCTGTACTTCACCCAGGCCGTGCGCCTCCCGGCCGCCACCGTGGGGCTCGGGCTCGGCATCGCCGGGCTCCTCTCGCTGGCCGTGGGGATCGCCGTCGGCCACCTCGCGGACCGGCGCGGGGCGCGCGGGGTCTACGTGACCACGCTGGCGGTGCAGGCGGTCGCCACGGCGGCCTTCGTCCTCGCCGACAGCTTCTGGCCGTTCGTCCTCGCCGTCTCCACGGCCACCGGCGCCAAGGCGGCCGGTCTCGCCGCCCGGGCGCCGCTCATCCGGCACCATGGAGGCGGCAGACCGCAGGAGTTCCGCGCCTATCTGCGGGCCGTGACCAATGTCGGCATCTCCCTGGGCGCGCTCCTCGCGGGCTGGGCGGTGCAGGTCGGCACGCTCGGCGCCTACCAGGTCCTCGTCGCCGGGAACGCCTGCGCGTTCGCCGCCTCCGCCGCCGTCCTGTTCCTGCTGCCGCCCGTCGCGCCCGCCCCCGCGGCCCGCGGCCCGCGCTGGATCGCGCTGCGGGACCGGCCGTACCTGGCGCTCACCGCGCTCGACGGCATCATGGCGATCCAGTTCAAGGTGCTCACGGTCGCGATCCCGCTCTGGCTCGTGGGATCCACCACCGCCCCGCACTGGCTCGTCTCCGGCACCATGCTCGCCAACACGGTCCTCGTCGTCGGCCTCCAGGTGCGGGCGAGCCGCGGCGTCGACTCGCCCCGGGCCGGCGGCCGCGCCTACCGGCGCGCCGGAGCGGCCTTCCTCGTCTCCTGCGCCCTCGTCTCGCTGTCCGCGGGGACGCCGGTCGCGGTGGCGGTCGTCCTGCTCCTGACCGCCGTGGTGGTCCACACGGTCGGTGAGCTGTGGCACGCGGCGGGCGGCTTCGAGGTGTCGTACGCGCTGGCACCGCCCCACGCCACCGGCCAGTACCTCGGCGTCTTCGGCCTGGGAGCGGGTCTCTCCGAGGCCCTCGGCCCCGGCCTGCTCATCGCGCTCTGCATCGGCTGGGGCCGCCCCGGCTGGTTCGCCGTGGGCGCCCTGTTCGCCCTGACGGGCCTCCTGACCCCGCTCGCGGTCCGCCGCGCGGAGGAGGGCCGTCAGTCGCTGAAGAGCGAGATGACCCCGAGCACCCAGAGGAACCCGAAGGCGACCAGGCCCACCAGGCAGCCGGCGCCCAGGACGAAGCCGCCGACCGTCCAGCCGTCGTCGGCCGGCACGTGCTCCTCGTCCGCGTCCTCCTCGTAGGAAGCCGGGTCGTCCCAGTCGACCGCCCGCCCGAGCTCCTCGGCGCGGGCGGTGCGCAGCGCGACCAGCTGCTCCTCGGCGAAGGCGGTGGCGGCCAGCGCCTCGGGCCCGCGCCAGGCGAGGGCCTTCATCCGCCGGGCGGGAGACCCGTACCGCTCCTCGAAGGCGGCGGTCTCGTCCGGACGCCGGTCCTCTTCGAGGTACGACCACCGCCCCGCCTCCGCCGCGTCGCCGTACAGCCGGTACACCTCGGCCAGCCGGCGGCGGAGGGTCAGGTCGTACGGGAACGAGGAGACGAGTCCGCGCAGGCGCTGGCGCGCCATCGGCACACGGCCGGCGGCCAGGTCCGCGTCCACGCGGGCGAGGGTGTTCTGCTGGGGCATGCCCCCATGATCGGGCATGCGAACGCGCCACATCGACCGGATTTCGACGGCCGGCCCGCATCACACGGGCGCCGGCCGTCGACCGGAGGCCTCGATCAGCCGCCCGCGACCTCGGCCAGGTACGCGTTCGTCTTCTCCGGGTCGAAGAAGAAGTTCTCGAAGTCGGCCGGGTCGTTGAAGCCGTTCGCGAAGCGGTCGGCGATCGGCTGGAGCTGGCCGGCCGCGCCGAGGAGGTTCAGGATGTGCTCCGGCGGGGGCGCCAGCATCGCGTTCGTCCACTTGGTGACGGGCTCGGCCGTCTGCCAGTAGCGGTCGAAGGCACCCTGCATCCACTCCTCGTCGAAGGGCTTGTCGCCCTGCTCGACGATGGCGGCGAGGTACGCGGCGGCGCACTTGGACGCCGAGTTGGAGCCCTGGCCGGTGATCGGGTCGTTGGCGACGACGACGTCGGCGACGCCGAGGACCAGGCCGCCGCCGGGGAGCCGGCCGATGGGGTTGCGGACGGTCGGCGCGTACCGGCCGGCGAGGGTGCCGCCCGCGTCGGTCAGCTCGACCTTCGTCGCCCGCGCGTACTCCCAGGGCAGGAACTTCTCCATCAGCTCCAGCGTCAGGGCGAGGTGCTCGGAGGGGTCCTTGACGCCCCGGAAGGCGTCGACGGGGCCGCCGGGTATCCCCTCCCAGAAGAGGATGTCGGCGCGGCCGCCGGTGGTGAGGGTCGGCATGACGAAGAGCTCGCCGACACCCGGGACGATGTTGCAGCGCACCGCGTCGAACTCGGGGTGCTCGGGGCGCGGGCCGAGGCCGTGGACGTACGCGACGGCCAGGGCGCGCTGCGGCTCGCTGTACGGCGAACGGGAGGCGTCCCGGCCGAACATGGAGACCAGCTCGCCCTTCCCGGCCGCCACCAGCACCAGGTCGTAGCTGCGGGAGAAGTAGTCCAGGTCGCCGACGGCCGCGCCGTGTATCACCAGCTGGCCGCCGCGCTGGGCGAAGGTGTCCATCCAGCCGGCCATCTTCACGCGCTGGTCCACGGACTGGGCGTACCCGTCGAGCCGGCCGACCCAGTCGATCAGGCGGGCGGAGTCGGGGCCGGCGACGGAGACGCCGAGGCCCTCGATGCGGGGGGCCTGGGACTCCCAGAAGTTGAGCCCGAGGTCCCGCTCGTGCTGCAGGGCGGTGTCGAACATGCACTGGGTGGACATGACCCGGCCGTTGCGGATCTCGTCCGCGGTCCGGTTCGACATGAGGGTGACCTCGTACCCCTGCGACTGGAGGCCGAGGGCGAGCTGCAGGCCGGACTGGCCGGCGCCGACTATGAGTATCTTCCGCATGGGCGGGGCTCCTGCGAGTGTTGCGACGGTGGGAACTATTCCGGGGTGGCTTCGAGCGCGTGCGCGACCATCGCGAGCAGGCTCTCGACGACGCTGTACCGCTTGCGCGCGTCCATGATCACCACGGGTACGTGCGCGGGCACGGTCAGGGCCTCCCTGACGTCGTCCGCCTCGAACAGCTCCGTGCCCTCGAAGTGGTTGACGGCCACGATGTACGGCAGCCCGCAGCTCTCGAAGTAGTCGAGCGCCGGGAAGCAGTCCGTGAGCCGGCGGGTGTCGGCGAGCACGATCGCCCCGATCGCCCCGCGTACCAGGTCGTCCCACATGAACCAGAAGCGCTGCTGTCCCGGCGTACCGAAGACGTACAGCACCAGGTCGTTGTCGAGGGTGATCCGGCCGAAGTCCATCGCCACCGTGGTGGTGAGCTTGTCCGGGGTGGCGGTGAGGTCGTCGGTGTCCTCGCTCGCCCGGGTCATCAGCGCCTCGGTCTGGAGCGGGGTGATCTCCGAGACGGCGCGGACGAAGGTGGTCTTGCCGACGCCGAAGCCGCCCGCGACGACGATCTTCGTCGCGATCGGGGCGCGGGAGTGGTCGAGCTGCCAGTCCTGCGCGCCCTCTTCGGTGTCGAGCACGGGATCCTCGGGGCCCGGCTGGGCGGGGATGCCGGCGACCGCCGGAGTTTCGGAGACGGCGGTGGCGTCAGAGACGACGGAGTCCACTCAGCACCCTTTCGAGGAGCGCGCGGTCGGGCTGGCCGGTGCCGTGACCGGTCCCGTACACACGGATCTTTCCCTGGTCGGCCAGGTCGCTGAGCAGCACCCGGACGACACCCAACGGCATCTTGAGAAGCGCCGAGATCTCCGCGACCGTCCGCATCCGGCGGCAGATCTCGACGATGGCCCGCATCTCCGGCATCAGCCCGCGGGCGGCCGGGCCGCCGTCCGTCAGGACCTTGCGGGCGGCGGGCGCTTCGAGCGCGGCCACGAAGGTCTCGACGAGCAGGATGTGCCCGAAGCGGGTACGGCCGCCGGTCAGCGAGTACGGGCGCACGCGCGCGGGGCGGCGCCCCTCTCCCCGTACCGGCAGCTTGAAGGCGTGATGAGCCGATGACATCGACGTCACTGGGTGCTCTCCATCGATTTGCGCAGCTCACTGCGGACTTCGGGAGTGAGGACGTGACCGGCGCGGCCCACGAAGAGCGCCATGTGGTACGCCACGACGCTCATGTCGCAGTCGGGCGTGGCGTGCACGCCGAGCAGCGAGCCGTCGCTGATCGACATGACGAAGACGCTGCCCTCCTCCATGGCCACCATCGTCTGCTTGACCCCGCCGCCGTCCATCAGCCGGGCGGCGCCGACGGTGAGGCTGCCGATGCCGGAGACGATGGTCGCCAGATCGGCGCTGGAGCCGCGCGGTCCGCCGGGCCGGCGGGCTTCGGCGGCGCCCGTCGCGGCCTGCTGGGTGGCAGGGTCCGACGAGAGCAGCATCAGGCCGTCGGAGGAGACGACGGCCACCGAGCGGACACCCGGGACCTCCTCCACCAGATTCCCCAGCAGCCATTGCAGGTTGCGGGCTTCCGTGCTCAGTCCGAACGTTCCCGTCGCGGTCAACTGCGTGCCTCCTCGACTGTGTCCCCCGTCATCTCCTCTGTACGTGCAGTCCTCGCGGCTTCTATGCGTGCCGTGTCCAGCTCCGCCTCCACGTCCCGGCGCCCGGCCTTGGCGCCCTGGTGGAAGCCGCCGAGCCGGCGGCGCAGGGCCTCCGCGTCCACGCTGCCCTGGCGGGGCGCGGTGGGGCCGCCCGCCTGCTTGACCACCTGGGGGGTGCGCTTGGGCAGGCCCTTGTCGGTGACCCGCTCCCACTGTCCGGAGCGCGGTCCGGGGACTTCGGCGGTGGACGCCTCGGCGTGAGCCGTCTCCTCGCCGTCGGCGGCGCGCTCGTGGGTGTCCGGCTCCGGCGGCGGGTCGGGCAGCCGGACCTGGAGCGTGGTCTCGGAGACGGACGCGTACGGGGCGGCTTCCGGCTCCGGCGCGGGCTCGGGCGCCTCCACCGGCGCGGGCTCGGGCTCGTACGCCTCCACCGGCGCGGGCTCGGGCTCGTACGCCTCCACCGGCGCGGGCTCGGGCTCGGGCTCGTACGCCTCTGCCGCCTCCGGCTCCTGCGCCGGGCTCGTCTCCGCCGCCAGGAACGCGGCCTCCGCCGCCTCCACGAGCGGGTCGCGGTGGCGGGACGGCAGGGTGTTGGAGTTGGCCTCGGCGGCCGAGCCGGGCAGCTGGAGCACGGGCGCGGCGCCCGCGACCCGTACGGGCTCCGACACGGCCGTCGGCGGGGTGGTGGGCAGCAGGGGCAGCGGCAGGACCACGACGGCCGCCGTACCGCCCGGCTTCTGCTCGCGCAGTTCGACGCGCACCCCGTGGCGGGCGGCGAGCAGGGCGACGACCCGCATGCCGAGGCCCTCGCCCTCGAAGGCCTCCGGGTCGGCCTCGGCGAGGCGCGCGTTGAGCTCGGCGGCCCGGGCGGGGGCCATGCCGATGCCCGCGTCCTGCACGGAGAGCATCACCTCGCCGCTCTCCAGGAGCCAGCCGGCGAGCTGGACCTCGGCGTCGGGCGGCGAGAAGGAGGTGGCGTTCTCCAGGAGTTCCGCGACCAGGTGGCTCAGGTCGTCCGCGGCGAAGCCGGCGACCTGGGCGTGCGGCGGCAGGGACTGGATGGTGACCCGCTCGTACCGCTCGATCTCGCTGACGGCGGCGCGCAGCACGTCGACGAGCGGGACGGGCCCGGCGTGGCCGTGGACGTGCTCGTGACCGGCGAGGACGAGGAGGTTCTCGCTGTGGCGGCGCATCACGGTCGCCATGTGGTCGAGCTTGAAGAGGGTCGCGAGGCGGTCCGGGTCCTGCTCGCGCTCCTCCAGCTTCTCGATGACGCCGAGCTGTCGCTCGACGAGCCCGAGGCTGCGCAGCGAGAGGTTCACGAAGGTGTGGTGGACGGAGTTCCTGAGCCGTTCGAGGTCGGCGGTCAGGAGGGCGACCCGGCCCTGGAGCTCGGCGCGCTGGGCGGCGAGTTCGGCGCCGACGGCCTCCTTGGCGGCGGCCAGGTCGGCGCGCTCGTCGGTGAGCCGCTCGGTCTGCGCGGCGAGGCCGGCGAGCTTGCCCTGGAGGGCGTTGAGCGAGCGGACGACCTGCGCGAACTCGTCGTTGCGGCCGGTGAAGCGGATCGCTTCCTCGGCGTGCGGCTCGGGCGCGGCGGCGAGCCGGGCGGCGCCGAGGCGGAGCACGGCGAGCGGCCGGGTGAGGGTGCGGGCGACGTAGGTGGAGATGCCGATCGCGACGAGGAGGCAGCCGCCGAGGAAGGCGATGCGCAGTTCGAGGGCTTCGACGTCGTCGTCGCGGAGGGCGGCGAGGCGTTCGACGCGCTCGGTGGCGAGGGCGGACTCGACGCCGCGCATCTGCTCGATGCGGGCGGAGAGGGCGGCCTCAAGGGCGGTCGGGTCGGTGCGGCGCTCGGCCTCGGTCAGCTTGGGCTGGTCGGTGAGGGTGCCGAGGGCGAGCTCGGCCGTCTTGACGTCGGGGCCGGTGACGGTGGCCGCGAGGGAGTCGCGGGCGGTGGCACCGGCGGCCTGGTCGAAGTCGCCGAGGGCGGCGAGCTCGCGGACGCGGGCCTGTTGGGCGGCGGCGCTCAGGCCGTCGCGGGCGCGCTCCGCCTCGGCGGCGCCCGCGGGTTCGTCGGCGACGTAGGTGCCGGTCCGCTCGTCGTAGTGGACGTCCCCGGTGGGCTCGGGCTGCGGCACGGAGAGCGCGGCGAGGAGCAGGCTGCGGGTGGCGGAGGCCTGTTCGACGGCACGGCCGAGGGCGGCGGGGGCGCGGGTGGCCTCGGTCAGCGCGGCGTCGGAGGCGCGGGCCGGGGTCTTGTCGGCGAGTTCGTCGGCGAGGGCCTGGAGCTTGCCGATGATGTCCGAGTACGCCTTGTGGGCCTCCAGGGCCGTGCCCTTGCCGGTCAGGGCGGCGCGGCGGACGGAGGGGACGGTGGCGAGGTCGCGGCGGAGTTCGGTGGGGGCGGCGGGCCGGATCTCGTCGATCTGGCGGTCGACCCGGGTGGACCGCGCGTCGGTGATCTGCCGCTTGTGCTTGGCGTCGCCGGTCTGGGCGTCGCGGCCCGCGGCGATGTACGCGACGACCTCGTCGCGCTCGTCGGCGAGGGAGTGCGCGAGGGTGACGGCCTGCCGGTCGAGTTCGGCGAGGGTGACGAGGCGCTGGGACTCGGTGAGCTCGGTCGAGGCGGCGAGGATCGCGGGGGCTCCGGCGGCGAGGACGGTGACGCCGACGAGGGCGACGCCGGCGACCAGCCGGTTGCGGACGCGCTTGGGCCGGCCGGCCGGGGCCTGCGGCTCACCGGGGGTCTGGCTCTGCGTGCCGTTCTTGCTCCGAGGCCGCTTCTTCTGCACCGGTGCTCGCATTCTTGATTCGTCCGCCGATGAAGCAGAGGTGACGGCCGGTCACATGGAGCGCCCCCACCCCTGGTACGGCTTCCGACCATTCCAGCGCTTCCGGCAAGGGGACGGGCATCGGCCGCTCCGCCACCCGAACGAGTGAACAACACTCGGTAGTTGGCGAACAACTTCCGGCGGCGCGCGTCGGGGGCCTTTGCGGGGCGCCGGTTGGATCTTCCGGGCGGGCTTTGGCAGGATGCCCGCCCGCAGCTCGCCGGAGGTGGCCGTTCCGCCTCTCGCGCCGCTTCTGCCGGGTTGGTACAGGCCATTTCCGGTCATTTGCAGGTCCCGTGAAGGAGTTCCCCGGGAATTGCGCGGGCGCGGGCACACTGGAGGGCATGCGCAGCGAAGTCGCCTCCCTCCCCGGCAGCCCCGAACGCCCCAACGAGGACTGGGTGGCCGCCGCTCTGCCCGCGTCGGGGAGCGGGGGGACGGTCGTGCTGCTCGACGGCGTCACGCCTCCCCCCGGTGATGACGGTTGTGTGCACACGGTCCCGTGGTTCACCGCGCGACTGGGCGGGGCTTTGACCGAACTGTCCGGTTCCCGCCGGGACATGCCCCTGTCCGAGATCCTTTCGCTGGCAATCCGGCGCACCGCGGACGCCCACCGCGACACCTGTGACCTTTCTCACGTGCGAACGCCGCAGGCGACCGTGGTGCTCGCCCGCTGGGACGAGGAGTCGGTCGAGCACCTCGTCCTCTCCGACTCCGTCCTCCTCCTGGAGGCGCCGGACGGGGCGGTGCGGGCCGTGCTCGACGACCGGCTCGACCGGGTGCCGGACGAGGTGCGGCGGTCCCTGGCCGCCACGGACCGGCTGCGGAACCGGGAGGGCGGCTTCTTCACCGCCGCGGCGGACCCGGCGGTCGCGGAGCGGGCGGTGGCCGGGACGACCCCGCGGGCGGAGGTGCGGGCCCTGGGGGCGCTCACGGACGGGGCGAGCCGCTGGGTGGAGCTGTTCGGCGAGGGCGACTGGGCGGACTGCTTCGGTGTCCTGCGCAAGGAGGGCCCGGCGGGGCTGCTGCGCCGGGTGCGGGCCCTGGAGGCGGCCGACGCGCGGGCCGGCGGGGTGCGCCGCTGGAAGCTCCACGACGACGCGACGGCGGTGTACGCGGAGCTTTCGGACCACTGATCCCGCTGGATCCCCGGCCCGGCGGTCAGCCCTCCGAGCGGACGTTGAAGTGGTTCAGGAGCCGGGCGAGTTCGGCGACCTCGGCGCGGTCCCAGTCGGCGAGTTTGCGGACGTAGCGTTCGCGCCGGGCGTCGCGGACGCTGCGGAAGCGGCTGCGGCCCTCCTCGGTGAGGCGGACGAGCGAGGCGCGGCCGTCGGCCGGGTCGGGGTCGCGGGCCACGAGCCCGAGGTCCTCCAGGGCGCGGAGCTGGCGGCTCATGGTGGCCTTGCCGACGCCGAAGTACCCGGCGAGTTCGGTGGCCCGCTGGGGTCCGGCGTCGTCGAGGCGTACGAAGAGCCCGTAGGCGGCGGGCTCCAGTTCGGGGTGGACCTCGCGGGCCATCTCGCCGGACTGGGCGCGGGCGCGGCGGAGGAAGACCGCCAGTTCCCGTTCGAGTGCGAGGAATTCCTGGTCCACACCACCTCCGGCGGTGGCCCGGCCTTCATTTCCCGTACCGCTTCCGTGCACGTCAGCACCTCCCGCGCGCTTTCCGGTCGCTGAAAGTTTCTTGCCGGGGCGTCCATCGCCGCAGCTCCTTCAGTATTTCGCAGGCGTAGACCAACGGCGGCAACCAGGCCCCCTTCCGCCGGGCGGGTCTACGTGCGTAGCGTCTTCTCCGGCAGCCCTGAATGACATGTCCATTCCAGGACTCGTCGCCATGCCTGCCGCCACCGCTCCCCCACCGAGCCTTTCGGAGGCACGCAATGCGTGTGCACAGATCCGGAACGACCCTCGCCGGCGCCGCCCTCGCGGCCCTGGCCCTCCTCCTCCCCCTCGGCCTCTCCGGCACCGCCACCGCGGCCCAGGACCCCGGCGCCCGGCAGGCGGTCCCCGCGCGCGGCTCCGCCTACATGGGCATGGGCGTGATCGCGCACGACGGCCAGGGCGCCAAGCCCGGCGGCGTCTCGGTCCTGGCCGCGCAGACGGAAGGCGTGGACGTCTCCAGCCACAACGGCAACGTGGCCTGGTCCACGCTGTGGAACAGCGGGGTCAAGTGGGCCTACGTCAAGGCGACGGAAGGCACGTACTACAAGAACACGTACTTCACCCAGCAGTACAACGGCTCCTACAACGTCGGCATGATCCGCGGCACCTACCACTTCGCCACCCCGGACACGACGAGCGGAGCGGCCCAGGCCGACTACTTCGTCAACAACGGCGGCGGCTGGTCGGGGGACGGCAGGACCCTGCCGGGCGTGCTGGACATCGAGTGGAACCCGTACGGCGCGACCTGCTACGGCAAGACGGCGTCCGGCATGGTCGCCTGGATCCAGGACTTCGTGAACCGGTACAAGTACCGGACGGGCCGCGACCCGGTGATCTACACGGCCACGAGCTGGTGGAAGCAGTGCACCGGCAACTCCGCGGCCTTCTCCTCCACCAACCCGCTGTGGATCGCGCGGTACGCCTCCGAGGTCGGCGAACTCCCCGCCGGTTGGCCGTACTACACGATCTGGCAGTACACCTCCTCCGGCCCGACGGTCGGCGACCACAACCACTTCAACGGGGACTACTCGCGCGTGCAGGCGCTCGCGAACGGCTGACCCCGCGCCCTCTCCGCGGGCGCCGGCGAACGGCCGGCCCCGCTCCCTCTCCGCGCGGGCGCCGGCGACGGCCGGTCCCGCTCCCTCTCCGCTCCACGGCGGCCTCCCGGGTGCGCGGCACCCCCGGGGGGCCGCTTCGGCTTTTTCCACCCGCCCCCTTGCCCATTGGTATGGACCAATGCGAGGCTCTACGGCGGTCGCCGGGTTCCAACTCCCGTGCGTCCCGCGCGCGTTGCTCGTTCCGTACTCCCCCACGCACGAGAGAGAGCCCCCGCATGCCCTCCTACCGCCGCACCACCGCCGTCGCCGCCTCCGCCCTGTCGGCCGCCGCCCTCGTCGGTCTCACCCCCGCCGCGGCCGGTGCCCACGGGGCCGTCTTCAACCCCGTGAGCCGGGTGGCGGCCTGTTACGCCGAGGGCCCCGAGACGCCCAAGTCGCAGGTGTGCAAGGACCTCGTCGCCGACTCCGGCACCCAGCCGCTCTACGACTGGAACGAGGTCAACATCGCCAACGCCGCGGGGCAGCACCAGGCCCTCATCCCGGACGGCAAGCTCTGCTCGGCCAACCGCGAGAAGTACCGGGCCCTGGACTGGGCGCGCACCGACTGGCCCTCGACCGCCGTCGCCGCCGGCTCCTTCGACTTCAAGGTCCGGGTGACGGCCCCGCACTCGGGCACGATGACGGTCTACCTCACCAAGGCGGGCTTCGACCCGACCCGGCCCCTGAAGTGGTCGGACCTGGACCCGACCCCGGTCGCCGTCTACAACACGACCCGCACGGCGACGGACGGCTTCTACACCTTCACGGGCAACCTGCCGGCCCGCACCGGCCGCCACATCGTCTACAAGATCTGGCAGCGCAACGACAGCCCCGAGGCCTTCTACAGCTGCTCGGACGTCACCTTCGGCGGCACGGCCACGACGGCGACGGCCCAGACGCAGCCGCAGGCCCCGACGGAGGCGAAGATCGCGGCGGGCGCCTCGCTCTCCACCGTGAGCCACGCGGGCCACGGCGGCGACGAGCAGCCTCCGGCCCTCTCCGCCGAGGCGGCCGAGGCCCCCTCCTCTCCGCTCCCGATGGCCCTCACGGGCGCGGGCGCCCTCGCCGCCTTCGCCGCGGGCAGTCTGTTGCTCGGCCGCCGCCGCAACTCCTCCGCGTCCTAGGCCGAACCGCCCAGTCGCCGGAGGCAGCTGGGCGGCAGCACCTAGACGCCGGAGGCAGCGGGCGGGAAGAGGGCGGTGAGCCGGGGTATCGCCAACCCCTCCGGCCGAGACTCCCGGGGCTCCTCGTCCTCTTCCCACTCCCCCGCCGCCTCCGCGGCGTCCTCCGCCTCCTCGACGGCGTCGAGGAACTCCTCGCCGTCGTCGCCCTCCTGGCCCGTCAGCTCGTCCCAGGCGTCCTGGGCGACGTAGTCGAGCTCCTCCCACTCGGGCCACTCGTCGTCGTCCCACTGATCGTGGTGCCGGCCCACCAGGGCCCGTACCCCGGGCACGTCGGCCAGCGCGTCCGGGTCGGCGAGGACCGACTCGTACACCTTGCGTCCCTGGCCCACCAGCCAGAGCGTGAAGTAGTGGAAGCCGTCGTCCGTGCAGTCGCCGCCCTCGATCCGGTCGGCCGCCGTCCACACCGCGCGCGTGTCGGCGCGCTCGGTCGCCCTCTCCAGGTGCACCTGGAACTCCACGCTCTCGGCCGCCGGACGCCGTATCAGCTCCGTCCGGAGCCATTCGAGGCGCTCGTCCCGGTCACCGGGGCGGCGGCCCAACTCGTCGATGAGAGCCCAGAAGGCGTCGTCGTTCATGCGTACGAGCATGCCAGCCCGGACCGACATCCGGGTAACGAGATCCGGGTATGCCGGAGCGGGGTGCCGGGATCGGCACCCCGCTCCGGCGGAAGGGGAGTTACGCGGCCACGTCCACCGGCACCACCGCCGGCGCCAGGGCGATCTCCAGGACCTGGCGGACGTCCGTCACCGGGTGGACCTCCAGCTTCTCCAGGATCTCGGCCGGGACGTCGTCCAGGTCGGCCTCGTTCCGCTTGGGGATCACGACGGTCGTGATGCCCGCCCGGTGCGCGGCGAGGAGCTTCTGCTTCACGCCGCCGATCGGCAGCACCCGGCCGGTGAGGGAGACCTCGCCGGTCATGGCCACGTCCGTACGGACGAGCCGGCCGCTCAGCAGGGAGGCGAGGGCGGTCGTCATGGTGACGCCCGCGCTCGGCCCGTCCTTGGGCACCGCGCCCGCCGGGAAGTGGATGTGCACGCCACGGTCCTTGAGGCCGGTGACGGGCAGTTCCAGCTCCGCGCCGTGCGAGCGGAGGAAGGAGAGCGCGATCTGCGCCGACTCCTTCATCACGTCGCCCAGCTGACCGGTGAGGGTCAGACCGGCGGCGCCCGTCTCCGGGTCGGCGAGGGAGGCCTCCACGAAGAGGACGTCACCGCCCGCGCCGGTCACGGCGAGTCCGGTGGCGACACCGGGCACGGCCGTCCGCCGCTCCGCCGGGTCCTGGGCCGACTCCGGCACGTGGTGCGGACGCCCGATCAGCTCCCGCAGGTCCTCCGGGCCGATGGCGAACGGCAGCTCGCGGTCGCCCAGTTCGTGCTGGGCCGCGACCTTGCGGAGCAGCCGGGCGATCGACCGCTCCAGGGTGCGGACGCCGGCCTCGCGGGTGTACTCGCCGGCCAGCTTGCGCAGCGCCGGCTCCTCCAGGACGACCTCGCCCGGCTCCAGACCGGCCCGCTCCAGCTGGCGCGGGAGCAGGTGGTCACGGGCGATGACGACCTTCTCGTCCTCCGTGTAGCCGTCGAGGCGCACCAGCTCCATGCGGTCGAGGAGCGCCTCCGGGATGGCTTCGAGGACGTTGGCCGTGGCCAGGAAGACGACGTCGGAGAGGTCGAGTTCGACCTCCAGGTAGTGGTCGCGGAAGGTGTGGTTCTGCGCGGGGTCGAGGACTTCGAGGAGCGCCGCCGCGGGGTCGCCGCGGAAGTCGGAGCCGACCTTGTCGATCTCGTCGAGCAGGACCACCGGGTTCATGGACCCGGCCTCCTTGATGGCGCGGACGATCCGGCCGGGCAGGGCGCCGACGTACGTCCTGCGGTGGCCGCGGATCTCCGCCTCGTCCCGTACGCCGCCGAGGGCGACCCGGACGAACTGGCGGCCCATGGCGTGGGCGACGGACTCGCCGAGGGAGGTCTTGCCGACGCCGGGCGGGCCGACGAGGGCGAGGACGGCGCCGCCGCGGCGGCCGCCGACGACGCCGAGGCCGCGGTCGGAGCGCCGCTTGCGGACCGCGAGGTACTCGGTGATCCGTTCCTTCACGTCGTCGAGGCCGGCGTGCTCGGCGTCCAGGACGGCGCGGGCGCCGCGGATGTCGTACTCGTCCTCGGTCCGCTCGTTCCAGGGCAGTTCGAGGATGGTGTCGAGCCAGGTGCGGATCCAGGAGCCCTCGGGGGACTGGTCGCTGGACCGCTCCAGCTTCTCGACCTCCTTGAGGGCGGCCTCCCGCACCTTCTCGGGCAGGTCGGCGGCCTCCACGCGGGCGCGGTAGTCGTCGGACTCGTCGCCCTCGGCCTCGCCGTTGAGGTCGCGGAGCTCCTTGCGGACGGCTTCGAGCTGGCGGCGGAGCAGGAACTCGCGCTGCTGCTTGTCGACGCCCTCCTGGACGTCCTTGGCGATGGTCTCGGCGACGTCCTGCTCGGCGAGGTGCTCGCGGAGCTGGGCGGTGGCGAGCTTGAGGCGGGCGACCGGGTCGGCGGTCTCCAGGAGTTCGACCTTCTGCTCGACGCTGAGGAAGGGCGAGTAGCCGGAGTTGTCGGCGAGGGCGCCGACGCCGTCGATCTGCTGGACGCGGTCGACGACCTGCCAGGCGCCGCGCTTCTTGAGCCAGCTGGTGGCCAGCGCCTTGTATTCCTTGACCAGTTCGGTCACGGAGCCGGGCAGCGGGTCGGGCAGGGTCTCCTCGACGGTGCTGCCCTCGACCCAGAGGGCGGCGCCGGGGCCGGTGGTGCCGGCGCCGATGCGGACGCGGCCGAGGCCGCGGATGAGGGCGCCGGGATCGCCGTCGGACAGGCGCCCGACCTGCTCGACGATGCCCAGGACGCCGGTGCCGGCGTAGGTTCCGTCGACCCGCGGCACGAGCAGGACGCGGGGCTTGCCCGCTCCGGTGCGCGCGGCGGCCTGGGCGGCCTCGACGGCGGCCCGTACGTCGGTGTCGGACAGGTCCAGCGGCACCACCATTCCGGGCAGCACGACCTCGTCGTCGAGCGGCAGCACAGGCAGAGTGAGCGGCACGGACGCCATGGACTCAGAAGCCATGATCTCCCCTTCGGCAGTCAAGTTGAGCTATACGCACTCAATGCTGGTGAGCCCGGGGATGTTCCCGGACGTTCGTTCGCTCTGAGCGATCACCCTCGCACGCATCCGCGTGGAGCCGATGTAATGCCTGCATGGATATATCAGCCATTACCGATGCCTGGGTGGCGGGCTGGACCGTCTCCCGGGGCACGCCGTCCGCCGTCCCCGAGCCCTGGGGCTACCGGATCGACGTCGGCCTGCCCCGGCACGTCGTACGGCACGTGCTGCCGGCCCCCGACGCGGCCTCCGTCGGTGCGCTCTGCGCCCGGCTGACCGCGCCGTACAGCTGGCTCAAGGTGATGGCGGGCCCCGAGGAGGTGGCGCCGTGGATCACCGAAGGGTGGACGGTCCCCGACGACCCGGGCTTCATGATGGTCAAGCCGCTGGACCCCGGCGCCCGCCCCGCGCCGCCCGAGGGGTACGCCAGGACGACCGAGGTCGAGGACGGGGTCATCCGGGTCCGGATCCTCGCCCCCGACGGCACCCTCGCCGCCCGTGGCCAGATCGCCCCGACCGGCTCCACCGCCGTCGCCGACCAGATCGAGACCGACCCCGCGCACCGGCGCCGGGGCCTCGGCGCGAACGTCATGCGCACCCTGGAGGCAGCCGCCGCGCAGGCGGGCGCCGCGACCGGGGTGCTCGCCGCGACCACGGACGGCCTCGCCCTGTACGACTCGCTGGACTGGCGCTACCGGGGGCCGCTCACCGGAATCGTCCGGACGGGCCCCGAGGACGCCTGAGGCGACGCGACGGACGGGGTGGGGTCGCGCGTGGGCGACCGACGGGAGGAATCCGGCCCGTCCGGCTGCGCGCGGGGCCCCGGACGGGGCATGCTCGATCCATGGTGCGAGGCGTACGCGGAAGGTGGACGTGGTGCGGGGCCCTGCTGCTCGCGGGGGTCCTGGCCGGCGGCGTGAGCGGCTGCGGCCCCGAGGTGCCGCCCGCCCCGGGCGGATCGCCGTCGAGCGTGAGCGCGCCCGCCTCGCCGAGCCCCACGACGGAGCCCGGCACACCGGCGGCGGAGCCGCAGCCGAGCGAGGTCCTCGTCGAGGTCGTCGTCAACGGCGGCCTCGCCGGCGTCCGCAACCAGCTCGTCGTCCACTACGACGGCAGCTGGACCAGCCGCTCCGGCACGAAGCCGCCCCGGACCGGCAAGCAGACCCCCGCCGAGGCGGCCGAACTGCGGGCGGCCCTGGAGGACCCGGCGTTCGCCCTGGTACCGGAGCGCCCGACGGGCAGCCCGATCCCGGACGGCTTCCAGTACTACGTGACGTACCGCCACCGCCTGGTCGTCGCGGACGACCACGAGCACCCGGCCGCCCTCCAGCGCGTCTTCGCCGCCCTCCCGGAGGGCGGGCCGCCGACCAACCCGTGAACCGGGTGAGGGCCTCCGGGCGATAGAGAGGGCGTGAGACTGTTGCGCCCCGCAGGGGGAGGCCCCTCCGGGGGCGACGAGGACGACGACGCGGCGCTGCTGCGCGCGGTCGCCCGGGGGGACGCCGAGGCGCTGGCCGTGCTCTACGACCGGCACGCCGGCTGGCTGTACGCCCGGCTGGCCCGGCGCTGCCCGGACGAGGAGACCGTGCGGGAGGTCCTCCAGGACACCTTCGTCACGGTCTGGCGCTCGGCCGGCGGCCACCGGGGCCGGGGCGAGGCGGGCGGCTGGCTCTGGGTGATCGCCGCCCGGCGCCTGGTGGACGCGCGCCGGGCCGGCGCCCGGGCCGAACGCGCCGCCGCCCGGCCCACCGAACCGCCCGCCCCGGCTCCCTCCGCCGAGGACCGGGTGCTCGCGGGCCTGGAGTACGGGGAGGTCGGCGCCGCCCTCGACCGGATCTCGCCCGAGCTCGCCGAGGTCCTGCGGGCCACCGTCGTCGACGGCCTGACCACCCGCGAGACGGCCCGGCTGCTCGGCATACCCGAGGGCACCGTCAAGACCCGCGCCCTGCGCGCCCGCCGCGAACTCCGCGCCGCGCTCGGCCCGCACCCTCTGGGAGGCACCGCATGACGGCCCCCTGGCACGTCTCCGACGCCCTGGCCCACCGGTACGCGTCGGGCGCGGCCCCCGAGACGGACGCCTGGTCCCTGGAGAAGCACGTCGAGTCCTGCGGCCCGTGCGCGTCACGCGTCTCGGCGGCGGTCCGCGCGGGAAGGGCGGGCCCGGCCCTGGCGTCCGTCCGCGCGGAACTCCTGGGGTCCCTGGGCCACGCACCGGAAACGACCACCACGCGCGGGCATGCGGCCCCGGCCCGCCCCGGCGGCACGGCCACCACGCGCGGGCGTGCGGGCCCGGCCCGCCCCAGCGGGCCCTCCGTCGCGCACCCCGTCGGCCGGGGGGCGCGGATCTGGTGGGCCGCCGGACCCGCCTTGCGGGGGTCCTGGGTGGTGGCCGTGGTGCTCGTGCTCGGCGGGGCGTTCGCGCTCGCCCACGGGGCCGGGTTCCGGGGGGCCCGGAGCTGGCTGCTCGCGGTCTCCCCGCTGCTGCCGCTCGCCGGGGTGGCCGTCTCGTACGGACGGCACGCCGACCCGCTGTACGAGATCACCGCCTCCACCCCGTCGGGCGGTCTGCGGCTGCTGCTGACCCGTACCGCCGCCGTCCTCGCCGTCTGCGTGCCCCTGCTGACCGCCGGCGGCGCGCTGCTGCCCCCGGTGGCCGGGTTCCCCGGGGCGGCGGCCTGGCTCCTCCCCGGCCTGGCGCTGACCCTGGCCGCGCTCGCGCTCGGCTCGTTCGTCGGCTGCCGGGCGGCGGCCGCGACGCTCGGCGGCGGGTGGCTGCTCGCCGTGGCCGGCCCCCTCCTCGGGCCCGCGGGGGCGGCCGGCGTCGCCCGCTACTTCGCCGGTTCCGCCGTGCAGGGGGCCTGGGCCGCCGCCGCCCTCGTCTGCGCCGCCCTCCTCGCGCTGCGGCGCCGTTCCTTCGACCACCTGGAGACCCGGTGAACCCCTCGGCCACCGTCGCGGTGACCGGACTGACCGTCCGGCACCGCCGTACCGTCGCGCTCGACGCGCTCGACCTCTCCCTCGGGCCGGGCGTGCACGGCCTGCTCGGCCCGAACGGCGCCGGGAAGACCTCCCTCATCCGGGTCCTCGCGACCGTCTCCGCGCCCTCCGCCGGCCGGGTGGAGCTGCTCGGCGCCGACTCCGCCGGCCATGGCGAGCGCACGGCGATCCGGCGCCGGCTCGGCTATCTGCCGCAGGAGTTCGGCTACTACCCGGCCTTCACGGTGCGGGAGTTCGTCGCGTACGTGGCCTGGCTCAAGGAGCTGCCGGCCGACCGCGTCCCGGCGGCCGTGGAGCGTGCGGTCCGCCGGGTCGGGCTCGGGGACAGGATCGACGCGCGCATGAAGACGCTGTCGGGCGGGATGGTGCGGCGCGCGGGGATCGCGCAGGCGATCGTCAACGAGCCGGAGCTGCTGCTGCTCGACGAGCCGACCGCCGGACTCGACCCGGAGCAGCGCGTCGACTTCCGGGAGCTGCTGCGGGAGCTCGGTACGCGCGCGACGGTGGTGGTCTCGACCCACCTGGTCGAGGACGTGGCGGCGGCCTGTACCGACGTCGCCCTCATCGAGGCGGGACGGCTCGCCTTCCAGGGCACGACGGCGGAACTCGCCGCGCTAGGCGGCGAGTCGGCCGGACCGGACGACACCACGACGAGCGCGGTGGAACGCGGCTACACCGCCGCACTGCGCGCCCACCGGAGCCCCGAGGGCCGGGAGAGGGAGCCGCTGCGATGACCACGACGCCGTCTGGGCAGACAACGCCGTCCGCCCCCGCCCGCGGAGAGGAGCCCCGCCCGTGACCGGTACCCTCACCCCGCCCCGTACGGACGCACCCGCGCGCGTACGGACCGTTTCCCCGCTCCGGACCGAGCTGCGACGCGGGCTCGGGCCCTGGGCCGGTGCCGCCGTGGCGCTCACCGTGCTGGTGGCGATGTACGGCAAGGCCCCCGAGTGGCAGACCCGTTGGACCGACGTGACGGGACTGCTGCACGTGGCCGTCGGGCTGCTCGGCGGGCCCCTCGCGCTCGCGGCGGGCGGCTGGCAGGGCGGCCGGGACCGGCGGCGCGGCACGACGGAGCTGTGGGAGTCCGTCCCCCGCTCCCCGCTGCGCCGGCTCCTGGTGGCCGTCGCCCCGTCCGCGCTGTGGCCCGTCGCCGGGGTGCTGGTCGCCGACGCCGTGTGTCTCCTGGCGACCTGGCCGTACGTCTCCGCCGGCCGCCCCTTCCTCGAACTGCTCGCCGCCGACGCGGTCGCCGTCGCCTGCCTCGGCGTGCTCGGCCATCTCGCCGGGCGGCTCGTCCCCTGGCGGCTGACGGCCCCGCTCCTGGGGGTCGTCGGGTACGTGGGCCTCGCCATCGGTACGTACACGCAGGCGGCGGCCCGCTGGCTGGGCCCGGCCGTCGAGTACAGGTACGCCTGGGACCGGACGGTGTGGTGGTTCGGGCCGGTGTCGGTGGCGTGGACGGCGGGGCTCGCCCTGGCCGCGCTCCTCGCGTACGGGGCGCGCACGGCCCGCCTGCGGGCGCTGGCGCTGGTCCCGCTGGCCGTCGCGGTCGCCGCCGCGGGGCTGATCCTGCGGCTGCCGTCGGACCGGGGCCCGTGGCGCCCCGATCCGGCCCTGACCCGCGCGGTCTGCGACAGCGGCACTCCCCGCGTGTGCGTGACGGCTCTCGACGGGAAGCTGCTTCCGGCCGTGTCGGAGGCCCTCGCCCCGCTGAACGCGCGCCTCAGGGGCCTGCCGGGCGCGCCGGCCCGCTGGGCGGCCGGCCCCCTCGACCCGCGCCCCGGCGACGTGGAACTGCTGGATCCCACGGCGGACGCCGTGCGGGGGCGGATCGAACGCGCGGATCTGTACCGGAACTTCGCCGTGATGCAGCTGTTCTCGGACACGTGCCGGCCGGGCGACCTCACCGGCCCGGACGCCGAGCGGGCGATGACCGTCAACGCCGCGGTCATCGAGTGGCTGGCCCCCACTCCGGACGGCTTCGGACCCGACGTCGCCGGAACGCAGCCGTACATCGACCGGCTGAACGCCAAGTCCCCCGCCGCCCAGCGCGACTACCTGGCCCGCTACCTGGCGGCGAACCCCTGCCACCCGGACGAGGTGCCGATCCCGTGAGCGGCCTGAGGCTGTACGCCCGCTCGCGCGCCCTGCCCGGCGCCCTCGCCGTCCTCGTCGGCACGGCGGTGGCCGCCGGATGGGCGGCCCGGTGGCTGGTGTCGTTGCCGGGGGCCGATCCCTCGGTGCGGCTGCCGGTCGTGGCCCTCGGCCCGCTGCTCGCCGCGGCGGTGATCGGCACCGGTCTGTACGCGCCGAGCGACGAGCTGGACCGTACGGCGGTACGCGCGTGGTGGCCCCGCCGGCTGACCCATCTCCTGGCCGCGACCGCGCTCGCCGGCGTCCTGCTCGCCCTCGCGGTGCCGGGGCACCAGGAGGAGTTCGGCGCGCCCGCCGCCGTACGCAACACGCTGGGTCTGGTGGGTGTGGCGGCGGGCGCCGCCGCGCTGGTCGGGGCCCGTCTGAGCTGGCTCCCGCCCGCGCTGTATCTGTGCGCGGTGGCTCTGGCGGCCCCTGCCGAGCCGGGCGGTACGGCCGCCTGGTGGGCGTGGGCGATGCAGCCGGGCCCGGAGCGCGGGGCGTGGACGGTCGCGGTGGCCGCGTTCACGGCCGGTGCCGCGCTGTACGCGTGGCGCGGCGCGCGGCCCGCCACGGCCGGGTCCTGAGTCAGTCGCGGGGCGCCGCGATCTCCGCGTACCGGCGCCGGAGGTACGCGCCGACCCGGGCCGGCATGTCCATCGAGGACGGGTCGAGGGCCCACTGGATCTGGAGGCCGTCCATCACGGCGAGGTGTTCCTGGGCGACGGCCGGGCAGTCGAGGTCGGGGCGGAGTTCACCGGAGGCCACAGCCGCCTCCAGGAGTTCGACGGTGTGCCGGAGCACGCGCGCGTAGCGCTCCTTGAAGTACGCGTGGGCGGGGTGGCCGACGTTCCCGGACTCGCCCACCAGGACGTTGAACATCCGGACGATGCCGGGGCGCCGGGTGTTCTCCTCGATGAGGGCGACGAGGGTCTCCAGATAGGCGGCGTACGACTCGGGTTCGACGCCGAACAGGCGCTCCACGTCGTGCTGTTCGCTCTGCGCGAGGACGGAGAGGAGCAGGTCCTCCTTGCTGCGGAAGTGGTGGAGCAGGCCGCCCTGGGTGATGCCGCAGTCGTGGGCGATCCGGGCGAGGGAGGAGGCGTGGAAGCCCCATTGCCCGAAGTGGTCGACGGCGGTGTCCAGGATCTTCCGGCGGCGCGCGTCACCGACCGCGTAGCTGCCCCTGCCCTCGCTCCTGCGGGTCGTCCGGCCCGTGTTCTCCGCCATGCGGCCACCTTAACCGGGCCGGAAAAGCCCCCTTCGTCCTGTGATCCAGGACACAAACACAAAACCTAGTGGGTACTCGGTTTTCACGCTTAGCCTGAGGACGCCAGAGGCCGGCACCACCGCCGGCCCGTGACCGGCGGAGCCTCCCCACGCCCTCGGTCGAGTAGCCCCGGAGCCAGCCATGCACCCGTACCAGGACTCCACCCGCCCCGTGGACGAGCGCGTCGAGGACCTCCTCTCCCGCATGACCCTGGAGGAGAAGGCCGGACAGCTCTTCCACACGATGCTGACGATGAACGCCGACGGCACCCCGGTGACCGGGACCGACGGCGACACCCTGGAACCCACCGCCCCGCAGCTCGTCCAGGACCGGCAGCTGACCCACTTCAACCTGCTCGGCACCTACGGCGCCCGCGAGATGGCCCTCTGGCACAACGCGATCCAGGAGATGGCCGCGAGCACCCGGCTCGGCATCCCCGTCTCCCTCTCGACCGACCCCCGCCACGCCTTCACCGACAACATCGGCGCCTCCTTCAACGCCGGCGCCTTCTCGGCCTGGCCGGAGGCGCTCGGCCTCGCCGCGATCGGCGACCCGGAACTGGTCTTCCGCTTCGCCGACACCGTCCGCCGCGAGTACCTCTCCGTCGGCTTCCGCACCGCGCTCCACCCGCAGATCGACCTCGCGACCGAACCCCGCTGGTCCCGCCAGTCCGGCACCTTCGGCTCCGACGCCCAGCTGACGGGCGAGCTGGTCCAGGCGTACGTGCGCGGCCTCCAGGGCCCCGAGCTCGGCCCGGACTCGGTCGCCGCGATGGTCAAGCACTTCCCCGGCGGCGGGCCGCAGAAGGACGGCGAGGACCCGCACTTCCCGCACGGCAAGGAGCAGGTGTACCCGGGCGGGATGCGCGAGCACCACCTGGAGCCGTTCAAGGCCGCGATCGCCGCCGGCTGCTCGCAGATGATGCCGTACTACGGCCAGCCGATCGGCACCGACTGGGAGGAGGTCGGCTTCGGCTTCAACAAGGGCGTCATCACGGGCCTGCTCCGCGAGGAACTCGGCTTCACCGGCATCGTCTGCACCGACTGGGGCCTCCTCCAGGACGCCCCGATCTTCGGCGAGATGCACGAGGCCCGCGCCTGGGGCGTCGAGCACCTGAGCGTGGCCGAGCGGGCCGCGAAGGCGCTGGACGCGGGCGCGGACCAGTTCGGCGGCGAGGAGTGCCCCGAGGTGATCGTGGAGCTCGTCACGTCGGGCCGCGTCCCCGAGGCGCGGATCGACGCCTCCGTACGACGGCTGCTGCGGGAGAAGTTCCTCCTGGGCCTCTTCGACGAGCGCCGGTACGTCGACCCCGACGAGGCCGCCGAGACGGTCGGCCGGGCCGACTTCACGGCCGCGGGCGCCGCCGCCCAGCGCCGCTCGCTCACCGTGCTCACCGACGGCCCGCTCCCCCTCCCGGGGCGGCCGAGGCTGTACGTGGAGAACGTCGACCCGGCCGTCGCGGCCGCCTACGGCGAGGTCGTCGCCGACCCGGCCGAGGCCGACCTGGCGGTGCTGCGGCTCCGCACCCCGTACGAGGAGCGGCCGAACCGGTTCGAGTCCTTCTTCCACTCCGGCAGCCTCGCCTTCGGCCAGGAGGAGTTGGACGGGATCCTGGCCCTCCTGGCGGCCGTCCCCACGGTGGTCTGCGTGAACCTGGAGCGGCCGGCCGTCCTGCCGGAGATCGCCGAGCACGCGGCGGCGCTGATCGCCGACTACGGCGCGAGCGACGAGGCCCTCCTCGACGTGGCCTTCGGCCGCGCGAAGGCGGAGGGAAGGCTGCCGTTCGAGCTGCCGCGCTCGATGGCGGCGGTGGAGGCGTCCCGGCCGGACGTGCCGAACGACACGGTGGATCCAGTGTTCCCGCACGGCCACGGCCTGGAGATCTGAGCTCTCCCCCCCAGACCGCGGGGCATCTGACGACCCCGCGCCGGATCCGGGGCCTGCCCGTGGGGGGCCGGGCCCCGGATCCTCTCCCGCTACCCGCATGTCATGCTCATGAAGGGACCGTACGCATGCGCTCGTACCTCGCACTGTCCGCAGCGGCCGCCGTACTCGCCGCCGCCGGCGCCACCGCCTACGCCACCACTCCCGACAGCACCGAGAAGGCCCTCCCCCTCGCCGGGATGCGGATCCTGATCTCCAACGACGACTCGATGCAGGCGGCGAAGGCGAGCAACTCCGACGGTCTCGGCCTGTACGAGCTCCGCCGCGCGATGTGCGCCGCCGGGGCCGACGTCGTCGTCATGGCGCCCTGGCAGGTCCAGTCCGGCAAGGGCACCGCCGTCACCAACGGCGGCGTCCTCACAGCCCAGCGCCGCACCGCCCTGCCCACCGGCTACGAGGACGACTGCGCCGCAGCACCCTCCGGGGGCGCCGTCTACGGCGTCTGCCTCGCCGACGGCCCCTGCACCAAGGACTCCCCGTCCGCCACCCCCGCCGACACCGTCAAGCTCGCCCTCCGCGCGGGCCTCAAGGCCAAGGCCGGCTGGACCGGGGCCCCCGACCTCGTCCTCACCGGCATCAACTCCGGCCCCAACGTCTCCGCGAGCGTGAACGACTCCGGCACCGTCGGCGCCGCCGTCGCCGCGATCGACCAGAACGTCCCCGCGATCGCCTTCTCCTCCTCCGGCGACGAGACGAACACGTCCTTCCCCCGGGTCAACTACCGCGCCAACGCCGAGTTCGGCGCCCGCTTCGTCGCCGGCCTCAGACAACGCGACCTGCTCACCCCGGCGTTCGCCCTCAAGGTCGACTACCCCGACGTCAGCGCCGGACAGCGGGCCGGAGCCCCGGTCTGGACGCGCGTCGGGGACGGCGCCGTCGTCTACCACGCCTTCGAGCAGCGCGGCGGCGGCGACTCCTTCGACATCACCCTCGGCCTCTGCCCCGTGGACGGCACCGGCGAGGGCGAGTGCGCCGAGGGCCGGAAGGACGCCGACTCCACCTGGCTGCTCGACAAGGGCCACGTCACGGTCGCCCCGGTGACCTGGGACCGCACCTACGGCACCCCGGTCGGCGCCCGCCGTGAACTGAAGGCGATCGAGCGGTACGTGGAGCGCGAAGCCCCGCGCCCGTAAGGCTCGTTAAGCGTTTGTCCCGGCCGTCGCCGCCGCATGAGGATGGCCGGGACGAACCGTACGCACACGAGCCACGGAGTGATCATGACCAGCCCCGTCACCCTCGACCGCCGTGAAGGGCCGTACGGAGAAGTCGTCCTCCGCCGCCGTGCCGAGCACTACGAGATCATCGCCAACGGCACCTTCCTGATGGACACCTCCGACGGGCGCTCCGAGCGGCTCCTGATCGACGCGGCGATGGCCGCCCTCCCCGAGCGGACCCGCAGCGGCGCCTCCGTCCTCGTCGGCGGCCTCGGCGTCGGCTTCTCCCTCGCCCACGCCGCCGCCGACCCCCGCTGGGGCCGGATCGCGGTCGCGGAGCGTGAGGAGGCGATCATCGACTGGCACCGGAAGGGGCCCCTCGCCGCGATCTCCGGGAGCGCGCTCGCCGATCCGCGGACCGTGATCCTGCACACGGACCTCGTGGCCTACCTCCGCACCACCCCGGACAGCTACGACGCCCTCTGTCTCGACATCGACAACGGCCCCGACTGGACGGTCACCGAGGACAACGAATCCCTGTACTCGGCCGATGGTTTGGCGGCCTGCGCGGCCCGGCTGAACCCCGGCGGGATCCTCGCCGTGTGGTCCGCGCGACCCTCCGGCGATTTCGAAGAGTCGTTGCGGAATGCCGGATTCAGCGGGGTACGGACGGAAGAGATCCCCGTTGCCCGGGGCGTCCCCGACGTGGTCCACCTCGCCGTCCGTCCCGGATAACTCCTGGATAGCCGGGACGCCGTCGGTACCTCTAGGCTGCTGCACCGACATCAGCGACACGAGGCGGGGCAATGGAGCAGACACACACCACTCACCACGGTGCGGCGGCCACTCCGGGGGCCCAGCGGCGCGTCCTGGTGGTCGAGGACGACGCCACGATCGTGGAGGCGATCTCCGCGCGGCTGCGCGCCGAGGGCTTCCTCGTCCAGACCGCGACCGACGGCCCCGCGGCCGTGGACGCGGCCGAGGCCTGGCAGCCGGACCTGATGGTCCTGGACGTGATGCTGCCCGGTTTCGACGGTCTGGAGGTGTGCCGCAGGGTCCAGGCCCAGCGCCCCGTCCCGGTCCTCATGCTGACCGCCCGCGACGACGAGACCGACATGCTGGTCGGCCTCGGCGTCGGCGCGGACGACTACATGACGAAGCCGTTCTCGATGCGCGAGCTGGCCGCCCGGGTGCACGTGCTGCTGCGCCGGGTGGAGCGGGCCGCGCTCGCGGCGGTCACCCCGCGCAGCGGGATCCTGCGCCTGGGCGAGCTGGAGATCGACCACGCGCAGCGCCGGGTCCGGGTCCGCGCGGAGGACGTGCACCTGACCCCGACCGAGTTCGACCTGCTCGTCTGCCTGGCGAGCACCCCGCGGGCGGTCCTCTCCCGCGAGCAGCTGCTCGCCGAGGTGTGGGACTGGGCGGACGCCTCGGGCACCCGGACCGTGGACAGCCACATCAAGGCGCTGCGCCGGAAGATCGGAGCCGAGCGGATCCGCACGGTCCACGGCGTCGGTTACGCGCTGGAGACCCCGGCGCCGTGAGCCGGCCGGTGCCCGGGAGGCCGCACGGGGGACGGGGACCCAACGGGCCCCGTCGGATCGTGATCTCGATCAAGACCAAGCTGGGCGCCCTGGTCGTGGGGGCGGTCCTGCTGACCTCCTGCCTGGCCCTGGTCGCGATCCGCACGTCCACGGAGTTCCGGTACATCACGATCTTCGCGATGATCGCGACCCTGCTGATCACCCAGTTCGTGGCGCAGTCCCTGACGGCGCCGCTCGACGAGATGAACACGGTGGCCGGGTCGATCTCGCGCGGCGACTTCAGCCGGCGGGTGCGGGGCGCGGACCGGCGGGACGAGCTGGGCGACCTCGCGTCGACGATCAACCGGATGGCGGACGACCTGGAGGCCGTCGACCGGCACCGCAAGGAGCTGGTGGCCAATGTCTCGCACGAGCTGCGCACGCCGATCGCGGCGCTGCGGGCCGTCCTGGAGAACGTCGTGGACGGGGTGTCCGAGGCCGATCCGGAGACGATGCGGTCGGCGCTGAAGCAGACGGAGCGGCTCGGCCGGCTGGTGGAGACCCTGCTCGACCTGTCACGTCTTGACAACGGTGTCGTCACGCTCCGGGCGAGCCGTTTCGAGGTCTGGCCCTATCTGTCGGGGGTGCTGCGGGAGGCGAACCTGGCCGCGTCCCAGCGGGGCCTCTCGTCCACCTCGGGCCTGCACCGGCGTACGGACGTGCATCTGCACCTGGACGTGTCGCCGCCCGAGCTGGTCGCGCACGCGGACGCGGAGCGGCTGCACCAGGTGATGGCGAACCTGATCGACAACGCGGTGAAGCACTCCCCGCCGCACGGCCGGGTCACCGTCCGGGCCCGGCGCGGCCCGTATCCCGACTCGCTGGAGCTGGAGGTCGAGGACGAGGGTCCGGGCATTCCGGAGTCGGAGCGGCACAAGGTCTTCGAGCGGTTCAACCGGGGCTCGACCCCGGACCGGCAGGGGCCGGGCAGCGACGGCGGCACCGGTCTCGGGCTCGCGATCGCCCGCTGGGCGGTGGATCTGCACGGCGGCGGGATCGGGGTGGCCGAATCGTCACGTGGATGCCGCATCAGAGTCACTCTTCCGGGCAGCCTTCCCCTGCGGGATTGACGTAGGGTTCGAACCGGAAGCGCACGTTCTGCGTGTACGTGAGCGGGACCTGCGTCAACGTGAGCGCACCTGCGTCTACGTGGGCAGGACCTGATCAGGGGTGCGGCCGAACCTGGCCGCGCTCGCGCTTTTCCGTACCCTCACACATGCGGAACCACGCTTGTTTCCCGCCATTCATGGCATCGAAACACGCTGTCAAGTGTGACTTGCGCAACGTTGGAGTGCCTGGCCTGCACCTCTCGGCCGGACAGGCGTAGCCTTTATTTCCGCTGTCCATCACCTTGCGAAGCGGAAGAGGGCGGTTGCCGCCGTGTCGTCTCAGTCCCCCAGTACCCCGAGCTCCCCGGCCCACCAAGACGGGCAGGGCGTGAGCCCCGCAGCCGCCTTCGGTGCCAATGAGTGGCTCGTCGACGAGATCTACCAGCAGTACCTCCAGGACCCGAATTCAGTCGATCGTGCCTGGTGGGACTTCTTCGCCGACTACAAGCCCGGAGCGTCGGAGACCCCGGCCGCCCCGGCCGCCACCACTCAGAGCGCGCCCGTCGCGCCGCAGGCGGGCCCCGCACAGGCCGCGCCTTCGGCTCCGGCGGCCGTTCCGGCTCCCGCGCCCGCCCCGGTCGCGGCCCCGGCTCCCGTGAAGCCGGCCGCGGCCCCCGCGCCGGCCGCCCCGAAGCCCGCCGCCGCCGCTCCGGCGCCGGTGAAGGCCAAGGAGGCCACCGAGGCCCCCGCCGGGCCCGAGCTGATCACGCTGCGCGGCCCCGCCGCCGCGGTCGCGAAGAACATGAACGCCTCCCTGGAGGTGCCGACGGCCACGTCCGTCCGCGCCGTCCCGGTGAAGCTGCTCTTCGACAACCGGATCGTGATCAACAACCACCTGAAGCGCGCCCGGGGCGGGAAGATCTCCTTCACGCACCTCATCGGCTACGCGATGGTGCAGGCGATCAAGGCCATGCCGTCGATGAACCACTCCTTCGCGGAGAAGGACGGCAAGCCGACCCTGGTCAAGCCGGAGCACGTGAACTTCGGCCTCGCGATCGACCTGGTGAAGCCGAACGGCGACCGCCAGCTCGTCGTCGCGGGCATCAAGAAGGCCGAGACGCTCAACTTCTTCGAGTTCTGGCAGGCCTACGAGGACATCGTCAAGCGCGCCCGCGTGGGCAAGCTGACGATGGAGGACTTCACCGGCGTCACGGTCTCCCTGACCAACCCCGGTGGCCTCGGCACCGTCCACTCCGTGCCGCGTCTGATGCCCGGTCAGTCGGTCATCATGGGCGTCGGCTCGATGGACTACCCGGCCGAGTTCCAGGGCACCTCGCAGGACACCCTGAACAAGCTGGGCATCTCCAAGGTCATGACCCTGACCTCGACGTACGACCACCGCGTCATCCAGGGCGCCGCCTCCGGCGAGTTCCTGCGCGTCGTCGCGAACTACCTCCTCGGCGAGGAGGGCTTCTACGACGAGATCTTCAAGGCCCTGCGCATCCCCTACGAGCCGGTCCGCTGGCTCAAGGACATCGACGCCTCGCACGACGACGACGTCACCAAGGCCGCGCGCGTCTTCGAGCTGATCCACTCCTACCGGGTCCGCGGCCACGTCATGGCCGACACCGACCCGCTGGAGTACAAGCAGCGCAAGCACCCCGACCTGGACATCACCGAGCACGGCCTCACCCTGTGGGACCTGGAGCGCGAGTTCGCGGTCGGCGGCTTCGCCGGCAAGTCGATGATGAAGCTCCGCGACATCCTCGGCGTGCTCCGCGACTCGTACTGCCGCACCACCGGCGTCGAGTTCATGCACATCCAGGACCCGAAGCAGCGCAAGTGGATCCAGGACCGCGTGGAGCGCCCGCACTCCCGCGTGGAGCGCGAGGAGCAGCTGCGGATCCTGCGCCGGCTGAACGCGGCGGAGGCCTTCGAGACCTTCCTGCAGACGAAGTACGTCGGCCAGAAGCGCTTCTCCCTGGAGGGCGGCGAGTCCGTCATCCCGCTGCTCGACGCGGTCATCGACTCGGCCGCCGAGTCGCGCCTCGACGAGGTCGTCATCGGCATGGCCCACCGCGGCCGCCTGAACGTCCTGGCGAACATCGTCGGCAAGTCGTACGCGCAGATCTTCCGCGAGTTCGAGGGCAACCTCGACCCGAAGTCGATGCACGGCTCCGGCGACGTCAAGTACCACCTGGGCGCCGAGGGCACCTTCACGGGCCTCGACGGCGAGCAGATCAAGGTCTCCCTGGCCGCCAACCCCTCCCACCTGGAGGCGGTCGACCCGGTCCTGGAAGGCATCGTCCGCGCCAAGCAGGACGTCATCAACAAGGGCGGCACGGACTTCACCGTCCTGCCCGTCGCCCTCCACGGCGACGCGGCCTTCGCCGGCCAGGGTGTCGTCGCCGAGACGCTGAACATGTCGCAGCTGCGGGGCTACCGCACCGGCGGCACGGTCCACATCGTCATCAACAACCAGGTCGGCTTCACCGCCGCCCCGGAGTCCTCGCGTTCCTCGATGTACGCGACCGACGTGGCCCGCATGATCGAGGCGCCGATCTTCCACGTGAACGGCGACGACCCGGAGGCCGTGGTCCGCGTCGCGCGGCTCGCCTTCGAGTTCCGCCAGACGTTCAACAAGGACGTCGTGATCGACCTCATCTGCTACCGCCGCCGCGGTCACAACGAGGGCGACAACCCGCAGTTCACCAACCCGCAGATGTACAACCTGATCGACAAGAAGCGTTCGGTGCGCAAGCTGTACACCGAGTCGCTCATCGGTCGCGGCGACATCACCCTCGAAGAGGCGGAGCAGGCGCTCCAGGACTTCCAGGGCCAGCTGGAGAAGGTGTTCGCGGAGGTCCGCGAGGCCACCGCCGCCCCCTCGGCGACGACCGTGCCGGACGCCCAGGCCGAGTTCCCGGTCGGCGTCACCACCGCGGTCTCCCAGGAGGTCGTGAAGCGGATCGCCGAGTCGCAGGTCAGCATCCCGGAGCGCGTCACGGTCCACCCGCGTCTGCTCCCGCAGATGCAGCGCCGTGCCGCCTCGATCGACGACGGCACCATCGACTGGGGCTTCGGCGAGACCCTCGCCATCGGCTCCCTGCTGATGGAGGGCACCCCGGTCCGCCTGTCGGGTCAGGACTCCCGCCGCGGCACCTTCGGCCAGCGCCACGCGGTCCTGGTCGACCAGGAGACCGGCGAGGACTACACCCCGCTGCTCTACCTGGCCGAGGACCAGGCCCACTACAACGTCTACGACTCGCTGCTCAGCGAGTACGCGGCGATGGGCTTCGAGTACGGCTACTCGCTGGCCCGCCCGGACTCCCTGGTCATCTGGGAGGCCCAGTTCGGTGACTTCGTCAACGGCGCGCAGACCGTCGTCGACGAGTTCATCTCCTCGGCCGAGCAGAAGTGGGGCCAGACCTCCGGCGTCACGCTGCTCCTGCCGCACGGCTACGAGGGCCAGGGCCCGGACCACTCGTCCGCGCGCCCGGAGCGCTTCCTCCAGATGTGCGCCCAGGACAACATGACGGTCGCCATGCCGACGCTGCCGTCGAACTACTTCCACCTCCTGCGCTGGCAGGTGCACAACCCGCACCACAAGCCGCTCATCGTCTTCACCCCGAAGTCGATGCTGCGTCTGAAGGCCGCGGCGTCCAAGGTGGAGGAGTTCACCACCGGCGGCTTCCGCCCGGTGATCGGCGACACCACGGTCGACCCGGCGAACGTCCGCAAGGTCGTCTTCTGCGCCGGCAAGGTCTACTACGACCTGGAGGCCGAGCGTCAGAAGCGCGGTGACACGGAGACCGCGATCATCCGTCTGGAGCGCCTGTACCCGCTGCCGGGTGCCGAGCTGCAGGCCGAGATCGCCAAGTACCCGAACGCCGCGAAGTACATCTGGGCGCAGGAGGAGCCGGCGAACCAGGGTGCCTGGCCGTTCATCGCGCTCAACCTGATCGACCACCTGGACCTGGCGGTCGGTGCGGACATCCCGGCGGGCGAGCGCCTGCGCCGGATCTCGCGTCCGCACTCCTCCTCCCCGGCGGTCGGCTCGGCCAAGCGCCACCAGGCGGAGCAGCAGCAGCTGGTCAACGAGGTCTTCGACGCCTGATCGACCACTCCGTACGCGTACGGAAGGAGGCCCGGCACCCCCCTCGGGGTGCCGGGCCTCCGGCGTTTCCCTGCGCGTACGGGCTGTCAGCCCAGGTTGGCCTCGAAGTCCCAGTAGGGCCGGTTGCGCTGGCGCGCCGACAGGGTGTGCGGGTGCTGGGCGCCCAGGGTGCGGGTGAGGGTGAGCAGGGCGTCCTCCTCCAGCTTGCTCGCCTCCTCGTTCTCCCTGAGGCCGCGCAGGTCGGTGGCGAGGGCCACCTGGCTCGACAGGGTGAGCGGATGCTCGTTGCCGAGGGTGTGCCGGGCGCGGCGCAGGGTGTCCCGGCTGAGCTCGGCGGCGTCGTGCACCCGTCCGTTGAAGTTGCGGGCGGCACTGGCGTTGAGCGCGCAGCCCAGCACCCAGGGGTGGTCGGAGCCGAGCGAGGAGGCCAGTCCGGCGAGCGCGGCCTCCAGGATGGCGAGGGCGTCCGCGCGTTCGCCCGACGCCTGGAGGACGAGGGCGGTGTTGGCGAGGACGCCGGTGGCGACCGGGTGGGCGGGGCCGAGGAGGGCGCGGTAGCCGGCCTCGGCCTCGTGGCTGAGCTCGCGGGCTTGGTCGAGGTCGCCGTGCTCGCGCAGGAAGTTGGCGTAGTTGTTGAGGGAGGTGAGCGTGATGTAGTGGGTGCGGCCGTGGACCTGCTCCAGCTGGTCGAGCAGAGTGGCCATGGTGGCGCCGAGATCCTGCTGGAAGCCGCCCTCGCGGCGCCGGCACAGGGCGAGCTGGGTGCGGGCGTAGAGGGTCTGGAGGTGCTGGGGGCCGAGCACCTGCACATGGCGCAGGACGTTGGACTCCTGGCGGGCGAGGGCTTCGCGGTACTGGCCGAGCATACGCAGGTCGTGCACGAGGGCGTTGCTGGAGTTGAGGGTGTGGGAGTGGCGTTTGCCGAGCACCCGCTCGCTGCGGGCGAGGGTCTCGGCGTCCGACTCGAACGCCTCGCGGAAGCGGCCCAGCTGGCGCAGGGTGACGCCGAGGTTGTGCCGGGCGACGAGGGTGGAGAACTCGCTCTCGCCCAGGAGGCGTTCGGCGTCGGCGAGCACCTGGCGCTGGAGCTTCTCCGACTCCTTGTACTGGCCGAGGAAACGCAGGTCGCTGCAGATGGCGTTGTTGGAGAGCAGCGTGCCGAGTTCGTTGGGGGGCTGTGCGGCGGCAAGGCGGTCGCGCTGGGCGAGGTCGAGGTCGTACGCGTCGCGGAAGCGCCCGAAGGAGCGCAGGATGTTGCCCTGCTGGGTGGTCAGGTCGAGCATGGGCTGGTCCAGCGGGTCCATGAAGGTGGACCAGTTGGCCCGGATCTTCTCGGCGAGCTGGACGCCGGCCTTGAACTCGCCGCTGCGGAAGCAGTAGCGCAGGCAGTTGAGCACGGCGGTCTGGACGCGCGGGTTGCGGCTGAGGAGTGCTCCGGAGGGCTCCAGATGCGGCAGGAGTTCCGCGTAACGGGGCCAGTGCCGGCTGTCCATGGGGTTGCCGGGGTCGGCCTCGGCGAGCAGGGTGCGGACGGCCTTGCGGTGGTCTTCGCGGTGGTCGCCCTCGGTGAGCCGGGCGACGATGTCGTGGACGAGCCGGTGCATGTGCACGGACTCCTGGTGCGGCCCCACCTCGGCGTTGTTGACGGGCCCCCGGGTCTCGCGGGTGAGCACCGAGTAGTTGACCAGGGTGTCCAGGGCGCGGGACCAGGCGGCGAGGTCGGTGACCATCCAGCGCAGGTCCTCGGGGAGGTCCGCCTGCGGATAGGCGCGGATGAGACCGAGCGGGATGCGGCCGGGGGCGAAGGAGGCGCACAGGCTGAGCACGTCGATGGCCTGCGGCTGGGCGCGTCGGAGCCGGTTGATCAGTATCGACCAGGAGGTCAGGGACGCCTGGGGGAAGCCGTCGCCGGAGGGCTCGACGGCGGAGATCCGCCCTTCGCGGACCATGTGGAGGTACTCGGAGACCTCCATGCGGGACTCGCCGAGCCAGGCCGCGGCCTGGACGAGCGGCAGCGGGACGTCCCCGAACTCGGCGGCGACCTCGTCGGCCTCGGGCGCCGTGACGTGCGGGGCGCGCCGCATCAGGTAGGCGGTGGACTCGGCGCGGTCGAAGCCGGGGACTTCGAGGATGTCGGTGTAGTCGCCCCAGCCGCGGTTGCGCGAGGTGACGAGGACGTGGCCGGGGCCGTGCGGCAGCATGACGTTCACGCCGTCCGTGTCGTCCCAGCCGTCGAAGACGATGAGCCAGCGGGAGTGCGGGTCGCCCCGGCGCAGGGCCTCGCGGACGGCGCGGATGCGTTCGCCGGGTTCGTTGCCGGTGGGGAGGCCGAGTTCGGTGGCGAGCTCGCCGAAGCGGTCGCGCTGCACGTTGCGGTCGTCGGAGCTGACCCACCACACGACGTCGTAGTCGGAGCTGAAGCGGTGGGCGTACTCGGCGGCGAGCTGGGTCTTGCCGATGCCGGACATGCCGAGCAGGGTGCACGCGGCGCTGCCGCGCTCGGCGTCCATGAGCCGTTCCTGGAGTTCGGTGAGCAGGTCGTCCCGGCCGGTGAAACGCGGGTTGCGGCGCGGGATCTCGCCCCAGATCTCGGGAGGGGTGTCCGGGAAGCGGACGAGTGCCCCGGCGGGCAGCCGGCGGCCGGTGGCACGGCGGGGCTCGATGCCGAGCCGGCTGAGCAGCCGGGCTTCGGCCTCCTCCTCGCCGACGCCCCACAGGCTGACCGGTTCGAGGACGGCGGTGGCCGGGAGCAGGGTCCGGTTGGTGAGGTTGACCGCGGCGAACCGGTCGGCGTTGGCGGCGACGAAGCCGCGCAGCGCGTCGTTCCATTCGCCGGCCGGGCGCGGGCCGAGCTGGAAGAACCAGTCGTCCAGGACGAGCAGCACCTGGCCGCGGGCGAGCAGCAGGTCGCCGAGCGAGTCCTCCAGGGGCACCTCGCGGGGCGGGTCCCAGCGCTGCTGGCTCGCGCGCACCCCGTACGCGTCGAGCCGTTGGTTGATCCAGGTCGCCCACGGGCGGTGATAGCCGGGGAAGACCACGAGGACGTGTTCCGGCGCTCTTCCGGCCCCGTGGTCCGCCGTACCGCCCGACCGCTGTTCCGCCATCTGTCGCGTCTCCCGTCCCGCTTCCGCGCAACGCAGTGTCATGTGCCGTGGGCACAGTGTTACCCAGCGACGAGGGGAGTCGCGCCGAGGCTCACGTGATGTCGCCTCATGTGATGCACGAACTCCCGCCCGTCCTTGGTCAGTTCATCGGATTCAAACAGGATCGGCAGCGCCGCGCCCACCTGATCGTGGATGTCGTCGAACTGTTGCCCGGCAGCGGTCCTCCAGGCCGTCGGCACCCCGTCGGTGGTGGCCACGCGCCGCCACAGATCGGCCAGGGCCAGATGCGCGTAGGCGCCGTGCAGCACGCCGGCGACGGGACGCGGGTCCGGCCGCCAGCCGACCCGGTGCACGGCGTCCCGCCCCGGGCCGTACAGCGGCACGAGTTCATGGAGCGTCGCCAGTTTGCTGTGGTGCAGCTCGTGCACGAGCGTCTCGGCCATCCCCGGGGCTCCCTCGGGCAGCGAGGTGAGTACGGCTCCGGGGGCGGCGCTCAGGGTGCCGCCCAGATGCCGGGGACCGTGCGGAAGGACCGGGACGACCGCGCGGACGCCCCGGGCCACCTCGGCGGCCCGGCCGGGGTCCGTACGGACGAGGAGGTCCTGGGCGGCGCGCCAGAGGACGGACCAGGCGGCGTGGTCGGTCTCGGCGGGATCGGCCGCGATGACCGCCATGCCACCGCCCGCTCCCGGCGGCACCCGGTACGGATCGAGGTCGTCCAGGCACGTGGCGCTGTGGGGCAGCGTGCGGATCGCGCTCCAGCCGGACCCGCGGCCGGTGAGGAGACCGCGGCCCCGGCCGGTCGTGGTCAGGACGGCGGGCGCGGCATGGCGGGAGCCGTCCGGATGGAACCGTGCGGTCCGCTCTTCGGTGCTGATCCGGACCCGGTCGGCGGCCACCCGCAGCCGGCCCACGCCGGGCAGCGGGAGCAGGCCGTCCGGGGTCTCCACGGTCACGTCGAGCGGGCCGCCGCCGCGCAGGGCGGCGGTGACCGCGAGGTGGTCGAGGTGGCCGAGCAGCCGGTCGAAGGCAGGTCCGGCGGGCTCGGTGAGCGCGCCCGCCAGCCAGGCCCCGGTGGTCGGGTAGTCGAGGACGTCCCGGACCACGGCGGGATGGTTTCGCTCGACCCGTTCGAGCAGACCCCAGGCGCGCTCGAACCGGTCGAGCGCGCCCGGTCCGACGGACGCCCGCTGCCGGTGGACCCGGACCAGGAGCGCCTTGAACAGCAGCAGCCGCCGGGCGTGCAGGGCGGACCGCAGCAGGGCGAGCCCGGCCGGAGCGGGGCTGATCCGGGCCAGTTGGACGAAGACGGATGCGGGCAGGGAGGCGGCGTTCACTCCCGCCTCCCCCGGCCGACGGGCGGTGCGCATCTGGCCGGAAACGGTCGGTCGGCGGGCCCCGCGTGTCGGCGGTCAGCCGTGGACCTCGGTCCCGGCGCCCTCCGTCCAGGAGTCGGCCAGCTCCTGCGGGTGCCAGAGCACCCGCTCGACGGCCGCCGCCAGGTCGGGATCGTCCATGAAGCGCAGGGTCCGCAGGTCCACGCCGGTGAGATCGGGCAGACGCCGGGGCCGTCCCCCGACCCGGTCGACGCCTGCGACCCGCTTCGTGTGCTCCAACACCGTCGGCTCCTCCTCACCGGCCCTTGCCCCCCACGGTCGTAGCGGCGGAGCGGTTCTTCCCGACGTCCGAAAGGCAGAAACCCGTTCGACTCAACTGCGCCCATGCGCGCCCCCGTTATCAAGCCGTTCCGCTTCCCCTTCGCGCCATGCCCACCAGGGCGGCGCGATCCGGCGCCGCTCCTCGCGGGAGAGGAGGTCCGGCCGTGGCCGGGGGTCGGCGCCGACCTCGGCGAGCAGGGCCCTGGTCCGCTGCACGTCCGCCCAGTCGACCGGCACCAGCATGCCGTCGAGGCGCCGCCACTGCTCGGCGGCCTCCTCCAGAACAGTCGCGGCGTGGCCGACCTGGCCCATCAGGAACAGCACCGCCCCCTGGGCATGGAGCGCCCGCGCCAGGGTGACCGTGCCCGGGGTGTCGCCGCGGGCGGCGCGGGCCTCCTCGGCGGCGCGCCGGAAGGCGGTGAGGGCCCCGACCAGCTGCCCGTCCCGCGCCGCCTCGCTCAACTGGAGCTGCACCCAGCCGAGCTGCAGCCAGACCTCGGCCCGGGTCGCCGGGTCGCGGGTGGCGCGGAGGGCCTCGTCGAGGAGATGGCGGCTCTCGTACAGGTCCGGCAGGAAGCCCGCGCGGTCGAAGCGCAGGGCGAGGACGCTGCCGATGAGGATCCGGGCCCGCTCGCGGTCGGCTGCTCCGGCGGGGAGGCAGGTGAGGGCCTCGCGCAGCACGGACTCGGCCCGGTCGACCGGCCGGGTCCCGGTGCCGGCGGCGGCACGGCGCAGCAGCGAGGCGCCCCAGGTGAGCAGCAGCCGGCCGCGCTGCCCGTTCTCGACGGGGGCGAGCAGGGTGGCCTCCTCGTACGCCTCGTCCGCCGCCGTGCCGTCGCCCGCCGTGTCGTGCAGGCGGGCCCGTGCGGCGGTGTGACGCAACCTCAGGGCGCGGCCGTCGCCGAGGAGGGCCTGCGCGCGGTCGAGGACGGGGGCGACGCGGTCCGCTCCCGCCTCGGCGAGGTGGAGGGCGTCGGCGAGGTCGAGCAGGGCGGCGGCGCTCTCCCCGAGGGCGAGGGCGGTGGTGAGCTCCTCGGCGGCCGCGGCGCCGTCACCGCGCGCGAGGAGCAGCCGTCCCCGGCGCAGGTGCAGGGTGGGCCGGGCGGCCGGTGGCCACTGGCCGGCGTCCCCGGCGAGCACGGCGAGGGCGGCGTCGAGCTGCCCGGGGTCCGCGGTCTCCTGCCACAGGGCGTGATGGACGGCGGCCCGTTCGAGACGGGCCTCGGCCCAGTGCTCGTCTCCGGTCCGGGCCAGCTCCCCGGCGTGGACGAGGGTGTCGGCGGCCCGGGTGAGGAGCTCGTGGCGGCGGCCCGCGCGCCGGGCGGCGCCGGTGCCCGCCTCCGCGTACAGGATGCGGCCGAGGAGGATCCGGGCCGCGACGGGCGCGGCGGGGAGCGCCTCCTCGGCGCGCTCGCGGGCGGCGGCGAGGAGGGCGGGGTCGGACTGGGCGCGGCCCTGTTCGAGGAGGCGGCGGGCCTCGGTGAGGGGGTCGGGGGTGACGAGGTCGGGGTGGTAGAAGCGGAGCACGCGCGCGGGGATGCGGGCGAACAGCTCCGCCTCGGCGCCCTCGGGGCCGGTGGGGTCGTCGGTGTCGTCGGGCGGGGCGGCGAGGCCGGGCCCGCCCTCGCCGTCGGCGCCGTGGCCGGCGAGGCGGGCGGCGGCGAGCGCCGGGAAGTTGCGCATGCCCTGGCCGAAGTTCCGCTCCACATAGGCCGAGCAGTGCTTGAGGACGAGGGCGGCGGCGCCGGGATCGAGCGAGCCGAGGAGCAGCTGCTGGATGCCGGGCGGGTAGCTGAAGCAGGGGTACGGGGCGGGGCCGGGCAGCCGGCGGAGGAGTCCGCTGAGCAGCACCTCGGCCAGCTCCATGGGCCCGGTGTCGGGCAGCATCGCGCGCTGGACGAGCTGCATGACGGGGAGGGTGAGCGGGGCGGCCGCCAGGTGGACGGCGAGCCGGAGCGCGCCGGGCGAGGCGCCGGCCCGGAAGGCGTGCAGGACTTCCTCGTCGGCGCGCGGGGCCCTGGGCGTGCGGGGTGCCTGCGGCCGTGGCGGCTCGGGGGCGAGCCAGGCCGCCCAGCCGCGGACGGTGTCGCCGCCGTGGCCGGTGTGGAGCCGGGCCCAGGAGGCGAAGGCCTCGGGGGTGGGGGTGAGCACGGGCACGGCCCGCCGCGCCGGATCGAGGGCGGCCCAGGGTTCGTCGTCGGAGCGGAAGACGGCGGGACCCCTGGGGGCCGCGGAGCGCTGGAAGGTGCCCGGTTCGGCGGGGAGGGCGGTGCGCGGCCAGAGGCGTGGCGGCAGCGGCTGGACGAGGGCGAGCGGTGAGTGGCGCGGCCAGTCGCGCAGGAAGCGCTGCGCGGCGCCGCGCTGCCACAGGGGGCCGACGCAGTCGCTGACGACGAGGGTGAGGCGGCGGCCGGTGGGGTCGTGGAGCTGGTCGACGGGGCGGAGTCGCGGTCTGCCGTCGGTGCCGGAGGTGGTGGTGACGAGCGGCGGTCCTTCGCCGGTGTCGTACAGCCGGTGGACCTGGACGTCGCGGAAGGCGCCTGACTGCTGGCAGGCCTGGCGGAGCTCCTCGACCATGCGGTCCCAGACGACCATGGCGGGGCCGGTGTCCATGAGGAGCTGGATGTCGGGGCGGCGGCCGGCGGCGGGCCGCAGGACGGGCGTCAGGATGCCCGCGGCGGCGCTGCGTTCGGCCGTGGCCTCCTCGTCGAGGGGGCCCTCGCCGGGGCGCGGCGGGGCGGGCGCGTACCCCCGCAGCGGGCGCAGGGCCTTCTGGAGGCCGAGGAGTCCGGGCAGGGCGTTGGCGCCGGGCGCGCGGACGGGCAGGGCCGCGCCCCGTCTCGTACCCCGGCCCACGCGGGCGCGTACTCCGTCCGCCGGGGCGGCTCCGGTCTCCATGTGGAGGCCGACGGACTCGCGTCCTCCACGCGGGGGCGTGCGCTCGGGCGTACGCGGAGACGCCTCCGTACGATTGGCCGGATCTCGCCCCTCGTCGGTGGGCCCGGCGGTCTCCGTGCTCCCCTCGTCCGCGCTTCCGGCCCCGTGGGGCGGCGGCTCCGGATCGGGGGTCTCCGGTTCCGGCAGCCACTGGGACAGCCAGAGCGCGTCCGCGACCGCCTCGGCGGACGGGTCCACCCCGCCCGCCCGCAGTCTGCGGGTCAGCTCCTCCAGAGGCATCCGGTGCGTCCGGTGCATCCGGTCATCACCTCGGCTGATCGAGCGGCTGCATGAGCAGGTCCGCGATGCGTTCCCTGGTGACCCGCTCGGCGCGGGAGGCGTGCTGGGTGAGGTAGAGCGCGTTGAGCAGCTGGTCGGTGGCGATCACCTCGCCGGGCTCACGGTTCAGGAAGCGCTGGACGAGCCCCTGTTCGCCGTCGCCCGCGGCGGCGTCGGTGCCGAGATGGGCCTCGATCATGGCGCCGAGCTGCTCCTCGCCGGGCGGTTCGAGCTCCAGGCGGATGCAGCGGCGCAACAGGGCGGCGGGGAAGTCCCGTTCGCCGTTGGAGGTGAGCACGATGAAGGGGAAGGTGGTGCAGCGGACCCGGCCGCCGTACACCGGGACCTTGCGGCCGTCGTCGCTGAGCACCTCGACGACGGGCTCCCGGTCGGCGAGCCGCTCCAGCTCCGGGATGGCGAACTCGCCCTCCTCCAGGGCGTTCAGGAGGTCGTTGGGCAGGTCGAGGTCGCTCTTGTCGAGCTCGTCGATGAGCAGCACGCGGGGCTGCTCGGAGGGGAGCAGCGCGGTGCCGAGCGGTCCGAGCCGGATGTACGAGCCGATGCCGGCCGGGGCCGCGGCGGCGGAGCCGGGCGCACCGGTCTGGGCGCGCTCCAGCTGGACGTCCTGGAGGCGGCCGATGGCGTCGTACCGGTAGAGGCCGTCCTGGAGGGTGGAGCGGCTGACGATGGGCCAGCGCAGCACGCGGCCGAGGCGCAGTTCGTGGGCGACTGCGTGCGCGAGCGTGGACTTGCCGGTGCCGGGGTTGCCGGTGACCAGGAGCGGCCGCCGCAGGTACAGGGCGGCGTTGACGGCGTCGGTCTCTTCGGGCCGGGGGTGGTGGTTCTGGACGAGTCGGCGCTTGACGCCGAGCCGCCGGTCGGAGCCGGCCAGGGTGTCGTCGGCGCCGCCCGTCGAGAAGTCGCGCCAGGGCGGCGGGGCGGGCAGACGCCGTATCTCGTCGTGCGGATGCCCGGCCCCACGGTAGATCCGCCAATCGTTCACGATGGACTCCTCCTGGCTGTGGTGTGCCGGCCGGGCTTCCTGAACTTACCCCCGGGGGGCGGCCCCTGCCGACCCCGAATCCGGTCGTCCCGGGCGGCGCCGGAAACCGCCCAAGTCGCGGACGGGGGAGGCCCGGACACGCCTCGGAACGACCCGCGGGCCGAGGCCGCCGGGCGCGCCGCGCGCGGGACGGGACCGGGCGGGTCCTGGGGCCGGGCCGGGGTCGCGGCGCGCGAGGCCGGGCGCGGGGGGCTCGGGGCGCGCGGGGCCGGGCGCGGGTGGCTCGGGGCGCGCGAGGCCGGGCCCTGGGGGCTCGGGGCGCGCGGGGTCGCCGTCACGGGTCCTCCTCGCCGAGCAGCGGCGGGGCCTCCAGGCGGGCGCCGTGCGGCGGGCGGTCGGGCGGGTCGTACAGGACGGCGATGGTCTCGGCCCAGGCGAGGTCCGCCCGCTCCGGCGCCAGGGTGCGCAGGGAGCGGACGGGCTTGCCGAGCCCGTGGGCCGTGCGCGCCTCCGCGAGCAGCCCTTCGGCCTGCGCGTGGAAGTCGGCGCAGTCGGTGTGGTCGTGGGCGCCGGTCCGCCAGAGGGCCAGCGGGTGGCCGGCGGTGAGGGCCGCGTTCATCGCCATGAGCCCGTCGCCGCTGCCCACCGGGCCGCAGTACACGGGGACGGTGCCGCCCTCGGCCTCGCGGAGCCGGTCGTACGTCTCCGCCCAGATCTCCCGGCGCACGCGCGGGGTGTGGGCGTCCGGGCCCGCCCCGGGCACCTCGGCGCGCAGCGGGACCGCGCGCAGCGGCCCGCGCTCCCCGGCCTCCCAGCGCTCCCGCCACTCGGGCGACGCGTCCTTGCCGTGGCGCCGGGCGTCCCTGATGACCACGATGCGGCGCTGCCCGAGCGTGATGGACCCCCACGCCTCGTCGGGGCCCTGCGGTGGTTCGAGCCGCCAGGTGTCGAGCGGCTCGTCGAAGAGCTCGCGCGGCAGCACGGCCTCCACGGAGGCCAGGTGCGGTCCGTTGTCGCCGAGCCGGAGCGCCTCGGCGAGCGGCCCGCGCAGGGTCTCCTTGAGCTGGGCCCGCTCGACGCCGCGGTCGTCGCCGTGGAGCGGGGTGACCATGTGTCCGTCCCGGAGCAGCTTCACGCGCCAGGGGTAACGTCGGCCCCAGCGGGGCGTGTCGATCTCCAGGAGCACGTCCGCGCGTGCCCGGCGCTCGCGGACGGAGGCGGGGGACGCCGCACGGCCGGCGCCGATCAGGTCGTCGATCTCACGGCGGAGGAACGGGCCCGCGTCGGCGGCCCGGTCGATGATCCAGCCCCGGAAGGCGGCCTGGTCGCCCAGACCGCCGGGGCGCCCGGTGACCCGCCGGACGACGTGGGCCGCGTACAGGAGCACGGCGTCGAGGCCGGGGTCGCCGGGATCGCTGCGGTCGGGCGCGCGCAGCCCGTACAGCAGGGCGGCGCCCTCGCTCCACGTGCGCGGGTCGTCCTCGAACGCGTCCGGTGTCGTGGTGTTCCTGATCCAGGCCTTGACCTGGTCGACCAGGTCCATGATCTCGCCGGGGTTGATCGGCGGGGGCAGCGCGGCGAGCTGTCCCCGGAGCCTGGTGCGCAGTCTCGGGCTCAACGGCTGCGGGCCGTCGAGCCGCTCCTGCGCGCGCGTCCAGTCGTATCCGTCGTCCAGCGACTGGAGGTAGTGGTCGAGGTGATGACGGTCGTGGTCGCGCAGCGCCTCGGCCCAGAACTCGCCCCCGGGAGCGTCGTGCAGGCGGCGCAGCGCGGTGAGGGGGACGAGGGCGCCCTGGTGGGACCAGCGCCCCTTGTTGAAGCCGATCACGGCGCCCGTGGCGTCGTCGACGACGGGGCCGCCGGAGCAGCCCTCGACGGGCAGCACCTCTTTCGTCACGAGGGCCCGGGTGTCGACGCCGCTCAGCTCGCCGTGGACCTGGCGGATGCCCAGTTCCCCGGTCTCCCGGGACCAGCCGTGCAGGCCGACCTTGGTGGTCCGGTCCGGAGGCAGCTCGGCGAGCTGGACGCAGGAGGCCTTCGCGGTGCCGGGCACGCGCACGAGCGCGACGTCGGGGAAGCCCCAGGGCTCGGGGCGCACGTCGGGGTCCTCGGGCCGGGGCAGGGCGAGCACCACCGTGCCGATGGACCGGCGCGTGGTCCTGCCGTCCTGCCAGGTGATGCCGACGGCCGGCTCCTTCCTCCACACCTCGCCACCCCCCTCGGCCACGACATGGGCGCACGTCAGCACCCAGCCGGGGGCGATGAAGAAGCCGGTCCCCCAGAACTGGTCGCCGTGCGGGTCATACCCGCCGTCGGGAGCGCCGATGCGTACGAGAGCGGGGCGTACGAGAGCGTCGAAGGCGCTCATGCGGTGCCATCGGCCGCCGGGCGCCGCTGCGGGACGATGCCTGAGCGCCCTTCCCCGGCTTCCGCCGCGGGGCTCGCTTGGGCCGTAGGGCTCGTTCCGGCCGTCGCCGGGCCCGGTTCGGTCCAGGTGAGGGAGACGTTCACCGAGGCCTTGCCGGCGCCGTCCGCGAGGACGCCGATCACCTTGCCGGACTGTGCCGAGAGTTCGATGCCGAAGCTGACGGCGACCTCCACCGGCCCCTGCGGGTCGAGCCCCGCGCGCAGGGAGCCGACGACCCCGCGCACCACGTCCGTGAGCCCACCGGCCATCGAGACCACCCGGTCCCTGACGCCGGTGTCCTGGAAGCCGCCGCCCCTGCCGAGCTCCTCCGCGTCGCTGACCCGCGCCCAGACGGGCGTGCCGTCGTCCAGTCGAATCCGAGCGATCCCGTGTGCCACAGCGGCCCCCGCTCCCCGAAGCGATGTTGGATCCAGAAGGCTAATCGGTGGGACTGACGGGCGACAGGGGACGTGAGGGGTACGGCCTATCCTGATCGCATGTACTTCACCGACCGTGGCATCGAGGAACTGGAGAAGCGGCGCGGCGAGGAGGAGGTCACCTTCGAGTGGCTCGCCGAGCAGCTGCGGACGTTCGTCGACCTCAACCCCGACTTCGAGGTGCCCGTCGAGCGCCTCGCGACCTGGCTGGCCCGTCTGGACGACGACGAGGACGACGACGAGTAGGAACCCCCTCCGGCTGCGGGGTCACCGCTCCCGCAGCCGGTCGTAGGCGAGCCCGAGCGCGCCGTGCGCGACGAGCAGCGCCCCGGCCGTCGCCCAGCCGCCGCTGCGGCGGCCGGCGCCCCAGATCAGCAGCGGCACCCCCGCGAGGAGCTGTGCCCCGCTCAGTACGCGCGCCTTGGGGCCGCGCAGGTACGGGCCGAGGGGACCGCCCTCCACCACGTCGAGCTCCGCGCGCACGGCATCCCTCCACCCCGCGCCTTCGAGCTGCTCCGCGCCCTGGGCGAGGGCGACGGAGCGGAGCCGGTCGGCGCTCTCGCCCGGGACGATCCCGGTGGGCAGGGCGAGCCCGGCGCGGGTGAGGACCGCGACGACGCCGAGGAGCCGGGTGTGGGCGTCGGCGTCCCGGTCGGGTTCGGTGAGCGGTCCGAGGGCCTGCACGTCCAGGACGGGATCGAGGGCGAGCCGGGCGGCGAAGGTGCGCATGGCCTCGTCCTCGCCGACGGGGGTGCCGTCGGCGAGCCAGGTGTAGCCGACCGTACGGCGGAAGCCGGCGGCGAGCGTGAGGCCGGCCCGGTCGCGGTCCCACCAGAGCGCGACGACGGGCCAGCCCGCGGCCGAGACGGCGAGGGCGGTGGCCCAGCCGGTGACGACCTGTTCGACGGGCTCCCCGCCGTGCAGCCAGGGCTTCCCCTCCGGTACGAGCACACTCCATTCGGGGCCCGCGGGGGCGAGGAGCAGCTGTTCCCGCAGGAGTTGGGCCGGCGGCCGGACCGCCGGGGGCTCGGCGCGGCAGAGCAGCAGGGCTCCGACGGGGTGCGGTCCGGATGTCGCGTTCATGGGCCCTACGCTAGGCCAATTTGTCCGCATATGAGGCGTATTACCCCCACCCCTGTCAGGGATGAGTCAGGGTTGACTTCGCCGGACCGCGATATATCGTGTCTATCGAGAAACACGATATGTTGCGTTGCCGATACGGGAGGTCAGCACCATGACAGAGTGGTCCGTCACCGAGCCGACTAAGCTGGCTCCGGCCGACCCCGTGACGCTGCTGCAGGTCCGCATCGTCAATGGCACGGTGAACGTGGTGGGGACGGACGAGAGTTCCGCCCGGGTGGAGATCTCCGAGATCGAGGGTCCGCCGCTGATCGTGACGCAGGACGGCTCCACGCTGACCGTGACCTACGAGGACCTGCACTGGAAGAGCATCCTCAAGTGGTTCGAGCGCAGGGAGTACCGGCGCCGGGCGGTGGTCTCCGTCGCCGTCCCCGCGGGCGTCGACGTCGAGGTGGGCGTGGTCGGCGCCGAGGCGGTCGTCACGGGGATCAGAGGGCGTACGGAGGTGCGCGGCGTGACCGGCGACACCACGCTCCTCGGGCTCTCCGGCCCGGTCCGCGCCGAGAGCGTCTCGGGCAGCCTGGAGGCCCAGTCGGTCACCGGCGCGCTGCGCGTCAACTCCGTGACCGGCGATGTGACGGTGATCGAGGGCGCGGGCTCCTCCGTGAAGGCCGACACGGTCAGCGGCGACATGGTCATCGACCTCGATCCGGCCCGGCTCGACGGGCCGCCCGCCGACATCCGGCTCACCAGCGTCTCCGGCGAGGTCGCCATCCGGCTCCCGCACCCGGCCGACGCCCGGGTCGAGGCGAGCACCACGAGCGGCGCCGTGTCGAACGCCTTCGAGGACCTGCGGGTGGGAGGTCAGTGGGGCGCCAAGTCCATCACGGGCACGCTCGGTTCGGGCCGGGGCACCCTCAAGGCGACGACCGTCTCCGGCTCCATCGCCCTGCTCCGCCGCCCCGAGCCCGAGGAGGACGGCGAAGCCGCCCCCTCGGCGGCCGCCTCCTCGACCGGAAAGGTGCTCTGACATGCCGCCCGTCTTCGCCCACGGACGCCTCCGCCTGTACCTCCTCAAGCTGCTCGACGAGGCCCCGCGCCACGGGTACGAGGTGATCAGGCTCCTGGAGGAGCGCTTCCAGGGGCTGTACGCCCCCTCGGCGGGCACGGTCTACCCGCGCCTCGCCAAGCTGGAGGCCGAGGGCCTCGTCACCCACGCCAGCGAAGGGGGCCGCAAGGTCTACTCGATCACCGACGCCGGCCGCGCCGAGCTGGCCGGGCGCGGCGCCGAACTGGACGACCTGGAGCGGGAGATCCGCGAATCGGTCTCGGAGCTGGCGGCGGAGATCCGCGACGACGTGCGCGGGGCGGCCGGCCGGGTCCGCAGCGAGATGCGCGCGGCCGCGGGACAGAGTCGCACGATGGAACCCCCCTCGTTCGCCGAGGCCAAGGAGGAGATGCGCCGCTTCAAGCAGGAGTGGAAGCAGCAGGCCCGCGAGGCCCGCGAGGAGGCCCGCTCGGCGCGGCGCCAGGCGAAGGAGCTCCAGCGGATCGCCCAGCAGGTGCAGGAGGAGGTCCAGGACCGGTTCTCGCGGGGCGACTGGCCCAAGGGGGTCTGGGAGGGGATCTCGGGCATCACGGCCCAGCTCGGCGACCTGGTGGCGGGCACGACCCACCCGAAGGCCGCCTCGCCGGAGCCGAAGTTCACGAAGACCCCTTCCGGTGAGGCCCTCTCCGACGAGGCCCTCTCCGGCGAGACCCTCGCCGAGGAAGCGCCGGAGTGGGCGCGGGACACGGCGGGCACGGGCGAACCGGCCCGCGACCTGGACCGGCTCCTGGACCGCTTCCGCGACGAGATCCGTGACGCGGCCCGGGACCACGGGGTGACCCAGGAGCAGCTGACGGAGACCCGCCGCCACCTGTCGACGGCGGCCGTCCGCATCACGTCCCTGCTGAACCCGGAGAGAAAGCCCTGACGGAGCGGCCCGGTCCGGCCCAGGCCGGACCAGCCGGACCAGCCGGACCGAGCCCAGCGCCCGGTCGAGGGCCGGGCCGGCAGCGTGGTCGTCAGCCCCGTGTCGCCGTGACCGTCACCCGGGTGTTCGGGGTCGCGAGGATCCAGGCCCTGCCACGGTCCTTGCGGAAGACGAGCGCGCCGCCGCGGGCCGTCACCCGCCAGTCGCCGGGCGGCAGGGAGAGCTCGGTGACGCGGGAGCCGCGCCGGCCGGCCGCGTCGTACGACAGGCGGTAGACCCCGGCTCCCGGGTCGTACGAGGTGGAGCGGACCGTGCCGGCGACCGCCTCCGCGTACGGCTCGGCGGTCAGCTCCTTGTTCGTGCGGAAGGCCCCGTCGGCGTCCACCGCGCAGTAGCCGCCGCCGTAGCACCACTCCCAGCCGGTCCAGCCGGAGCCGTAGCGGCCGAGGGAGGCCATGGCCTCGCGGTAGAAGCGGTTCATGTTCGGGAGGGAGTTGTTGAGCGGACCCCACTCCCCCACGACCACGGGCACCTTGTACTCCTTGGGGTACAGGGTGACCGCCGCCTCGTAGTTCTCGATCCAGCCGGCCGACGGGTCGTAGTCGCCGCCCGCCTCCATCGTGCTGTTGTAGAAGTGCGGGGCGTAGACCACCTTCGGGTCGTCGACCTTCCCCAGACCGGTGGGCACGCCCTCGCCGACGATCGGGGTCGGCTCGACGAAGACCCACCCGTCCTCGTCGACCGAACGGATGGCGTCCGCAAGGCGGTTGTACAGGGGGGTGATCTGGTCCCGTTCGATGCGCCGGGCGGCCGTGGCCAGGTCCTCGCCCTCGCGCAGCTCGCCCATCGGCTCGTTGATCAGGTCGTAGCCGAGGACGGCCGGGTGGTCCTCGAAGCGGTCGGCGAGCACCCGCCACATGCGGGCCTGGGCGCGCCGCAGGTCCTCGTCCTCGTACAGGTGGGTGAAGGCGCGCTGGACGGCGGGCTCGAAGTACTCGGAGAACCAGTCGTCGGGGTGCGGGGTGAAGGGCAGCCCGTCGGTCCTGGTGGCCCAGGCGGGTACGCCCCGGTGGCCGAACGCGGGCCCGAAGACGTCCTGGTGGGCGTCGAGGACGACCTTGACGTCGTACTTCGCGGCCCAGTCCAGGACCCGTTCGATCTTGCGGAGGTACGTCTGGCTGTACTGGCCGGGCCGGGGTTCCAGGTCGTCCCAGAAGACCAGGAGCCGGGCCGTGTTGTAGCCCTTGGCCCGCATGTCGCGGAAGTGTTTCTCGGTGATCGAGGAGAGGGCGGTGTCGCCGCTGTGGGCCTTGTCCCCGACGTTCCAGCCGCGCAGGGTGAGGACCCGGCCGCGCGCGTCGGTGAGAGCGGGGATCCCGTCGCCACCGGCCGGGGCGCCGGTCTCCGCCCTGGCGGTGGTCGGGGCGAGCAGCGAGGCGACGACGACGGTCGCCGCGAGGGTGGTGCGCAACAAGGTGGACCTCCGGCACGACAGGGTGACACGACAAGGTGAGCGATGTTCACGTTTCGCGTGCCGGAGATCCCATCAGGTCGACCGACCTGTATCAAGGGTTCGTCACGAGGTCTTCAGAACGATCTTTCCGAAGAGCTCGCCGGAGGCCATCTTCTGGAAGCCCTCGCGCGCCCGGTCCAGCGGCAGGACCTCGTCGATCACCGGCCGCAGGCCCGTCGCCGCGCAGAACGACAGCAGGTCCTCCAGCTCGTCCTTGGAGCCCATCGTCGAGCCGACGACCTTCAGCTCCAGGAAGAAGATCCGGGTCAGCTCGGCGTGCGAGGGCCGGTCGCCGCTCGTGGCGCCCGAGATGACGAGCGTGCCGCCGGGCCGCAGCGACTTGACCGAGTGCGACCAGGTGGCGGCGCCGACGGTCTCGATGACGGCGTCCACCCGCTGCGGGAGCCGCGCCCCCGGCTCGTACGCCTCGACGGCGCCGAGCTCGACGGCCCGCTTGCGCTTGGCCTCGTCGCGGCTGGTGGCGAAGACCCGCAGGCCGGCCGCCTTGCCGAGGGCGATCGCGGCGGTGGCGACGCCGCCGCCCGCGCCCTGCACGAGCACGGAGTCCCCGGGCCGTACGCCGGCGTTGGTGAAAAGCATGCGGTACGCGGTCAGCCAGGCGGTGGGGAGGCAGGCGGCCTCCTCGAAGGACAGCTCCTTCGGCTTGGGCAGCACGTTCCAGGAGGGGACGCTCACCCGCTCGGCGAAGGTGCCCTGGTAGCGCTCGGTGAGGATGGAGCGGGGCTCGTTCGGCCCCACGCCGTGCCCCGTCTGGCCGATGACGGAGTGCAGGACGACCTCGTTGCCGTCCTCGTCGATGCCGGCGGCGTCGCAGCCGAGGATCATCGGCAGCTTCTCCTCGGGCAGCCCGACCCCGCGCAGCGACCACAGGTCGTGGTGGTTGAGCGAGGCGGCCTTGACGGTGACGGTGGTCCAGCCGGGACGCGCCTCGGGCTCGGGGCGTTCGCCCAATTCGAGGCCGTTCAGGGGCTGGTCGCGGTCGATTCGGGCAGCGTAGGCAGCGAACATGGCCCCGACACTAGGTGCCCGCGGGTGCGTGACGGAACCGCACCTCACTGTGACGCGCGCCCCACCGCGTACCGCCGCGCCCGCCCCCGTACGCCCATGGGCCTCACCCGTACGGCGCATGCGTGCGGCACCTCCGTACGCCGAAGGGCCCCGTCCCGTCCTCTCGGACGGGAGCAGGGCCCTGCGGCGTACCTGAAGCGCGTCAGCGACGCGCGACGCCCTCGGCGCGGGCGGCGGCGGCGACCGCGGCCGCGACGGCCGGGGCGACCCGCTCGTCGAACGGCGACGGGATCACGCAGTCGGCGGCGAGCTGGTCACCGACGACGTCGGCGATGGCGTTGGCCGCGGCGATCTTCATGCCCTCGGTGATCCGGGAGGCCCGGACCTGGAGCGCGCCGGCGAAGATGCCGGGGAACGCGAGGACGTTGTTGATCTGGTTCGGGTAGTCCGAACGGCCGGTCGCCACGACGGCCGCGTACTTGTGCGCGACGTCGGGGTGGACCTCGGGGTTCGGGTTGGCCATGGCGAACACGAAGGCGTTCGGGGCCATGGAGGCGACGGCCGCCTCGGGGACCGTACCGCCGGAGACGCCGATGAAGACGTCCGCGCCGGCCAGGGCGCTCTCCAGGGAGCCGCTGAGGCCCGCCTTGTTGGTGAGCTCGGCGAGCTCGCGCTTGACGTCCGTGAGGTCCTCGCGGTCGCGGCTGACGATGCCCTTGCGGTCGGCGACGGCGACGTCGCCGAGGCCGGCCTCCAGGAGGAACTTGGCGATGGCCACACCGGCCGCGCCGGCGCCGGAGATGACACCGCGCAGGTCGCCGAGGGTCCGGCCGGTCAGCTTCGCCGCGTTGCGCAGGGCCGCGAGGGTGACGATGGCGGTGCCGTGCTGGTCGTCGTGGAAGACCGGGATGTCGAGGCGCTCCTGGAGCTTGCGCTCGATCTCGAAGCACCGCGGGGCCGAGATGTCCTCCAGGTTCACTCCGCCGAAGGACGGGGCGAGGCGGACGACGGTCTCGACGATCTCGTCGGTGTCGGTGGTGGCGAGGGCGATCGGGACCGCGTCCACGCCGCCGAACTGCTTGAAGAGGATCGCCTTCCCCTCCATGACCGGGAGGGAGGCCTCCGGGCCGATGTCGCCGAGGCCGAGCACCGCGGTGCCGTCGGTCACGACGGCCACGACCTGGGACTTCCAGGTGTAGTCGTTGACCAGCTCGGGCTGCTCGGCGATCGCGGTGCACACCTTGGCGACGCCGGGCGTGTACGCGAGGGACAGGTCGTCCTTGTTCCGGACGGGGACGGTGGCCTGCACGGCCATCTTGCCGCCGCGGTGAAGGGCGAAGACGGGATCGAAGGGCTCCTCGGGAGCTTCCGTGCCACTGTCGTTGTGAGGATTGACGATTTCCGCTGCCATTGGGTGACCCCTTGAGTCTGCTTCATTTGAGGGTTGGCCGCTCCTGGTGTGGAGCGGTGGGCGGGTCCCGCGGCCGCCGTGTCTGGCAGCCGCGCGGGCGCGCCGCACAACGCGCCCTGAGCCCCGGATGAGGGGTGTAAGGATCCTTCTTACCGGACGGACGGCACCGCAGACGAGTCCATATCCGTTCGGTGACGCGACTCATACCGAGCGCATCCGGAGGTGGACGGAGAACGACACGTCACCCGATGTCCCGATAGATGGTCTCCGTACCCGATTGGCGGCCTTCCACTCGTCCGAATGGCGAGATGAACAGCAGATTTTTCGGTGAAGGGGAAGGGATTCCGCAGAAGATCCGGCCCTGATGTACCGGCCTGTCGCGATTTCGGGGTCACCCGTTATCCGATTTTGACATCCGAGGCCGTCGGTTTGTGGCAGTCCGAATGGCAAGATGCCGTAATCACACGAGGTCGCGACACTCGAAGAGACGTACGCGACACCTGGCAGCTCCCTCACACGCCGGAGGAACCCGACCATGACCGCACGCTCCACGCGCTGTACGACCGCCAAGACCCGCACTTCCCGTCTTGCCGCGGTCGCCGCCATCGCGGTCGCCGGCTCGATGCTGCTGACCGCCTGTGGCGACCAGACCGAGAGCGGTGGCTCCACCAAGGAGACCGGCTCCGCCGCCGCGAGCAAGGCCCCGCTCTTCTCGAAGCTCCCGGCCGACATCCAGAAGTCGGGCGTCATCAAGGTCGGCACGGACGCCACGTACGCCCCGATGGAGTTCAAGAAGGGCTCCGAGATCGTCGGTGTCGACCCCGACATCGCGGCCGCCCTGGCCAAGCAGCTCGGTGTGACGTTCCAGTTCGAGAGCGGCACCTTCGACACGCTCCTGACCTCCCTCACGACCGGTCGCACCAACGTCGTCATGTCCTCGATGACGGACACCAAGGCCCGCGAGCAGGGCCTGGACGACAAGGGCAACAAGACCGGCGCCGGCGTCGACTTCGTCGACTACTTCTCCGCCTCCACCGGCATCCTGGTGAAGAAGGGCAACCCGGAGAACATCAAGTCGCTGGACGACCTGTGCGGCAAGAAGCTGGCCGTGCAGCGCGGCACCACGTACGAGCAGGCCGCCAAGGACCAGGCCGCCAAGTGCGAGAAGGACGGCAAGCCGAAGCTGACCTTCGAGTCCTACCCGACCGACGCCGAGGCCCAGACCCGCGTCAAGGCGGGCGGCGCCGTGGCCGACCTGAACGACTCGCCGGTCGCCGCCTACATCGCCCAGACGGCCGGTGGCGGCAACGACTTCGAGGCGATCGCCAACAAGACGGACGCGGGCCTCTTCGGCATCGCGGTCGACAAGAAGAACACGCAGCTGCGGGACGCGCTCGCGGCGGCCCTGGACGCGGCCATCAAGGACGGCTCGTACAAGGCCGCGCTCGACAAGTGGAACGCCGGGGACGGCGCCGTCACCGCGTCCAAGATCAACGGCGGTTCCTGACCTTCTGCCCCTTCCTCACCCCTCCCCTCGCACCACTGAAGGGCAGTCGCAGTGACTGACAAGATCGACAAGGTCCCGGCCGGGGCGGGACCCGCCCCGGCGGGGACCCCGCCGGAGGCGATCAAGGCCATCCCGGTTCGCCACTACGGCCGCTGGGTGGCGGCGTTCGTGGTCGCCGCCCTCCTCGGCCTCCTCGGCTACGCCTTCGCCCAGGGCAACGTGCGCTGGGCGACCGTGCCGGAGAAGCTCTTCGACCCGAGCATCCTCTCGGGCCTGTGGCACACCGTCCTGATCAGCGTGGCCTCGATGGCGCTGGGCCTCGTGCTCGGCATCGTCTTCGCGATCATGCGCCTCTCCAAGAACCCGGTGACCAACGCGGTCGCCTGGCTCTACATCTGGATCTTCCGGGGCACCCCGGTCTACGTCCAGCTGCTCATCTGGTTCTCCCTCGCCCTGATCTTCCCGGTGTTCAACATCGGGTTCTACAAGGACGAGATGACCGACGTCATGACCCCGTTCCTGGCCGCCCTCCTGGGCCTCGGCCTGAACGAGGGCGCGTACATGGCGGAGATCGTCCGGGCCGGCATCCAGTCGGTCGACGAGGGCCAGACCGAGGCCGCGCACGCCCTCGGCATGTCGCAGGGCAGGACGATGCGCCGGGTGATCCTGCCGCAGTCGATGCGGGTGATCATCCCGCCGACCGGCAACGAGTTCATCAACATGCTGAAGACCTCGTCGCTCGTCGTCGCCGTCCAGTACCCGGACCTGCTGCGGGCCGCCCAGGACATCGCCTCGACCTCGTTCGCGGTGATGGAGATGTTCTTCGTCGCCTCGATCTGGTACCTGGTCCTGACGACGATCTTCAGCATCGGCCAGTTCTACCTGGAGAGGCACTACGCGAAGGGCTCGCTGCGGTCGCTGCCCCCGACGCCGTGGCAGAAGGTCAAGGCGAACCTCTCCTCCCTCACGAACCGCAAGGCGGTGGCCAAGTGACTGCCATGGTGAAGGCCGAGGGCGTCCACAAGTCCTACGGCGCCGCGCACATCCTCCGCGGCATCGACCTGGAGGTGCAGAACGGCGAGGTGTTCTGCCTGATCGGCCCGTCCGGTTCCGGCAAGTCCACCTTCCTGCGCTGCATCAACCACCTGGAGAAGATCAACGCCGGCCGCCTGTCGGTCGACGGCCAGCTGGTCGGCTACCGCCAGAAGGGCGACAAGCTGTACGAGCTGAAGGACAGCGAGGTCGCGCTCCAGCGCCGCGACATCGGCATGGTCTTCCAGCGCTTCAACCTGTTCCCCCACATGACGGCCCTGGCCAACGTCATGGAGGCGCCCATCCAGGTGAAGGGCGAGTCCAAGGCGGTGGCGCGCGAGCGGGCCGAGCGCCTGCTCGACCGGGTCGGCCTCGGCGACAAGGCGGCGAACTACCCCTCGCAGCTCTCCGGTGGTCAGCAGCAGCGTGTCGCCATCGCCCGTGCTCTGGCGATGGAACCGAAGCTGATGCTCTTCGACGAGCCGACCTCGGCGCTCGACCCGGAGCTCGTGGGTGACGTCCTCGACGTCATGCGCGACCTGGCCGAGTCGGGCATGACGATGGTCGTCGTCACCCACGAGATGGGATTCGCCCGGGAGGTCGGCGACTCGCTGGTCTTCATGGACGGCGGCGTGGTGGTCGAGTCGGGCCACCCGAGGGACGTGCTGACGAACCCGCAGCAGGACCGGACGAAGGCATTCCTGTCCAAGGTCCTGTAAGCAGGACGAAGGTGCCGCGCAGCGGCAGAGCGAAAGGGGCCCGCCGGGAAAACCGGCGGGCCCCTTCCTGTGATGTCGCGGGATCAGCGACCGGGATCAGCGACGCGAATCATCGGCCCGGATCAGCGGCCTGCGTCATCGGCCCGAATCAGCGGCCCGAAACGTACCCGATCGGACCACCCACGTAGTACACCGGCCTTCCGCTGGGGCCGTCCTGCGATTCCACCTTGAAGTGCACGAGATAACGGCTCGTTCCGTTGAGCTTCCCCTCGGGGAAGTCGTAGTCGCAGACGATCGTCTTGTTCGCTCCCAGAGTGTTGTGGCACTCGCCCCGGCGGATGATGTAGCCCGGGGTCCCCTTCTTCGCCCGGTCCCCGAGCTCCCAGCGCAGCACGGAGCGCAGGCCGTCGGCGTAGTTGTCGGTCAGCTTGAAGCTGTCGTTGTCGGAGTAGAAACAGGCGCCGCCGGCCTTGGCGAACGGCTGGGTGCAGAATTCCGTGTAGCCGGGCCCGGTGTTGGCGTAGGCCGAACCGCTGACGGCCACGGCGCTCACGGCAGACGTGACAAGAACGGCAGCCGTGGTCAGGGTGCGCCGCAGGATCATGTCTTCCCCCTCTGTCGATGCATTTCGGGATGCGGGTACGAAGCTAGCCGCCCGAGCAGGCATTTCGAGTGATTTGAGGAAGGCCTGAGGTTTTCCATTCCGGGAAGGGGACGGAACTCCCGGATCCGCGCCGCGGAATTCCGGCGCCCGGTCCCGTCACTTCACCGCGAGCACCAGCGTGTCGCAGGGCGAGGCCCAGACCGGCCGGACCTCGCCGAAGCCGGCGGCGCGGAGGGTGTCGGCGTGCCAGGCGGCGGAGGGCGTGTCGCCGTCGGCGTGCTCGCCGTAGATCTCGAAGCGGCGGGCGGTGGGCTCGGCGAGCACCGGGTCCTTGGCGGCGAGGGCCCACCAGTCGGCCCAGTCGAGGACGCCGGCGGCCTTCTCGCGGTCCATGCGGGTGTGCCGCTGGGCCCGCTCGGCGGCGTTGATACGGGGCGTGGCCTCGTCGATCATGTGGTCGGCGTTCATGAAGACCCCGCCGTCCCGGACGAGGCCGGCGAGCTGCCCGTAGAGGGCCGTCAGGGGCCCGCTGTGGAGCCAGTGGAGGGCGGTGGCGGTGAGGACGGCGTCGTACGTCTCGTGGGGCAGGCTCGCGGCCCAGGAGGGGTCCTTGAGGTCGGCGGTCACGAAGGTGACGCGCTCGTCGCCCGCGAAGGAGCCCTCGGCGATGGCGAGGAGGGCCGGATCGAGGTCGACGCCGACGCTGGTGGCGTCGGGGAACCTCCGGAGCAGCCGGCTCGTGATACTTCCCGTACCGCACGCGAGGTCGAGGACGCGGGGCTTCGGCCCCACGAGCGCCTCGACCATGTCGAGCATCACGCGGAACCGCTCCTCACGGTCCGGCATGTACCACTCCTGCTGACGGTCCCAGCTCTGCTGCCAGCCCGCCCAGTCGGTTCCGGTCATGGTCGTTCCTCCCCGCGTCGGCCCTACCATTCGTAATACCCTCGAAGGGGAAACAGCCGTTACCCCCTCCGACCGAGACACTAGCCCGCCGAAGTAAGGACTACAAGTGGAACTGGCCCATTACTCGGACTTCGCCGTACGTCTGGTCAACACCGAGGAGCCGGCCCGCGGCAAGGACACCCTGACCTCCGTCGAGGTGCTCCGGGAACTCTTCGGCCCCGCCACCCAGATGGCCCGGCGGGTCACCGAGGCGGACCTGCCACGCTTCCGCACGGTGCGCGCCCGGCTGCGGGCGGTCTTCACCGCGGCCGACGAGGGCGACCACACGGGCGCGGTGGACCTGCTGAACTCACTCCTCCTGGAGTTCCCCGTCAGCCCGCAGATCTCCGGGCACGACACCCTCGACGAGGAGGGCCGGCCGCGCTGGCACATGCACCTCGCCGACCACTCCTCGAACGCCACGACGGGCTACGCCGCCATCTCGGCGATGGGCCTCGCCTTCCACCTGACGGAGTTCGGCGCCGACCGGCTGGGCCTCTGCCAGGCCCCGCCCTGCCGCAACGCCTACCTGGACACCTCCACCAACCGCTCCCGCCGCTACTGCTCGGACCGCTGCGCGACCCGGGCCAACGTGGCCGCCTACCGGGCCCGCAAGCGCCTGGAGGCCGAGCGGTCGGACCACACCGGCCTGACCGAGGACACCAGCCAGGAGAGCATCACCCCCGCCGAACGCTGACGCCCCGGCGTCACCGGCCGGTACCGCGCCCGCACCCGCCCGAGAACCAGCTCGGGCGGTACGGCCCCGAAGACGCGGCTGTCCCCCTCGGCGTCCGGGTTGTCACCCAGCACCCACCAGCCTCCGTCGCGTCGCTCGATCAGCCGCTTCACGATGAGCAGATCCTGCTGGAGCGGATGGCGCAGCACGGCCACACAACCGGCCCGCAGCCGCGCCCCGTACTGCACGAGCAACTGGTCACCGTGCAACAGCGTGGGCACCATCGAAATGCCCGTCACCTCGGCGATCCCGAACGGAGCACCGGCCTCCCCCGCCTGCTCCCGCCCCGACCGCGCCATCAGGCACCTCCCGATCCACTCCTGCGTGGACTCGTCCACTCGTACACGAGTCCCATGGTGACCCTGGACTTTTGACCTAAGCCCCAGGGGGCGCCCGCGAAAACGCCCTTCTCACCGAGTAATGTCCCACCTGAGAAGACGATCACGAGGAAGGACGGCTCAATGCTCTCCCGCCTGTTTGCCCCCAAGGTGAAGGTCAGCGCCCACTGCGACCTCCCGTGCGGCGTGTACGACCCCGCCCAGGCCCGCATCGAGGCCGAGTCCGTCAAGGCTGTCCAGGAGAAGTACCTGGCCAACGAGGACCCGCACTTCCGTGCCCGCGCCACGGTCATCAAGGAGCAGCGCGCCGAGCTCGCCAAGCACCACGTCTCGGTGCTCTGGAGCGACTACTTCAAGGCCCCGCACTTCGAGAAGTACCCCGAGCTCAACCAGCTGGTCAACGACACCCTGAAGGCCCTCTCGGCCGCCAAGGCGTCGACCGACCCGAAGACGGGCGAGAAGGCGCTGGAGCTCATCGCCGAGATCGACCGCATCTTCTGGGAGACCAAGAAGGCCTGATCTCCCCCTGAGCGGCCCGACCTGCACGTCCGCAGCCGCGCCGCCCAGCTGTCCGCACCCGGTCCGCAGTCCGCCGAACACGGCGTCATTGACGGCCCGGGTGCGGTCTGCTTTCCCCCGGGCTCGCGGATCCGTGCGGAAGCCGTCGCGGTGAGGTGACGGACCGCCGCAGCCTCGGGGCAGGTGCGGCCGCACCGCTCACTACGCTGGCAGCTGTGAACGCACCGTCGCCCCCTCGACTGACGCTGGACACCGCCCGTGCCCTTCAGGGCATGCTCCGAACCGAGATCGGACCGGGGCTCACCGAGCGGGAACTCGACGTGGTCGAGGCACGGTTCGGCTTCACCTTCGCGGCCGACCACCGCGTCTTCCTCTCCGCCGGCCTCCCGCATGGCTCGTCGGGGTGGCCCGACTGGCGCAACGGCGACCCCGAGGACCTGGCCGGGCGACTGGCGCGGCCGGTGGACGGCGTGCTCTTCGACGTGGAGCACAACAGGTTCTGGCATCCCGCCTGGCCGTCGAGGCCCGCGGAGACATCCGATGCGCTGCGCGTCGCGAGGACCGAGCTGGAGAGCGTGCCGCAGCTGGTTTCGGTCTACGGGCACCGCTGCCTGCCCGGCACGGCGGGCGAGCACGGGCACCCCGTCCTGTCCGTCATGCAGACCGACATCATCCTGTACGGGAACGACCTCGCCGACTACATCCACCACGAGTTCGCCGGCCGTTCGAGCGGCCTCCACGTCCGTACGACCGTCGACTTCTGGTCGTACTTCGTCGAGGGCGGAGCGGGCATCGACGTCACCGCGCCCACGCCGTTCACGCCGTACGCCACGAGCGCACAGGAGGCCGTCGACTGCCTCCGGATGCTGGCCCTGGAACGCCTGATCGGCCGACGGCCCCACCCGGAACAACTCGTCGAGGCCGGCCTCACGGCCCTGGTCCTCGACGTCGAGACGGAGTCCCTCCCCCTCCTCGCCGGCCTGTCACGCTCCGAGCACGACCGGGCCGACGCCCTTTTCGAGCAGGTACTGGACGAACTCGGCCTGCTCCGCCACCTCCCGCGGGAAGCGGCCCGCTGGGAACTCGTCCGCTGGTGGCTCCGCCTGATGGTGAACGGCAGCCTGGACCCCGGCGCCGGCGGTGACCTGATCACGTACGAAGGGTGGAGCGCCCTGTCCCGGCCCCAGACCCTCAGACCCCTGGTCGACAGGACCGACGCCTACAACGACTGGGCGGCGCTCCGACGCGGCGACCGGGAACCCCTGGCGGACTCGATCGTCGAGGAGGCGGAACGCCTGCTCACCGGCCCCTGGCCGCCACGGGGCTGACCTCATGCGCCTGCGGGGTCGTCGGGACCGGGTAACGTCTTTGTCATGTTCTTCCAGACGCCGATTCACGAGTGAGTGCGGGACGGGCCTGTGCTGACGTTCCTCGACGTCGCCGCCCGTCCTCGACCGGCGAATCCGTAGATCACTTCACATCACCACCGGGAGAACCCGTGACCGACAGCAAGAACATCAACAACCCCGTGGGCCAGGGCGGCGGCCAGCGCAAGAAGCTGTCCCGCACCGAGCGCCAGAACAACGGTCCGCACCGCAACCTCGACCGTCAGAACGCGGCGGACAAGAAGGCGGAGCTGGTGCGGAAGATGCGCGAGAAGACCGGCGCGGCCGAGGGCGCCGGGCAGGCGGGGGACGAAGCCGCGCAGAGCTGACGCACCGCCGCCGCAGGGTGGCACCGCACGGGACAGGGCCCGGACCGCGACGCGCGGTCCGGGCCCTGCTGCCTGCCCGGCGTGGCCGGGCCTCATCGCGCCTGGTCGGGGCGTCAGCCCTGGGGCACCGCGACGAAGGCCTCCCTGGGCGTCGTCGTCGGCGTGTAACGGGTCGCGGTGGGGGCGGTCGGGAACAGGTCGCGGTGGATCACCTTGGCCACGGCCTGGATCGTGTTCACTCCGTAGGTCATCGTGCTGTTGCCGTCGGTGAGCACGGAGATCGTGTAGTCGTGGCCGCCGCCCTGGAACGTGCCGACGCTGTGCACGCGCCAGCCGCGCGTGGCGCGCTGCAGCCAGCCGTTCTTGACGTGCACGGACACGGAGGAGGGCGCGCCGGCCGGGGTCCCCCACCGCTGCGAGGTGATGACGCTCCCCATGAGCTTGAGGATGTACGCGCGGGCGTTGTCGCTCAGGACCGAGTTCCGGGCGGTGATCAGCGAGAGCAGCCGCTGCTCGTCGGTGACGTTGATCTGGGTGAGCCCCCAGTAGCCGCCGGATCCCGGCACCGTCCGCGTCATGCCGGCGGCCGCCAGGAAGCCCTTCACCTTGGTGACGCCGAGCTGGTTCCACAGGGAGGTGGTGGCCGCGTTGTCGGACTTGGTGATCATGGCGGTGGCGAGGGTGGCCTCGCGTGACGTCAGGTACCGATTGGTCTTCTTGGCGTCCCAGAGGAGCGTGGCGAGCACGGTCACCTTCACGACGCTGGCCGAGTCGTACGAGGTGGTGGCGCGCAGGGTGCAGGTGGTGTTCGTGGTGCGGTCGCGCAGGCCGACGGCGACCGTACCGGTGCGTGTGGCGAGGGCGGCGGTGATGTCCCTCTGAAGCTGGGCGGCGAGCCCGGCCTTGCCGGACGTGCAGCTGACCTGCGGCGCGGTGGCGGCGGACGCGGGTGCCGCGCCCGCGACGACGGGCACGAGGATCCCGGCCGCGACCACGGCCGGGAGCAGACGGGCACGCAGGGATATGTGGTGAGTCATGTGGGTCCCCCTGGACAACGGAACGAACACGCCTCCGGCGTGCTCGCCCTACATGACTCCTGAGCGTGCGGATGGTTGTACGAATCCAGGGAATCCAGGAATCCAGGGAATCCAGGGAAAGCCCGGTCTTCTGGGTTCCTACGCCTCCGTCGGGAGGGTGTAGCGGCGTTTCTCCTTGGAGGTGGCGCCCAGGCGGTCGTAGAAGCGGATCGCGCTCTCGTTCCACGCCGGCGTCTGCCACTGGAGTTCCGGGAGGCCCAGGGCGCGGGCCTCCGTCCGGAGGGCCGTCATGAGGAGGGGGCCCAGGCCGTGGCCGCGGGAGGTCTCCGTGAGGTAGAGGCAGTCCATGTGAAGGTACTCCGTGCCGTCCCAGGTGGAGAGCTCCGGGGCGCAGGTGGCGTAGCCCGCGAGGGTGTCGTCCGGGAGGACGGCGACGAAGCAGCGGAGCCGGGGGCGCTCGGGGCCGAAGAGGAGGCCGGCGAGACGGTCCGCGAGGCCGGGGGCCGGGGGCGCCGCCTTCTCGTACGCGGCGTGTTCGGTGATCAGTTCGACGACGCGCGGCAGGTCCTCCGGGCGTGCGTGGCGTACCTCTGCCTGGCCGGGATCTTCACTCATGCCGTCATCATGCACGGTCCCACCGGCAGCGTGGCCGTCGCGCCCTGGCGGCGGAGCCACTCGCGGTACGGGGCCGCCCGCAGGGCCACCTCCCGGTACGCCGCCGCGAGTTCGGCGTACAGGACGTCCAGGGGTGCCCCCGGGCGGGCGTAGAGGAGGAGGCGGACGCCGAGGGGGTCGCCGCGCAGGGGGCGGATGGCCATGTCCTCGCGCGGGACCGAGGTGGGCTGGCAGGGGGCGACGGCCTCGCCGAGGACGATGAGCGAGGCGGCCGTGTGGTAGTCGCCGTGCAGCAGGGGCGGGTCGATGCCGGCGGCGCCGAGGACCCGGCGGAGGCCGTCCCACTCGCCGTCGACGGTCGGGTCGACCATCCAGTGGTCGGCGGCGAGGTCGGCGAGGTCGACGACGGGGCGGCCGGCGGCCGGGTGGTCGCGGGCCATCGAGACGAACTGTGGTTCGCGGGCGACGAGGACGCGGCCGGTGAGGCCTTCGGGGACCCTCAGCGGGCAGCCCTCCACCTCGTGCACGAAGGCGACGTCGAGCTGCCCGGTGGCGACCGTGCGCAGCAGCGCGTTGGCCGAGACGTCCACCCGGAGGCCGACGTCCGTGCCGGGCAGCCGCTCACGGAGCCGGCGCAGCCAGCCCGGCAGCGCCCGGCTGGCGGTGGAGCCGACGCGGAGTCCGGGTCCGTCGGCGCGGGCGGCCGCGGCCCGGGTCTCGGTGACGAGCGCGGCCATGTCGGCGACGAGGGGGCGGGCCCGGCTGAGCAGGGACCGGCCGAGCGGGGTGGGCCGGCAGCCGGTGCGGCCGCGGGAGAAGAGTTCGGCGCCGAGGGAGTTCTCGATGCGGCGCAGCTGGGTCGTCAGCGAGGGCTGGCTCATGCCCAGTTGGCGGGCCGCCTTGTGCAGGCTTCCCGTGTCCGCGATGGCGCAGAGCGCGCGCAGATGTCTCACCTCCAGCTCCATGACCCGAGGGTAGGGCGGCCCCCCGGAGTCGCACCAGACGGCCACGTCTCTTCAATTACCTTTCATTTCAAGGGGGTTGAGACGTTTTGGTCTGGTGATGCGGTGGGGTTATCGGGGGATGACATCATCCCCTCGCGGGCCGGCTCCCCCGAGACTCTCTCCGAACCCAACAGGAGGAGCCCCCCATGACTCACCCCAAGGTCCTCACCTCCGTGCTGACCGCCGCCCTCGGTCTCGGTCTCGCCGCCTCTCTCGGTACGGCCCCGGCGGCGGCGGTCGGCACGGGCACCACGGTCGCCACCGGCAACGCCGCCGTGGCGTACGCCGGTTCGGCCGAGGAGGCCAAGGCCAACCAGGCCTTCTTCGACGCCGTCGTGAAGTCGGTGGCGAAGAAGCGGGCCGCGACGCCGGGCGCGACCGCCGTCACCGTCGTCTACAGCGCGGCGAACGCGCCGAGCTTCCGCACCCAGATAGCCCGCTCCGCGCAGATATGGAACGGCTCGGTGGTGAACGTCCGGCTCGTCGAGGGCAGCAACCCGGACTTCGCGTACTACGAGGGCAACGACTCCCGTGGCTCGTACGCCAGCACGGACGGCCACGGCAGCGGCTACATCTTCCTCGACTACCGGCAGAACCAGCAGTACAACTCGACCCGGGTCACCGCCCACGAGACCGGGCACGTCCTCGGGCTCCCGGACCACTACAGCGGCCCGTGCAGCGAGTTGATGTCGGGCGGCGGTCCCGGCACGTCCTGCCAGAACGCCCAGCCGAACGCGCAGGAGCGTTCGCGCGTCGACCAGCTGTGGCGCTACGGCCTCGCCTCCGCCTTCAAGAGCTGACGCGAAGCCCGGTACGTGGCGGCGGCGCCCCTCCCCGGGGCGCCGCCGTCCCGCGTCTCTAGCCGGCCGTCTCAGGCCGCCTGTCTCAGGCCGTCCGTCTCAGGCCGTCCGCCTCAGGCCGTCTGGAGGAGCCGGCGGCCGAAGTCCGCGCCGGGCGGCAGCTGGCTCCGTACCCGCTCCAGGGCTCCTTCGAAGTCGCCCCCGGCGACGCACGCCTCGAAGGCGGCGCCGCCGTAGTGCAGGGTCAGGCTGAGGTCGGCGCGCTCACCGAGCGTCAGCAGGCAGGCGAGGGTGGCCTGCTGGGCGGCGCCGTCCAGGACGACGGGGAGCGGCAGGTCCCACTCCAGGACGCAGTTGGTGAGGGGCCGCCCGCCCTCCTCGGCGGCGGCGAGCGCGGCGAAGCTCTCGCCGGTGTACTCGGTCCCTCTGATCCGGGTGGCGACGTGCCGCCCGTCGGCCGTGAGGACGATCGCTTCCGCGCCGCTGCGGTCCCGGTACCAACCGGTCCAGACTTCTGTCGACTCCGATGACATGCGCGGACTGTAGCGGTATGACCGGCTCCGCCGCGCGTCCGGTCACCCCGGGGCCGGACTTCTCCCGATCTCGCCGTTCTTGCCGGTCACGTGCGTGGTAGCGGCTTCCGCCCCCTCGTACAGCGGGCACTCCGGGTTGCGGCAGGGCTGCACCTCCCACTCCGGCACCCAGGCCCCGAGGACCTTGTGCCGGGTGGCCAGTACGGCCAGCGGTCCGCCGCAGGCCGGGCAGTGGCGCTCGGCCAGGGGGTCCCGCGTCGTGTGATGCGCCTCGTCACCCATGCATCCAGGGTAGGTCGGCGGGCCCGAGGCCGCCCGACGCCGCTACCGCTTCCTGGTGTACGTACGGACCAGCACGCCGTTCTCGAAGGCGCGGACGTCGCCGAGCTCGAAGTCCCGGGGCTCGAAGCCGGCGCCGAACATCGGCATGCCGGAGCCGTACACCTGCGGGTAGGTCTTGATGACCAGCTCGTCGACCTCCTCGATGAGCTCACCGGCGAGGGTGGAGCCGCCGCAGAGCCAGATGCCGAGGGGGCCGTCCTCGGCCTTGAGCTCGCGGACGCGGCCGACGAGGTCGTCGGCGATCAGCTCGACGTTCGGGTGGGGCGATGCGGCGAGCGAGCGGGTGGCGACGAACTCGCGCAGGTGGTTGTACGGGCTGGTGACGCCGATGTCCAGGGCGAGCTGGTAGGACCCGAGCCCCTGGATGACGGTGTCGAAGTGCTTGTTCTCGCCGTCGACGCCGAGCATCTCCCGGCCCTGCGTCGGAATGGTCTCCGGGTACTCGGCGCCCATCCAGGCCATGTACGACCCCTCCGTGTACGTGAACATGGAGGTGGCATCGCCCTCGGGGTCGCCGATGAAGCCGTCGATGGTGCAGGCGATGTAGTACGTGAGCTTGCGCAAACCGGTCCTCTTCGTGATCGGGATGCGGCTGCAGTCGCAACCACGACAGTTATAGTGCTTCATGTGTAGTGGTTGCGCAAGAACTTTTTTCAGAAGGAGGCCCCGTGGCGAGAAACCCCGAACGTCGTACGGCACTGCTCGACGCCGCGATCGAGGTCCTGGCGGACGAAGGCGCCCGCGGGCTGACCTTCCGGGCGGTCGACGCCCGGGCGGGGGTCCCCACGGGCACCTCGTCCAACTACTTCAGCGACCGGGACCAGCTGCTCTCCCAGGTCGCCGACCGGATCTTCGTACGACTCACCCCGGAGCCAGGCGCCATCGACACCGCGCTGCTTCCGACGCCCAGCCGCGCGCTGGTCGTCGAGCTGATGCGCTGGCTCGCCCGGCGCATGACCGCCGAGCGCACCTGCTATCTGGGCCTCTTCGAGCTGCGCCTGGAGGCCGCGCGCCGCCCCGAGCTGCAGAAGCGGTTCACCGAGGTGCTGCGGGCCGACCTCGACCTGAACATCCGGCTCCACCTCGACGCCGGCATGCCGGGCGACGCGGACACGGTCCGGGTGCTCTACGTCGCCCTCACCGGACTGCTCCTCGACCATTTCACCGTCCCCGGGATCCTGGGCGACCGGGACCTGGACGACATGATCGAGACCGTGGTCACCCGGATCGTCCCGGAGGCGTGATCAGCGCGAACGCCGCGTCACGAACTCCGCCAGGGCCAGCAGGTCCTCCGCGGCCGCCAGGTCCGGCACCGCCTGGGCCAGGTGCTCGACGGCGCGGCCCATGCGCTCGGCCGCCTGGGCCTGCGCCCAGTCGCGGCCGCCGGCCCGCTCGACGGCGTCCGCCGCCGCCCGCACGGCCGTCGCGTCGAGGACCGGAAGCGCGTACAGCTCGGCCAGCTCCTCCCCCGCGCGCGTGCCGGAGGTCAGCGCCGCCACCACCGGCAGCGACTTCTTGTGGGCGACGAGATCGGCACCGGCCGGCTTGCCCGTGCGGTCCGGGTCGCCCCAGATGCCGATGAGGTCGTCGATCAGCTGGAAGGCGAGCCCGGCCTCCCGGCCGAAGGCGTCCATCGCCGCGACCTCCTCCTCCCCCGCACCCGCGTAGAGCGCGCCGAGAGCGCAGGAACAGCCCAGCAGCGCACCGGTCTTGGCGGTGGCCATGGCCAGGCACTCGTCGAGGGAGACCTCGCGCGGATCGCGCCGCTCGAAGGCGCAGTCGGCCTGCTGGCCGGCGCAGAGCTCGATGACACAGGCGGCGAGGCGCGCGGAGGCCGCCGCGGAGGCGGGATGCGGGTCCTCGGCGAGCAGCCGCAGGGCCAGCGCGCTCATCGCGTCCCCGGCCATGAGGGCGTCCGGGATGCCGAAGACCGTCCAGGCGGTGGGCCGGTGCCGCCGGGTCGGGTCCTCGTCGACGATGTCGTCGTGGAGCAGGGTGAAGTTGTGCGCGAGCTCCACCGCCGCGGCGGCGCTCACGGCCCGGTCGTCGTCCGCGCCGAGGGCGCGGGCCGCCGCGAGGACCAGGGCGGGCCGGATCGCCTTGCCGGGCTGCCCGGCGTCCGGGCTGCCGTCGGCGCGCTCCCAGCCGAAGTGGTACTTCGCCACCCGCCGTACGGAGTCCGGCAGGGACTCGACGGTCGAGCGCAGTCGGGGGTCGACGGCGTCACGCGTCCGGTTCAGGAGCGTCAGGGCCCCCTGCCCGTCGGCGACGGCGTCCGCGCTGGTCATGGTCACGGTCATTTCCTTCGCATCCTTCACGGCGGTCCGCACGGCGATCGGCCGGGAGCGCCCGGGGGCGGGTGGGTTCGGCCCCACCCCCGGGCGCCGACGGCTCAGCGCCAGCGGCTGACCTCGACGTTCTCCAGGACGCCGAGGGCGTCCGGGACGAGGATCGCCGCCGAGTAGTAGGCCGTGACGAGGTAGGAGATGATCGCCTGCTCGTCGATGCCCATGAAGCGGACGGAGAGGCTGGGCTCGATCTCGTCGGGCAGACCGGTCTGGTGCAGACCGATGACGCCCTGGTCGGCCTCGCCGGTACGCATGCAGATGATCGAGGTGGTCCGGGCGTCCGAGACGGGGATCTTGTTGCACGGGTAGATCGGCACACCGCGCCAGGTCGGGATGCGGTTGCCCGCGACCTCGATCGTCTCGGGCACCAGGCCGCGCTTGTTGAGCTCGCGGCCGAAGGCGGCGATGGCGCGCGGGTGGGCGAGGAACATCTTGGAGCCCCGGCGGCGGGAGAGCAGCTCGTCCATGTCGTCCGGGCTGGGGGCGCCGTCGTGCGGCTGGAGCCGCTGCCCGTAGTCGCAGTTGGAGAGGAGGCCGAACTCCTTGTTGTTGATGAGCTCGTGCTCCTGGCGCTCGCGGAGCGCCTCGACCGTGAGCCGCAACTGCTGCTCGGTCTGGTTCATCGGCTGGTTGTAGAGGTCGGCGACGCGGCTGTGGACCTTCAGCACGGTCTGGGCGACGCTCAGCTCGTACTCGCGGGGCGAGGCGTCGTAGTCGACGTAGGTGTGCGGGACGACCGCTTCGCCGACGTGGCCAGCGGAGAGGTCGATCGCGGCCTCGCCGTACGTGTTGGTGCTGCGGTCGGGAGCCGCGGCCACGCCCGCGAGGTGGGCGGCGAGCGAGCCGGCCCGGTCCGCGAGGTTCCGTACGTCGTCCCGGGTGAGCTCCAGGACCGTACAGGCGGTGGCGGCCCGGGCGCTCCAGTCCCAGGTGGCGTCGGCACCGACCAGCGCGGACTCGCCGAAGTAGGCGCCGTCGGCGAGGACACCGAGGACGGTCTCGTCGCCGTAGGGCCCCTCGCCGATCTGCTCGACGCGGCCGTGCGCGAGGAGGTACACCCGGTCGGTGGGGGTGCCCGCGACGGCGATGATCTCGCCCGCCGCGAACTCCCGCTGGGTGCAGCGGGCCGCGAGCTCGGTCAGCGCGCTCTCGTCCTCGTAGCCGCGCAGTGCCGGGAGTTCGCCGAGTTCGGCGGGGATCACCGCGACGCGCTCTCCGGTCTGGACGAAGGTGACGCGGCCGTCACCCACGGAGTAGCTGAGCCTCCGGTTCACCCGGTAGGTGCCGCCCTGCACCTGGACCCACGGCAGCGTCCGCAGCAGCCACCGGGAGGTGATCTCCTGCATCTGCGGTGCCGACTTGGTGGTCGTGGCGAGGTTCCGCGCGGCGGCGGTCCCGAGACTCTGCTGCGGGGCCTGCTGCTCCGCGCGGACCTCGCCGTCAACCGAACCAACGGACATGGAACTCCCTCTCGTATGCCTGAGTTGCGCGAGAAGCCTTTCAGCACGGAGCGTGTCGGCGCCATTACACATTCGGGTGGGACTGTTCGACGATCTTCGGGGTATGTCACGCGATTTCCATCCGAACAGCGCAGCCCCACCCGTCTCCCTGACGATCTGTCCGGATCGGCTCGCACACGGTCCGAACGCATGGCAGCGGAGTGGCGGACTCCGGTACTCCGGAAGCTCACCCCGTCCTCCGGAAGGAGTCGGTCATGGCTTCACCCATGTCCGCGAACAGGTTTCTCCGCGCCCTGCGCGACGAGGGCCTCGCGGTCGTCCAGGTCGGCGACTGGTCCACCCACAACCGCAACCACAAGGGCCCCTGGGGCCCGGTGAACGGCGTGATGATCCACCACACCGTGACCCGGGGCACCGCCAACACCGTCCGGATCTGCCGGGACGGCTACGCGGCCCTGCCCGGGCCGCTCTGTCACGGCGTGATCGCCAAGGACGGCACGGTCCACCTCGTCGGCTACGGGCGCGCCAACCACGCGGGGCTCGGCGACGACGAGGTCCTCCGGGCGGTCATCGCCGAGCGGCGGCTGCCGCCGGACGACGAGGCCACCACGGACGGCAACCGGCACTTCTACGGCTTCGAGTGCGAGAACCTCGGCGACGGCGCGGACCCGTGGCCGAAGGTGCAGCTGGAGGCCATCGCGAAGGCGGCGGCGGCCGTCTGCCGGGCGCACGGCTGGACGCACCGCTCGGTCATCGGGCACCTGGAGTGGCAGCCGGGCAAGGTGGACCCGCGCGGGTTCACGATGGCGTCGATGCGGGAACGCGTCGCCGAGCTCCTGCGGTAGCGGGGCGGCGGCCCGCCGGACGGGCGCGTGGCCGGCGTCCGGGCCCGCCGTGGCCTGCGGCGGCGGGGGCGCCGCCGTGGCCCGCCGCGGGACCGTGGATCCGGCGGGGCTCACAATGGCCGGGTGAACGCGTTCGACCTCTCCCGTCTGCGGCCCCGGCTCCCCTCGCCCCTGGAGCCGGTGGAGGACGAGCGCTTCGCCCGGCGCGGGCTGACGCTGCTCCTGAAGCGCGAGGACCTCATCCACCCCGACCTGCCCGGCAACAAGTGGCGCAAGCTCGCGCTCAACCTGCGCGAGGCGGCCGGCCGGCCCGTGCTCACCTTCGGCGGCGCGTACTCCAACCACCTGCGGGCGACGGCCGCCGCCGGGCGGCTGCTCGGCTTCCCGACGGTCGGGGTGGTCCGGGGCGACGAGCTGGCCGGGCGCCCGCTGAACCCCTCGCTCGCGCGGTGCGCGGCGGACGGGATGCGTCTTGAGTTCGTGGACCGGGCCACGTACCGCGCGAAGAACGACCCGGCCACGCGCGCGGCGCTCCTGGAGCGGGCCCCCGCGGGCGCGTACGTGGTCCCGGAGGGCGGCAGCAACGCGCTCGCCGTCCACGGCTGCGTGGAGCTGGGCCGCGAGCTCGCCGGGGCGGCGGACACGGTCGCGGTCGCCTGCGGGACGGGCGGCACCCTGGCCGGGCTCGCGGCCGGCCTCGCCCCCGGGCAGCGGGCACTCGGCGTGCCGGTCCTCAAGGGCGGCTTCCTCGGCGGGGAGGTCCGCGCCCTCCAGGAGACGGCCTTCGGCGGCCCGCGCGGCGACTGGAGCCTGGACGAGCGCTTCCACGGCGGCGGCTACGCGCGCGTGCCCCCGGTTCTGGAGGCCTTCGCACAGGACTTCGAGGCGCGGCACGGACTCGCCATCGAGCGGCTGTATGTCGCCAAAATGCTGTACGGCCTGACGGCTCTCGCGGAGGAGGGCGCCTTCCCGCCGGGCACCCGGCTCGCGGCGGTGATCACGGGAGCACCCGACACCGTCTAGTACGGGAGGAGAGACCGGGCCCTAGTCGTCGGTCTCCCGGTACGCCGCCGCCTCCTCCAGGTCGAGGCGGCGGAGCAGGGTGCGCATCATCTCGTCGTCGATCCGGCGGGCGTCGCGCAGCTGGACGAAGACGGCGCGCTCGGCGTCGATCATCTCGCGCGAGAGCCGCCGGTAGGTGTCGTCCGTGGTCTCCCCGGTGACCTCGTTGACGGCGCCGAGGCGCTCCCACACGGAGTTGCGGCGCCGCTCCATGACCGTGCGGAGCCGGTCGGCGAGGGGCTGCGGCAGGGCGTTGCGCTCGTCGGCGAGGAGCGCTTCGAGGCGTTCCTCGGCGGCCCGCGAGGCCTCGCTCTGGGCCTGGGCCTCGGCGAGGGTCTCGGCGTACCGGTCGCGTCCGGGCAGCTTCAGGAGGCGGATGAGGGGCGGCAGGGTGAGGCCCTGCACCACGAGGGTGCCGATCACGGTGGTGAAGGTGAGGAAGAGGACGAGGTTGCGGGCCGGGAACTCCACCCCGTCGGTGACGACGGGAATGGAGAAGGCGATGGCCAGGGAGACCACGCCGCGCATGCCGGCCCAGCCGACGACGAGCGGCGCCCGCCAGTCCACCTCGGGCTCCCGCTCCCGGATGCCCGAGGAGATCCAGCGGGGCAGGAAGGTCGCCGGGTAGACCCAGACGAAGCGGACGACGACCACGGCGACGAAGACCCCGACCGCGTACCAGGCCGCCTCCCCCATGCCGTACCGGCCGAGTCCCTTGACGACGTACGGCAGCTGGAGGCCGATCAGGGCGAAGACGGCGGACTCCAGGATGAAGGCGACCATCTTCCAGACGGCCTCCTCCTGGAGCCGGGTGGCGAAGTCGACCTTCCAGGCCTTGTGGCCGAGGAAGAGGCCGACCACGACGACGGCGAGGACTCCGGAGGCGCCGACCTCCTCGGCGGCGGCGTACGCGATGAAGGGGATGAGCAGGGAGAGGGTGTTCTGGAGGAGGGCCTCGGTCAGATGGGTGCGGAGCCAGTGGATCGGCACCATCAGGACCAGGCCGACGCCGATGCCGCCGACCGCGGCCAGGACGAACTCCCACAGTCCGCCGCCCCAGCTGATGCCCTCGCCGACGGCGGCCGCGAGGGCGACCTTGTACGCGGTGATCGCGGTGGCGTCGTTCACGAGGGACTCGCCCTGGAGGATCGTGGTGATCCGGTTCGGCAGGCCGAGCCTGCGGGCGATGGCGGTGGCGGCGACCGCGTCCGGCGGCGCGATGACGGCGCCGAGCACGAGCGCCGCGGTGAGCGGCAGGTCGGGCACGAGCACGTACGCGAGCCAGCCCACGGCCACGGTGGCGAAGAGGACGTACCCGACGGAGAGCAGCGCGACGGGCCTGATGTTGGCCCGCAGGTCGAGGTACGAGGAGTCGACGGCGGCCGTGTAGAGGAGCGGGGGCAGGATCAGCGGCAGCACGATGTGCGGGTCGAGGGTGTAGTCGGGGACCCCGGGGACGTACGCGGCGGCGAGGCCGACGGCGACCAGGAGCAGCGGGGCGGGCACCGGGGTCCTTCGGGCGAACCCCGCCACGGCGGCGCTCGCCGCCACCAGCCCCACCAGCTGCAGTGCGTCCATGCTCCCGACCCCGTCCCGTGCCGCAACGTAACCTGGCCATCATGAGTGAGTGCCCGCACGTAGCCGAAATGCCGCGCCCCGAACCGGCGCCGCTGGCCGAGACCTGTCCCGAGTGCCTGGCGGACGGCACGCACCCGGTCCAGCTGCGGCTCTGTCTGAGCTGCGGGCACGTGGGCTGCTGCGACTCCTCGGCGGGACGGCACGCGACGGCGCACTTCTCCTCGACCGGGCACCCGGTGATGCGGACCTTCGAACCGGGCGAGGCCTGGCGCTGGTGCTTCGTCGACGGTTCGATCGTCTGACGGCGGGCGGGCCGGTCCGCGGCCCGCGCGGTCACGGACGGTTCGAAGCCCCGGACGCTGGGTACGTCACCCCTCCGCGGGTTCTCCGCGGCCGCCGGGGGCGGGAGGCGCGGGACCACCTGGTCTCCGGTGCTCCCGGCGACACGGCAGGATGGATCGCGATAGCGTCACGGCGGACCGCGCAGGCTCCCTGCGTACCGCCCGGTCCGGGGGCCTCTCCCCCCGGACCCCGAATGAGCTTGTGCCACCTTGGAGGTGAGGGTGTCCCAGATCGCAGGCGAGCCCGGGACCCAGGACTTCGTGGAAGTCCGGCTGCCCGCTGCGGGTGCCTATCTGTCCGTGCTGCGTACGGCCACGGCCGGCCTCGCGGCGCGCTTGGACTTCACCCTCGACGAGATCGAGGACTTGCGGATCGCGGTCGACGAGGCCTGCGCCATCCTGCTCCAGCAGGCCGTGCCGGGGTCCGTCCTCAGCTGTGTGTTCCGGCTGGTCGACGACTCCCTCGACGTGACGGTCTCCGCCCCGACGACCGACGGCCGGGCCCCCGAGCGGGACACCTTCGCGTGGACCGTGCTGTCGGCCCTCGCCGGGAAGGTGGAGTCGTCGGTGGCCGATGACCGTACGGTCTCGATCAGCCTGTACAAACAGCGCGGCGCGGGGCCAGGCCCGGCGTGAGGAGCGGGGACGCGACGGCCGGCATCCCTGAGCAGCAGGCGCGGCCGAACAGGGTCGCTACGGAGCAGGCGGACCACATGAGCGAGCACGAGCAGCACCACGAGGTTCCCGAGACACCAGGAGTCTCCGAGGCCCCCGCGAGTTCCGAGGGCTCCCCCGAGGCTCCCGAGGCGCTGATCCCCGACGGCGCCGAGGCGGCCGCGGCGGCCGAGAAGGCCGATGACGACGCCGAGGAGGACGACGAGGGCCCGGACGCCCGCGCCGTCCCGGACCCGCACGACCGGAGCGGCGCCCGCGCCCTCTTCGTCCAGCTGCGCGAGCTGCCCGAGGGCTCCCCGGAGAAGGCCGAGCTGCGCAACCGCCTGGTGCGCATGCACCTGCCGCTGGTGGAGCACCTGGCCCGGCGCTTCCGCAACCGCGGCGAGCCGTTGGACGACCTGACGCAGGTGGCGACGATCGGCCTGATCAAGTCGGTCGACCGGTTCGACCCGGAGCGCGGGGTGGAGTTCTCCACGTACGCGACGCCGACGGTCGTCGGCGAGATCAAGCGCCACTTCCGTGACAAGGGGTGGGCGGTCCGGGTGCCGCGCCGGCTCCAGGAGCTGCGGCTCTCGCTGACCACGGCGACGGCGGAGCTCTCGCAGCAGCACGGCCGCTCGCCGACGGTGCACGAGCTGGCGGAGCGGCTGGGGATCTCGGAGGAGGAGGTCCTGGAGGGTCTGGAGTCGGCCAACGCCTACTCGACGCTCTCCCTGGACGTCCCGGACACCGACGACGAGTCGCCGGCGGTGGCGGACACGCTGGGCGCGGAGGACGAGGCCCTGGAGGGGGTCGAGTACCGGGAGTCGCTCAAGCCGCTCCTGGAGGACCTGCCGCCGCGAGAGAAGCGGATCCTGCTGCTCCGCTTCTTCGGGAACATGACCCAGTCGCAGATCGCGCAGGAGGTGGGCATCTCGCAGATGCACGTCTCTCGGCTGCTGGCTCGGACCCTGGCGTCGCTTCGGGAGAAGCTCCTCGTCGAGGAGTGATCCGTCAGGCTCCCTGACCGGGGCGCCGGATGCCGAGCGCCTCGGTCGTGGCCGGGTTCACCAGCAGGACGAGCCCGGTCACGGCGAGCGCGGCGAGGACGATCCCGAAGGGGATCACGCCCTCGGTCTGCAGCATCTGCCAGGCGACCGGCAGGGCGAGGATCTGGGTGATCACGGCCGGGCCGCGGCTCCAGGAGCGCGCCGTCCACAGGCCGCGGGCGGCGGCGAGCGGGATCAGTCCGAGTGCGATCACGGTCACACCGCCCGTCACCCCGGTGGTGACGTCGCCGCCGCCGGAGCCCCCGTCGAGGAGCGTCCGCACCAGCAGGTAGACGCCTCCGGCGAGAAGCCCGAGGGCCTCGACGAGGGCCACGCCCGCGGCTGCGGCCAGGCGGGCGGGGCGGGGGGTCTGCTCCGTGCTGCTCATGCAAGGCAGCGTAACGGGGGGCTCCGGGAAACCGGGGCCGGGCCCCGCGCCGGGGCCCCGTCGGAGGTGTCCGCGGATCGGCCTGGGCTGGGCCCGGTACCGCCGGGTAGGTACGCTGGCGAGCATGCGCGCACTTCTCGTGGTCAATCCGGCAGCCACCACCACCAGTGCGCGCACCCGTGACGTCCTCATCCATGCGCTCGCCAGCGAGATGAAGCTGGAGGCGATCACCACCGAGTACCGGGGGCACGCGCGCGACCTGGGGCGGCGGGCCGCCGAAGCCGGGAACATCGACCTGGTCGTGGCCCTCGGCGGGGACGGCACGGTGAACGAGGTGGTCAACGGACTGCTGCACGACGGGCCGGATCCGGACCGGCTGCCGAGCCTCGCGGTCGTCCCCGGCGGCTCGACCAATGTCTTCGCCCGCGCCCTCGGACTGCCGAACGACGCCGTGGAGGCGACCGGCGCGCTGCTCGACGCGCTGCGTGAGCGGCGGACACGGACGGTGAGCCTCGGGCTGGCGTCCGGGACGCCGGGCACCGAGGACGAATCCGTGCCCGAACGCTGGTTCACCTTCTGTGCCGGACTCGGCTTCGACGCGAGCGTCATCGGCCGGGTCGAACAGCAGCGCGAGCGCGGCAAGAGATCGACGCACGCCCTCTATCTGCGCCAGGTGGTGCGCCAGTTCCTGGAGGAGCCGAACCGCCGGCACGGCACGATCACCCTGGAGCGCCCCGGCGCGGAGCCGGTCGAAGACCTGGTCCTCTCCATAATCTGCAACACCTCCCCCTGGACCTACCTGGGCAATCGCCCGGTGTACGCGTCCCCGGAGGCGTCCTTCGAGACCGCGCTCGACGTCCTCGGACTGCGCCGGCTCTCCACCCCGGCGGTGGCCCGTTACGCCACCCAGCTGCTCACCTCGACCCCGGAACGGGGTCCGCGCGGCAAGCATGCCGTACCTCTGCACGATCTGACCGACTTCACCTTGCATTCGAAGGTGCCCCTCCCTCTGCAGATGGACGGAGACCACCTCGGACTGCGTACGAGCGTGACGTTCACAGGCGTTCGCCGTGCACTGCGTGTGATTGTGTGAGTGGAAGGGCCCAAAGTCCTTTCACTCGAACGTTTAGGCGCGCATCCACCCCTAAGAAGTACGGCTGTGACCTAGCCGACACCGAGGAATCAAAAAAAACTTTCCGGAAGGGGTTGTATCCGCCCCTGGGGTTTGGGAGTCTCTTCTTGGCGATCGGGACGGCCCGCAACACCGGCCTCCACTGAGAGCCAGAACCCCACCCCAAGCAACAGGACCACACCAGTTCAGCTGGCAGTCGGCCCTTCCCTTGCGGAGGGATTCGTGAAAGCGTTCACATTCACAAGCAACTCGCACGTAACACTGAGAGAGGTAGCAGCCATGGACTGGCGTCACAACGCCGTTTGTCGTGAGGAAGACCCCGAGCTGTTCTTCCCCATCGGCAACACCGGTCCTGCGCTGCTGCAGATCGAGGAAGCCAAGGCCGTCTGCCGCCGCTGCCCCGTCATGGAGCAGTGCCTGCAGTGGGCGCTCGAGTCCGGCCAGGACTCCGGCGTCTGGGGTGGCCTCAGCGAGGACGAGCGCCGCGCGATGAAGCGCCGTGCCGCTCGCAACCGGGCGCGTAACGCCAGCGCCTGAGCCACCTGCACAGCCTGAGGCAAGCGGCGCGTACACCGCGTACGCAATCACCGCCCCCGAGCCGCAGCGCGCAGCAGTAACCCACAGCATTCGAGCCCCGGACCGATTCCCTTCGGTCCGGGGCTCGCTGCTGTGCGCTGGTCCGTACGGCTATTTCTGCGGCCGTACGGGAATGTCGAGGACCACCTTCGTGCCGCGCTCGGCGCCCGGCAGCATGTCGAAGGAGCCGCCCAACTCCCCTTCCACCAGGGTCCGTACGATCTGCAGGCCGAGGTTGCCGGCCCGCTGCGGGTCGAATCCCTCGGGCAGGCCGCGGCCGTCGTCCTGAACGGTGATCAGGAGCCGGGCGTCCGCCCGGGTCTCGCCGCGGACGGCGCTGACCTCGACCGTGCCCTGCTCGCCCTGAGCGAAGGCGTGTTCGAGCGCGTTCTGCAGGACCTCGGTGAGGACCATGGAGAGCGGGGTGGCGACCTCGGCGTCGAGGATGCCGAAGCGGCCGTTGCGCCGGCAGGTGACCTTGCCCGGCGAGATCTCGGCGACCATCGCGATGACCCGGTCGGCGATCTCGTCGAACTGCACCCGCTCGTCCAGGTTCTGGGACAGCGTCTCATGCACGATGGCGATCGAACCGACGCGCCGGACGGCCTCGTTGAGGGCCTCGCGGCCGCGGTCGGAGTCCATCCGGCGGGCCTGGAGGCGGAGCAGGGCGGCGACCGTCTGGAGGTTGTTCTTCACCCGGTGGTGGATCTCCCGGATGGTGGCGTCCTTGGTGATCAACTCGCGCTCGCGGCGGCGCAGTTCGGTGACGTCCCGGAGCAGGACGAGCGAACCGATCCGGCTGCCCTTGGGCTTGAGCGGGATCGCGCGCAGCTGGATCACCCCGCCGTTGCCCTCGACCTCGAACTCGCGGGGCGCGTAGCCGGAGGCCAGCTTGACCAGGGCCTCGTCCACCGGGCCGCGGGACGGGGCGAGTTCGGCGGTGATCTGGCCGAGGTCCTGGCCGACCAGGTCGGCGGCGAGGCCGAGCCGGTGGTACGCCGAGAGGGCGTTGGGCGAGGCGTACTGGACGACGCCCTCGGCGTCGAGGCGGACGAGACCGTCGCCGGCGCGCGGCGAGGAGTCCATGTCGACCTGCTCGCCGGGGAAGGGGAACGTTCCGGCGGCGATCATCTGGGCGAGGTCGGAGGCCGACTGGAGGTAGGTGAGCTCCAGCCGGGAGGGGGTGCGGACGGTCAGCAGATTCGTGTTGCGGGCGATGACGCCGAGGACCCGGCCCTCGCGGCGCACCGGGATGGACTCGACCCGCACCGGGACCTCCTCGCGCCACTCCGGGTCGCCCTCGCGGACGATCCGGCCCTCGTCGAGGGCGGCGTCGAGCAGCGGGCGCCGGCCGCGCGGGACGAGATGGCCGACCATGTCGTCCTGGTAGGAGGTCGGGCCGGTGTTGGGCCGCATCTGGGCGACGGAGACGTACCGCGTGCCGTCGAGGGTGGGGACCCAGAGCACGAGGTCGGCGAAGGAGAGGTCGGAGAGCAGCTGCCACTCCGACACCAGCAGATGGAGCCACTCGAGGTCGGAGTCGCTCAGGGCGGTGTGCTGGCGGACGAGGTCGTTCATGGAGGGCACGGTGCGAGCGTACCTGCGGAATTACAGGGGCGGTGAACCTGGATCTCCGGGGCTCCGTGTTGGAGGATGGGCCGGGAAGGACCGCGTTCCTGTGGATGGACAGACAAGAATGGTCTAGTCCACAATGAATGCCATAGAACCTCCATCCTCCCCGCACAGGAGGATGGAACGAGGTACCCGGCGCTCTCTGCCCTGACTGCGCCGAGACCTCCCACACGGCCGTGGGACCGCACACCCCCGGCCGGGCAACTCCGGGCTGCGGTGCCGGGCGGGCTGAGGGTCCCGCCGGGCGCCGCGGCCCGCGGGTTTCTCCGGGCCCTTCGCCCCCCCTCGGCCCCGACTGACCGCCTGCCGCTCAGTCGACGACCGCCGCCCGTCCGCGCGGACGCCTTCAGGCCTCCGGCCAGGCCCGCATCGCCGCCTCCGCCACCGCGGTCAGTTCCTCGGCCGTCGCGCCGTCGCGGGCCTGGAGGGACATGCCCTGGAGGACGGCGCCGGTCAGCCGGGCCAGGGCGCGCGGGTCGGCGTCCGGCGGCAGGTCGCCGGCCTCCACGCCCTCGCGGATGCGGTTCTCGAACACGGCCAGATTGGCGTTCCGCCGGTCCCGCAGGGCCTGCTCCACCTCGGGGGTCGAGCAGTTCACCGCGGCGGTGATCATCAGGCAGCCGTGCGGGTGTCCCGGCTCGGTGAAGACCACGGCGGCCTCGCGGAGCATGCGCTCCATGGCGGCGCGGGCGGTCGGCTCCTCGGCGAAGGCGCGGCCGCCGTAGGCCCCGTAGCTGTGCGCGTACGCCTCGACGACCTCCTCGAACAGCGTCTTCTTGTCGCCGAAGGCCGCGTAGAGGCTGGGCGCGCTGATGCCCATGACGCGGGTGAGGTCGGAGACGGAGGTCGTCTCGTAGCCGTGCTCCCAGAACGCCATCGTCGCCTGCTCCAGGGCCGTGAGCCGGTCGAAGGAGCGGGGGCGGCCGCGCTGTCTCGTCACCATGGAGTGAATTCTATAGCGCTCGCTACGGATCGTGGGGTACGGTCTTTACGTAACGACCACTACAGAAAGAGGGGGGCGTCGCCATGGGCGTGCTCGACGGAAGGCTGACCGGGAAGACGGCGCTGGTCACGGGCGGCAGCCGGGGCATCGGACGGGGGATCGCCGAGCGGCTCGGCCGTGAGGGCGCCCGGGTCGGGGTGCACTACGGGACGAACGAGGAGGCGGCGAAGGAGACCGTCGCCGCGATCGAGGCGGCCGGCGGCTCCGCTTTCGCGGTGGGTCAGGAGCTGGGGGTCCCGGGTGACGCGGAGGCGCTGTGGCGGGCCTTCGACGCCCACGCGGACGGCCTGGACATCCTGGTGAACAACGCCGGGATCGGGGCGTCGCAGCCCTTCGCGACGATCGGCGAAGAGGAGTACGACCGGATCTTCGCGGTCAACTCGAAGGCACCGTTCTTCCTGGCGCGGCTGGGCGCGGAGCGACTGCGGGACGGTGGCCGGATCATCAACGTGTCGAGCGGACTGAGCAGGGCGGCGGTCATGCCGGACCTCATGGCGTACGCGATGTCGAAGGGCGCGCTCGATGTCTTCACGCGCTATCTGTCGAAGGTGCTCGGGCCGCGCGGGATCACGGTCAACGCGGTGGCGCCGGGGATCGTGGACACGGACATCAACGCCGGGTGGCTGCGGGGGAACGAGGAGGCCTGGGCCGGGGCGGCGGCGATGTCGGCGCTGGGCGCGGTGGGGACGCCCGCGGACATAGCGGACGTGGTGGCCTTCCTGGCCTCGGACGAGGCGCGCTGGGTGACGGGCGACTGGATCGACGCGACGGGAGGCTCGCTGGCCTGACGCGGGGCGCGCCGACCCCGGGCGGGCGGGCTTCGAGTGGCTGGGGGGACAGGGGCGGCCGAGGATGAAAGGGGCGCCGTCCGCGGGGCGGAACGGCATGAGGAGAAGGCCTCTCCTCTGCTAGATTTGGACTTCGATTGGTCTATACCACATGGTCCTTCTCCAGCCCCTCACCAGATCGGCAGGCACAGCGTGGAAGTTGTCATCGTCAAGGACGCCAAGGCCGGCGGCGAGCTCATCGCGGACGGCATCGCCGACCTCCTGCGCCGCAAGCCCGACGCGCTGCTCGGCGTGGCCACGGGCTCGACCCCGATCCCGATCTACGACGCCCTCGTCGCCCAGGTGTCCGCCGGCGCCGTGGACGCCTCCCGGGCGCGGATCGCCCAGCTGGACGAGTACGTGGGCCTGCCCGCGGGGCACCCGGAGTCGTACCGCTCCACCGTCCTGCGTCAGGTCGTCGAGCCGCTCGGGCTCTCCCCCGAGGCCTTCATGGGTCCGGACGGCTCCGCCGCGGACGTCCTGGCGGCCTGCGAGGCGTACGACAGGGCGCTGGCCGAGGCCGGTGGCGTGGACCTGCAGATCCTCGGCATCGGCACCGACGGGCACATCGGCTTCAACGAGCCGTGCTCCTCGCTCGCCTCCCGCACCCGGATCAAGACGCTCACCGAGCAGACCCGCGTGGACAACGCCCGCTTCTTCGACGACGACATCGAGCAGGTCCCGCACCACGTCATCACCCAGGGCATCGGCACCATCCTGGAGGCCCGCCACCTGGTGCTCCTCGCCACCGGCGAGGGCAAGGCCGAGGCCGTGGCGCAGACCGTCGAGGGCCCGGTGGCGGCGCTCGTCCCGGCCTCCGCGCTCCAGCTCCACCCGCACGCCACGGTCGTCGTGGACGAGGCGGCCGCCTCCAAGCTGAAGCTCGCCGACTACTTCCGCCACACCTACGCGAACAAGCCGTCCTGGCAGGGCATCTAGGGCATATCCATGCAAAGGGGCCCGGCACCTGGACCAGGTGCCGGGCCCCTTCCCGTCCGTCCGGGGAGTCAGGCTCCGGTGCCGACCACGGCCTCCGCGGCCGCGCGGCCGCAGACCCGGGCCGCGCCGTGCGTGGCGATGTGCAGGGCCCCGCGCGGCTCCGCCTCGTTCAGGCCCATCTCGACCACGACGGTGTCGGGGCGGGCCGCGAGGAGGCCGTCCAGGGCCTCGGTCATCCACGGGTGCCGGTGGGCGTCCCGTACGACCGCGACGATCCGCCGCTCCCCCGCGGCGGCCAGGACGTCGGCCACGGACGACTCGTCGTACGAGCCGGTCTCGGTGCCGGGGAGCAGCCGCTCCAGCTCGGCCGCGATGCCCCAGGGGGTCTCGTCGCCGACCGCGAAGTTGGCGACGGGGGTGAAGGCGGCCACGTAGGGAGCGCTGGTCATCGGCGTGTGGGCGTGCGCCCCCCGGGTCACCTTCAGGGCGCGGCGGGCCGCCACCAGTCCGATGTCGGTGCCGGGCGCGGTCCCCTCCTGTGATGCCACGCCCGGCACCGCCACAGCCCCCCTGGCCCGGTGCGCCTGGGTCCAGGCCGCCAGGGCGCGCACGCGCGCCGCGGCGTCGGCCAGCCGCTCCTCGGGCAGTTCACCGGTCCGTACCGCGTTGACGAGCGCGTCGCGCAGCCGCAGCACGGTGTCCTCGTCGCACAGCCCGCCGCCGACGCAGATGGCGTCGGCGCCCGCGGCGATCGCGAGGACGGATCCACGCTCGATGCCGTACGTCGCCGCGACGGCCTGCATCTCCATGCCGTCGGTGACGATCAGCCCCTCGAAGCCCAGCTCCTGGCGCAGCAGACCGGTGAGGATCTGCGGGCTCAGGGTGGCCGGACGGTGGGGGTCGAGCGCGGAGAGCAGGATATGCGCGCTCATGACGGCTTTGGTACCCGCGGCGACGGCCGCGCGGAAAGGTACCAGCTCACGGGCGTGCAGTGTGGCGAGGTCCACATCGATCCGGGGCAGCGCGTCGTGGGAATCCACGTTGGTGTCGCCGTGTCCGGGGAAGTGCTTCGTGCAGGCCGCGACCCCGACGCCCTGGAGGCCGTCGACGTACGCCACGGTGTGCCGGGCGACCAGGTCCGGGTCCGGTCCGAAGGAGCGGACGCCGATGACCGGGTTCTCGGCGTTGGAGTTGACGTCCGCCGAGGGCGCCCAGTTCAGGTCGACGCCGCACTGCACGAGCCGGCGGCCGAGCTCGCGGGCGACGGCCCGGGTGAGCTCGACGTCGTCGACGCTGCCGAGCGCGTAGTTGCCGGGGAAGGACGAGCCCTGCTTGACCTCGAGGCGGGTGACGTCCCCGCCCTCCTCGTCGATGGCGACGAGGACGTCGTCCCGCTCGGCGCGCAGCTGTGCGGTGAGCGCGGCGAGCTGCTGGGGGTCGACGATGTTCCGGCCGAAGAGGCCGACCGAGGACAGGCCTTCGCCGATGCGGCGGAGCAGCCAGTCGGGGGCGGTGGTGCCGACGAAGCCGGGCTGGAGGACCGTGAGCGCGTCACGGGTCAGGGTGTCCGAGCCGTGTACGAGTGTGGTCATGGGGGTCCGTTATCCCTTCACCGCGCCGGCGGTCATGCCGCCGACGGCCTTGCGCTGGAGGAAGAGGAAGACGACGAGCACGGGGAGGGCGAAGAGCGTGGAGGCGGCCATCGTGGCGCCCCAGTCGCTGCCGAACGCGGTCTGGAACTGGGTCAGCCAGAGCGTCAGGGTCTGCGACTCCTTCTCCTTGTTCAGCATCAGGATCATGGCGAACTCGTTCCAGGCGGTGATGAAGCCGAAGAGCGAGGTCGACATCAGGCCCGGGGCGAGCAGCGGGAAGATCACCTTGCGGAAGGCCTGGCCGCGGGTGCAGCCGTCGATCTGCGCGGCCTCCTCCAGCTCGACCGGGACGGCGGCGATGAAGCCGCGCAGGGTCCAGATCGTGAAGGGGAGGACCATGACGAAGTAGATCAGCGTGAGCATCGGGATGCTGTTCAGCAGGTCGTTCTCACGGGAGATCATGTACATCGCGATGACCATGACCTCCCAGGGGGCCATCTGCGCCATCATCACGATGAGGACGATGCCCTTGCGGCCCTTGAACCTGAGGCGGGCGATCGCGAAGCTCGCGGCCAGGGCGACGAGCAGGGCGAGGAGTACGGCGCCGATGGTGACCGTGAGGCTGTTGGTGACGTACGTCCAGAACAGGTCGACGCCGGTCGCGGTGCCGTAGTTCTCGAAGGTCGGCGTGAAGACGAAGACCGGGTCCTTCGTCATGATCTCGTGCTGCGGCTTCAGCGAGGACGAGAACATCCAGTAGACCGGGAAGATGAAGACGACGGCGAGCACGAGGGCGCCGAGGTTCTTGGCGACCGCGGCGACCGTGAGCGGCTTCCGGGTGCGCAGCTTCTGCGGGGGCTGGGTGGTGGCGGCGCTCACAGCTCCTCCTCCTCCTTCAGGATCAGGCGGAAGTAGAAGGACATGACCGCGATGAGCATCACGATCGTCAGGATGGAGATGGCGGCGGCGACGCCGTAGTGGAACTGGCCGACGCCCTCGATGTAGGCGAAGACCGGGAGCGTCTCGGAACCGCGGTCGGGACCACCGAGGTTCATGGCGTAGACCTGGGCGAACGCCTTGAAGATCCAGATGATCTCCAGGAACGTCGTGATCATGAAGAAGGACTTCAGGTTCGGGAAGACCACGGCCCAGAAGGTGCGCCAGCCGCTGGCGCCGTCCATCTTGGCGGCCTCGTACAGCTCGGACCCGATGGTCGTCAGGCCGGCGTACATGTTGAGGGCGACGAACGGTACGGAGCCCCAGACGAGCAGGATCAGGACGATGACGAGGGTGGAGAAGCCGGTCTCGAACCAGTTGTGCTGCTCGTAGCCGGAGAAGCCCAGCGTGCGCATCAGCCAGTTCACGACACCGAACTGCTCGTCGAAGAGCCAGCGGAAGACGGTGACGGAGGCGACGATCGGCATGGCCCAGGCGAACATCAGGGCCAGCGAGAGGACCAGGCGCATCTTCTTGCCGAGGCGGTTGAGCAGCAGGCCGATGCCGGTGCCGATCGCCATGATGAGGGCGACGTTGACGGCGGTGAAGACGACGCTGCGGACGACGACGGTCCAGAAGTCCCCGTCGCCGAGGAGCTCGGTGTAGTTGTCGAAGCCGGTCCAGACCGTCTCGCGGGTGATGAACTCCTTCCGGTTGAGCTCCTGGAAGGAGAGGATCACATTGCGGATCAGCGGGTAGAGCAGCAGCACCGCCATGGACAGCAGGGCAGGCGCGACGAGCAGGTACGGCAGCACCCCGCTGGGCAGGGAGCGCCTGCCGCGTGGAGGCTGAAGGACTTCCTTCGGGCCCGAAGAGGGTGGCGGAGTCTGAGACTTCCCTGCCGCCCTCCCGGGCGCGTCCTGGGGACCGGCGGTCGCCGTCCCCTGGGAGTCCACGGTCATGGTCTTCTTCCTCGCGGTTCTGGGGCTCCCGCGCCCACCGGGGCACGGCCCGGGGGAGCGGGCCGCTGATCAGTGCATCGCTGCAACGCGCCGGTGGTGCGGCCGGTGCGACACCGGCCGCACCACCGGGGCTACGGATTACTGCTGGTTGATGCGCTCGTTGATGACCTTGTCGGCCGCCTCGCCGGCCGTCTTGGCGTCCTCGCCCTTCAGGACCTTGGTCATGTAGTCCTTGATCGGGTTCGGGGCGGTCTCGACGTTCGCCCAGCCCGGGGTGACCGGGGTGACCTTGCCGGAGGCGGAGGAGGCGGCCATGGCCTCGGCGAAGGAGCCGGCGGCGGGCTTGAACTGCGCGGCGTCGGTGTTCGGAAGCAGCGCGCCCTCGGTGGCGGCGGCGTACTTCGTCATGAACTCTTTGCCGGCGGCGAGGGCCAGCCACTCCTTCGCGAGGTCCTTGTTCTGGGAGCGCTCGGCGATGGCGAGGTTGGAGCCGCCGAGGAAGACGGAGCCCGGCTTGTCGGCGGTCTTGCCCGGGATCGGGAAGTAGCCGAAGTCGGCGGTCTTGCCGGCCTTCTTCATGGCGTCGATGGCGCCGCCGGCCTCCCAGCCGAGACCGATCCAGGACGCCACGCCGCCCTTGGGGATGATGTCGGTGGACTGCTGCGGGGTCGCCTCGTCCTTGTCCTTCGGAGCGGTGGAGTAGGACGCCAGCTCCTTGTAGAAGTTCATGGCGCTCGCGGCCTCGGGGGAGGACAGGTTGCCCTTCCACTTGTCGCCGTCCTTGACCGCGAGGTCGCTGCCCTCGTCCCAGATGAGGCCGGCGAGGACGTACCAGGACTGACCCGGCAGGTAGATCGCCTGCGACTTCGGGTCGGAGGCCTTGAGCTTCTTCAGGCCGTCGATCCACTCGGCGCGGGTCTTCGGCGGGGTGACGCCGGCCTTCTTGAAGGCGGCCTTGTCGTAGACGACGACGCGGTTGGCGGCGTACCACGGGGCGGAGTAGAGCTTGCCGTCCAGCTCGTTGGAGGCGACCATGCCCTTGTTCCAGGCGTCGTAGCCGAGCTTGGCCTTGTCGCCCGAGAGGTCGGCGAGACCGCCGGTGACCGCGTAGCCGGCGGTCTGCGTGTTGCCGAGCTCCAGGACGTCCGGCGGGGTGTCCTCGGAGAGGGCGGTGGTGACCTTCTCCTGGATGCCGTTCCAGATCTGCTTCTCGACCTTGACCTTGACGCCCGGGTGCTTGGCCTCGAAGGCCTTGTTCACCTCGGCCATCCAGGCGTCCGGAGCGGAACCGTCCATGACCCAGACGGTCAGGGTCTTGTTGCCCCCGGCCGTCGCCTTGCCGCCGTCCTTGCCGCCGTCGGTGTCCGAACCACACGCAGCGATGGAGACCATCATGCCCGCGACGCCGATCGCCGCGATGAGCTTGCGCTTCACGCCACCCTCCTCAGGGATGCCTGCAACCCCTGCCCACCGCGCGAAGACATACGTCAGGTAGTGCTCGTGGGGCTGGGACCTGGTCTTTAATGGTTTAGACCAGTACCCGGAGCTTGGCCTAGACCTTTAGGGGTGTCAAGGGTGTATAAGAAGGGCAGTCGCGTCCGTTATCGGACCGACACCTGAGGGAGGGCGACGACCCGTGACCGGTCCGTGCCACCATGTGAGCCGCGACAGACGGAGGAGCCGGTGACGGCAGCAGCACAGGAGTCGGGAAGGCAGGCCATGGCCACGGACGCGGGCAGTACGGAGACAGAGGGCGGGACACCCACCCGCACCGCGCGCGTGCCCAAGTACTACCGGCTCAAGCGGCATTTGCTCGACATGACGGAGACCCTGCCGCCCGGCACCCCGGTCCCGCCGGAGCGCACGCTCGCCGCGGAGTTCGACACCTCGCGCACCACCGTGCGCCAGGCCCTCCAGGAGCTGGTCGTCGAGGGCCGCCTGGAGCGCATCCAGGGCAAGGGCACGTTCGTGGCCAAGCCCAAGGTCTCCCAGGCCCTGCAGCTCACCTCGTACACGGAGGACATGCGCGCCCAGGGCCTGGAGCCCACCTCGCAGCTCCTCGACATCGGGTACGTGACGGCCGACGACACCCTCGCCGGGCTGCTCGACATCTCGGCCGGCGGCCGGGTGCTCCGCATCGAGCGCCTGCGCCTCGCCAGCGGCGAGCCGATGGCGATCGAGACCACCCACCTGTCGGCGAAGCGCTTCCCGGCGCTGCGCCGCTCGCTGGTGAAGTACACCTCGCTGTACACGGCGCTCGCCGAGGTCTACGACGTGCACCTCGCCGAGGCCGAGGAGACCATCGAGACCTCCCTCGCCACCCCGCGCGAGGCCGGACTGCTCGGCACGGACGTGGGCCTGCCGATGCTGATGCTCTCCCGCCACTCCCTGGACGCCCAGGGCGAGCCGGTGGAGTGGGTACGGTCCGTCTACCGCGGCGACCGGTACAAGTTCGTGGCGCGCCTCAAGCGCCCCAACGGCTGAGCTCCACGCCTCTCGTACGAGACGGACGGGCGCACCCCGGCGGGGGGTGCGGCCGTCCGGCGTTTCCGGAGCTCGTACGGGAGGTGACGGGCGCCCGGCACCTTCCGCCTGGCAGCAACGTGACGCCGCCGGGAAACCCCCTGATGGGCGGCGCGCGAAGGCCCGCGGCACGCACTGGCCCCTAGCGGCCACGCGGTTGGCGCCAGCCGTTCTCCGGTGACAGGGCACCCCCGGCAGGCCAGTCTTGGACATGTCGAAGCCGCCCGGCAGAGCCCGGGAGCGGCCCCGGGGAGCCACACCCCGCGACCCCCACTCCGCACCCACCAGGAAGGCAGCCCCGCCATGCCCAGCAGCGCCCGTTTCGCCACCTTCGCCCGCATTCAGCTCCGTGCCGTCGTCGCGCTGGCCGTGCCCGCCGCAGCCGCGCTGACCCTGGTCCTGGCGGCCCAGCCGGCGCCCGCCGTCACCGCCTCCGGCGACACCGCGAGCGGGACCGTGACGTCGACGGTCCAGCCCTCCGACGGCAACGACGGCTTCTCCTGGGGCTGATCCCCATCTACCTCATCGGCGTCTCGATGAGGGAACCGGACGACGACCCCGCACCGGACACCGACCCCCCACCGGCCCCGTCCGCCGCCCGACTCGTCGAGACGCTGCACCGCGTCGCCCGGCCGCAGGACCGCTTCGAGTCCGCCCGGGCACTGGTCCTCGACCGCACCGTCCGGCTGGCCCTCTACATCAGGGGCCCCGACGAGATCGAGGCCGTCGGCCACGCGCTGCGGCTCTGCCGGCTCCTCCTCGGCCACTCCCCCGAGCTCTCCCGCCACCGCATCGCGGACTTCCGGCTCCTCTGAAGCCCCCACCTCGCGAAACCCGAAACCCTCCCCAAGGAACCCCCATGCCCAGGGCCCGTCCCAGCGTGTCCGTCATCATCCCCAACTACAACTACGAGAAGACCCTCCGCGCCTGCCTCACCTCGGTCCTCGCCCAGACCCACGCCCCGCTCGACGTCATCGTCGTGGACGACGCCAGCACCGACCGGTCCCGCGACATCGCCCGCGAGTTCGACGTCGTCCTCATCGCCAACCCCCACAACCGCGGGGTGTCCGCCGCCCGGAACATGGGGGCCGCCGCCGCCCGCGGCGAGATCCTCTTCTTCCTCGACTCCGACACCGCCCTGCACCCCGAGGCCCTCGCGAACGCCGCCGACCTGCTCGCGGACGACCCCGGCCTCGGCTGTGTCCACGGCGTCCTCGACCCCGAACCGCTCTTCGACGACGGGCCCGTGGAGCGCTACCACGCCCTCCACGCCCACTTCTGGCGCCACCGCGCCGCGGGCGAGGTCCGCACCGCCTTCTTCGCCCTCGGCGCGATCCGCAAGCGGGTCTTCGAGGAGACCGGTCCCTTCGACGAGAACCTCCGGGACTCCGAGGACGTCGAGTACAGCGGCCGGCTCGTCCGGACGCACCGGATCCTGATGACCGGGGCGATCCGCGGCCGCCACGACGACGTGGACCGGCTCGGGGCGATGCTCTCGGAGCAGTACCGGCGCTCCCAGCTGCTGATCGCGGCGCTCGGGCAGATGCGCGAGGGCGGCCTCACCGCCAACCGGCCGCTCGGCGTCCTCGCCGCCGCGCTGACCCTCCCCACCCTGCCGCTCGGCCTCCTCTCCCCCTGGCTGCTGCTCGTCCCCGCCCTGTGCGCGCTGCTCTTCGCCTGCGCCGACCCGGGCCTGAGCCGGTTCGCGCTGCGGACCCGGGGACCGGGGTTCCTCCTGTACTTCACCGCCGTCCACTTCGTCCTGCACCAGGCGATCGTCCTCGGCGCGGCCCGCGGCACCGTCCGCTGGCTCACCGAGCCGGACTTCGGCCCGAGCGTGCGCCGCCGGGCCGTCCCCACCGCCACCACCTCCGTATGACCACCCGTACGACCCTCCCCACAGGAGTACGTCCATGGCCACGCCCACGCTCACCGGACGGGAGGCGCCGGCGGTCCGTCCGCCGGCCTCCCGTCCCCCCGGTCGTCTCGCCGACCTCACCGCCCTCGTCCGCCCGGGACAGTGGACGAAGAACCTGGTCGTCGTCCCCCTCGGCCTGCTCGGCGCCCCTCACCTCGACGCCGGCGCGCTCGGCGGCACCCTCGCCGCGATCGCCGTCTTCACCCTCGCGTCCGCGCTGATCTACCTCGTCAACGACATCGGCGACCGGGACCGCGACCGCCGCCACCCGGAGAAGCGGCACCGGCCGATCGCCGCCGGCCGGATCGGGGTCGGCACGGCCGTGGCGTTCGCCGCCGCCCTCGGACTGCTCCTCGCGGCGACGGTCGGGCTGACCGTCGCCACCGGTGCCACCGCGCCCGCCGACTGGTGGCCGGTCGCCGCGTACGTCGCGCTGAACGCCGCGTACAGCAGGGGGCTCAAGCACGTGCCGCTGCTCGACGTGTTCATCGTCGCGCTCGGGTTCGTGCTGCGGCTCGCCCAGGGCTGTCTGGCCTCCGGCAACCCGGTGCCCAGCTGGCTGGCGCTCGGGGTGCTCACCCTCTGCCTGCTGCTGATCCTCGGCAAGCGGCGGCACGAGATGGCCGTCGGCGGAGTGCTGCACCGGCCCGCGCTGCGCGGCTACACGGTCGGCTTCCTCGACCAGCTGCTCGGCTTCACCGCGGTCCTCGCGGCGGTGAGTTACGTGCTGCACGTGCAGGCCAGCCCGGTCTTCGGCGCGCACGGGCCGCTCGTCGCCGTGCTCACCGCGCCCTTCGCGCTCTTCGGCCTCGCCCGCTACCTCCAGCTGATCGTGGTCGACTCCGGCGGCGGCAACCCCACCCGGGCCCTGTTCGCCGACCGGATGACGGTGACCAACGCGCTGCTCTGGTCGGGGCTCCTGACCGGCGCGTGGCTGCTCGACCGGCTCGGCCGATGACCCCGGCCACCGCACCCCGGGGCGGCGGCGCACGGCTCCCGCGCCTGCTGCGGATCCTGTTCCCGCTCGCCGTCGTCACCGGCATCGGCCTCGCCCTGTACGACCGGGCCGGTGAGCTCGCCGCGCTCCTCCTGCGGCCCGGCTCCGTCCCGTACCTGCTCCTCGCCCTCGCCGCCAACGCCGTCGCCGTCCTGTTCACCATGGCCACCTGGCGCAGCCTGCTCACCGACCTCGGGCCGCGGCTGCCCGGCCGCACCGCCACCCGGATCTACTTCACGTCCTACCTCGGCAAGTACGTGCCGGGCGCGGTCTGGGGCGTCCTCGCCCAGCTGCGGATGGCCGGCGCCGCCGGGGTGCCCGCGCCGGTCGTGCTCGCCGTCTTCCTGCTCAACCTGATCGTCGCCGTCCTCACCGGCCTCGCCGTCGGACCCGTCGCCGCGCCCTGGACGCTCGGCGCCGGGGCCTGGTGGCTGGTGCTGCCCGGCGCGCTCACCCTGCTGCTGGTCGTGAGACCGCGCCTGCTCAACCGGCTGGCCGCGTCCGCCGCCCGGCTGGCCCGGCGGCCGGCGCCGCAGGCCCGGGCGAGCGCCCGGGGCGTGCGCCGGGCGCTCGCCGCCGCCACCGCCTCCTGGGCGGTGTCCGGACTGCATCTGTGGGCGCTCGCCGTGATGCTCGGCGCCCCGCCGCTGACCGCGCTGCCGGTCTGCGTGGGCGGCTTCGCCCTCGCCACCGCCGCCGCGAGCCTCGTGGTCGTCCTGCCGGACGGCTGGGGCGCCCGCGAGGCCCTGCTGCTGCTCTCGCTGACCGCCGTCCTGCCCTGGCAGGAGGCGACCGCGGTCGCGGTCGCCAGCCGGGTGGTCTGCACGCTCAGCGAGGTCCTGGTCGGCGGCGCCGCCCTCCTCCTCACCCTGCCCCGCCACTCCCCCCACGTTCCCGACTCTCCCGAAGGAATCCCGTGTCCGGTCAGCTCTACACCGTCGACGACTGCGAGTCGCTGACGACCAAGCAGGTCCACGGCCTGTACAAGGACCACGTCAACAAGAGCCAGGTCTCCCTGATGACCTCCTTCGGCTTCGGCCAGGAGCTCGTCGAGAGCGCCGAGGGCGTCTGGATCACCCAGCGCGACGGCCGCCGCGTCCTCGACTTCACCGGCGGGGTCGGCGTCCTCAACCACGGCCACAACCACCCCCGGATCCTCGCCGCCCGGCAGCGCTTCCAGGAGCGCAGGAGCATGGAGGTCCACAAGACCTACTTCTCGCCGTACATCGCGGCGCTCGGCCACAACCTGGCGGAGCTGCTGCCCGGCGACCTGAACATGTCGTTCTTCCCCAACTCCGGTGCGGAGGCGGTCGAGGGCGCGGTCAAGCTGGCGTACAAGTACCACGGCGGCCGGCGCTCCCGGGTGCTGCGGGCCGACATCTCCTTCCACGGCAAGCTGCTCGGCTCGGGCAGCCTGACCGGCCAGAACGCGTCGACGTTCCAGTTCCCCGGCATCCCCGGCGTGGGGATCTTCCGGTACGGCGACCTGGACTCCGTACGGAAGCTGGTCGCCGAACTGCGCACCGCCAAGGGCGAGTCCGACGTGTACGCGATCCTCATCGAGCCGCTGTCGGCGTCCACGATGAACGAGTGCTCCGAGGAGTTCCTGCGCGGGCTCCGCGAGCTGTGCACGGCCGAGGACATCGTGCTGCTCTTCGACGAGATCTACACCGGCTGGGGCAAGACCGGCACCCTCTTCCACTTCATGCGGTACGAGGGTCTGGTCCCCGACATCCTCACCACCTCGAAGTCCTTCGGCGGCGGCAAGTCCTCCATCTCGGCCTTCGTGGCCCGCGAGCCGGTCTTCCGCAAGGCCTACGACAACCTCACGGACGCCCTGCTCCAGTCGACGTCCACCACCTACTACGGCTTCGGCGAGGAGGCGGTCACCGCCATCGAGGCCGTCAACGTGGCCGTCGAGGACGACTATCCGGCCCGCGCCCGGGACATCGAGCGGATCCTCGCCCCGGGACTGGAGCGGATCGCGAAGGAGTACCCGGACGTGGTGGCCGAGGTCCGCGGCCACGGCGCCCTGCACGGGGTCTTCCTGCACAAGGGCCCGAAGATCCTGGAGCTGGTCACCAAGCTGGTGCCGGGCGCGATGACGAGGGACCCGCGCTTCCGCACCAAGCTCATCACCTCGTCGGTGGTCAACGCCCTGTACCGGGACCACGGCATCTACACGTACTACACGCTCAACGGCGACAACCCGCTGATGGTCGCCCCCTCGCTGGTCGCCGAACCGCACGAGGTCGAGTTCTTCCTGGACTGCCTCGACAAGACCCTCGCCCAGGGTCTGCCCCGTCTGCTCACCCGTTTCGTCAAGGAGAAGGTGTCGTCGCTGTGGTAGAGCGCGTCGTGGTCACCGGCGGTGCCGGAATGCTCGGTTCGACCCTGATCGAGCGGCTGCTCGACGAGGGCCGGCAGGTGCACTGCGTGGACCTGCGGGCCCCGCGCACGGAGCACCCGCACCTGACCCACACGGTCTCGGACGTCCGGGACACCGTCACGATGAAGCGGGTCACGGCGGACGCCGACGTGGTGGTGCACTGCGCGGCCGCCCTGCCCAGCTACCCGGCGGACACCATCCGCTCGGTCATCGTCGGCGGCACGGAGGCGGTCCTGACGGCCGCCGAGGCGAACGCCGTGCCCAGGGTCGTGCACATCTCCTCGACCGCCGTGTACGGACTGCCGAAGGTGGTCCCGACCCCGGAGGAGTACCCGCGCGAGCCCGTCGACACGTACAGCGCCGCCAAGGCGGAGGCCGAGGAGGTCGCGGAGCGCTTCCGGGGCCGGGAGATGTGCGTGCCGATCCTGCGGCCCAAGACCTTTCTGGGGCCCGGCCGGATGGGGCTCTTCGCGATGCTCTTCGAATGGGCCGAGGAGGGCCGGAACTTCCCGGTCCTCGGCCGGGGAGACGTCCGCATCCAGATGTTCGACGTGGCCGACCTGGTCGACGCGGTCGTCACCGCGATGGAGGCGCCCGCCGAGCGGGCCGACGACACCTTCAACCTCGGCGCCACCGAGTTCGGCACGATACGCGAGGACTTCCAGGCCGTCCTGGACGCCGCCGGGCACGGCAAGCGGGTCCGCTCGCTGCCCGCGAAGCCCGCCCTCGCCGCGCTCAGCCTGCTCCAGCGCTCCGGGCTCTCCCCCGTCTACGGACGGCTGCTCCACAAGCTCCTCGACGACAGCTTCGTCTCCACCGACAAGGCCAGGGACGTCCTCGGCTTCCGGCCGGTCCACTCCAACCAGGACGCGATCCTGCGCACCTACGCCTGGTGGCGCGAGCAGCAGCGCACCGCCGGCGCCCGCCCCGCGAAGAAGAGCGAGGGCGTCACCAGCGTCGAACCCTGGCGGCAGGGAGCCCTCTCCCTCGCCAAGGTCCTCTTCTAGGAGAACCCCCCACATGACCCTCCCCCTGGTCTCCGTCATCGTCCCCAACTACAACTACGGCCGCTCCATCGGCCTGTGCGTCGAGGCCGCCCTCGCCCAGACGTACCCGAACATCGAGGTCGTCGTCGTCGACGACTGCTCCACCGACGACTCCGCGGCGATCGCCGCAGCGGCCGGCGCGCGGGTGGTCTCCACCGGCGTCAACAGCGGGGTCGCGGTCGCCCGCAACCTCGGCGCGGAGCTCTCCTCCGGCGAGATCCTCGTCTTCCTCGACTCCGACGTCGCCATGCACCCGGACGCGGTCGCCAGGTCCGTCGCACTCCTCGGCTCCGGGCAGGGGTACGGCGCGATCTGCGGCACCTACGAGCCGGAGCCGCTCATCCGGGACAGCCTCATCGAGGAGTACCGCTCGCTCCAGCAGTACTACCTGCTGCTGAAGTCCGAGGGGGTCATCGACACCGTCCACACCGCGATCCTCGCCATGCCCCGGACGGTCTTCCACGAGGTCGGGCCGTTCAACCCGATCCTGCGGCACACCGAGGACCAGGACTACGGCCGCCGGATCTCCGAGCGGTACACGGTCCTCAGCTCCCTGGAGGTACGCGGCCGGCACGACCACGACGACACCGTACGGATCGTCCTCGGCAAGGTCTTCGCCCGCGCCCGGCTCGCCGTGCCGCTCATCCTCGGCCGGCGCCACCTCCAGGGCGGCTTCGTCACCGGGCCGCGCGCGGGCGCCAGCCTGGCCGCGCCCCTGACGGTCGCCGCGCTCGCCGCGCCGCCGCTGTGGGGAGCCGCGTGGGCGCTGCTCCCGCTCGCCCTGTTCCTCCTGGGCGTCTGGGGCGACCTGGACATGTACCGGGAGGTGCGGCGGCACCGGGGGCGGCTGTTCCTCGGGTACTTCGTGGCCGTGAACTTCCTGGTGAACCTGACGGTGTTCGCGGCGATCGGGGTCGCGGGCGTGCAGTGGCTGTGCTCGAAGCGGTTCCGGCACCTGTACGACCCGCAGCCGCGGCCGGACCTGACCCGTGCGCCGATGGGCGCGGGCCGGTGACGGACACGCTCACGCCGGTCGCGCCCGCGAAGGCCGTGGCACGGCCCCGGGGGCGCCGCCGGAACCGGCTGGTGACGGGCGCCGCGGCGGCCTGGCTCGTCCTGCTCCTCGTCGAGTGGGCGGCCGACGGCCGGATCTGGCTCGGGCAGCTCGTCGGCATCGTCCCGCCGGCCGTCTTCGCCCTGGTGCCGCTCGCGCTCGCGGCCCTCGCCCCGCTCGCCCGGGGCGCCGCCCGGTGGCGTGCGGCGGGCGCGGCGGGCCTCGCCCTGCTCCTCGGCTTCGGACAGTCGGGCTTCGACCCGGCGGCGCTGTGGCGGGCGGAGCCCCGGCCCGGCCCGGACGCCGTACGGGTCTTCGCCTGGAACACCAACTCGTGGAACCAGCTCCTCGGCACCCAGGACCACTTCTACGCCTTCCTGAAGGCGAAGCACGCGGACGTGTACCTGCTGCACGAGTACCAGCACGTCACCGCCGACCGGAAGGGCAAGCTGCCCGTCGACGACCTGGCGCGGCTGCGCCGGGAGTTCCCCGGCTACCAGGTGGCCGTCCGCGGCGAGCTGGTGACGCTCTCCCGCTTCCCGATCCTGCGGCAGCCGGCCGTGGGCCCGGCCCGGGACGTGCCGCCGGGCCCACGGCCGGCTGCCGACTGGCCGACGGAGTACCGCGCCCACAAGGTGCTGCGGACGGACGTGCTGGTCAGGGGCCGTGCGGTGTCCTTCTACAACGTGCACATGCCGGTGTGGAACAGCATGCCGGACGGGCTCCTCTCCCCCGCCTTCTACCGCCACATGCGGGAACGGTTCGCCCCGCGCCGGGCCCAGTACGAGGGCCTGGAGGCCGACCTCGCCGCCAACCGCAACCCGGTGGTGGTGGCCGGCGACTTCAACGCGACGGCCGCGATGGCGGACCTCGACCCGCTGCGGGAGCGCCTCGACGACGCGGCGGAGGTGAGCACCGACCCGTACCCGACGAGCTGGGAGGAGGGCGGCTGGAAGCCCTTCTGGCGGACCGACTGGGCGTTCACCGGGAACGGGGCGCGGGCCGAGAAGTACGCGTTCGGTACGCCGGAGAAGCTGTCCGACCACGCCGTGCAGGACCTGTGGGTCGCGCTGCCGGGGAGCGGATGACGGCGATGGCCCTGTACTGCGCCCTCGGCTGGGCGGTCTTCCTCGCGCTGCACCTCGCGCTCAACGGCCGCTGGTGGCCGTGGCTCGCCGTCTCGCTCCTTCCGCCGGTCACGCTCGCCGCCGTCCCGCTCGCGCTGCTCGCCGCCGCCGTGGTCACGGGCGAGCCGGTCGCGGCGGCGCTCGCCACCGGCTGCCTCCTGGTGGCCTGGCCGCAGAACGGGATCAACCTGCGGGGGCTCCTCTCCCGCGGGACCGGCGGCCTGCGGCTCGTGTCCTGGAACACCCAGCACTGGAACCAGGGCGGCGACCCCGACCGCTTCTACGCCTTCCTGCGCTCGCTCGACGCCGACGTGTACGTCCTCCAGGAGTACCTGAACGGCTTCGAGGGCGGCGAGGTCTGGGACATCGACGACGAGGAGCGGCTGCGGGCCGCGTTCCCCCGCCACCACCTGGCCGTCGGCAACAACTCCGTGACGCTGTCCCGGTTCCCGCCCGCCGGGCCGCCCGTGCCCGTCGGCGCCTGCTCGCTGCGGGTGGACCTGCGGGTCGGGCACGGCGTCCTGTCCACGTACAACGTGCACATCCCGGTCCAGCTCACGGTCATGAACCCGCTGCGGCCGGCCTTCCTCCGGGACATGCGGCGCCGGGCGGCGGCCCGCGACCGGGAGTACGCGGCGCTCGTCGCCGACCTGCGGTCCAACCCGCACCCGGTCCTGGTGACCGGGGACTTCAACACCAGCGCCGCCATCGGCGACATCCGCCGGATGCCCCGGACGCTCCGCGACGCGATCGGCGCCTGCCGCTCGGTCCTGCCGGCCAGCTGGAACGCCCGCGCGCGGCTGCGGCTGTGGCGGATCGACTGGGCGTTCACCGGGGGCGGCGCCCGGGTGGGCTCGTACCGCTTCCGCGACGCGGAGGGCCTCTCGGACCACCTGGTCCAGGAACTGACCGTCACCGTTTGAGAGAGAGGGAACACCCCATGGAGTACACGAACCTGGGCGGCCCCGAGGGTCCGCGCGTGTCCACGCTGTGCCTGGGCACCCTGCCGTTCGGCACCCGGATCGACGAGGCCGCGGCCTTCGCCGTCCTGGACCGCTTCCACGAGGCGGGCGGCACCTTCATCGACACCGCGAACACGTACGCCTTCTGGGAGCCGGGCGCGACCGGCGCCGAGAGCGAGCTGCTCATCGGCCGCTGGCTGCGCAGCCGGGGCGTCCGGGACGAGATGGTGCTCGCCACCAAGGTCGGCGCGCTGCCGGACCCGCCGGGCTCGGCCTGGCCGGAGTGCGCGGAGGGCCTGTCGGCGCCGGTGATCCGGCGTCAGGTGGAGGAGAGCCTGCGGAACCTGGGCACGGACCGGATCGACCTGTACTACGCGCACATCGACGACCGGTCGACGCCGGTCGCGGAGACGATCGGCGCCTTCGGCGAGCTGGTGGACGTCGGGAAGATCGGCCGGGCGGGCTGCTCGAACTTCGCGGCCTGGCGGATCGAGGAGTCGCGCGGCGCCGCGGTCGCCGCGGACCTGCCGGACTACGCGGCCGTGCAGCAGCGCCACACCTACCTCCGGCCGCGCCCCGGCGCGGAGTTCGGGGTGAACCCGCACGCCTCGGAGGAGCTGCTCGACTACCTGGGGACGCGGCCGGAGCTGACGTTCACCGCGTACACGACGCAGCTCACGGGGGCGTACACGGATCCGGGCAAGGAGATTCCCGAGCAGTACCGGCACGCGGGTTCGGAGCGGCGTCTGAAGGTGCTCGCCGAGGTGGCGGCGGAGCTCGGGGTGACCGCGAACCAGGTGGTCCTGGCCTGGGCGCTGGGCGGCGAGCTGCCCGTCCTGCCGGTGATCGGGGCGAGTGCGCCGGAGCAGCTGGACGAGGCGCTCGGCGCGGTGGGGCTGCGTCTGGACGAGGAGCTCAGGAAGCGGCTGGACGATGTGGACTGAGCGGGTACGGACCGCGGTGCTGCGCCACCGGGTGGCGGTCGGGGTGGTGTGGCTGCTGGTGCTGCTGCTCGGCGGGGCGGCGGCGGTGCTCGGTCTGGGGCGCCTCGACCAGTCGTTCACGGCCTCCGGCGGGCCGGGCCACCGGGCGAACCTGGCGATCCAGGAGCGGTACGGGAACGGGGCCGCCGTCGCCCCGCTGGTGGCGGTCGTGACCTGGGAGGTACGGGACCGGGCGTCCGCCACGCGGCTCGCGGCGGCGCTCGAACGGACGGCGGGACCGGGCGCGCGGACCGTCTCGTACGCGGGGACGGGCGACGAGGGCTTCCTCGGCGCGGACGGCCGGACCGAGTACGCCCTGGTGTACCCGGCGGCGGGGAAGCCGGACCTGGCGGGTCTGACGGCCGTCGAGGAGGCGGCGGTCTCGCTCCGTGCGGGGCTGCGGTCCGCACTTCCCGGGGCCCGGGTCGAGGTGACGGGGGTGCTGCCGCTCCAGCACGACAGCGCGCTCGTGGGGCCGGGCGCGGTGGCCCTGGCGGCGAAGGCGGCCTGTGCGCTGGGCCTGTTGCTCGTGCTCGTCCTGGCGTTCCGCTCGCCGCTAGGGGTCCTGGCGCCGCTGCTCCTGGCGGCCGTGACCTCGGTGGGGGCGCTCGCCCTGGTGGAGGCGGTGGCGGGGTTCACGGAGATCGGCTTCGTGGTGGTGTACCTGGTGCCGGTGACGGCGCTCGTGGTCGCGGTGCACCGCTGGGCGCAGCGGCCGGGGCGGGCCGGCGCCCGGTCGGCGGTGACGGGCGGGGCGGCGGGTGCGGCGGCCTGCGCGGCCCTGGCCTTGTTCCCGGCGGCGTTCCTGCGGTCGGTCGGGGTGGCGGGGCTCGCGGTCTGCGCGGTGGGCACGGCGGCGGCCCTGACGCTGACGCCGGTGCTGCGGTCGGTGGTCCGGGACCCCCGCGCTGTCCGCGTACGGAGCCCCCGCGCGCTCCCCGCCGTCGGCCTCGTCCTCCTCGTCCTGCTCACCGGCGCGGCCACGCAGCTGCGGGTCGGCAACCCGGAGGCCCGCGCCCTGGTGGCGAGCGGTCCGGCCCGGGACGGTCTGGACCGGCTGACGGCGGCCGGGGTGCCGTCGGGCGTGCTGAACCCGCTGGAGGTCCTCGTCCCCGAGGGCGGGGACGCGGCGGCGGTGGCCGCGCGGGCGGCGCGGGTGCCGGGGGTGCTGCTCGCGGCGGCGCCCGCGGCCTGGCACCGCTCCGGGTCGGCCCTGGTGGTGGTCGTCCCGGAGGCGGAGCCGATGACGGCGGCCGGGGCGGGGACGGTGACGGCGCTGCGGTCGGCGCTCGCCGGCACGGGCGCCCTGGTGGGCGGTTCGGGTGTGGTGGACCGCGATCTGGTGGACGGGGTGTACGGGCTGCTGCCGTACGCGGTCCCGGCGGCGGCCCTGGCGGCGTTCGGGGTGCTCGCCCGGCGGCTGGGTCCCGGCCCGGCGGCGCGGGCGGTGCTCGGCGGGCTGCTCGCGGCGGGCGCGTCGGCGGGGGCTCTCGTGGTGCTGTGGCAGTGGGGCCCGGCGGGGACCGGTGCGGTGACGGGCTGGGTGCCGCTGGTGGTGGGCGCCTTCGCGTTCTGCGTGTCCCTGGAGCGGTCGGCGGCCTCGGCGGCGGGCGGGCCGGGGTGGGCCGGTCCGGTGGCGGCGGGCGCGGGCGCGCTCGCGGTGCTCACGGCGGGGATCGGTCCTCAGGTCGAACTGGCTCTGCTGGTCTCGGGTTTCGCGGCGGGTGCGGTGCTGGACGCGCTGGCCGGCGCACCGGCGGGATCGCCCCGCGGAGTTCACCATGATTGGTCTAGACCTAGACGCCTCCTCCCCTCTACCATCATCGACCGCGATCACGAGTTCGACCGGTCGCACCACGGAAGGTGACGAGGGGGAGATACCTGATGCTGGAGGCGCTCGGCATAAAGGAGTCGACGGAGGCCGTCTACCGCCTGCTCCTGGAGCGGCCCGAGTACGACGTGACGGACATGGCGACCCATCTGGGCCGCCCGGAGCCGGAGGTCCGCGAGGCGCTCGCCTGTCTCGCGGACCTCAAGCTCGTCCTCATGGACGACTCCTCGGGCGAGGTCGAACCCTTCAGCCCGGACGTCGGCTTCTCCTTCCTGCTCTCCCGCGCCGAGGCCGAACTGAGCAAGCGCAAGCGCCAGGTCGAGCAGGCGGGCAGGGCGGTGGCCGGCATCCTCGCCTCGTACGCGGACTGCCCCGAACCGGGCGTCCGGCACGACCTCGTGGACCGCATCACCGGACTCGACACCGTCCGCGAACGCCTGGAGGACCTCGCCGCGAACGCCCGCACCGAGTGCCTCTCGCTGCTGCCCGGCGGCGCCCAGCTCCCCGACACGATGGACGCGAGCCAGCCGCTCGACCAACTCGCCCTGGAGCGCGGGGTGAAGATCCGCTCGATCTACCAGGAGAGCTTCCGCAACGACCCGCCGACCGTCGACTACGTCCGCTGGTACTGCGACCTCGGCGGCGAGGCCCGGACCGTGCCCGTCGTCCCGATGCTCATGGTGATCGTCGACCGCGAGGCCGCGCTCGTCCCCGTCGACCCCGAGGACGGGCGCGCGGGCGCCCTCGAAGTGCGCAGCCCCGGCCTGGTCCACGCGCTCGTGGTGCTCTTCGACCGGCTGTGGGACGCCGGCACCCCCTTCGGCGAGGCCCCGCGCCGCGACGCGCACGACCTCTCCCCGCAGGAGCGGGAGTTGCTGATGCTCCTCGGCATCGGCTGCACGGACGACATCGCGGCCCGGCGGCTCGGGGTCTCGCTGCGGACGGTCCGCCGGATGAGCTCGGAGCTGATGAACCGGCTCGGCGCCCGCAGCCGTTTCGAGGCGGGCGTACGAGCCGCCAAGGAGGGCTGGCTCTGACGAGTCGCTTCCGTTATGCGGACAGGGGTTCCCAGCAACGGAGCCGTCCCCTAGATTTCCCCAGCATTACCGAGGTGATCAGTGAGGGGACGGAATCGCCATGTCAGAAGCGTCAGATGTGACACAAGGGAAACAACCGACCATCACTCCCGTGCGGGTGGTGATCGCGCTCTGCCTGTTCGCCCCGTTCGTGGCGATGCTCTGGGTGAGCTCCTACGCCAAGGTCGAACCGCTCTTCGCCGGCATCCCGTTCTTCTACTGGTACCAGATGCTCTGGGTGCTGATCTCCACGGCTCTCACCATGATCGCGTACAAGCTGTGGCAGCGGGACCAGCGCGCCCGCAAGGGAGGTGACGCACGATGAAGGACGGCGTGAACGGCGTGGCGCTCGGCGTCTTCGTCTTCTTCTTCCTGGCCGTCACGGTCATGGGCTTCCTGGCCGCCCGCTGGCGCAAGGCCGAGAACGAGAGCCTCGACGAATGGGGCCTGGGCGGCAGATCGTTCGGCACCTGGGTGACCTGGTTCCTGCTCGGCGGCGACCTCTACACGGCGTACACCTTCGTCGCCGTCCCCGCGGCCATCTACGCGGCGGGCGCGGCCGGCTTCTTCGCCGTCCCGTACACGATCCTGGTGTACCCGCTGATCTTCACCTTCCTGCCGCGCCTCTGGTCGGTCTCGCACAAGCACGGATACGTCACCACCTCCGACTTCGTGCGCGGCCGCTTCGGCTCCAAGGGCCTGTCCCTGGCGGTGGCGGTCACCGGCATCCTGGCCACCATGCCGTACATCGCCCTCCAGCTCGTCGGCATCCAGGCCGTCCTGGACGTGATGGGCGTCGGCGGCGGCGAGAACACCAACTGGTTCGTCAAGGACCTGCCGCTGCTCATCGCCTTCGGTGTCCTCGCGGCCTACACGTACTCCTCCGGCCTGCGCGCCCCGGCGCTCATCGCCTTCGTCAAGGACACCCTGATCTACATCGTCATCGCGGTGGCGATCATCTACATCCCGATCAAGCTGGGCGGCTTCGACGAGATCTTCGGCAAGGCGGCCGAGGCGTACAAGACGATCAACCCGGCCACCGGCAAGCCCAAGGGCGCGCTCGTCCCCGGCGAGGCCGGCCAGTGGACGTACGCGACGCTGGCGCTCGGCTCGGCGCTCGCGCTGTTCATGTACCCGCACTCCATCACGGCGACCCTGTCGTCCCGGAGCCGGAACGTCATCCGCCGCAACACCACGATCCTGCCGCTGTACTCGCTGATGCTGGGCCTGCTCGCGCTGCTCGGCTTCATGGCGATCGCCGCCGGCATCAAGGTCAAGAACGGCCAGCTCGCCATCCCGCAGCTCTTCGAGACCATGTTCCCGGACTGGTTCGCGGGCGTCGCGTTCGCCGCGATCGGCATCGGCGCGCTCGTCCCGGCCGCGATCATGTCGATCGCCGCGGCCAACCTCTTCACCCGCAACATCTACAAGGACTTCATCAAGAAGGACGCCACCCCGGCCCAGGAGACCAAGGTCTCCAAGCTGGTCTCGCTCCTGGTGAAGGTCGGCGCGCTCGTCTTCGTCCTCACCATGGACAAGACGGTCGCGATCAACTTCCAGCTGCTCGGCGGCATCTGGATCCTGCAGACCTTCCCGGCGCTCGTCGGCGGTCTCTTCACCCGCTGGTTCCACCGCTGGGCGCTGCTCGCCGGCTGGGCCGTCGGCATGGCGTACGGCACGGCCGCAGCGTACGGCGTCGCCAGCCCCACCCAGAAGCACTTCGGCGGCTCGGCCGCCGAGATCCCGGGCATCGGCGAGATCGGCTACATCGGCCTCACCGCCTTCGTGCTCAACGTCGTCGTCACGGTCGTCCTGACCTTCGTCCTCAAGGCCGTCAAGGCCCCCGAGGGCGTCGACGAGACCTCCCCGGAGGACTACACGGCGGACGCGGGCGACCCCGGCGTCACCGACCTCCCGAAGGTCGGCACCGCGGCGCACTGACGTCACCGTCCGTGAACGGGCCCCGGATCTCCGCGAGGAGACCCGGGGCCCGTCCACGTACCCCGAGAGGGAGACTGCTTCCCATGGACTTCACGATCAGGGCGGTACGGCCCGAGGAGCACGAGGCGCTCGGTGACCTCACCGGGTTCACCTATCTGAATGACGGGCTGCTGCTGCACGGCGAGGACGACTTCTACCTCGCCGTCCTCCGCGACACGGCCCGGCGGGCGCGCGAGAGCGAGGTGCTCGTCGCCGTCGACGCCGACGGCGGGATCATCGGCGGGGTGACCTTCGCCCCCGGCGGCACGACCTGGGCGGACATCGCCGTCGCCGGCGAGGCCGAGTTCCGGATGCTCGTGGTCGCTCCCGAGGCCCGCGGCAGGGGCGTCGGAGAAGCCCTCGTACGGGCCTGCGTGGACCGGGCGCGGGCCCTCCCCGGGTGCGCGCGTCTCGTGCTCTCCACGGCCGATCTGATGGTCTCCGCGCACCGGATCTACGAGCGCCTCGGCTTCGTCCGCACCCCCGAGCGGGACTGGGAACCGATCCCCGACCACTCGCTGCGGACCTACGCCCTGGAGCTGTAGCGCCGGGACCGACACAACATGTGGGGGGTGCCACGAGCGGCGCCCCCCACATGTATGCTCATCCTCGCTGTCGACGCAGGGGAATCCGGCGCGAATCCGGAACTGTCCCGCAACGGTGTGCTTCGTGCGGATTCGTACGCGGTGAGTCCGAAGACCTGCCGGCAGCGCACCCGGTCCGTCCGTTCCGGGTGTCACAGACGTCCGGGCCTCGCGGAGTGGGCCGGTGGACGCGGCGCGCCCACGTGTACGGGCGCCCGCCTGCCCGCCTTCCCGCCCGAGGCCCCGAGCCGAGCGAGGGAGAGCCCCCACGTGACCATCGCGCCCGCCGATCCGGCCGCAGCGATCGAGACCGACGGCCCCGGGACCGTACTCCTGCGGACCCTGACCGATCTCACCGCCGACCTCCCGGACACCGACCCCGGCAAGGTCGCCGCCGCCGCCCTCCGCGGCCGCAGCGCCACGTCGGACGAGGCGGAGCTGCGCGAGCTGGCCACCGAGGCGGCCGCCGGCCTGATCGCCGAGGACCCCGCGTACTCCCGGCTCGCCGCCCGGCTCCTCACCATCACCATCGCCGACGAGGCCGCCGGCCAGGGCGCCGTGAACTTCTCGGCCTCCGTCGCCGTCGGTCACCGCGAGGGGCTCATCGCCGACCGCACCGCCGAGTTCGTGGCACTGCACGCGGCCCGCCTCGACGCCACGATCGACCCGGCCGGCGACGACCGCTTCGGCTACTTCGGCCTGCGCACCCTCTACTCGCGCTACCTGCTGCGCCACCCGATCACCCGCAAGGTCATCGAGACCCCGCAGCACTTCATGCTGCGCGTCGCCTGCGGCCTCGCCGAGGACGAGACGGCCCGCGCCCTGGACGAAGTGAGCGCGCTCTACGGCCTGATGAGCCGCCTGGACTACCTCCCGTCCTCCCCCACGCTCTTCAACTCCGGCACCCGCCACCCGCAGATGTCCTCCTGCTACCTCCTGGACTCCCCGCAGGACGAGCTGGACTCCATCTACGACCGCTACCACCAGGTCGCGCGCCTCTCGAAGCACGCGGGCGGCATCGGCCTCTCGTACTCCCGCATCCGCGCCCGCGGTTCGCTGATCCGCGGCACCAACGGGCACTCCAACGGCATCGTGCCGTTCCTCAAGACCCTCGACGCCTCCGTCGCCGCCGTGAACCAGGGCGGCCGCCGCAAGGGCGCCGCCGCGGTCTACCTGGAGACCTGGCACGCGGACATCGAGGAGTTCCTGGAGCTCCGCGACAACACGGGCGAGGACCAGCGCCGTACGCACAACCTGAACCTGGCGCACTGGATCCCGGACGAGTTCATGCGCCGGGTCAACGCCGACGCCGAGTGGTCGCTGTTCTCCCCCTCGGACGTGCCCGAGCTCGTCGACCTGTACGGCGAGGAGTTCGACGCCGCCTACCGCAAGGCCGAGGCGGCGGGCCTGGCCCGCAAGACGATGCCGGCCCGCGACCTGTACGGCCGGATGATGCGGACCCTCGCGCAGACCGGCAACGGCTGGATGACGTTCAAGGACGCCTCGAACCGCACGGCCAACCAGACGGCCGAGCCGGGCACCGTCGTCCACTCCTCGAACCTCTGCACCGAGATCATCGAGGTCACGAACGACGGCGAGACGGCGGTCTGCAACCTGGGCTCGGTCAACCTGGGCTCCTTCGTGTCGGGTTCGGACATCGACTGGGAGCGCCTGGACGAGACCGTCCGCACGGCCGTCACCTTCCTCGACCGGGTCGTCGACATCAACTTCTACCCGACCGAGCAGGCGGGCCGCTCCAACGCCAAGTGGCGCCCGGTCGGCCTGGGCGCCATGGGCCTCCAGGACGTCTTCTTCCAGCTGAAGCTGCCGTTCGACTCGGCCGAGGCCCGCGCCCTGTCGACGAAGATCGCCGAGCGGATCATGCTGGCGGCGTACGAGGCCTCCGCGGACCTCGCCGAGCGCAGCGGCCCGCTCCCCGCCTGGGACAAGACCCGCACCGCCCAGGGCGTCCTGCACCCGGACCACTACGACGTGGAGCTGAACTGGCCGGAGCGCTGGACCGCCCTGCGGGCGCGCATCGCCTCCACCGGCATGCGCAACAGCCTCCTCCTCGCCATCGCCCCGACGGCGACGATCGCCTCGATCGCCGGCGTCTACGAGTGCATCGAGCCGCAGGTCTCCAACCTGTTCAAGCGCGAGACGCTGTCCGGCGAGTTCCTCCAGGTCAACTCGTACCTCGTCGACGAGCTGAAGAAGCTCGGCGTGTGGGACGCGCAGACCCGCGAGGCGCTGCGCGACTCCAACGGCTCGGTGGCCGGCTTCACCTGGGTCCCGGCGGAGGTCCGCGAGCTGTACCGCACGGCCTGGGAGATCCCGCAGCGCGGCCTCATCGACATGGCGGCGGCGCGCACCCCGTTCCTGGACCAGTCGCAGTCCCTGAACCTCTTCATGGAGACGCCGACGATCGGCAAGCTGTCGTCGATGTACGCGTACGCCTGGAAGCAGGGCCTGAAGACGACGTACTACCTGCGCTCCCGCCCGGCGACCCGGATCGCCCGCGCCGCGCAGGCCGCCGCCCCGATCCCCGTCCAGCAGGCGACCCCCGACGCGGACGCGATCGCCTGCTCCCTTGAGAACCCCGAGTCCTGCGAGGCCTGCCAGTAATGAGTACCGAGAAGAAGAACCTCCTGGACCCGGGCTTCGAGCTCACGCTCCGCCCCATGCGCTACCCGGACTTCTACGAGCGCTACCGGGACGCCATCAAGAACACCTGGACCGTGGAGGAGGTCGACCTCCACTCGGACGTCGCCGACCTCGCCAAGCTCACCGCCGGTGAGCAGCACATGATCGGCCGTCTGGTCGCGTTCTTCGCGACGGGCGACTCGATCGTGGCGAACAACCTGGTCCTGACGCTGTACAAGCACATCAACTCCCCGGAAGCGCGCCTGTACCTCTCGCGCCAGCTCTTCGAGGAAGCGGTCCACGTCCAGTTCTATCTGACGCTCCTGGACACGTACCTGCCCGACCCGGACGACCGCGCGGCGGCCTTCGACGCGGTGGAGAACATCCCGTCGATCCGCGAGAAGGCGCAGTTCTGCTTCAAGTGGATGGACTCGGTCGAGAAGATCGAGAAGCTGGAGACGGCCGCCGACCGCCGCCGCTTCCTGCTGAACCTGATCTGCTTCGCGGCGTGCATCGAGGGCCTGTTCTTCTACGGCGCCTTCGCGTACGTCTACTGGTTCCGCTCCCGCGGCCTCCTGCACGGCCTGGCGACCGGCACCAACTGGGTCTTCCGCGACGAGACGATGCACATGAACTTCGCCTTCGAGGTCGTGGACACCGTCCGCAAGGAGGAGCCGGAGCTCTTCGACGACGCGCTGCAGCAGCAGGTCACGGACATGCTGAAGGAGGCCGTCGAGGCGGAACTTCAGTTCGGCCGCGACCTGTGCGGTGACGGCCTGCCGGGCATGAACACCGAGTCGATGCGCGAGTACCTCCAGTGCGTCGCCGACCAGCGCCTGCAGCGCCTCGGCTTCCCGCCGGTGTACGGCTCGGAGAACCCGTTCGCGTTCATGGAGCTCCAGGGCGTCCAGGAGCTGACCAACTTCTTCGAGCGCCGCCCGTCCGCCTACCAGGTGGCGGTCGAGGGCTCGGTGGACCTCGACGAGGACTTCTAGCCGGTACGACGAAGGGCCCGCACTCCTCGGAGTGCGGGCCCTTCGTCATGCGCTCAGTCGTTCGGGACCGTCTCGTAGCGCGGGGTGCCTTCTTCCATCTGGCGGAGGGCGTCCTTGCGGTCGCGCTTGGAGAGCTTGTCGATGTAGAGGAAGCCGTACAGGTGGTCCGTCTCGTGCTGGAGGCAGCGGGCGAAGTAGCCGGTGCCGCGCACCTTGATCGGGTTGCCCTGGGCGTCCTGGCCGTGGACCTCCGCGTAGTCGGGGCGGGCCAGCTCGGCGTAGGCCGTCGGCACGGACAGGCAGCCCTCGTTGGACTCGTCCAGGACGCGCAGCTCGGCCGGGAGCTCCTGGAGGACGGGGTTGATCACGACACCGGTGTGCCGGACGCCCTCGTCGTCGGGGCAGTCGTAGACGAAGACCTTGAGGTCCACACCGATCTGGTTCGCGGCCAGGCCCACGCCCTCGGCGGCCTTCTGGCTGGCGAACATGTCGTCGATGAGCTTCGCCAGCTCGTCGTCGAACTCGGTGACGTCCTTGCACTCGCGGTGGAGGACGGGGTTGCCGACGACCGTGATCGGGCGGGCCGTGCCGCGCTCGCGGTAGGCGAGCTCCCGCGCCTCGCAGTCCTCCGTGTCCACGACGAAGCCGTCGTTGATCGTCTGCTCGTCCGTCTCCTGCTGCGCCATGTCCGGCCGCGCCCTTCTGAAAACCCGATTCCGTCGAGGGACAGCCTACGGGCCCGGGGCCCTGGCCTCAGCAGACCTCTTCCAGATCGCGCCATTCCCGGCTGTCCGGGCTGTCCGCGACCCAGCCGTCCAGGAGCCCCCGCACCAGGCCCGCGGGGGCCGCGATGCCGCACTCCCGCTCGGGGACCCACAGCTCGCCGGGCGAGCGGTGGCCGAGCGGTCCGGGGTGCCCGGGCTCGCTGTGGTCGTGCGGGTCGGAGTGCTCGCCCTCGCCCTCGGCGCTCGGCATCGTCGACTCGGAGCAGGCGCGACAGAGCAGCCGTACGGAGGACGACCAGTCCTCGGCGGCGAAACCGGCCTCGGCGGCGAGCTGCTCCAGGGCGTCACGGTCGGCCTCGGTGGCGGCCTCCAGGAGGACCACCCAGGTGGGGACCGGCGAGGGCGCCCACAGCTCGATCTCGTCGAAGACGGGGTAGGAGGGGCCGGCGGTGGTGGTCCGCTCGCCGTTCGGCACGCCGTCGTGGAGGACGACCTCGCCCCAGCGGCGGCCGGAGGACGGCAGCGGGATGGAGAGGACCTCGATCCGGGCGGGGTCCAGCCGGCGGCCCCACACGACCTCCGCCTCGCCCTCGGGCGAGAGCCGGACGGCGGCGCTGCCCAGTTCCATGCCAGCGGGCTCACCGGTGCCGGCGGCGGCGCCGGGCACCTTGAGGCCGTAGGCCTGCCAGGCGCGGCGGGCCAGCGGCCAGTCCTGGAGGGCGGTGGCGGCGATGCCCACGTTCCACCAGTCGGGGGCGCCGGTCTCCTTGTCGAGCAGCGCGACGGCCCGCAGGCCCGCGGCCCGCGCCTGCTCCCAGTCGTGCCGGAACTTGTGCAGCAGAGCCAGGTTGAACCAGGACTCCGAGAGCCAGGGCTCCAGGTCCGCCGCGCGCGTCAGGAGTGCGCCCGCGTCCTCGTACCGGCCGTCGCCGATCAGCGTGAACGCGCGGTCGGTGGCCTGCCGCCACGAGGCGGAGGGCCGATGCCGTACCTTCCCGAAGATCTTCACGATTCCCGCCTGCCGGTCGCTTCACCCTCTTGTTCGCATCCAACCATGCCCGGTCGGACGCGCGCTCATTACCCATGGGTTACCCAGGGACCGCGGAGGTCACCCCAGTGGCTCCGCCCCGCGCCAGGACCCTGGCCAGGCATTCGACGACATCCGGGTGATAGTCGCGGGCGGTGCCGAGCCTGAGCCGCTCCAGGGCGTCGAGTGCGGCGCCCGCGCCGTCGCCCGCGAGGTCGTCGTAGGCGTTCACGGCCCGGACGATCCGGGCGGCGGGCGGCTGCTCGCGGTACGGGTCGGCCTGCCGCTCCACGACGACGGCGACGGCCTCGGGGACGCCGGTCCTGCGGACGACCTCGCCGCCCAGGAGGGCGATCCGGCGCTGCTCCTCGGCCGGCAGGACGGCGGTGGCGCCGCCGGCGACCGGGTCGACGAGGGAGAGCTGTCCGATGTCGTGCATGAGCGCCGCGTGCTCCAGGACGGCCAGCTCGGTCCCGGAGAGGCCCAGCTCGCGGCCGACGGCCGCGCTGAGGGCGGCGACCCGGCGGGCGTGGCCGGGCGGGGTGCAGCCGGCGATCTCGGTGGCGCGGGCGAGGGAGGCGATGGTCTGCCGGTTGACGGTCCGCACGGCCGCGTACCGCCGGAAGGAGACCTGGGTGAGCAGCAGGGGGACGGCGAGCACGGGCAGGGCCCAGAGTCCGGCGGCGGCGACGCCGAGCGCCATGACGGTGCCGGTGGCGCAGACGGCGGAGCCGATGCCGAGGAGGGCGCGGAGTTCGTCGCGGAGGAGGGGGCCGTACGGGAATCCGGTGCGGGCGCGCAGGACGAGGGCGGCGAGGACGGCGTCGCACAGGGCGGTCAGGACGAGCAGGAGGGCGAGGAAGAGGGCGTACGCGGGGCCCTGGCCGAGGTGCTCGGTGACGGCGCCGGAGTTGTAGAGGGGCTGGAAGCAGAGCGCGGCGAAGCCGACGGTGAGGACGCGGCGGGCGAGGTGGTCGGGTCCTGGGCCCCTGCCCCGGGCGATGTGGGGGACGATCCCGGCGAGGGCCGCGGCGACGGCGACGGCGACGGTCTGGAGGACGCCGTGGGTGGTGGCGGTGCCGGCGCTGGTGCCGAGGAGGGCGTACGCGAGGGCTCCGGCGGCGGCGAGCGGCGCGGGTTCGCGTTCGCCGGGCGCGGCGCCCCAGCGGGCGAGCTCGCCGAGGGCGATGAGGGTGCCGAAGGCGAGGGCGTTGCCGGGTTCGTCGAGGCCGTGCCAGAGGGTGGCGCCGAAGCCGGTGAGGCCGAGGAGGAGGGCGGCGCCGTGCACGGCGCCGACGGTGAGTGCCCCCGGTCTCACGCGGGCTCCTTGGCGGGGGTGGGGGTGGCCTCGCGCGGTGGGGGCACCTGTTCGGGCTGGGGGGTGGTGGTGTCGTCGGCGGTGACGGCGGGCTGCCAGCCGTGCCGGTCCAGGGCCTGGGCGAGGGCGGTGACCATGCGGGGGTCGAACTGGGTGCCGGCGCAGCGTTCCAGTTCGGCGAGGGCGGTGGGCACCGGGCGGGCGCGGCTGTAGCAGCGGGTGGAGGTCATGGCGTCGAAGGCGTCGGCGACGGCGACGACCCGGGCGAATTCGGGGATCTGCTCGCCGTGGAGCCCGTACGGGTAGCCGCTGCCGTCCATGCGTTCGTGGTGGTGGAGGATCGCGGCCCGTGCCTCGCCGAGGAAGCCGATGCCGCGGACCATCTCGTGGCCGTACTCGGGGTGCAGTTCGATGACCCGGCGTTCCTCGGGGGTGAGGGGTCCGTCCTTGCGGAGGACCCGGGTGGGCACGCCGAGTTTGCCGACGTCGTGGAGGATGCCGGCGAAGCGGACGACGTCGAGGCGGTCCTCGGCCATGCCGAGCTCACGGGCGATCAGGACGGAGGCGTGGCCGACGCGTTCGCTGTGGCCGCGGGTGTAGCGGTCCTTGATGTCGACGGCCTGGACGAGGGCGCGGATGGTGGCCTGGTGGGCGGCGCGCTCGCGGTGGTACTGGGCGAAGACCCAGCAGGAGATGTACATGGGGAGCACCACGAAGAGCGCCGCGACCGGTCCGTACGTGCTGCGCCAGAGGACGGCCATCATCAGTCCGGCGAGTCCGTGGACGGTGTGCGGGGCGAGGGCGCGGCCGAGGAGGCCGCGCCAGGCGGCGCGGAGCGGCAGTCCGTCGGCGGTGGCCCGGATGCCGCCGTCGAGGGCGGTGAGGGCCAGGCAGAAGGCGAGGGCGGCGGCTCCGGCGGGCAGCAGCGCGTACGGCAGGTCGGGGGCGTCCGGGCCGTGGCCGAGGGCGGTGGGGCCGCCGAGGGCGCCGGCGGTCAGGGCGGCGGCCCAGACGGCGAGGGCGGTGGCGGCGGCCCGCCAGGCGCGGCGGGGTGCGGCGGGGGGTTCCTCGACGCGGGCGAGGAGGCTGCCGGGGATCGCGGTGAGGGCGGCGGCGGCGGGCGGCAGGAGCAGGGCGGCGGCGAGGAGCACGGGGAAGAAGGAGCCGGTGCCCATGGGGACGGAGCCGCCGAGGGCGCGGCCGATGAGCCGGCAGCGGGCGGGCAGCTCGCAGAGCGCGTACAGGGTGGTGAGGAGCGCGACCGTGCCCCAGGGGACGGGCGCGCCGGGGCGCAGCGCGGGCAGGGCGCACGCGCCGGCGCCGAGCAGGGCGCAGCCGATGTACACGCGGGCCGCTCGTGGAATGACGTTCACGCCCATCACGCGGGTCACGCTAGCGAGTTGGGCGGCCGGGGACGGCGCGCTCCGTGTGATTCGCACCATCGGGTGATACAAGCTGATATATGCGCGAGGCCGCCGCGAGAACTTCGCGGCGGCCGTTCGCTTCCCTGATACGGCTCGTACGGGAAGGGGTGCTACTCCTGCGGGGCCGGTGTCGTCGGGCCGCTCACCGTGATGTCCTGTTCGGGCACCAGGTGTCCGGCGCGGATCAGGTCGATCCGGCCCATGACCTTGGCACGCAGGTCGGTGGGGACGTCGTCACTGCCGCAGCAGCGCTTGACGAGCTTCTTCACCGCCTGCTCCAGGCCGTACTTCTCCAGGCACGGGGAGCACTCCTCGAAGTGCACCTCGAACTTGGTGCAGTCACTGTCGGGCATCTCGTGGTCGAGGAACTCGTAGAGATGATCCAGGACCTCTGAGCAATCCGTCTCGTGCGGCTCTCCGCAGCTCATGAGCCCGAGCCTTTCAGATCGTTCGACGACTCTCCGGCGCCCGCGGGTACCAGCCCGCGGTCGCGAGCGTAGTCCTCGAGCATGCCGCGCAGCTGGCGGCGGCCCCGGTGCAGTCGGGACATCACCGTACCGATGGGTGTCCCCATGATGTCCGCGATCTCCTTGTACGCAAAGCCCTCGACATCCGCGAGATAGACGGCGATGCGGAACTCCTCGGGAATTGCCTGGAGCGCTTCCTTCACGTCGGAGTCGGGGAGGTGGTCGAGCGCCTGCGACTCCGCGGAGCGCAGACCGGTCGACATGTGCGACTCGGCGCGGGCGAGCTGCCAGTCCTCGATCTCCTCGGCGGCGCTGCGCTGGGGCTCACGCTGCTTCTTGCGGTACGAGTTGATGAAGGTGTTCGTGAGGATGCGGTAGAGCCAGGCCTTGAGGTTCGTCCCCTCGCGGAACTGGTGGAAGGAGCCGTACGCCTTGGCATAGGTCTCCTGCACCAGGTCCTCCGCGTCCGCGGGGTTCCGCGTCATGCGGAGCGCGGCCGAGTACATCTGGTCGAGGTAGCCGAGGGCGTCCCGCTCGAAGCGCGCGTTGCGCTCCTCGGTCGTCTCCTCGGGGCCGTCGTCGGTCCCTGTGTCGGTCCCAGTGACCGGACCCACCTCCTCCAGCGCGGCGGCGAGCCCGAGGGCGGACCCGCTCGTTTCGGAGGATAGACGAGGAACCGCTCCGCCCGCCGCCCGAATAGGGGCGGCCTTGGGCGCGGGCAGCACTGTCCAGTCGAGGTCAGCGGCCTGCGCACGCTCCGGGCAGATGGTCATACCCATACGACGGACTCCCTCTTCCTTGCTCTCACACCGACGCTCTCCACAACAGTGGTCCCCCGCTCAACATTCCCGGGAACGGCGGGAAGATCAGCGGAGTGCGGAGATCCACTCGGCGACCCCGTCGGCCAGGAGCCCGAGGGCCTCGTCCTGGCCGAGCGGCGCGCGCTTGGGGAGGGCGAAGCCGTGGTCGCCGTACGGGATCTCCACGAGCTCGTACGGGCCTTCCGGGTACTCCTCGGGCCGCCCGAAGGGGTCGTTGCCGCCCTGGACGACGAGGGTGGGCAGCCCGGTGGCGAGGAGCTCCTCGGCGCGGGACTTCTCGGGCTTGCCCGGCGGGTGGAGCGGGAAGCTCAGGGCGAGGACGGCGAGCGCGCCGAGTTCCCGCCCGGTGCGGCAGGCGACGCGGGCGCCGGCGCTGCGGCCGCCCGCGATCACCGGGAGGCCGGGCTCGGCGAGGGCCGGCCAGAGGCCGCGCCAGCCGGTGTCGAGGGTCTTCGGGGCGGGGGCGACCTTCTTGCCGGCGACCCGCCAGGGCTGCTCGACGAGGGCGACGGTCACGCCCTTCGCGGGCAGTGCGCCGGCGAGGGCCTGGAGGTCGCGGGCCTCGACGCCGCCGCCGGCGCCGTGGCCGAGGGCGAGCACGGCCCACGGCTTCGTGCCCGCGTGCCAGGTGATGCGCGCCTCACCGGCGTCGGTGGGAACGGTCTCGTACTGTGTCACGTCCCCATCCTGTCCGAAGAGCTTCCGAAGAGCTTCCGAAGAGCTCAGAAGAGCGTGCCGACCTCCGGTCCGGCGAGTTCCGCGAGGAGTTCGGGGCCGTTGTTGCGGACGTTGCTGACGGCGGTGGCGACCGGGTAGGCCCGCATCAGGCCGCCCGGCGGCGGGGCGAGCAGCCCGCGCAGCTCCTCGGGGTCGGTGCGCGCCGGGTCGAGCCAGGCGTCCCAGCGGTCCTCGGTCAGCATCAGCGGCATCCGGGGGTGGATCTCGGCGAGCGAGGCCGGGCCCTCGGCGGGCGCGACGCCGAGCGGGCCGGTCTCGGCCTCCGTGGTGACCACCGAGCAGGTCACCCACCACGCGGCGGGGTGCTCGGGCGGCAGGGTGCCGTCCCGCCAGAACTCGTAGAGCCCGGCCATCGCGAAGACGGAGCCGTCCACCGGGGTCACGAAGTAGGGCTGCTTGCGGGCCCGCTTCTTCTTCCCCTCGACCTCCAGGTCGCGCTCGGCGGACCCGGTCACCCACTCGTAGTAGCCGTCGGCGGGCAGGATGCACCGGCGCGACTGGAAGGCGCGCTTGAAGGAGGGCTTCTCGTCGACGGTCTCCGCGCGCGCGTTGATCATCCGGGCGGCGCCCTCGGGCGACTTCGCCCAGGACGGGACGAGCCCCCATTTCAGCGCGCGGAGCTGGCGAACCGGCCGGCGGGATCCGGCGTCTTTCAGAGGACGCTCCAGAACGGCCCAGACCTCTTTGGTCGGGGCCACGTTCCAGTCGGGGGCCAGGGCCTCCTCCGGCTCCCACTTCTCGATGCCGAAGGCCTCGACGAGGTCCTCGGGCCGCCGACTCGATGCAAACCGTCCGCACATGCGTGCCACACTGCCACGTTCCCGAACCCGACCGAGGAGCCGTCCGCGAAATGACCGAGATCCTCGGCACCCAGCCCGCTCCCACCGAGTGGACCGTCTACGTCACGGCCGTGTGCGCCCTGGCCCTGGTCGTGCTCCGGCGGCCCTGGCTCCTGGCCCGCAACGCGATCACCATCGCCCACGAGGGCGGCCACGGACTCGTCGCGCTCGCCGCCGGCCGTCGCCTGGAGGCGATCCGGCTGCACTCGGACACCAGCGGACTGACCGTGACCCGGGGCAACCCGACCGGCCTCGGCGTGGTCCTCACCCTCGCCGCCGGCTATCCGGCGGCCTCGCTGCTCGGCCTCGGCGGCGCCGCCCTGCTCGGCACCGGCCACGTCACCCTGCTGCTGTGGAGCGCGACCGCGCTGCTGCTCGCGCTGCTCGTGATGGTCCGCAACGCGTACGGGGTCCTCACCGTCGTCCTGACGGGCGCCTCCTTCGTCCTCGTCTCCTGGCTGGCCGGCCCCGAGGTCCAGTCCGTGTTCGCGTACGCGGTGGTCTGGTTCCTGCTGCTCGGCGGCGTCCGGCCCGCCTTCGAGCTCCAGCGGAAGCGGCGCCACGGCGGCGCCCCCGACTCGGACGCCGACCAGCTCTCGCGGCTCACCCACGTGCCCGCCGGGGTGTGGCTCCTCTTCTTCCACACGGTCGCGATATCCGCCCTGATCGGCGGCGGTCGCTGGCTCCTGGGCTTCTGACTCCCCCGTACAGTGAGTCCATGACCGCAGCAGCTTCCGCGACGCACACCGACCCGCCCACCGACCTCTGGCCCGCCCCGTATGCGAGCGGCGCCGTCGACGCGACCGTCACCGTGCCCGGATCCAAGTCGGTCACCAACCGCGCCCTCGTCCTCGCCGCGCTCGCCGCCGAGCCGGGCTGGCTGCGCCGCCCGCTGCGCTCCCGCGACACCCTCCTGATGGCCGAGGCGCTCCGTACCCTCGGCGTGAAGATCGAGGAAGGCGTGGGCCCCGACGGCTCCGGCGAGGCCTGGCGGATCATCCCCTCCCCGCTGCGCGGCCCGGCGACCGTCGACGTCGGCAACGCCGGCACGGTCATGCGCTTCCTGCCCCCGGTCGCGGCGCTCGCCGACGGCCCGGTGCGCTTCGACGGCGACCCCCGCTCCCACGAGCGCCCGCTGCACGGTGTGATCGACGCGCTGCGCGCGCTCGGCGCCCGGATCGACGACGAGAGCCGGGGCGCGCTCCCGATGACCGTGCACGGCGCCGGGGGCCTGGACGGCGGCACGGTCGAGATCGACGCCTCCTCGTCCTCCCAGTTCGTCAGCGCCCTGCTGCTCTCCGCGCCCCGCTTCAACCAGGGCGTCGAGGTGCGGCACGTGGGCAGCCGGCTCCCCTCGCTCCCCCACATCCGGATGACGGTCGACATGCTGCGCGCGGTCGGTGCCCGGGTCGACGAGCCGGAGCACGGCGGCGAGCCGAACGTGTGGCGGGTGGCGCCCTCCGCGCTGCGCGGCCGGGACCTGGTCGTCGAGCCCGATCTGTCGAACGCGCAGCCGTTCCTGGCGGCGGCCCTGGTGACCGGCGGCCGGGTGACGATCCCCGACTGGCCGGAGCGGACCACCCAGCCGGGCGACGAGCTGCGCCGGATCTTCACCGAGATGGGTGGCTCCTGCGAGCTCACCGACGCGGGTCTCACCTTCACCGGCACGGGCCGGATCCACGGCATCGACGTGGACCTGGGCGAGGTCGGCGAGCTGACCCCCGGCATCGCGGCGGTCGCGGCCCTCGCCGACTCCCCCTCCACCCTGCGCGGGGTCGCCCATCTGCGGCTGCACGAGACGGACCGGCTCGCGGCGCTCACCAAGGAGATCAACGAGCTCGGCGGCGACGTGACCGAGACCGAGGACGGCCTCCACATCCGCCCGCGCCCGCTGCACGGCGGCGTCTTCCACACGTACCACGACCACCGCATGGCGACGGCGGGCGCGATCATCGGCCTCGCCGTCGAGGGCGTGGAGATCGAGGACGTGGCGACGACGGCGAAGACCTTGCCGGACTTCCCGACGATGTGGACCGAAATGCTCGGGGTCTGACCATGCGGCGCTACGGCAAGCACACCGACGAGGACGACATCCGCCAGCGGCCCAACCGCAAGGGCACCCGTCCCCGCACCACCATCCGCCCGAAGCACGAGGACGCCGTCGAGGGCATGGTCCTCACCGTCGACCGGGGCCGGCTCACCTGTCTGGTCGAGGACCGCATGGTGACCGCGATGAAGGCGCGCGAGCTGGGCCGCAAGGCCGCCGTCGTCGGCGACCGGGTCTCCCTCGTCGGCGACCTCTCCGGCGAGAAGGACACGCTGGCCCGGATCGTGCGGATCGGCGAGCGCAGCTCGGTGCTCCGGCGCACGGCCGACGACGACGACCCGTTCGAGCGGGTGGTCGTCGCCAACGCCGACCAGCTGGCGATCGTCACCGCGCTCGCCGACCCGGAGCCGCGCCCCCGGCTGATCGACCGCTGTCTGGTGGCGGCGTACGACGGCGGGCTCTCCCCGCTGCTCGTGCTGACCAAGTCCGACCTGGCCCCGGCGGACGACCTTCTGGAGATGTACGGCGCGCTGGGCGTCCCCCACGTGGTGACCACCCGCGACGAGTTCGTCGACGGGGTCGCCGCCGAGCGGGTCCACGAGCACCTCAAGGGCCGCACCACGGCGTTCGTCGGCCACTCCGGCGTCGGCAAGACGACCCTGGTGAACGCCCTGGTCCCGGCGGACCGGCGGCGTACGACGGGTGTGGTCAACGCGGTCACGGGCCGCGGCCGGCACACCACGACCTCGGCGCTTGCCCTGCCGCTGAACGACAAGGAGGGCGGCTGGGTCATCGACACCCCCGGCGTGCGCTCCTTCGGTCTGCACCACGTCGACCCGTCCCGGGTCATCCACGCCTTCCCCGACCTGGAACCGGGCACGGAGAACTGTCCGCGCGCCTGCAGCCACGACGAGCCGGACTGCGCGCTCGACGCGTTCGTGGCGGAGGGGCACGCCGATCCGGCGCGGCTGTTCTCGCTGCGGCGGCTGCTCGCGACCCGGGAGCGACGCGAGGGCGACTGAGCCGCCGGCGTTTACGCCCGCTCGCTGCCGGTAAGTGCATAATCACACGAAGTGAGACGAAGCAGTCACCGACGGCGTGGGAGGCACTGACGATGGCGTGGCTGCTGGTGGTGATCGCGGGGATCCTGGAGACGGGCTTCGCGGTCTGTCTGAAGCTCTCGCACGGTTTCACCCGGCTCTGGCCGACCATCGCCTTCGCGGCCTTCGCCCTCGGCAGCTTCGGTCTCCTCACCCTCGCGCTGCGGAAGCTCGACGTGGGGCCGGCGTACGCGGTGTGGACGGGGATCGGCGCGGCCGGGACGGCGATCTACGGGATGGTCTTCCTCGGCGACCTGGTCTCCACGCTCAAGATCGTCTCCATCAGCCTGGTGATCGTGGGGGTCATCGGACTCCAGCTCTCCGGCTCGGCGCACTGAGGGGGCACAGGCAGGACCGGTGCGACGACGTGGCTCAGGGCGATCCGTAGGGCGAGTTCGCAGCCGGCCGCCCACTGCTCCCCGGCCGCGGCCGCGGCCTCGGCCACGAGCTCGCCGGGTGCGGGCGGGCCGGCGTCGGCGCGCCGCTGGGCGGGTACGGGGGCGAGCCGGGCGCCGGGGCGGACCGGCCGGGGCTGGGGCAGCCGCTCGTTCCAGGCGCCGGTGAGCAGGGCCCGCAGGATCGGGCGGACGGCGGCGCGGGCGACGATCCACTCGGCGACGGCGACGAGCTTCCGCTCGGGCGGGGCCGGCGAGGCGAGCAGGTGCCGGACGCCCTGGAGGTAGGCGTCCGCCTCTCTCCGTACGAGGGCGCGGGCCAGCCCCTCCTTGGAGCCGAACTCGTTGTAGAGGGTCTGCCGGGAGACCCGGGCGGAGGCCGCCAGGTCGGCCATCCGCACGGCGGACCAGGGGCGGTGCGCGAGCGCGGCGAGCGCGGCGTCGAGCAGGGCCTCGCGGGCGTTCGCCATCCTCACCTCCGGGAGGGAACGGTTCTCCGCTCAGGGTCGACAGGCGTACGGGGCGTGTCAAGGGCCGCGGTGGACGGTTCCGCGCCGCCTCCGGCCTCGGGGATAGAGTGCCGACCATGGCCGACTACCACGATGATCTGCGTCTCGCCCACGTCCTCGCGGATGCCGCCGACGCGGCCACCATGGACCGATTCCAGGCGCTCGACCTCAAGGTCGAGACGAAGCCGGACATGACTCCGGTGAGCGAGGCCGACAAGGCGGCGGAGGAGCTGATCCGCGGACAGCTCCAGCGCGCGAGGCCGCGCGACGCGATCCTCGGCGAGGAGTACGGCGTGGAGGGCACGGGCCCGCGCCGCTGGGTGATCGACCCGATCGACGGCACCAAGAACTACGTGCGCGGGGTGCCGGTCTGGGCGACCCTGATCTCTCTGATGGAGGCCGGGGAGACCGGGTTCCAGCCGGTGGTCGGCGTGGTGTCCGCCCCGGCGCTCGGCCGGCGCTGGTGGGCGGCGAAGGGCCTCGGCGCGTACACGGGCCGCAGCCTGGCCTCGGCGACCCGGATCGGCGTGTCGAAGGTCGGCCGCCTGGCGGACGCCTCGTTCGCGTACTCCTCGCTGAGCGGCTGGGAGGAGCGGGGCCGCCTCGACGGTTTCCTCGACCTCACGCGCGCGTGCTGGCGGACCCGGGCGTACGGCGACTTCTGGCCGTACATGATGGTCGCGGAGGGTTCCGTGGACATCTGCGCGGAGCCGGAGCTGTCGCTGTGGGACATGGCCGCGGTCGCGATCGTGGTCCAGGAGGCCGGTGGCACGTACACGGGCCTGGACGGACGACACGGCCCGCACAGCGGGAACGCGGCGGCGTCGAACGGCCTGCTCCACGGCGAGCTGCTGAGCTACCTCAACCAGGAGAGCGCGCAGGGCTGAGCGCCCCGGGCGCTACCGGGGGGCGCCTCGCGCGCCCCCTTGTCGACCTCTCGCCCCGGTGCCACTCTGAGAGTCCCCCCGCTTGTGAACTTGTGAATCTCTTCTCGTTGAAGAATTCACCAAGGAGGTGGCTCCGTCCATGCTCGTCCGTGACGCCATGAGCACCGTGGTCCTCACCATCGGCCCCGCCCACACCCTCCGACAGGCAGCCCGGCTGATGGCGGCGCGCCGCGTCGGCGCGGCCATCGTCCTCGACACCGATGCCGGCGGCCTCGGCATCATCACCGAGCGCGACATCCTCAACTCCCTCGCCCGCGACCAGGACCCCGACCGGGAGACGGCCGGCTCCCACACCACCCGTGACGTCGTCTTCGCCGCACCCGGTTGGACCCTGGCGGAGGCGGCCGAGGCCATGACGCACGGCGGCTTCCGCCACCTCGTCGTGCTCGACGACCGGGGCCCCGTCGGCATCGTCTCCGTGCGCGACATCATCCGCTGCTGGATCCCGGTGCACAGCGTCGCCCGCTGAGTACGCGAGAGCGGGCCGGACTCCGTACGGAATCCCGGCCCGCTCTCCACCTACGGCAAGCGCCCTCAGCCGCGCAGGGCCTGGACCGCGGCCTCCAGCCGCTTGCCGAAGTCACCGTCCGCCTGGCGGAAGTTGCCGATCGCCCGCTCGGCGATGTCGTCGCGCGAGACCTTGGCGATGAAGCCGGCCAGGTTCCCGACGAGACGGCCCTTCTCGTCCTCGGACATCAGGCGGTAGAGGTTGCCCGCCTGCACGAAGTCGTCGTCCTCGGCGTGCGAGGGGGCGGCGTGGTCGCCGGTGACGCCGGTGACCGCGGAGCCGGCCCAGAGCGGCCGGTCCGTCTGGTGCGGGCCGCCGAAGCTGTTCGGCTCGTAGTTCTTCGCGCCCTTGTGGCGGCCGTCGTAGAGGTAGCCGTCACGGGAGTTGGTGCGCGCCTCGGTGGCGTGCGGGCGGTTCACCGGAAGGTGGTCGGCGTTGATGCCGACGCGGTAGCGGTGGGCGTCGCCGTACGCGAAGAGACGACCCTGGAGCATCTTGTCCGGGGAGGGGCCGATGCCCGGCACGAAGTGCGCGGGGCTGAAGATCGACTGCTCGACCTCGGCGAAGATGTTCTCCGGGTTCCGGTTGAGCTCCAGCTTGCCGATCTCGATCGGCGGGTAGTCCTCGTGCGGCCAGACCTTGGTGAGGTCGAAGGGGTTGAAGCGGTAGTTCGCCGCGTCGGCCGCGGGCATGATCTGGACCTGCACGGTCCAGCTCGGGAAGTCGCCGCGCTCGATGGCCTCGCGCAGGTCGCGCTGGTGCGAGTCCGGGTCCTCGCCGGCGAGGCGGTTGGCCTCGTCCTGGGTGAGGTTCTTGATGCCCTGGTCGGTCTTGAAGTGGTACTTGACCCAGAAGACCTCGCCGGCCTCGTTGTTCCACTGGAACGTGTGCGAGCCGTAGCCGTTCATGTGGCGGTACGAGGCGGGGATGCCGCGGTCGCCGAAGAGCCAGGTGACCTGGTGGGTCGACTCCGGGGAGAGGCCCCAGAAGTCCCAGACGTTGTCCGCCTCCTGCGAGCCCGTGTACGGGTCGCGCTTCTGGGTGTGGATGAAGTCGGGGAACTTGATGGCGTCCTTGATGAAGAACACCGGGGTGTTGTTGCCGACGAGGTCGTAGTTGCCCTCTTCGGTGTAGAACTTCAGCGCCCAGCCGCGGGGGTCGCGCACCGCGTCCGCCGCGCCGAGGTTGCCCGCGACGGTGGAGAAGCGCAGGAAGGTCTCGGTCTCCTTGCCGACCTCGGAGAGGAACTTCGCGCGCGTCCACCGCGTGACGTCACGGGTCACCGTGAAGGTGCCGTAGGCGCCCGCACCGCGCGCGTGGACCACGCGCTCCGGGATGCGCTCACGGTTGAAGTGGGCGAGCTTCTCCAGGAGGAGCTGGTCCTGGACGAGGACCGGACCGCCGATGCCCGCGGTCTCGCTGTTCTGGTTGTCGGCGACCGGAGCCCCGGCCTCCGTGGTGAGCGGTCCCTGCGTCACGTGCGCCTCCTGCGTCTTGTACGGCCTGTCCTGTTCTGGATCTGAGCCTACAATAGACATTATCTAAGTCAAGGAGACATCTAAAGTCGCACCCGTTCGGGACTCCGCTCCCCCGACTGTTAGGCTGGCCTCATGAGTGACCTGTTGGAACGACTGCGCGGACGCGGCTGGCGGATGACCGCGCAGCGGCGTGTCGTGGCCGAGGTCCTCGACGGGGACCACGTACACCTGACCGCCGACGAGGTGCACGCGCGCGCCGTGACGAGGCTGCCGGAGATCTCGCGCGCGACCGTGTACAACACGCTGGGCGAGATGGTCACCCTCGGCGAGGTCATCGAGGTCGCGACCGACGGACGCGCCAAGCGGTACGACCCCAACGCCCACCGGCCCCACCAGCACCTGGTCTGCGGCCGCTGCGGCGCGATCCGCGACGTGCACCCGGCCGGCGACCCCCTTGCCGACCTCCCGGACACCGAGCGCTTCGGCTTCACGATCTCGAACGTCGAGGTCACCTACCGGGGCATCTGCCCGAGCTGCGCCACGACCGCCTGAGAACAAGCCCCCGCCCGCGGCGGGGGCTTCTTCGTACCCCGGTACGCGCGCCATACGACTTCGGACCCCGGGCACGCGCAGACGACGAAGGCCCGGATCCAGTGACTGGATCCGGGCCTTCGTGCTACTGAGTAGCGGGGACAGGATTTGAACCTGCGACCTCTGGGTTATGAGCCCAGCGAGCTACCGAGCTGCTCCACCCCGCGTCGGTGAACCCAACCTTACGGGACCATGCGGAGCAGGGCAAATTCGTTATGCCGTGAGCTCCTGGTGCAGCGCCTCGCTCAGCCGGGCCGCCCGCTCGGCGACCTCCGCCGGGCCCAGCTCGACCGCGCGGTCGCACCAGTGGCGCCCCTCGGTGAGCTCGCCCCGGCGCGCCGCGAGCAGCGCCAGCCGGAGCGCGGCGCGCCCGTGGCCGGCCCGGGCCGCCCGGGTCCACCAGAGGGCGGCCTCCCGCTCGCTGCCCTCGCGGGCGAGGAGCAGGCCGAGGTTGAAGGCGCCGTTGCGGCTGCCCGCCTCGGCGGCCTCGCGGTACCAGCGGTCGGCCTCGGCCATGTCGCCGCGCCCGGCGGCGAGCATCCCGACCCGCACCTGGGCACGGCGGTGGCCCTGCTGGGCGGCCCGCTCGTACCACTCCTCGCACTCGGACTTCTCCTCGCGGGGCGCGCCGAGCACGGCGGGGCCGGGCTCGGGGCGACGCGCGTCGAGCACCGAGGCGAGCCGGAAGGCGGCCTCGGCGCTGCCGCCGCCGGCCGCACAGCGCAGGTGCCGCTCGGCGGTCTGCTCGTCGCCGTCGCGCAGGGCGGCGATGCCGACCTGGAGGGCGGCCTCGGTGTGCCCGGCGGCCGCGGCCCGCTCGTACCAGACGAGGGCCGTGCGGTCGTCGTCGCGGCCGGCGTGCAGGATGCCCAGGTTGAAGGCGGCGTCCACGCTGCCGGCCTCGGCGGCCTTGGAGAACCAGGGCTCTGCGCCGTTGGCGTCGCCGGCCTGGAGGAGCAGCACGGCGAGCGCGTTGGCGGCCTCGCGGTGGCCCGCGTAGGCGGCGCGCCGGTACCACTGCTCCGCCTGCGGGATGCGGTCCTGGGCGGCGCAGAGCAGCCCGAGGTTGTAGGCGCCGTTGACGTCGCCGGCGTCCATGGCGGCCCGGTACCAGCGCTCGGCGGTCTGCTGCTCGCCCCGGGCGGCGTGCAGGGCGCCCAGCGCGTTGGCGGCGTTGCCGTCGCCGTCCTGGGCGGCCCGCAGCCACCACACGGCGGCGCTCTCCTCGTCGCCCGCGTCGCGGAGCAGGAAGCCGAGGGCGCAGGCGGCCTTCGCCTCGCCCTCCTTGGCGGAGCTGAGGTACCAGCGGCCGGCCTCCTTGAGCTCGCCCCGGTGCTCCAGGATGGCGCCCAGGTGGAGCGCGGCCCGCCGGTGGCCGCGCGCGGCGGCCTGCCGGAACCACTGCTCGGCCTCGGCGGCCTCTCCCGCGCCCTCGCCGGTGGGCTGCCCGGGCACGGCGGTGCCGGTCGCGGGCGCCCCGGAGGACACGATCGCCCGGGTGCCGGGGACCCGGAGGCGGGTGCCGGTCTCGTGCGGTCCGCGCGTGGTCTCGGTGGCGCGGCGCTCCAGGGAGAGGGCGAGGCGGTAGGCGGCCTCGCGGTGGCCCTGTTCCGCGGCGGCGCGGAGCCAGCGCTCGGCGCCGACGTCGCTGCGGTGCTCCAGGAGGTCGGCGAGGGCGTACGCGCCGAGGGCGTGGCCCTGCTCGGCGGCCTGGCGCAGCCAGTACTCGGCGGCCGGCTCGTCGCCGCGCTCGCGGTGGTGGCGGCCGAGGGCATGGGCGGCGGGCGCGGAGCCGGCGACGGCGGCGACCCGCCACCAGCCGGCGGCCTCTTCGGCGTACCCGCGCTGGTGGAGCAGGACGCCCAGGTTGTTGGCGGCGGCCCGGTCCCCCTCGGCGGTGGCTCCGCGCAGGTACGGCTCGGCGCCGTCGAGGTCACCGCGGCGCAGCAGCAGCGCGCCGAGCGCGCTCATCGAGGCGAGGTCGCCCCGCTCGGCGGCCCGCCGGTGCCGGGCCTCGGTCTCGGTCTCGTTCTCGGCGTCGGTCTCGGCGGTGGTGTCGACGGCCGCATCGACGGCCCCTACTGCCTCGATGATCTCGTCTGCGGCGTTTCTGGCGTGCCGCTGCACAAACCGCCCTGTCTCCAACAGAGTTGCCCTGTCCCCCATAAATACCATCGTCGCACCACCCGCAACCCGAGCACACCTGGTATACCGCAGCCAGTGAGGTCACTCAGCGTTTTGTCGACATGCCCACAGAGAGACAAGTCAAACACGACTCACGCCAACTCGCCCCTTCCCTACCGCTCTTCGGCACCCCCGGGCACGCCGACACACGACAAGGGCCCGGATCCTTATGGATCCGGGCCCTTGTCCTGAGTAGCGGGGACAGGATTTGAACCTGCGACCTCTGGGTTATGAGCCCAGCGAGCTACCGAGCTGCTCCACCCCGCGTCGGTGAAACCACAGTATCACGACGCGGGGACGGAAAACCTCAGGTCAGCCGCCTGACCCGGGGGTCTTGAGCTTCGCGCCCGCGTCGGCGGCCCGCTGGAGCGCCGCCTGGAGGTCGTCCTGGGCCTTGCCGTAGGCGGTCCAGTCACCCTTCTGCAGAGCGGCCTGGCCCGCGTCGTACGCCTTCTGGGCGTCGGCGATCGCCTGCTGGAGGGCGGCGTCGTTCGAGGCCGGCGGCTGGGTCGTGCCGGGCGGCTGCGTGGTGCCCGGCGGAGTCGTCGGCTGGGTCGGCGCCTCCACCCCGAAGACCGCGTTGAGCGCCTTGGTGAGGTTGTCCTCGAACACCGTCGTGTCCTTGGTCGTGTCACCGTTCGGCTGGTCCGCGTCCACGTACGACACCGCGACCTTCTTCAGGAGCGGGTAGAGCGCGTTGCGTCCCTGGGCGTACACCGGCTCCACGTACAGGAACCCGCCGTCGAGCGGCACGGTCAGCAGGTTGCCGTACTGGATGTCCGAGTCGGCGCCCTTCATGTCCCGGACGAAGGTGGCCACGGAGGGCAGACCGTTGAGCTTGCTCTGCACCTGCGCCGGGCCCGGGACGTCCTCGGTGACCCGGAGCAGTCTCAGCCGGCCGTACTCCTTGCTGGTGGCGTCGGCGTCGACCGCCATGAAGGCACCCAGGTTGGGCCTCCCGTTCGGCGTGAACGTCGTCGTCAGCGAGAAGCGCTGCGCCGTGTCCCCGGGCATCTTCATGCTCAGGTAGTACGGCGGGACCGCGTTGCCGTCCTTGTTGGTCGGGTCGTCCGGCACCTGCCAGGCGTCCGAGCCGCTGTAGAACTGCGCGGGGTCGGTGACGTGATAGCGGGTCAGCAGCTCGCGCTGGACCTTGAACATGTCCTGCGGGTAGCGCAGGTGCGCGAGCAGGTCGCCCTTGATCTCGGACTTCGGCTTGACCGTGTCCGGAAAGGCCTTCATCCAGGTCTTGAGGACCGGGTCCTGGGTGTCCCACTCGTAGAGCTTCACCGTGCCGTCGTAGGCGTCGACGGTGGCCTTGACCGAGTTGCGGATGTAGTTGACCTGGTTCTGCTGGGCGACGACCGTGCGCTGCTGGTTGCCGACGGTCAGCGAGTCGGCCGTGGTGTCGCCGAGCGTGGTGCGCGAGGCGTACGGGTAGCCGTTGGTCGTCGTGTAGGCGTCGACGATCCACTGGATCCGGCCGTCGACCACCGCCGGGTAGGCGTCGCCGTCGATGGTCAGCCAGGGTGCGACGGCCTCGACGCGCTCCTTGGGCGTGCGGTTGTACAGGATCCGGGAGCCGTCGCCGATGGCTCCCGAGTAGAGGATCTGCGGCTCGCTGAAGGCCACCGCGTACGCGGCGCGGTTGAAGGTGCTGGAGAGGCTGACGCCGCTCTTCTCCTTGTAGCTGGTGGTCTTCTCGCCGTTCTCCTCGTAGTCCAGCTCCTTCTGCGGGCCGCCCACGATCGAGTACTGGTCGGTCTTCTCGCCGTAGTAGATCCGCTGCTGGTACTCGCCGAGGGAGCCGGTCGTCGGCAGTCCGGACTCGGTGAAGACCGGGGAGCCGTTGGCGTCCGTCTGCGTGCCCGAGGCGAGGATCGCGCCGTAGCCGTGGGTGTACGTGAAGTGGTCGTTGATCCAGTTCCGCTTCGGGATGCCCTTGATGTTCAGCTCGCGCAGACCGACGACGGTGTCCTTGCCCTGGTAGCGGTCCACGTCCAGGGTCGTCGGGAACTGGTAGTACTTCCGCTTCTGCTCCAGCTGCTGGAACGTCGGCGACACGATGTTCGGGTCGAGCAGGCGATAGCTGGCCGCCGTGTCGGCGTCCGCCCGCAGCTTGTCCTTGGCCTTGACCGTCGACTTGCCCGAGTAGTTCTCGGCCTTCGTCCCGTCGATCGCGTACGCCTTGCGGGTCGCGTCGATGTTCTTCTGGATGTACGGCGCTTCCTTGGCCTGCTCGTTCGGCTGGACCTGGAACTTCTGCACGATCGCCGGGTACAGGCCGCCGATCAGGATCGCGGAGAGCACCATCAGACCGAAGCCGATCACCGGCAGCTGCCAGGTGCGGCGCCAGAGCGTCGCGAAGAACAGCAGCGCGCAGATGACGGCGATGCAGAACAGGATGGTCTTCGCCGGCAGGTACGCGTTGGCGTCCACGTACCGCAGACCCGTCCAGTTGCCGGTCGCCTTGAAGTCACTGGACTTCACCGCGAGGCCGTACCGGTCGAGCCAGTACGCGACCGCCTTGAGCGCGACGAAGAGGCCGAGCAGCACCGAGAGGTGCCCGGTGGCCGCGGCGGTGGCACGCGCGCCCGGGCTGGTGATCCGCAGCCCGCCGTACAGATAGTGCGTGAGCGCGGCGGCGATCAGCGACAGGACGGCGGCGGCGAAGCCGAACGCGAGGAGGAAGCGGTACCAGGGCAGGTCGAAGGCGTAGAACGACACGTCGAGGTCGAACTGCGGGTCCTTCTGGCCGAACTTCACCCCGTTGACCCACATGAGCCAGGTGCGCCACTGACCCGACGCGGAGGCGCCGGCGATCAGGGCCACCAGCGCGGTGACCGCGAGCAGCACCCACTTCTTGAACGGGGCCAGACCCATCCGGTACCGGTCGAGGCTCTGCTGCTCCAGCGACATCGCGCTGAGCGGCGGCCGCAGCCGGTACGCCAGCCAGATGTTGAAGCCGACGGCGAGCCCCATCAGCAGGCCGAAGACCAGGAAGAGTCCGATCTTGGTCCAGAGCGTGGTGGTGAACACGGACGAGTACTCGACCGAGCGGTACCAGAGCCAGTCCGTCCAGAACCCGGCGAACATCACGAACGCCATGGCGAGGACGGCCAGCACCCCGAGTGTCATGAGCAGGGTGCGGGCCCGCCGGGACGGCCGGCCGACTCTCACCCTCGGCCCGGACGGGCCTTGGCCACGGTCCGGCATCTGGAAAGCCAACGTGCGCCCCTCGATGTTGATGCGTCTGAAAGCAGGCCCCGCGATCGTAGAGCCCACTGATGCAACTTACTGAGGCTTTACCTAGTTCCCGTCTTCAGGGGAAGAGGAGGCAGGATATTGGTCATGTCCAACCTTTCCCCCTCCGGCCCTGCGATGGCCGCGAGCCCCCTCACCCGCGCGGTGCTCGAGATCGACGAGTACGCCTCGAGCCTCGGCTGGGACCAGCCCGCCCGCCTGTTCGCCCTGGTCGACACCGCACGGCTGCGCGCCCAGGAGCCCAAGCTCGCCTCCCAGCTCGGCCTGGGCGACGACGCCACCGCCTACACCCCGATCGAGCAGGACAAGCTGCCGCGCGGCAAGGCCCTCGACGAGTTCCTGGGCACGATCGCCTGGCCCGACGCCGTCGCCGGCTGCGCCCTGACCGTGGAGCGGCTCATGCTGCCCCCGTCCGCCGAGGCCCAGGTCCCGCAGGGCCTGAGCGAGAAGCAGCTCGCCAAGTGGGTCGCCGGGCACCCGGACCGCCAGGAGGTCCGGATGACCGTGGCCGTGCTGCGGGACGGCGCCCGCGAGGCGGCGATCCGGCTGCGCGAGAAGGACTCCGCGACCGAGGTGCTGACCGGCCCCGACCTGGTGCCGGGCCTCGCCGAGGCGCTGGCGGCGACCTTCGAGAGCTGAGCACGCGCGCGTACGCGGAGGGGCCGCCCGGTCGTCGACCGGGCGGCCCCTCCGCGTCGTCTCTAGCTCTTCGAGCAGCTCGGCAGGGACGTCGTGTCGCCCTTGCGGAGCTTCTCCAGCGACTTCGTGGCGTCGTCGATGGTGTTCACCTTGATCAGGGTGAGCCCGTCGGGCGTGTCGGCTGCGGCCGCTCCGCAGTTGTCGGCCGGGGTGAGGAAGTACTCGGCGCCGGCGTTGCGCGCGCCGACCAGCTTCATCTCGATGCCGCCGATCGGGCCGACCTGGCCCTTGTCGTCGATGGTGCCGGTGCCGGCGATGAACCGGCCGTCGGTGAGGCTCTCCGGGGTGAGCTTGTCGACGATGCCGAGGGCGAACATCAGGCCGGCGCTCGGGCCGCCGACGTCGGCCAGGTTGATGTCGATCGTGAACGGGAAGACGTGGTCGGTGCCGGCCTGGATGCCGACGACGGCCCGGTCGCCCTCCTCCGAGGTGGTGGTCCTGATGACCACCTTCTGGGTGACGGTGGGCTCCTTGTGGGCCTTCTCGGCGGCGGCCGCCACCTTGGCCGGGACGATCGTGAACTCCACGTCCTGGCCGGGCTTCCGCTTCGTCACCTGCTTGGCGACGTCACCCTGCTCCTTGACCGGCACGCCGTCGACGGCCTTGATGACGTCCCCGGCGTGCAGCTTGCCCTCGGCCGGGGCGCCCTTGACGACGGTGGCGACGACGACCCGGGCGACCACCGGGATGCCCAGCTCCCCGAGGGCCGCCACCTTGGCGCTCTCCTGGGACTGGCTGAACTCCTCGGCGTTCTCCTGGCTCGACTCCTCCTCGGTCTTGCCGTCCGGGTAGAGGGTGTCGTGCGGCACCACCACGTTGTCGTGGGCGAGCCACCCGTAGACGGCCTCGACGGCGTTCATCTTGTAGTCCGCGCTGGTGACCCGGACCGTCGTCATGTTGAGGTGGCCGTCGGTCGGGTAGGTCTTGCGTCCGGAGATCCGGAGGACCGGTTCTCCCCTGGCCTCGCCGAGGGTGTTGACCGTGGGCCCCGGGCTCATCTCCGCGTACGGCACCGGGATCAGGACGCCCGCGATGAGCAGGCAGATCAGGACCAGGGTGGAGGCGAGCATCGTCGCGGTGCGGCGTGGCATGGAACGACAGTACGGGACTCGTCTGTGGGTGCACCCCTGGGGCGGGTCCGTACGAGGCGGCCCGCGTCAGCCGGAGGTGGGGGTGCCGACGGCGGAGGCCGTCGCGGCCGGTTCGCGCTCGGGACGAACGGAATCGGCGGTGGCGACGTGGGTCCGCTCCATGGCGTCCCGGAAGCGCGCGTACCCGGCGAGTTCCGCCACGTCGCCTATGGTCTTGTTCCTCGAAGCCCAGCTTCCCCATATCGCCGCGCCGACGACTGCGAAAAGCGGAATCAGCAACCAGGCCAGCGCTGCCATCCCGACCTCCCATCCCCAGTGAGTTGATCAGCAGACTGTGTCATCTGTGAGACCAACGCTCGCGCCTGGGGGGCGGTTACGCAAATCGGGCGTTCGGCTACGCCCTGTCGGCGCGCCGCCTTGCGACCTTCAGCAGGCGCCGACCCACTCTTCGGTGCCGTCCGAGAACGTCTGGTGCTTCCAGATCGGGACCTCGTGCTTGAGGTCGTCGATGAGCTTGCGGCAGGCCTCGAAGGCCTCGGCGCGGTGCGGGCAGGAGACGGCGACGACGACCGCGATGTCACCGACGCGCAGGTCACCGACGCGGTGCACGGCGGCCAGGGCGCGGACCGGATAGTTCGCGACGACCTTCTCGGCGACGCGGCGCAGCTCCGCGTCGGCGGTCGGATGGCAGGAGTAGCCCAGGGCGTCGACGTCCGCGCCGCCGTCGTGGTTGCGGACGGTGCCGACGAAGAGGGTGGTGCCGCCCGAGGCGTCGTCTCCGACGGCCCGGAAGACCTCGTCGACCGAGAGCGGGGTGTCACGGATCGCGAGCAGCTTGATCGGGTCGTCCGCTGCCTGCTCGCCGGGGTGGTCGTGCGTCTGCGCCATGTGCCCCATGGTGCCGTACGGCTCCGACATCCCGTAAGGGACCTTTCGACCTGTGGACGAGACCCTCCGTAGGAGGGTCCTACAAGCCACGGTTCCTACAGGCCGCGCCGCTTCCGCATCTGCCGCACGAGGGCCGCCGTGCCGAGCAGCGCCACCGTCGCACCGGCCGCGCCGGCCGCCGTGGCGTCCTTGCGGCCCAGGCGGCGGCCGGCGACCGTGTGACGGCCCTCGACCTCCTCCAGGAGCGCGGCGAGGACCTCCTCGTTCGTCCACTTCGGGCGCCAGCCGGCGTCGTGCAGCCGTCCGACGCTCACCACCCACGGGTGCATCGTGTAGGCCAGGTCGCCCGCCGGGGACGGGGTGAGCCCGATCCGGTGGAGGCGGGCCGCGGTGCCGAGGGCGACCGCCGAGGGCAGCTCCATGCGCCGGATCCCGGAGAGCTCCTCGACCTCCTCCTGTTCCAGCCAGCCCTCGCAGCCGACCGCGAACTCCCCGTCGACCTTCTCCAGGGCCGCGTACTCCAGGGCGCTCACCAGGTCCTCGACGTGGCAGAACTGCCAGGTGGGCCGGGATCCGGCGACGACGAGCAGCCGGGGCGACTCGAAGTAGCGGGTCAGCGCCGTGTCCGTACCCCCCACGAGGACGGCGGGGCGGACGACGGTGACGTGCAGGCCGGGGTGCGCGCGGGGGGCGCGGCGGCCGAGGCGCTCGATCTCCAGCATGTCGCCGACGCCGGTGGCCTCCGCCGTCGCCCTGAGCTCGGCGTCCTCGGAGAGCGGGATGTCGTTGTCGGGCAGGGCGCCGTAGACCATGGCGGAGGTGCAGAGCACCACCCGGTGGACCCCGGCCGCGGCGGCGGCGGTCAGGACGGTCTGGGTGCCGCGCACGTTGTAGGCCGTCCGGGCGGCGGGGTCGGTCTCCAGGTCGAGGTCGACGGCGAGGTGCACGACGACGTCCGCGCCGCGCAGCTTCTCGGCGATGGCCGGGTCGCGCACGTCGAGGATGTGCCACTGCGCCTCGGCGACCTCGCCCCGGCGCTCGTCGATGGCGACGACCCGCTTGATCTCCTCGGAGGCGGCGAGGCGCCTGGTCAGCAGGTCACCGACGCCGGAGGCGGCACCGGTGACCGCGACGACGGGGCCGCGCACGGCGGACCGGGTTGAGGGGTTTCGCGCTCCGCGAACCTGTGGATCTGGGGAACTCACCGGGCGTCTCCAGCGGTTGTCTTCAGTACGTACGCGCATGACGCGTACGGACCAGGTGGCGTCCATCCTGCCGCAGGGCACGGCCCGGCGGAGCACCGAGCCCATTTCCGGCCCGGATGTCTACGCTGGTGGTGTGCGGGGCCTGTCTGGACAGGCCCTGGTCGGGCAGTCGCCGTCGGCAGGAGGCCGGCGGCCCTACGAGCCGAGGAAACCTGTGAGTGACACCCCATTCGGATTCGGCCTTCCGCCGGAGGAGCCGGAGAACGGCGACGAGGGCAAGAAGAAGGACCCCGCCGGAGGTGGCCAGGGGTCCGGCGGCAACCCGTTCGGTGCGAACCCGTTCGGCTTCGGCGGGCTGCCCGGCATGGGCGGTCCCGGTGGCGCGGACAATCCGTTCGCCGCGATGTTCGGCTCCCTGAACCCCGGCGATCTGGGCGCGGCCTTCCAGCAGCTCGGGCAGATGCTGAGCTACGAGGGCGGTCCCGTGAACTGGGACATGGCCAAGCAGATCGCCCGCCAGGTGGTGGCCCAGGGCACCGCCGACGGCGTCAAGGACGCCAGCGTGGGCCCGGCCGAGAAGTCCGCGGTCGAGGAGGCCGTGCGTCTGGCCGACCTGTGGCTGGACGAGGTCACCTCGCTGCCCTCGGGCGCGAACACCGCCGTGGCGTGGAGCCGCGCGGAGTGGGTCGAGGCGACGCTGCCGGCGTGGCAGCAGCTCGTGGACCCGGTCGCCGAGCGGGTCGGCTCGGCGATGGGCGACGTCCTGCCGGAGGAGATGCAGGCCATGGCCGGCCCGCTGATCGGCATGATGCGCTCCATGGGCGGCGCCATGTTCGGCCAGCAGATCGGGCAGGCCGTGGGCGCCCTCGCCGGTGAGGTCGTCGGCTCGACGGACGTCGGTCTGCCGCTGGGCCCGGCCGGGCGTGCCGCGCTGCTGCCGCTGAACATCGAGGCCTTCGGCAAGGACCTGGGCGTGCCCTCGGACGAGGTGCGGCTCTACCTGGCCCTGCGCGAGGCCGCCCACCAGCGTCTCTTCGCGCACGTGCCGTGGCTGCGGGCGCACCTCTTCGGCGCGGTCGAGGGGTACGCGCGCGGGATCAAGGTCGACACCTCGAAGCTGGAGGAGGCGGTGGGTCAGCTCGACCCGACGCATCCGGAGCAGCTGCAGGAGGCGCTCCAGCAGGGCATGTTCCAGCCGCAGGACACCCCGGAGCAGAAGGCGGCCCTGGCCCGTCTGGAGACGGCGCTCGCGCTGGTCGAGGGCTGGGTGGACGCGGTGGTCCACGAGGCCGCGAAGTCGCGGCTGACCTCGGCGGACGCGCTGCGCGAGACGCTGCGCCGGCGCCGGGCCTCGGGTGGTCCCGCCGAGCAGACCTTCGCGACGCTGATCGGTCTGGAGCTGCGTCCGCGGCGGCTGCGGGACGCGGCGCGCCTGTGGGCCTCGCTCACCGACGCGCGCGGGGTCGACGGCCGGGACGGTCTGTGGGAGCACCCGGACATGCTGCCGACGGCGACCGATCTGGACGACCCCGACGGCTTCGTGCACCGCGAGCACCTGGACTTCTCCGAACTGGACAAGATGCTCGGCGAGGCGGCCAAGGGCGAGAACCCCGAGGACGGGGACGGCGAGAAGTGAGCCTGTACGACGACGCGGTCCTCGTCCTGAAGGGGTACGGGGACCAGCCGGAGCTGCGCGATGTCTATCTGGACCATCTCGCGGAGCATCCCGACGGCATGTACAAGCCCTGCGAGGCCGGGCATCTGACCTCCAGCGCGCTGGTGATCGACCCGTCACGCGGGCGTGTGCTGCTGACCCTGCACAAGAAGCTGGGCATGTGGCTGCAGATGGGCGGTCACTGCGAGCAGGGTGACGCGACGGTGGAGGCGGCGGCGCTGCGCGAGGCGACCGAGGAGTCCGGCATCGCGGGTCTGAGCCTGCTGCCGGGCGGTCCGGTGCGGCTCGACCGGCATCCGATCCCGGCGCCGTGCCACTGGCATCTGGACGTGCAGTACGCGGCGGTCGCCCCGGCGGACGCGGTGGCGGAGATCAGCGAGGAGTCGCTGGACCTGCGCTGGTTCGCGTACGAGGACGTGGCGGGTGTCGCCGACACGTCGGTGGTGGAACTCCTGAAGGGCACGCTGGCGCGGCTGGCGTGAGGACAGCGGTGAGGGCCGGTCGCCGGGCGACCGGCCCTCACCCGTGCTCAGTTCCAGGCGTTGTTCTGGTTCTGGGCGTGGGAGCCGTGCTGGCCGGCGCCGAACTGGGCGGCGATGCCCTGTCCGATGGCGGCGTTCTGCGGGGGCATGACCTCGCTCGGCTGGACGAGCGCGAAGCCCTGGCCGAGGAAGCTGAGCTCCCAGCCCTCGCCCGTGTTGCCACGGCGGTGGCGGACGCTGGAGTTGGTCGTCTGCGCCTGCATCTGGACGCGCAGCCCGGTGGACCAGGCGACGATCGCGTCGGCGTCGACGCTCACGTACTTCTCGGGCGTGACCTGCATCATCAACGGCTGCCCGGAGGTCATCAGGGCGACCTTGCCGCGGCCGGAGATGTTGAGCTGGTACTTGCCTGTGCCGGAGACCCCGTACTGGCTGTCGACGGCGATGACCTCGGTGTGGAGGGTCGAGTCGAGCGCCAGGACGTAGGCGCTGTCGACGGTCAGGCCCTCCTGCTCGACCTCCACGACGTGGACGTGCTGGGCGAGGTTGGCGAAGTAGACCGTGCCCTGGCCGGAGCAGCGCATCAGGTCCAGGCCCTCACCGGTGCGGGCGCGGGCCCGGCGCTGGTTCGGGGTCTGGTACTCGCCGTCGAAGTCGACGAGTCCCTGGTACGCGACCATGGCGCCCTTGCGGGCGAGGACGTCGTCCTGCCCGGTGAGGCTGACCCGCAGGAGCTGCGGGTTCTGGATGACGTACCGCTCCTGGCTCTGCTGTTCGGCGTGGTTGAAAAGCGGGCTCTGCATGGTGTGTTCTCGCTCCCCCTCAGCCCCGGACCCGCAGGCGGTCGGTGCTGTCCTCGCTCGGCTGTACGACGACGATGCCCTGGCCCGAGAAGGCCATCTGGTATGCCTCGCCGCTGCCCCGCCCGATGAGGGAGGACGCCTTGAAGCTGCGCTTGCCCTTGACCTTGAGCGCGGGCGACCAGGCGACGAGCGCGTCGGGGTCGACGTACGTCTCGTCCTCGCCGCGGCCGCAGTCGACGACGATCGGCGTGCCGCGCGAGGTCAGCGCGACCCAGCCGGTGCCGGCGATCTCCACGTTGAACAGGCCCTGGCCGGCGAACTTGGCGAGTCCCTTGACCCGCTCGACGCCCCACTGGAGGTGGGCGTCGAAGGCGAGCACGTTGGTGCCGTTGACCGAGATCGAGTCGTTCTGGAGGTTGATGACGACGACGTCGGCGCCGTAGTCGGCGAGGTAGAGCAGCCCGTCGCCGGTGCACTTCATGATGGGCGCGCCCTCGCCGGTGGCCCACTGCTGGGCGACCTGGCGGACGGCCGGCGGGTTGGGCTCGTAGCTGATGAAGCCCTCGTAGGCGACCATCGAGCCGGTCCGGGCGTACAGGTCCTGGCCGGAGGCCATGGCGACCTTGAGCATGGTGCGGCCGTGGTTCTCCATGCGGGCCGCGACGGGGGTCGGGGCGTAGCCCGCGAGTTGCTGGTTCATGACGGGCTCCCTCAGACCTCGTAGGGCTGGACGACGATGAAGTTGCCGGGGGCTCCCCGGAACTGGAGGTTCACGGTCTCCCCGCTGTGGCCCGGGTAGGCGTTGCGGCGCAGCCTGACCTGGCTGGAGAGGATGACCTGGGACGCGGACGACCAGGCGACGACGGCGTTGCAGTCGGCGAAGGTCGTCGGCGTGACGGGCAGGACGACGGGGACGCCGTGGGTCTTCACGACGACGGTGCCGGTGCCCTGGAACTGCATGGTGAACAGGGCGCCGCCGGGGATGCCGTGGCCCTCGATGCGGCGGACCTCGTACTGCAGGGACTCGTCGAACGCGAGGACGTTCTCGGCGGAGACGCAGATGCCGTCGCCCTGGAGCTCGATCGGGTGCAGATGGGCGCCGTTCTCGGCGAGGAAGACCTGGCCGCGGCCGGTGCAGCGCATCAGCTGCATCTCCTGGCCGGTGGCGTTGCCGACGATCCGGCCGGCGAAGCCCGCGCCCTTGTAGCCGAAGTCGACCTTGCCCTGGTACATGACCATGGAGCCCTGCCGGGCCAGCACGGGAACGCCGCCCATGGCGAGGTCGACCCGCATGAGCTGCTGGTTCTGCGGGGTCCAACGGGCGCCGGTGGCGGTCTCCTTGTACGGCGCGAGCGCGGCGGCGAGCCCCGCGCCGGTCGCCGGGGCGCCCTGCGGGACGCCGGGCTGCTGCCCGTACACCGGCGGCTGCTGCCCGTACGGGGCGGGGGCGGGCTGGCCATAGGGGGCCTGCGGCGGCTGGCCCTGGCCGGGGTACTGCCCCGGGTACTGGCCGGGTGCCTGGCCCGGGATCTGCCCGGGGTACTGGCCGGGCGGCTGTCCCGGAACCTGGCCGTACTGGGGCTGCTGCGGCGGCTGCCCGTAGGGGGCAGGGGCCGGGGCCGGCGGCGGCACGGGGGCCGTCGGGGCCAGGGGCGCGACCATCGTGGGCGCCGTGTGGACCGGCGGCGCGGGCGGGACCGGCGCCTGCGGGGCGCCGAACGCGGGGGCCGGGGCGGGCGCGGCGGGCGCGCCGAACGCCGGGGCCGCCGCCGCCTGCGACGGCGGGGCGAAGCCGGGGGCCGGAGCCTGCTGCTGCGGGGCCGCGGGCTCGTCCTCGGCGACCTCGCCGCCAAAGTTCCGCAGGAGCGCCTCCAGGCCTCCGTCGAAGCCCTGGCCGACGGCGGCGAACCGCCACACGTCCTTGAGGTAGAAGTCGCCCAGCATCACCGCGCGTTCGGTGGTGAACTCCGCGCCCGTGAACGCGTAGCGCGCGACCTCCTCGCCGCCCGCCACGATCCGCAGGTGACCGGGGCCGACCTGGGACATCTGGCCGGCGCCGTCGATCGTCGCGGTGAACGACAGCTTGTGGATGTTCGCGGGGATGCGGTCGAGGGTGATGCGGAACGACTCGGTGTCACCGGACTGCGCTCCGAGCAGCTGGATGGACTCCTCGGGCGACTTCGGCTGGTTGAAGAAGACGAAGTAGCGGTCGTCGGAGAGCCGCTCGTCCGCGTCGAGTCCGAAGCAGCTGATGTCGAAAGTCAGTCCGGGCGCCGCGATCTGCACACCCACGTACAGATCGGTCCCCGCGGTCAGATCACTGATCTTGGCCTTGTGGCCGCGTTGGAATTCCCTGGCCATGCGTAACGACCGTCCCCCATCCCGAATGGCGAATGCTCGCGCCAGGCTAACCGCTGCGCACGACATTGAGACAGGCCAGGTCGTTTTCGGTACGGAATCGGGAAACCCGCACGCACCCGCGTGGCGGCGCGGTCACTCCTCGCGGGCCGCCGGAAGGTGCGGCAGGCGTTCGGCGGCGACCACGCCCTCCAGATAGCCGCGGGCCCGCTCGGTGCGGGGGTACGCCTCCAGGAGCCGCCAGAACCGTGGCCCGTGCCCGGGGACGAGCAGATGGGCCAGCTCGTGCAGGAGGACGTAGTCGACGACGTACTCGGGCATGCCCTGGAGCCGGTGGGAGAGGCGGATGCTGCCCTCGGAGGGGGTGCAGGAGCCCCAGCGGGTGTTCTGGTTGGTCACCCAGCGGACCGAGCCGGGGCGGGCCCGGCCGCCGAAGTACTGCTCCGAGAGGCGCAGCGCCCGCTCGGTGAGCTCACTGTCGCCGAGGACCTTCCGGCTCTCCTGGGCGGCGAGCTTGTCGAGCATGACGCCCACCCAGCGGCGCTCCTCCGCCTCCGACATGCGGGCCGGGATGAGCACGATGGTCCGGTCGCCCTCGCGGTAGGCCGAGACGGATTTCCTCCGGCGTGGGCTTCTGCGGACCTCTACCGCACTCGTCCCCGCCCCGCGGGGCGGTTCGCTGGTCACGCTGCGCTGTGGGTCGGCGGGCACGGCCCCGACGTTACCCGCTGCCGGCGGGGGAAGTCCCGCCTCGGGAGTGGTTTCGGGAACGATCCGACCCGACCGCGCACCATTTGAATGACTAATCCCCCGGCCTGTGGACAACTTTCGGCGGCCGTCGCGACGGCGGTCCATTCTCACCTGGACGGCACGAAAAGCCGTTGTCGATCATGAAATGCGGTCGGAGGCGGGGACGGACATGGGGAAGGACGGGGGCGGGGAAATGCATCCGATGGTGAAACCGGCGCTGCGGCGGGCATGGCGGAGTCTGCGGTGCGTCCAGTTCGGCGTCGCCCCCGCGCACGCGGTGGTGCTCGGCCCGGTCGACCAGGAGACGGGGGCGGTGCTCGGGCTGCTCGACGGCACCCGGGGGACCGCGCTGCTGCGGGCCGAGGCGCGGGCGCTCGGCCTCCCGGACGGACGTCTGGAGGCGCTCCTGGGCCGTCTGGAGTCCGCCGGGCTCCTCACGGACGCCTCGACCGGGCGGCCCGGGAAGGCGGGGCCGGCGGCCGGCGCGGTGGACGTCGCCCTCGACCCGCTCCGCGCGGACCTGGCCTCCCTCTCCGTGGTCCACCCCGAACCGGAGCGGGCGGCGCGGACCCTGACGGCCCGGCGGGCCCTGCGCGTCCAGGTCCGGGGCGCGGGGCGGGTCGGGGCGACGGTGGCGGCGCTGCTCGCCGCGGCGGGAGTGGGCACGGTCGAGGTCCTCGACTCGGGCCGGGTCGAACCCTGGGAGACGGCCCCGGGCGGCCTCCCGGCCGAGGCGGTCGGCGAACGGCGGGCGACGGCGGCGCGGCGCTGGGTGGGCCGCTGGGCACGGGAGCCGGGGCGCGGGGGACCGGCGGGCGGAGCCGGGCCGGGCGGACCGGGCGGGCCCGGCGGGTCGCGACGCCCGCGCGGTCGGGGCGGCCCGGGTCAAGCTGCGGGTGCGCCCGGCCTGTCACTCGTCGTGGTGACGCCCCGGGACGGTCTCGGCGCGTACGTCCCCGATCCGCTCCCCGCCGAGCCGTGGATCTCCACCGGCACCCCTCATCTCTACGCGGGCGTCCTGGAGGCGACGGGGGTCGTCGGGCCGCTCGTGCTGCCCGGCGGCACGGCCTGCGCGCGATGCCTCCAGGAGGAGCGGACGGACCGGGACCCGGTGACGCCCCGGCTGCTCGCCCAGTGGCGCTCGGGCGCCCCGCACCCGCTGCCCGCCTGCGACCTCGGCCTCGCCACGGCGGTGGCGGGTCTGGCCGCCGCGCACGCGCTGGCGTTTCTGGACGGGGACCTCCCGGCGAGCACGGGCACCCGCTGGGAGGTGTCACTGCCGCTCCTGGAGTGGCGGGCGGAGCGGCTGAGACCGCACCCGGCCTGCCCGTGCGGGGCGGCGCGCGGACGAGAAGGGGAGCGCGCCTCGGCGGCCGGGGACGCGCACGACACAATGGCGGGGTAACGGCCCTGCGCGGCACGGCAGTCTGGGTTTTGGAGGGGCGTATGTCTGATCTTCCCCGGAAGGCGGTCACCCGGACCGCCAAGTTGGCCGCGTTGCCACTGGGCTTCGCGGGCCGGGCCACCTGGGGTCTGGGCAAGCGGATCGGCGGCAGATCGGCGGAGCTCGTCGCCCGCGAGCTCCAGCAGCGCACGGCCGAGCAGCTGTTCAAGGTCCTCGGCGAGCTCAAGGGCGGGGCGATGAAGTTCGGACAGGCGATGTCCGTCTTCGAGTCGGCCCTGCCGGAGGAGGTCGCCGGACCGTACCGGGCGGCGCTGACGAAGCTTCAGGACGCGGCCCCGCCGATGCCGACGCGTACGGTGCACGCGGTCCTGGAGGAGCGTCTCGGCGCCGGATGGCGGGAGCTGTTCCTGGAGTTCGAGGACAAGCCGGCGGCGGCGGCCTCGATCGGGCAGGTGCACCGGGCCGTGTGGCACGACGGGCGCGAGGTCGCGGTGAAGGTGCAGTACCCCGGAGCCGGGGAGGCGCTGCTCTCGGACCTGACGCAGTTGAGCCGCTTCGCCCGGCTGCTCGGCCCGCTCGTCCCGGGCATGGACATCAAGCCGCTGATCGCCGAGATGCGGGACCGGGTCTCCGAGGAGCTGGACTACGGCCTGGAGGCCGAGGCCCAGCGGATCCACGCGGAGGAGTTCGCCGACGATCCGGACGTGGTGGTGCCGGCGGTGGTGCACCAGTCGGAGCAGATCCTCGTGACCGAGTGGATGGACGGGGTGCCGCTCGCCGAGGTGATCGCGGACGGCACGGAGGAGCAGCGGGACCGGGCGGGGCAGCTCCTGGCCCGCTTCCTCTTCTCGGGCCCGGCGCGCACGGGGCTGCTGCACGCCGATCCGCACCCGGGGAACTTCCGGCTGCTGCCGGGTGCCGGGGAGGACGACGGTCCCGAGGGCTGGCGGCTCGGCGTCCTGGACTTCGGCACGGTGGACCGGCTGCCGGGCGGGCTGCCGGAGACGATCGGGACCTGTCTGCGGATGGCGGTCACCGGGGAGGCCGAGACGGTCTACGAGCTGCTGTGCGGGGAGGGCTTCGTGAAGGAGTCCGTCGCGCTGGACCCGGAGGCGGTCCTGGAGTACCTGCTGCCGATCATCGAGCCGGCCGAGGTGGAGGCGTTCGTCTTCACCCGCGGCTGGATGCGGACGCAGGCGGCGCGGATCGCGGACCCGCGCTCTCCTGCGCACCAGTTGGGCAAGCGGCTGAACCTGCCTCCGGCGTATCTGCTGATACACCGTGTGACGTTGAGCACGATCGGGGTGCTGTGCCAGCTGAACGCGACGGTACGGCTCCGTGACGAGCTCACGGAGTGGCTGCCGGGCTTCGAGGCGTAGCCCCGCCCCGCGGCCGTGTGGGCCCTCGCCCGGCTGGGCGGTACCTCGCCGCCGTGTGGGCAATCGTCCCGCAGGGCGGGACGGGTGGGCACACGGGACGGCGCCCTCTCGCGGCGCCTCCGCGGTCCGGGCCTGGACCCGCACCCGGATGCGCGGCGCACGCGTGGTGCGGGTCGGGGCGCGTAAGCCTCTGGCGTCGGCAAGGGCGCCGTCCGTTGTGCCCACCCGTTCCGCCCCTTGCGGAACGCCTGCCCACAACGGGGGGCGGCGTTACCACCAGGACGAGTCCAGGCGGCCTTCGATCGCGCGGATGTTGGCGCGGGCGCAGTCCTCGCAGAAGTACTGCCGCCGGCCGTTCTCCACCGAGCAGGTCCAGGTCAGCGGCAGGGTCTCGGTGGTCTTGCCGCAGCGCGCGCAGACGAAGGGTGCCTCGGGGGTACGGGCGTCGTTCACCCTCGTGACGATAGCCCGGCGGGCACGCCGCGGACCGGACAACGCACCGCGGGGGCCGGTCCGTTCGGACCGGCCCCCGCGGAGGCATCACGGCGATGCTCAGTGCATGACGGCCATGGCGAGCGCGCGGCGGGCGCGCAGCGAGACGCGCTCGGCACGGCGCTGCATGCGCCGGGCGGCGACCAGGCGCACGGCCTGGCGTTCCGCGTCGGCCTCACGCTGTCGCTCGTGCATATGAGCACGGGCCAGGGCTTCTGGGGCGAGTTGCATTTCACGGGTCCTGTTCTGTCGCGCGGTGTGCGCGGCGGCGGGGGAGAAGACTGGGGTCGCGGAGCCGGCGGGCTCGCTGGTGGAAGAGGTCATCGGGGCCTGCTTCTGGGGATCGTGCGTGAGGGGGCGGTCGATGGTTCCGGTGGCGCTCATGCCGCGACCGGGTTCTTGCGCGGACGGCCACGGGGCCGCTTGCGGGCGACGACCACGCCCTGGACGAAGAGCTCGCCGCCCCAGACGCCCCAGGGCTCGCGGCGCTCCTTGGCGCCGGCCAGGCAGGCCGCGACGAGCGGGCAGGTCTGGCAGAGGGACTTCGCGTACTCGACGTCGGCCGGGGACTCCGCGAAGAAGACCTCGGGGTCGTAGGCGCGACAGGGTACGGGGACGCCGAGGTTCTCGATGGCGTCGTCGAGCGCGGTGAGCGCGGTGAGGGGGGTCAAAGCGGGGTCCTTCGTGAGGCCGGACTGGGGGATCGATTCGGAATGCGGTACGGACGGGGCGTGCGCTTCGAGTTGCACGGTGGTCTTTCCTCGTCTGGTCGTTCCGGCCTGTTGGCCGGGGTTTCGGCTGGTACCGGGCGGTGTCTTTCCCGAGGCCCCTTCGTGCCGTCGTCCCCGTTCGGGGACAAACAGAAGGGCCGCGGATCCCGGGTGGGGTTCCGCGGCCCTGAAGGCGCCGGTCTGATCATGGATCAGACTGGATCACTCCAGGGTTCGAGCCCACGGAAGGCCCACATCATGTGGTGGTGCGTCGTCGTCTGCTGCTGGGTTCCGGCACCGGTCGCCGCAAAGCCATAGGCCGTGGCCTTGCCTGCTACTCCTGCTTCCAGTGCCTTGGTCGGTCGCTCATTGCGCGGAGCCACGGCGGCCGCACCGAGACCGGAAAGACCGGTGACGGGCAGGCCGGCGACGGGCAGACCGGTGCCAATGAGCGCCGAGGCGGAGAGGCCGAGCGAGCAGGCGGAGACGACCGAGCGATCGGTCATTTTGGCCGTGCCGACGATGCTGACGGTGCTGATGGAGCTGGCGGTGCGGGTCTGAATGGTGGTGCTGATCACTGGAATCGCCTCCTCTCGGCGTCTCGGAGGGCTCGGGTGCGAGCCGGACCCTCATGTTTATTTGGACAAGTACAGCACGAAGACAGGGCTTCGAAGAAGCACTGTTTCCGTGGTTAAGAACCTATGGGGCTTGACGGGGCGGGCGCAAACTATTTTTCCGACGAGTTTTCCTCAGACCTCGTCCTCGCCCGTCCCACCGTCCTCACCTGCGCAGATGGCCAGGACCTCGGCTCCGAAGCGGTTGAGCTTGCGGACGCCGACGCCGGCGATCGAGGAGAGCTCTCCGTCGGTGGCGGGGACACGCTCGGCGATCGCCATGAGCGTCTTGTCGGTGAACACGCAATACGCCGGCTGGCCGAGCTCCCTGGCCTGTTCCGATCGCCAGTCCCGCAGCCGCTCGTACAGCGCCTCGTCCATGTCGGAGGGGCAGTCCTCGCAGCGCATCAGCTTCATCGCGCCCGCCTCGGTGAGCGTGGCACCACAGACCCGGCACAGAACGGGGCCGCGCGCCTTGCGCCGGACGGGGCCGCTCCCCCGCTCGACGGAGCCGGCGCCGCCGCCGGAGCCGAGGGTCCCGAGGGAGCCGGAGCCGGGCCGCAGCCCCTTGAGGAAGCGGCTGGGGCGCCGGTTGGCGCGGCCGCCCGGGGAGCGGGAGAGCGCCCAGGAGAGCGTGAGGTGGACCCGGGCCCGGGTGACGCCCACGTACAGCAGGCGGCGCTCCTCCTCGACCTGCTCGTCGGTCTTGGCGTACGTGATGGGCATCATGCCCTCGGTGAGGCCGACCAGGAAGACGGCGTCCCATTCGAGGCCCTTGGCCGCGTGCAGCGAGGCGAGGGTGACGCCCTGCACGGTCGGGGCGTGCTGGGCGGCGGCCCGCTCGTCGAGCTCGGCGACCAGGTCGGAGAGGGTCGCTCCGGGCTTGGCGCGGGCGAAGTCCTCGGCGAGCCGGACGAGCGCGGCGAGGGACTCCCAGCGGTCGCGGACGGCGCCGGAACCGGCGGGCGGCGTGCTGGTCCAGCCCTTGGTGGAGAGAACGGCCCTGACCTGTGCGGGGAGGCCCTCGGCGTCGTCGAGGAGCGAGTCGTTGCCCCCGGCGCGGGCGGCGCCGCGCAGGGCGATGCCCGCCTCCCGTACCTCCTGGCGCTCGAAGAAGCGCTCGGCGCCGCGGAGCTGGTAGGGCACTCCGACGTCGGCGAGGGCCTGCTCGTACACCTCGGACTGGGCGTTGATCCGGTAGAGGACGGCGATCTCGCCGGCCGGTACGCCGGCGGCGATGAGGTCGCGGATCCGGCGGGCGGTGCCCTCGGCCTCCGCGGGCTCGTCGGCGTACTCCGTGTAGACCGGCTCGGGGCCCGGGTCGCGCTGGGAGATCAGCTCGAGGCGGTGCTCGGCGGCCCGGCCGCGGGCCTGGCTGAGCAGCCCGTTCGCCAGATGGACGACCTGCGGGGTGGAGCGGTAGTCGCGGACCAGCTTGACGACCGTGGCGCCCGGGTGCCGGGTGCGGAAGTTCAGCAGGTGGTCGGGGGTGGCGCCGGTGAAGGAGTAGATCGTCTGGCTGGCGTCGCCGACCACGCAGAGGTTGTCGCGGTCGCCGAGCCACAGGTCGAGCAGCCGCTGCTGGAGCGGCGAGACGTCCTGGTACTCGTCCACGACGAAGTGCTGGTACTGGCGGCGGATCTGGTCGGCGATGTCGTGCCGGTCCTGGAGGATGCCGACGGTGAGCAGCAGCACGTCCTCGAAGTCGATCACCGACCGGTCGCGCTTCAGCTGCTCGTACATGGCATAGATCTGGCCGATCTCGGCCGGGTCGCGCGGGGCGTCCCTGACGGACTTGGCGACGGCGGCCGGGTAGTCGGCGGGGACGGTCTGGGTGACCTTGGCCCACTCGATCTCGCCGGTCACGTCCCTGAGCTCGTTCCGGTCGAGCCGGATCCGGCAGCGGGCGGCGGCGTCGGCGACCAGCTGGATCTTCCGCTCCAGGAGCCGGGGCAGCTCGCCACCGACTGCTTTCGGCCAGAAGAACTGGAGCTGGCGGAGGGCCGCGGAGTGGAACGTACGGGCCTGGACGCCGCCCGCGCCGAGCTGGCGGAGCCGACCGCGCATCTCTCCGGCGGCCCGGTTGGTGAAGGTGACGGCCAGCACACTGGCGGGCTGCAGGATGCCCGCGCGCACCCCGTACGCGATGCGGTGGGTGATGGCCCGCGTCTTGCCCGTACCGGCTCCCGCGAGCACGCACACCGGCCCGTTCAGGGCAAGGGCGACCTCGCGCTGCTCGGGGTCGAGCCCGTCGAGCACCGCGTCGGCCGTCTCCGGGACCTGCGGGAAGAGAGTGGAGTGCGTTGCTGCTGTCACCCCGCCATGCTGCCAGGTCGGGAAAGGTCGTGCGGCGGCTCATCCACAGGCGGGATCCACAGGCACGCGCCGCCGGTCATACGAATTCCGGGAATGGCCCGGCCGGGGCGTACGTTCTTCCTCTGGCACCCGTCCGCGAACAAGAGGAGCGCCTGGCCATGCAGGGCACTGTGACGATGTACAGCACCACGTGGTGCGGCTACTGCCGTCGGCTGAAGAGCCAGATGGACCGCGAGGGCATCGCGTACACCGAGGTCAACATCGAGCTGGACCCTGATTCGGCCGCGTTCGTCGAGAAGGCCAACGGCGGCAACCAGACGGTTCCGACCGTTCTCTTCCCGGACGGTTCGACCCTGACGAACCCGAGCCTCGCGCAGGTCAAGCAGAAGATCGGCGTCTGACGTCCGCACGGCGTGACCCCCGATCGGCCCGGTGCCGGTCGGGGGTTTTCCGTGTGACGGCAGCGGAGCCGTGGGTTCAGAGAGGGAGCACGGGCCGGGTGGAGCAGTCCTCGTGGAGTCCGTCCGGGCCGTGGACGAATTCGGCCATGGTCGGGTTGCGGTGGGCGGTGGCCAGGGGCAGCCAGGCCAGCAGGTGGCCGTAGCCGCCGCACACCGACTCGCCGCCGTCCCCGCCGTGGACCGCGGTGGTGTCGCTCGTCAGCTCCGAACGGTAGGTGTCGTGGGCGATGCGCAGGCCGAAGGCGTTCGGCTCGTTCCGCGGGCCCGGGCCGTCCCCGTACGGGAGGCCGTCGAGGGGGCAGTCGTTCCCCCAGCGGAACAGGGTCTCCGCCCCGGCCCCGCACGCGTGCTCCCATTCGTCGGAGCTCGGCATCCGCAGGCCGCGCGCCGCGAGCACGGCCGGCATGTCGGCGGGCTCCTCGGTCAGGTCCTCGTCCTCCACGGCCATGAGCACGGTGGCGAGGACGACGCTCCGGCGGGGGCTGAGCACCTGGGCGAGATGGGCCCGCAGGTCGGGTGCGTCGGCGAAGCCCTGGGCCAGGCTCTCGGCGTAGTCGGCGGTCTGCCAGGGGGTCGGCCGCCAGCCCTCCGGGTCGAAGCCGAGGGTCACCGGCCCGCCGGGTATCAGGGCGAACTCCTGCCCCTCGCGCTCGATCCGGACGCGGTGCAGCGGGGCACCGAGGTGCTCGGTGGTGTCGACGAGGGTCACCCGGCCGCCGACCCGGCCCGCGGCCTCCTCGGCGAAGCGGCGTGCGGCGGGCAGGTCGAAGGACCGCCACTGGTCGAGGGTGAGATCAGCGAGAGACATGCCGCGCAGTGTCGCAGGCAGGTCTGACACGGCCCCCGGCCCGACGGCCGGGGGTTTTCCGTGCCTCAGATCACGTCGCCCGGCTTGGGGAGGGGCTTGCCGTACCAGCGCTCGATCAGGCGGGAGGCGATCGAGATGCCGTACGGGGGCAGGACCTCGCCGGACTCGAAGGCGGCGGCCAGGTCCTCGCGGGAGAACCAGCGGGCCTCGTGGATCTCCTCGCCGTCCACGTTGATCTCCGAGGAGGTCGCCTTGGCGAAGAAGCCCAGCATCAGGCTGGACGGGAACGGCCACGGCTGGCTGGCGATGTACTCGACCTCGCCGACCGTCACCCCGGCCTCCTCGAAGACCTCACGGGCCACCGACGCCTCGATGGACTCGCCCGGCTCCACGAAACCGGCCAGGGTGGAGAAGCGGCCCTCCGGCCAGTGCACCTGGCGGCCGAGCAGCGCCCGGTCCTGCTCGTCCGTGACCAGCATGATCACCGCCGGGTCCGTACGGGGGTAGTGCTCGGCGCCGCAGGCCTGGCAGCGGCGGACGTGACCGGCGGCCGCGACGACCGTCCGCTCGCCGCAGCGCGAGCAGAAGCGGTGGAGGCGCTGCCAGTTCTCCAGGGCCACCGCGTGCACCATCAGGCCCGCGTCGCGGTCGGAGAGCAGCAGACCGGCCTCGCGCAGCCCGGCCGGGCGGGCCGACTGGTCCATGCGGCCGGGCAGGGAGTCCTTCTGGAGCGCGAAGTACGAGACGCCGTCGGCGTCCGTGCCCAGGAAGTAGCGGTGGGTCTCGGTGACCGGGGCCTCGAAGGCCGGGGTCATCACGAGCTCGGTGGTGCCGTCGGGGCCGTCGTCGATCAGCACCTGGCCCCCGGAGACCACGAAGACCCGGGTCGTGGGGTGGCTCCAGGCCGCCGCCAGCCACGCCTCGTCGAGGCGGTGGTGGGCGGCGCGGTCGATGCCGCTCGGGGCGGTGAGCGAGATCGGGCGGTCCGCCGCCGCGTGCCTCGGGCTGCTCGACGCGTTCTTCAGGGTGCTCACAGGTGCTTCCAACTCCCCCGGATCGGTGTGTGGGTTCAGCGCGCGGCGTGGTGGAGCGCGGTGGGCAGGTCGCTCCACAGGTGCGCGGTCGTCTCGACGCCCTTCATGAGGAGATCGAGCTCGATCTTCTCGTTGGGGGCGTGCCAGCCGTCGGACGGGACGGAGATGCCGAGGAACAGGACGGGCGCGCCCAGGACGTCCTGGAGGTCGGCGGCCGGTCCCGAGCCGCCCTCGCGGGTGTAGCGGACCTTGGCGCCGTCGAAGGCCCTGCTCATGGCACCGGCCACCGCCTTGAGGGCGGGGTGGTCGAGCGGGGTGAGGCAGGGGCGGGTCGGGGCGCCGAAGACGATCTCGTACCGGACGCCGGCGGGGACGAGCCCGGCCAGCCAGTCCCGTACCGCGAGCTCGATCTTGGCCGGGTCCTGGCCCGCGACCAGACGGAACGACAGCTTCAGCTGGGCGGAGGCGGGGACGATCGTCTTGCCGCCGGGGCCCTGGTAGCCGCCGCCGATGCCGTTGACCTCGGCGGTGGGCCGGGCCCACACCCGCTCCAGGGTCGAGAAGCCGGCCTCGCCGAGGGTGCCGTGCGACTTGGCCGTCCGCAGCCAGGCCTCCTCGTCGAAGGGCAGCTCGGCGACGAGGGCCCGCTCGGCGTCCGTGAGTTCCGTCACCCCGTCGTAGAACCCGGGGATCGCCACGTGCTCGTGCTCGTCGTGCAGGGCGGCGACGATCCGGCCCGCGACGGTCGCCGGGTTCGGCACGGCGCCGCCGAAGGAGCCCGAGTGGATGTCCTGGTCGGGGCCGTACAGCTCGATCTCGCAGTCCGCGACCCCGCGCATGCCGGTGCAGACGGTCGGGGTCGTCTCGGACCACATGCCGGTGTCGGAGACGATCACGGCGTCGGCGGCGAGCCGGTCCCCGTGCGCCTCGACCAGCGCGCGGAAGTGCGGGGAGCCGGACTCCTCCTCGCCCTCGACGATCAGCTTGAGGTTGACGGCGGGCGCGGTACGACCGGTGGCGGCCAGGTGCGCGCGGACGCCGAGGGTGTGGAAGAACACCTGCCCCTTGTCGTCGGCCGCCCCGCGCGCGTACATCCGGCCGTCGACGACCGTCGGCTCGAACGGGTCCGTGTGCCAGCCGTCCTCACGGGCCGCGGGCTGTACGTCGTGGTGGCCGTAGACGAGGACGGTCGGGGCGTCCGGGTCCCCGGAGGGCCACTCGGCGAAGACGGCGGGAGCACCGTCCGTCTCCCACACCTCGACCGTGGTGAAGCCGGTCTCCGTCAGCTTGGCGGCGAGCCACTCGGCGCTGCGCCGTACGTCCCCGGCCCGGTCCGGCTGGGCCGACACGGAGGGGATGCGCAGCCAGTCCGCGAGGTCGCCGAGGAAGGCGTCGCGGTGCTGCTCGATGTACGTGCGTACGGCGTGGACGGCGTTGTCCGGGGTCTCGCTCATGGCTCCGAGCCTATCCGGCGTCCGGGGGTGCCCCTCCCAGCAGGATGGCCTCCAGCTCCGCCCGGCCGGGCAGGCGGGTGGGACGCGCCACCTCACCCGTTCGGACGTACACGAACGCGGCGGCCACGTCCTCGGGCGCGAGGCCGTGCTGCTCGGCCCAGGCGAGCCGGTAGATCGCGAGCTGGAGCGGGTCCGCCGAGCGGTCCCGGCTGGTCTTCCAGTCGACGATCTCGTACGCGCCGGAGTCCGGGTCCCGGTAGACGGCGTCGATCCTGCCCCGGACGACCCGGCCCGCGAGGGAGAGGTGCACGGGGACCTCGACGCGGTACGGGGTGCGGTGGGCGTACGGGGTGCGGGCGAAGGCCTCCTTGAGCTCGTCGAGGTCCCGCTCGTCGAGGATCTCCGGCTCGCCCGCGAAGTCCTCGCCGCCGGGCAGCTCCTCCGGGCCGAGGAACGGCAGCGGGAGCTCCTCGAACCGGGACTCCACCCACGCGTGGAAGCGGGTGCCCCGGCGGGCCGCGGGCTGCGGCGGCTTGGGCATGGGCCGGGCCAGCTCCTGGGCGAAGCCGTCGGGGTCGGCGGCGAGGCGCAGCACCTGGGAGGCGGAGAGGTACGCGGGGAGGAGGACGTCACGGGTGGTCGCGCGGGCGCGGCGGAGCTCGGTGGTGAGGGCGGTGAGGTCTCGGTCCCAGGACGCGATGGTTCTGGTGTCCTCGGGGGTGAGTTCCTTGTACGGCTCCGAGGGCTGGGGCTCTTCCCGGGGGGCCGGGACCGCGTCCTTGTGGAGGTCCTCCGGGAGGGTCTCCTCGTCCCAGACGGGTTCGTCCTCGTCGGGCCAGAGGTCCTCGGGGCCGGGGCCCGGGAGGTCGGGCGCCGTGCTCGGGGGGTTGTGCCCACCCTCCCCCGAGCTCTCGGCTTCGCTGGAGCAGGGGGGACCCCCGTCGCCCTGCGGAACGTATGCCCACAACCGGCGGCCGACGGCCTCCGCCGCCTCCCTACGACGCTTGAACGACTCCTCGTCCAGCGGCAGTGGCCAGGCCTGGTCCCTGCCCTCTTCCGTCAGGGAGGGGTTCTCCGCGTCCTTCTCCGGTTCTTCCGCCCAGTTCTCGATCTCGCCGTGGCCCGCCTCGCAGTGGTCGTACAGCGCCTGGAGGAAGTCCGAGGGGCCGCGGGGCTTCTTCTGGGCCGGGCCCCACCAGTGGGCGGAGCCGAGGAGGAGGGAGCGGGGGCGGGTGAAGGTGACGTAGCCGAGGCGGAGCTCCTCGGTGTGCTGGTGGTCCCGCATCGCGTTCTTGAAGGACGTGAGGGACTTGGCGTCCCAGGTGTCGATGCCCGGCAGGGTGGCCGCGTCGCCGCGCAGGGCGTGCGGGAGCACCTGGGGCTGCGAGGTCCACGACTCGCGGGCGCGGGCGCTCGGGAACTGGCCGGTGACCAGGCCGGGCACGGCGACCACGTCCCATTCGAGGCCCTTGGACTTGTGGGCGGTGAGGACCTTCACCGTGTTCTCGCCGCCCGGCAGCGCGTTGTCGAGGCCCTTCTCGAACTGGACGGCGGTGCGCAGGAAGCCGAGGAAGGCGAGGAGGCTGGCCTCGCCGTCGAGGGAGGCGAAGCCGGCGGCGATGTCGAGGAAGTGGCCGAGGGTCTCGCGGCGGCGGGCCGCGAGCGCGTGCGGGGAGGCGGAGAGCTCGACCTCCAGGCCGGTCGCGGCGAGGACCCGGTGGAGCACGTCCATGAGGGGGTCGGCGAGCGAGGTGCGCAGGGCGCGCAGTTCGGCGGCGAGGCGCGCGAAGCGGACCCGGGCCTCGGCGGAGAAGGCGAGGCCGTCGTCGGCGGCGGCGCCGGAGTCGAGGAAGGTGTCGAGCGCGTCGGCGAGGGAGACGACCTCGGCCGGGTCGACGCCCTCGACGGCGGCGGCGAGCCGCTGCTCGGGGTCGGCCTCCTCGCCGCCCCGGTGGACCAGGAGGCGGGCGCGCCGGCCGAGGAGGGCGAGGTCGCGGGCGCCGATGCGCCAGCGGGGGCCGGTGAGGAGGCGGACCAGGGCGGCGTTGGCCCCCGGGTCCTGGAGGACCTCGCAGACGGCGACGAGGTCGGCGATCTCGGGCAGGTGGAGGAGGCCGGAGAGGCCGACGACCTCGACGGGCACGTCACGGGCGACGAGGGCCGCGTGGATGGCGGGGAAGTCGGTGGCGGTGCGGCACAGGACGGCGATCTCGCCGGGCTCGCGGCCGGTCCGCACGAGGTGGGCGAGGGAGTCGGCGAGCCAGTCGATCTCCTCGGCGTGGGTGGGGAGGAGGGCGATGCGGACCGTGCCGTCGTTCTCGGCGCCGGGGGCGGGGCGCAGCGCCTCCACGCCCGCGTGCATGGCGCGCAGGGGGGCGGCGAGGCCGTTGGCGAGGTCCAGGAGACGGCCGCCGCTGCGCCGGTTCTCGGAGAGGGAGTAGCGGCTCGCGGGGCTGCCGTCGGCGTGCGGGAAGTGCTCGGGGAAGTCGTCGAGGTTGGCGACGGAGGCGCCGCGCCAGCCGTAGATGGCCTGGCAGGGGTCGCCGACGGCGGTCACGGCGTGTCCGGTGCCGCGGCCGGCCGGGCCCTGGCCGAAGAGTCCGGAGAGCAGCAGCCGCTGGGCGACGGAGGTGTCCTGGTACTCGTCGAGCAGGACGACCCTGAACTCCTCGCGGAGGATCGCGCCGACCTCGGGCCGGGTGGTGGCGAGCTCGGCGGAGCGGGCGATCTGGTCGCCGAAGTCGAGCAGGTCGCGGGAGCGCTTGGCGGCTCGGTAGCGGACGACGAGGTCGAGGAGCTCGCGGCGGGCGGCGGAGGCCTCGGGGATCTTGCGCAGTTCGGCGTTGCTGAGCCGGGCGTCGGCGAGGGTGTCGAGGAGCTCGGAGTCGTACGCGAGGAGCCGCTCGGGCGGGACGAGGTGCTCGGCGAGCTCGGCGTCGAGGGCGAGCAGGTCGGTGATGAGGGTGGGGAAGGACCGGGTGAGCGCCGGGTAGGGGCCGGGGGCCTCGCGCAGCACGCGCGCGGCGAGCTGGTAGCGGGTGGCGTCGGCGAGGAGCCGGGAGGTGGGCTCCAGGCCGATGCGGAGGCCGTGGTCGGTGAGGAGCTGCCCGGCGAAGGCGTGGTACGTGGAGATACGGGGCTCGCCGGGGGGGTTGTCGGGGTCGATGACGTCGGGGTCGGTGACGCCGGCGCGGACGAGGGCGGTGCGGACGCGCTCGGCGAGCTCGCCGGCCGCCTTGTTGGTGAAGGTGAGACCGAGGACCTGCTCGGGGGCGACCTGGCCCGTGCCGACCAGCCAGACCACGCGGGCGGCCATCACCGTCGTCTTGCCGGAGCCGGCGCCGGCCACGACGACCTGCGGGGCGAGCGGCGCGGTGATGCAGGCCGTCTGCTCCGGGGTGAACGGGATGCCGAGGAGCTCCTTGAGCTGCTCGGGGTCGGTGAGGTGTGCGGTCACCTCAAAGAGGCTAACGGGGCCGACTGACATTCCGGCCCCGTACGCCTCTGACCTGGGACGTCACGCGGGAGGGTACGGGTGCTACGCGGGCGCGCCGCCGTCCAGCTTGGAGAGGTCGACGGTCTCGTCGGCCGGCGGGGCCTTCACCACGACCGGCTTGTCGTAGTCGGAGAACACGATCGCGCCGGGCTCGTCGCCGCCCGTCTTGACCATCTTCAGGATGTACGGCTTGCCCGTCAGGGAGACGGAGGCCGTGGTGGTCTCGCCGCCCGTCTTCTTCTTCACCAGGGTCGCGACGGGCTTCCCGTCGACCTTGCCGTCCGGTCCGCGGGTCAGTCCGCTGCGCTGTTCCTTGTCCTTGCCCACGTCGGCGAGGAGCGACTTCAGGTCGCAGACGCCGCCGAGGTCCTGGCTGCCCGCCTGTCCGGGGGAGATCTTGAGCCAGCGGCCCTTGATCAGTTCGAGGGTCGCGCTGATCGCCGGCTCCGGCATGCCCTGGGAGGCCATGGAGGCCCGCCAGAACGCCTCGTCGCCCTTCATGTAGGTGACCTTGTCGAGCCGGCGCAGTTCGGCGGTGCCGTTCTTGATCTTGATGAGGCCGGTGCACTCGTCCTTGTCGTCGACGGCGAAGTCGATGCCGATCGGCTGTCCTTCGCTGACGAGCTTGCCGGTCATGCGCAGGGACGTCGCGGACTGGGTGGCGGTCACCGCCCGCTCGCCGATCTGGTCGGCGGTGAGGCCCGCGAACGGATCCGGGGAGGGGGCGACGGACACCCCGGGGCCCGCCGTGGCCGCGGGGGCCGCCGCGGCCACGGTCGCCGTCACGGGTCCCGCGACGACGACGGTGGCGCAGACGACGGCCGCGGCGCGGAGCTTTCGGTGGGAGTGGGACGCCATGCGTACCTCCTCGCGGTGTCCCCGAGGCTCCCACCAGGGTCGCCCCGCGCGCGCGTGGCCGCGACTTCTGGGCCTCACGGCCCGGGGTGCGTCAGGAAGCGCCCTTCATCAGCTCTTCCATGTCGACGACCTCGCCCTTCGGCGGGGCGGTGACGCTGACCGGCCGGCCGAAGTCGCTCAGGGTGACCGTGCCCGGCTCGTCGCCGCCGGTCGTCACGACGCGGAGGATGTACGGCTTCTCGGAGTCCTTGGCCACGTAGAAGGTCGTGGTCTCGTCCTTGTCCTTCTTGGTGAGGACCGCGGCGGGCTTGCCGTCGACGTCGGCGTCGGCCTCGCGGGTCAGGCCCTTGCGCGGCGTGTCCTCGTCCATGCCCTTGACGATCTGCTTCAGGTCGCAGAACGCGCCGGGGCCGCCCTCGCCCGCACCGCTCTCCTTCGGCATCTTCATCCAGCGGCCCTTGAGCAGCGCCGACATGGAGTCGGACTCCTCCGAGGAGGCGCCCTCCTCGCCGCCGGTGGACTTCCAGAAGGCGTCGTCGCCCTTCATGTAGCTGGTGCCGCCGGTGCCGATGATCTCGGCGGTGCCGCCCGAGGGGGCCTTCATCGAGCCCTTGCAGTTGCCCTTGTCGTCGACGGCGAAGTCGATGGTCATCTCCTCGCCGTCGGTCTTGCCGGTGCCGTTCATGTGGAAGGCGGTGGCGGCCTTCGTCGTCTCGACGCCCTTGTCGGCGATGGCGTCGGCCGTGAGTCCCGCGAAGGGGTCGGCGGCCTTGTCGTCGCCCTTGGAACAGCCCGTGGCACCCGCGATCACGGCCACACAGACCGTCGCCGCAGCCCAGAGCTTCCGGTTGGCCCTCATGCGCGTACTCCTCACAGCGTCTTTCACAGCTTCTCTTCACCACGCCTTCAGGTGGGCGCGCAAAGAGTGACCCGTGAGACCGGTCGAAGGATGTACGGGGGGAACGTGACGCTCCGCACACGCCCCCGGGTCAGTCGACGACCTGGCGGCCCTCCGGCTGGGCGCTGCACGAGGCCCGGAAGGCGCAGGTCGTGCAGTGCTGGCCGGTGCTCGGGGTGAACCGCTCGTCGAGGACCCGGCCCGCCGCGTCGGCGAGCAGCTCGCCGACCCACTCCCCGGTCAGCGGCTCCTGCGCCTGGACCTTGGGCAGGGCGTCGCCGCCCTCCTTCTTCGGAGCGGCCTGCCGCAGCTGTACGAGCTCGGCGCCGCCCGGCTCCGGGCGGTCGCCGCCGAAGACCTCGTCGAGGGCGCCCTCGCGCACGGCGAGCTGGTAGACGGCGAGCTGCGGGTGGTGGGCGACCTCGTCCTTGGTGGGGGCGGACTTGCCGGTCTTGAAGTCGACGACGTACGCGCGCCCGTGCTCGTCGGTCTCGACGCGGTCCATGGAGCCCCGGATGCGGACCTCGTACTCCCCCGCCTCCAGGGTCACGTCGAAGCCGTGCTCGGAGGCGGCGGGCGTACGGCCGCCGCGGTCCATGACGTGCCAGCTCAGGAAGCGTTCGAGGGCCAGGCGCGCGTGCTGCTTCTCCTGTGCCGACTTCCAGGGGGCGTCGAAGGCGAGGGCGTCCCAGACGGAGTCGAGCCGGGCCATGAGGACGTCCAGGTCGGCCGGGGTGCGGCCGGAGGCGACCTCGTCGGCGAGGACGTGGACGACGTTCCCGAAGCCCTGGGCGGCGGTGGCGGGGGCCGCCGCCTTGACCTCGCGGCCCAGGAACCACTGGAGGGAGCAGGTGCCGACGAGGTTCTCCAGGGAGCTCGGCGACAGCGCCACCGGCCGGTCGCGCTCACGGAGCGGCGCCGCGCTGTGGGTCGGCTCGAACAGTCCCCACCACCGGTCCGGGTGCGCGGCCGGGACCAGCGGCTGGCCGTCCTCGTCGGTGAGCGCGGCCAGCCGGGCGAGCCGGTCGGCGGCGGCCTCCCGGAGCTCCGGCGAGGCCTCCGGGTCGACGGTGGTGGCGCGCAGCTCGGCGACGAGCGCGGAGACGGCGAGCGGGCGGCGGGGGCGGCCGGGGACGTCCTTCGGCTCGGCGCCGAGCTCGGTGAGGAACCGGGACGGCTGGTCCCCGTCCTCGGCGGCGGCCTTCACGGCGGTGACGACGAGCCGGTCGCGGGCGCGGGTGGCGGCGACGTAGAACAGCCGGCGTTCCTCGGCGAGGAGGGCGCCGGGGGTGAGGGGTTCGGCGAGGCCGTCGCGTCCGATGCGGTCGGCTTCGAGGAGCGAGCCGCGGCGGCGGAGGTCCGGCCAGAGGCCCTCCTGCATGCCGGCGACGACGACGAAGCTCCACTCCAGGCCCTTGGAGCGGTGGGCGGTCATCAGGCGGACGGCGTCCGGGCGGGTGTGCCGGCGGGTGAGGGTGTCGGCGGCGATGTCCTGGGCGTCGAGCTCTTCGAGGAAGTTGAGGACGCCTCGGCCGCCGACGCGCTCCTCGGCGCGGGCCGCGGTCTCGAAGAGCGCGCAGACGGCGTCGAGGTCGCGGTCGGCATTGCGCCCGGCGGGGCCGCCGCGGAGGGCGGCGCGCTCCAGGCGGCCGGGCCAGGGGGTGCCGTTCCAGAGCACCCAGAGGGCCTCTTCGGCGGTGCCGCCGTCCTTCAGGAGGGTGCGGGTCTCCTTCAGCAGCCGGCCGAGACGCTGGGCGCCGCGCGCGTAGGCCGGGTCGTGCGCCACCAGCCGCTCCGGCTCGGCGAGGGCCCTTGCGAGGAGGACGTCGGAGGGGGGCGGGACCTTGTTGCCCGCGGCGCGCTCCTCGTCCCGCAGGGCGCGGCCGAGGCGGCGGAGGTCGGCGGGGTCCACCCCTGCGAGGGGTGAGGCGAGCAGTTCCAGCGCGGTGTCCACCGGGAGCCAGTCGGGGGTGTCGTCCGCCTCTGGTGCGGGCTCGGCGTGCGGGTCGGGTGCGGCGCCGTCGTGGGTGGTGCCCACCCGTTCCGCCCCGGCGGAGCCCGTGCCCACGACCTGGGCCACCGCCCTCAGCGCCAGCAGCAGGGGTGTCACCGCCGGTTCGTGGCGCAGGGGCGTGTCCGCGCTGTCCGTTTCCACCGGGACCCCCGCCGAGGTGAGGGCACGGCGGAGGGACGGGAGGGAGGCGGCGGCGCGGGTGAGGACGGCCATGTCCTGCCAGGGCACGCCGTCCTCCAGGTGCGCGCGCCGCAGCAGGTCGGCGATGTTCTCGGCCTCCGCCGAGGCCGTGGGGTACGTGTACGCCTCCGCCCGGCCGCCGCCCCGTGTCGGGGCGAGCTCGCGGTGGGCGCGGACCTTGTCGGCGGGGAGCCGGGGCATCGGCATCCGCTGGGCGAGCAGCCGGGTCGCCCCGAGGAGCTCCGCGCCGGAGCGGCGGGAGGTGCGCAGGACCTTGACGGCCGCGCCGCCGAAGGCGGACGGGAAGTCGAGGATGCCGTTCACGTCGGCGCCGCGGAAGGCGTAGATGGACTGGTCCGGGTCGCCGAAGGCGACGACCGTGCTGCGGCCGCCGCCCGCGAGCGCGTGCAGGAGCCGGACCTGGGCCGGGTCCGTGTCCTGGTACTCGTCGACGTAGATGGCGTCGTACGCGGGCATGCGGGCGTCCCGGGCGAGGGGTACGGCCCGGTGGACGAGCTCCGCGTAGTCGAGGACGCCCTGGAGGTCGAGGACGTCGAGGTACTCGGCGAGGAAGCCGGCCGCCGCCTTCCAGTCCGGGCGGCCGACCCGGTCGGCGAAGCGGCCCAGGGCGTCCGGTCCGAGGCCCAGCTCGCGGGAGCGCGCGAGGACGGCCCGTACCTCGTCGGCGAAGCCCCGGGTGGTGAGGCAGGCGCGGAGTTCGTCGGGCCAGCGGACGCTTCCGAGGCCCGTCTTCTCCAGGTCGATCTGGCCGGCGAGCAGTTCGCGGACGGCGAGGTCCTGCTCGGGTCCGGAGAGCAGCCGGAGCGGTTCGGCGAAGAGCTCGGCGTCCTGGTGGGCGCGGATCAGGGCGTAGCAGTACGAGTGGAAGGTGGTGGCCTGCGGCGGGCGGCGGCCGCCGAGCCGGCCGGCCATGCGGTCGCGGAGTTCGACGGCGGCCTTGCGACTGAAGGTGAGGACGAGGAGGCGCTCGGGGTCGGCGCCCTTCTCCATGCGGGCGGCGACGGCCTCGACCAGGGTGGTCGTCTTGCCGGTGCCGGGTCCGGCGAGGACGAGGAGAGGTCCGCCGGTGTGGTCAACCACTTCCCGCTGGACTGCGTCCAGCTGAGGGGGATCCAGCGGGGCCGGCGTGGTGCGCACCAGTCGGTACGCGCCCGGGGTCCGCTGCCGTCCCTGACCCGGGTACGGCTGTCCCTGGTGCGGCGGCGTACGCCGGGTGGTGGAGGAGGAGCTCACGTGGTTCGCCGGTCCTGGTGGGTGTGGTGGTGCGGGTGAGGCGGCCGTGTGCCGTGGCCCCCGCCTCGGAAGACGCGAACGTCGACGTTACGCGAAGCGGGGCGCCGACGAGCCGTACTCCGTACCGCGTCCACCCCCGCGGACCCGTCCCGGCCGGGGCCCCGGCCGGGATGACCGGGGCGCCTCCCTCAGGTGTGAGTTCCGGCACCTCGATCGGCGGCCCGGCCGGCGCCCCCGGCGTCCCCGCCGGTCCCCGGGCCCTCGCCCGTACCGCCGTCCCAGCGCGCCCTGCGCATGTCGATCTTCGGTACGTGTCCCTCGGCCGCCGGGCCCGCCGTGCGCAGCGGGGTGCCCTCCTCGCGGTAGTGGCCGAGGGCCCGCAGCTCGTGGCCCGGGAGCAGCGTGCCGTCGGCGCGGACCACTCGCCACCAGGGGGCGGTCCCGCCGTACAGTGCCATCACACGGCCGACCTGGCGGGGTCCGCCCTCGCCCAGCCATTCGGCCACGTCGCCGTAGGTCATGACGCGGCCGGGAGGGATCGCGTCGGCCACGTCGAGCACCCGCTCCGCGTACTCGGGCAGCTCTCCGGTCTCCCCGACGGGCTTCCCGGCGGTCTCCCCCACAGGCTCCTCCATGCTCATCCGCCCCATCCTGCCTCACCGCACCGACATGGCCCTGATGCCTCCGCACGGCCGCTCTTCGTGCCACCATCGTGCGGGCGGTGACTGGTGATACGAGATCAAGAGCGACAAGTACAAGAACACGAACACGGACACGGACAAGATCGACAAGACGCGCATGCAGAGACGGACATGGTGATGGACACGAAGCCTCCTGAGGGGGCTCAGCCCGACGTGCCCGAGAAGGTCTCCGGCGACGAGCCGCTGCTCGCCGCCCGCGTCCACCGGCCCTCCGACCTGATGCGGCTGCTCGTCGGCCTGCTCGCCATCGGCCTCGTCATCGCCGTCGCCGCGTTCGCCCACGGCACCACCTCGGGCCTCGAGCAGGACATCAACAAGGGGGCGGTCGGCGCCCCCGACGTCTTCGTCAAGATCGCCGGTCTCGTCTCGTCCATCGCCGTCCTGCTCGTGCCCGTCGCCTTCGCCATCGAGCGGCTGATCAAACGCGACGGTCTGCGCATCGCGGACGGCGTCCTCGCCGCCGTCCTGGCGCACGGCGTCACCCTCGCCACCGACCTCTGGGTCGCCCAGGCCGCGCCCGGCACGATCCAGGACGCGCTGACCCAGCCGCAGTCCGGCGGCGGGCTCACGGACCCGGTGCACAACTACCTGGCCCCGGTCATCGCGTACATGACGGCCGTCGGCATGGCCCGCAGGCCCCGCTGGCGGGTGTCGCTCTGGGTGGTGCTGCTCCTCGACGCGTTCACGATGCTGGTGGCCGGCTACACGACCGCCCTCTCGATCATCCTCACCGTACTGATCGGCTGGACCGTCGCGTACGGAACGCTCTACGCGGTCGGCTCGCCGAACGTCCGGCCCACCGGGCAGACCCTCCTCGCCGGACTGCGCCGGGTCGGCTTCCGGCCGGTGACCGCGCTGCGCGCCGAGGGCGTGCCCGACGCCGCGGACAGCGGGGACCGGGGCCGCCGGTACATCGTGACCCTGGAGGACGGGCCGCCGCTCGACGTCACCGTCGTCGACCGCGAGCAGCAGGCGCACGGCTTCTTCTACCGCGCCTGGCGGCGGATCACCCTGCGGGCGATCACCACCCGCCGCTCGATCGTCTCGCTGCGCCAGGCCCTGGAGCAGGAGGCCCTCCTCGCGTACGCGGCGATCGCCGCCGGGGCGAACGCGCCGAAGCTGATCGCCACCTCGGAGCTCGGCCCGGACGCCGTGATGCTCGTGTACGAGCACATCGGCGGCCGGAGCCTGGACTCCCTCGACGACGCCGAGATCACCGACGAGCTGGTGCACAGCGCCTGGCGGCAGGTCCGGGCGCTGCAGTCGCGCCGGATCGCGCACCGCCGGCTCACGGGGGACGCGATCCTGGTGGATCGTTCCGGCAGAGTGATCCTCACCGATCTGCGCGGCGGCGAGATCGCGGCCGGCGACCTGATCCTGCGGATGGACATCGCCCAGCTGCTCACCACCCTCGGCCTGCGGGTCGGGGCGGAGCGGGCGGTCGCCGCGGCCGTCGAGGTGCTCGGCCCGGACACCGTCGCCGACTGTCTGCCGCTGCTCCAGCCGATCGCGCTGAGCCGCTCCACGCGCGCGACGCTGCGGAAGCTGGCCCGGGAGCGGTCGGCGCGGGAGCGGGAGGCCGTGCTCGCGGCCTCGGAGGCGGCCAAGCACGAGCGGGAGCTCGCCAAGGCCGAGGCCGCGGCGGACAGGACCGCCGTACGGGCGGAGACGAAGGCCGAGAAGAAGGCGGACAAGAAGGCCGAGAAGCGGGCCCTCGACACCGCCCTCGACGAGGCGCGCGAGGAGGACCTGCTCGCGCAGATCCGGCAGCAGGTGCTGCTGATCCGCCCGCAGGCCCCAGTGGAGCCGGTCCGCCTGGAGCGGATCAAGCCGCGGACCCTGGTCAGCATGATCGCGGGCGCGGTCGCCGCGTACTTCCTGCTGTCGCAGATCGCCCGTACGCCGCTGTCGACGGTCAGCGAGGCGGACTGGCGCTGGGTTGCGGCCGCGGTGCTGTTCTCGGCGATCAGCTACGTGGCGGCGGCGATGAGCCTGCTGGGCTTCGTGCCCGAGCGGGTCGGGTTCTGGCGGACGGTGGTGGCGCAGGTCGCCGGCTCGTTCGTGAAGATCGTCGCTCCGGCGGCGGTCGGCGGCGTCGCCCTGAACACCCGCTTCCTCCAGCGCGCGGGCGTACGCCCGGGGCTCGCGGTCGCGAGCGTCGGCGCCTCGCAGCTCTTCGGGCTCGGGGCGCACATCCTGCTCCTGCTCTCCTTCGGCTATCTGACGGGCACGGAGAAGTCGCAGTCCTTCACCCCGTCGAGGACGGTCATCGCCGGGCTCCTGACGGTCGCGGTGCTCGTCCTCGTGGTGACGGCGATCCCGTTCATGCGCAAGTTCGTGTCGACGCGGCTGCGCTCGCTCTTCGCCGGAGTCGTGCCGCGCATGCTGGACGTGCTCCAGCGGCCCATGAAGCTGGCGACGGGCATCAGCGGGATGCTGCTCCTGACCATCGTGTTCGTCCTCTGTCTGGACGCCTCGATCCGGGCGTTCAGCCACGGGAACCAGACGATCAGCTACGCGACCGTGGCCGTCGTCTTCCTCGCGGGCAACGCGCTCGGTTCGGCGGCCCCCACCCCGGGCGGTGTCGGCGCGGTCGAGGGCGCGCTCACCGTCGGCCTGGTCACCGTCGGCGGCCTGCCCATCGAGGTCGCGACCCCGGCGGTGCTCCTGTACCGCCTGCTCACGCTGTGGATCCCGGTGCTGCCGGGGTGGATCTGCTTCAACTGGCTGACCAAACGGGAAGCCCTCTAGGAGCCACCCGCTTGGCCCCCCGTCCCGCGCGGGGGCCCGGGCGGCGGACCACGATGGGCCTATGCCCATCTCCGCCGCCCAGCGCGCCGCTCTGCTGACCGCCACCACCGTGCTGCTCGCCGCCGGCTGCTCGGACGGGGGAGCCCAGGGGGCGGACCCGGTGAAGCCGACCGGCACGTCCGGGCTGTCGGCGCTGACCGCGCAGAAGCTGTCCTGGGCGCCGTGCCCGGCACCGTCCGCCGCCGAGGGCGGCGGTGCCCCGCCCTCGCCGCTGCCCGGAGGCGCGATCTGGGAGTGCTCCTTCCTCCAGGCCCCGCTCGACTGGTCGAAGCCGGAGGGCGAGACCATCGAGCTGGCCCTCATCCGCGCCAAGGCCCGTGACAGCGCGAAGCGGATCGGTTCGCTCGTCTTCAACTTCGGCGGGCCCGGCGGCTCCGGCGTCACCGCCCTGCCCGGTTTCGCCGCCGACTACGAGACCCTGCGCGGCCGCTACGACCTGGTCTCCTTCGATCCGCGCGGCGTCGGCCGCAGCGACCCGGTCGAGTGCGCCACCGACAAGGAGCTCGACGCCTACTACGCCCTGGACTTCACGCCCGACGACCCCGCGGAGGAGCGGACGCTGTCCGACGCGCAGAAGCGGTACGCCAAGGGCTGCGAACGGGACGCGGGACCGGCCCTGCCGCACGTCGGTACCGAGAACGCCGCCCGGGACATGGACCTGATGCGCCAGGTCCTCGGCGACGAGAAGCTGCACTACTTCGGCATCTCGTACGGCACCGAACTCGGCGGCGTCTACGCCCACATGTTCCCCGGGAACGTCGGCCGGGCCGTGTTCGACGCGGTCGTCGACCCGGACGCGGGCGTCGAGGACGGCGCCCTCGGCCAGGCGAAGGGCTTCCAGCTCGCGCTGGACAACTTCGCCCAGGACTGTGTGGACCGCGGCGACGAGTGCGCCCTGCCCGGCAGCAGCGTCACCGAGATCGAGGCGGGGATCATCAACCTGCTCACGGCCCTCGACAAGGAGCCGATCCCCGGCATCGGCTCCCGCAAGCTGACCCAGACGCAGGCCACCAACGGCATCGCGCAGGCCCTGTACTCGAAGGAGTTCTGGCCGTATCTGGAGCAGGGGCTCGACGCGGCCGACGGCGGCGACGGGGCGCTGCTCCTCTCCCTGTCCGACTCGATGAACGGGCGCGGCGAGAACGGCTCGTACAGCAACATCCAGGCCGCGAACGCCGCCATCAACTGCGTGGACTTCAAGGAGCGCTACACCCTCGGGCAGGCGAAGGAGCGGCTGCCGCAGTTCCGCGAGGCCTCCCCCGTCTTCGGCGACTTCATGGGCTGGGCGCTGGCGAGCTGCTCGCAGTGGCCGGTGCCCGGGGTCTGGGAGCACCCGGACGTCTCGGCGCCCGGCTCGGCGCCGATCCTCGTCGTCGGGAACACCGGCGACCCGGCCACTCCGTACGAGGGCGCGCGGTCGATGGTGAAGGCGCTCGGCGCGGGCGTCGGCGTGGAGGTGACGTACGAGGGAGAGGGCCACGGCGCCTACAACAGCGGTGACAAGTGCGTGAAGAAGACGGTGGACGCGTACCTGCTCGACGGCAAGGTGCCCGCCTCGGGCACGGTCTGCAAGTAGCCGGCCGTACGCATGCGGAAGGCCCCGGACGTGACGTCCGGGGCCTTGCGCACGAGCCGTCCTAGTAGACCGGCTTCTCGGGCTCGATCTGGTGGACCCAGCCGATCACGCCGCCGCCGACGTGGACCGCGTCCGCGAAGCCCGCGGACTTGAGCACCGCGAGGACTTCCGCACTGCGGACACCCGTCTTGCAGTGCAGGACGATCCGCTTGTCCTGCGGGAGGTCCTGGAGGGCGTTGCCCATGAGGAACTCGTTCTTCGGGATCAGACGCGCGCCCGGGATCGAGACGATCTCGTACTCGTTCGGCTCGCGGACGTCGATGATGTCGATCTTCTCGTCGGTGTCGATCCACTCCTTGAGCTGCTTCGGAGTGATCGTCGAGCCGAGCGCCGCCTCCTGGGCCTCCTCGGACACGACGCCGCAGAAGGCCTCGTAGTCGATGAGCTCGGTGACGGTCGGGTTCTCGCCGCAGACCGCGCAGTTGGGGTCCTTGCGGACCTTGACCTGGCGGTACTGCATCTCCAGGGCGTCGTAGATCATCAGGCGGCCGACCAGCGGGTCGCCCACGCCGGCCAGGACCTTGATGGCCTCGGTGACCTGGATGGAGCCGATGGACGCGCAGAGCACACCCAGGACGCCGCCCTCGGCGCAGGACGGGACCATGCCCGGCGGCGGGGGCTCCGGGTAGAGGCAGCGGTAGCAGGGGCCGTACTCGGACCAGAACACCGAGGCCTGGCCGTCGAAGCGGTAGATCGAGCCCCACACGTACGGCTTGTTGAGCAGCACGCAGGCGTCGTTCACCAGGTAGCGGGTGGCGAAGTTGTCCGTGCCGTCGACGATCAGGTCGTACTGGCCGAAGATCTCCATCACGTTGTCGGCCTCGAGCCGCTCCTCGTGAAGGATCACGTTCACGTACGGGTTGATGCCGAGGACCGAGTCCTTCGCGGACTCCGCCTTGGAGCGGCCGATGTCGGCCTGGCTGTGGATGATCTGGCGCTGGAGGTTCGACTCGTCGACCTCGTCGAACTCCACGATGCCGAGCGTGCCCACGCCGGCGGCGGCCAGGTACATCAGCGCCGGGGAGCCGAGGCCGCCGGCGCCGACACACAGCACCTTGGCGTTCTTCAGCCGCTTCTGCCCGTCCATCCCGACGTCCGGGATGATCAGGTGGCGGGAGTACCTGCGGACCTCGTCTACGGTGAGCTCGGCAGCCGGCTCGACCAGGGGTGGCAGCGACACGGGGACTCCGGTGGTCGGGATGTCAGTACGGTTGTTCTCCCCGTAACACTGCCACGCCCCTTCTCATTCCGAGACACCCAGTCCGATCCGCGAGACGATTTCGTCCCAGTAGCCGGGCAGCGTGTGGAATTGGTCGCTTTGTCCCGGACGGCCGGCGCGGTCGGTGAAGAAGATCGTCCCCGCCCCCTGCCAGCGCGCGATCCGCAGGGCCTCGTCGAGGTGGGTGCGCGGGACGCCGTGGACGAGGTGGACGAACTTCGCCTCCGTGTACTCGGCGGTCCACTCGGCCACCTGCGACCAGCGGTAGTCCACCCAGGAGCCGGCGAAGGTCACCAGCTGGTCCGCGGCCTCCGCGTACCCCGGATGGGGGTGGGTGCCGTGGGCGAGGACGAGGTGGGCCTCGCCGCCGAGCACGGCCTCCAGGGTCGCGGTGAGCCGCCGCGACCCGGCCAGGTCGGCCCGGTCGGAGGGGGCGCGGTCCAGGTAGAAGCCGCCGACCTTGTACCAGTCGAGGAAGCGGTGGGCGTCCGAGACGAGCTCCCCGAAGGGCCGGGAGCCGTACGCCAGGTCCAGGTGTCCGAGGACCTTCACCCCGGCGTTCCGCAGCTTCCCGGCCGCCTCCAGGCAGTGCGGGTCGGGGCGGCTCCCGGGGCCCTCCGCCACATTGAGCACCGCCCAGTGCAGCGGGGTCCCGGGGCGGGTCAGCTCGGCCCACTCGACGGGCGCGAGCAGCGGATGGGCGTAGCCGGGGACGCCGAAGCCGAGCGCCTGGACGGCCCCGGTGGCCGTGGTCGTCGTCAGATGCGACACGCCGCCTCCATCCAGATGTCGGCGAGGGACTCCTCCAGGTTGATCCGGGGCCGCCAGCCGAGCCGGTCGCGGGCGGTGCGGACGTCGGCCTGCTGCCAGGGGCCGCAGCCGTCGGGGTACGGGTACGGGGCGGAGCCCAGCTGGTCGGCGATGGTCCCCTCGGTGCGGGGGGCGCCGATCATCGGGCGCTGCGGGATGCCGTGCGGTCCGTCGAGCTCGTGCAGGTTGCCGGCGTAGCCCGCGACCCGGGCGAGGACGGCGGCGGCGTCCCGGAGCCGGACGGCGCGCCCGGTGCCGATGTTGACGACGCCCTGGGCGGCGGAGAGGGAGGCGGCGTGGACGGCCCGCGCCACGTCCCGTACGTCGACGAAGTCCCGCTGCACGCCGAGGCCGCTGAGCTTCAGCTCGCCGTCCCCGGCCTGCATCGCGCGGCGCATCGCCTCGGCGAGGCGGCCGAGCGGGGAGCCGGCGGGCGTGCCGGGGCCGACCGGGGAGAAGACCCGCAGGACGACGGCGTCGAGCCCGGAGCCGAGGACGAGTTCGGTCGCGGCGAGCTTGGACACGCCGTACGGGCCGCCGGGGCGCGGGATCGCGTCCTCGGCGGTGGAGGAGCCGGGCTGGCTGGGCCCGTACTCCGAGGCGCAGCCGACCTGGACGAGCCGGGCGCCGCAGCCGCTGCGGCGCAGGGCCTCGCAGACGGTGGCGACGGCGACGGTGTTGTGCCGGGTCAGCTCGCGGGCGCCGCCGCGGGTGGCTCCGGCGCAGTTGACGACGACCCCGGGGTGGACGGCGTCCAGGAAGCGGGTGAGCGCGCCGGGGCTGCCGGAGGCGAGGTCGAAGCGCACGTCGGCGTCGTCGCCCCGGCCGAGCGCGGTGAGGTGGACGGCCGGGTCGGCGAGCAGCCGGTCGGCGACGAAACGGCCGATGAAGCCGTTGGCTCCGAGCAGTAGCACCCTCATCGTGCGGCCCCTTCGTGCCGACCGGCCGGTGCTTGGGGTTGAGGGGTCATGGTCTTCGTTCTCCTTGCGGGGTGATGAGAGAGGTGACGGGGCGCGCCCGCGGCGTCGGCTCCGCGGGTGCACGGGGGTTCACGGGGTGGCGTGGGCGGAGGCCCGGGCCAGGGCAGTGGTCGCGTGGGCCAGCAGGCCGAGGGCGGCGCCGCCGCAGACGAGGGTGGGTACGGCCCCGGGGCCCCAGGTCTCGACGAGGGCGCGCACCGGGGCGGCGAGCGCGTCGAAGCCGGGGAGGGGGACGCGGGCGGCGAGGACGCTCGCGAGGGCGAGGGCCTCGGCGGCGCAGGTGGCGGCGAGGGCGGCGGCGGCCGTCTCGGGGAAGCCATGGACGGTGAGGAGCCGGGCGAGGAGCAGGAGCGCCCCGAGCGCGAGGGCTCCCGGGCTGAACCCGGTGAGGGCGAGCAGGGCGGCGAGGGCGAGGAGTTGGAGGGTCACGGTGCCGAGGAGCAGCGGCCGGGTGGCGGCGGCGAAGTCGGCGAGGCCGCGGCTGTCGGCGAGGCGGCGGCGGGCGCGGCGGGCGAAGAGGTGGGCGCCCCAGGCGGCGGGGGCGACGGCGAGGGCGAGGCCCAGGAGCGGCGCGGGGGTGAGTGCCCAGGGCCCGTCGGGGCCGCCGCTGAGGACCTCCTCCAGGAGTCCGTCGCCCCCGGCCGCGTACGCAAGCAGCCAGAGGGTCCAGAGCCCGGCGGTGGGGACGCGCCCTCCGTCGGGGGCGCGGAAGGGACCTCGGCGGACGGCGAGGAGCAGGGCCGCGACGAGGGCGAGTGCCCCGGCGGCCCCGACGGCGAGCCGTACGGGCCCGTAGGTGAGGGCGAGGCCGAGTCCGGTGAGCGCGGCGGCCCCGCCGGGGGCGAGGACGGCGAGCGCCCAGGGCGCCCGGGCCGGCGCCGGCTCCGCGGGGGGCGCGGGCTTCTCCTGTCCGCGCGGCACGCGCACGTACAGCTCTTCGGCGAGCGAGAAGACGTCCCGGTGCCGGAAGCGCGCGGCGGTCCGGTCGGTGAAGCCCTGCGCTTCGAGGCCGGCGGCGATCTCCAGGGGGTCGACGGCCCGCTCGCAGAGCTCCCGGTGCCGGTGCATGAGCACTTTCACGGGGTCGGCGTTCCCGCGCCGGGGGCGGGGGCGCGCGGGGGCGCCGTCCGCGCCCGAACGGGTGCGGGCCTCGGCCGCCGAGGGGTCGGCCGGGTCCGATGCCGGGTGCGGGTCCGATGCCGGGTGCGGGCCCGACGGGTCCGGGTCCAGGTCCGGTTCCGGGGCATCCGGTCCCGGGTCCGTGGCATCCGGTCTCGTGTCCGTGGCATCCGGTCTCGGGACCGGGGCGTCCGGCGCCGGACTCGGTTCCCATGCCGCGCCCGCCCCCGGGGCCGGGGCTATCCCGGAGGGTGCGGCCTCGTCCTCGGCGACGGGCGCGCGCAGGTCGAGGCCGGCGGCGGCCGTGAGGGCGGGGGTGCCGAGGAGGGCTTCGGAGCGGGCGTCCCAGGCTCCGGGGCTCGTCGGGGCGGCGGAGCCGCGCATGGGGGTGCCTCCTTCAGGCATCGGGGGCTCCTGTCCCCGCGGTCACGGTCTTGTGCGCCCAGCTGCCCGGCACATGGGCCTCGGCCGGGTGGGCGAAGGGAACGCCGTCCCCGGGGCGGCGGCGCACCGGCGCGTGGGAGAGGAGTTCGAGGTAGATGCCGCGGAACGCGGCGAGGTTCTGTTCCACCGTGAAGAGTTCGAGCGCGCGGGCGCGGGCCGCGGCGCCGAGCCGGAAGCGGCGCTCGGGGTCGCGGAGCAGCGCGAGGCACGCGTCGGCGAGCGCCCGGGGGTTGCGCGGGGGGACGACGAGGCCGGTGCCGCCGATGATCTCGACGACGGCGCCGACGTCGGTGGAGACGGTGGCCCGCGCGCAGAACATCGCCTCGACGAGGCTCGCTGGGAAGCCCTCGACGAGGCTGGACATGACGACGAGCGCGCCCGAGGCGTACGTGTCCTCCAGGGTGGGCGCCTCCGGGCCGCCGAGCTCCTCGAAGGTGACGGGGTTCTCGCCGACGGCGTGTGCGCCGGCGGCCTCGTCGGGGAAGAGCTGGGCCGCGAGCCCCTTGCAGTACGTGAGGTAGGAGCGGGCGCCGGGTTCGCGGTCGGGCACGGCGACGATCCGGAGGCGGGCGTCGGGCTGGCGGGCGCGGATCTCGGCGAAGGCGTGGAGGAGGCCGATGAGGTCCTTGGCGGGTTCGACGCGGCCGACCCAGACGAGGGTGGCGGGGTCGCCGCTCTCCTCGTCCTCGCCGACCTCGGCGAAGCGTTCGGCGGCCATGCCGGGGTGGACGGTGCGGATGCGGGCCCGGTCTGCGCCGCACTTCTCCTGCCAGCGGCGGGCGTGGGCGTTGCCGGGGGTGAGGAGGGCGGCCTGCCGGTAGATCTCGCCGGCTAGCCGGCCGTGGAGGGCGGCGAGCAGGGCGCGGAGGGGGGCGGAGCGGTCGGCGCCGGCCGCCGAGAGGTAGTGGGCGCGGAGCGGGACGCCGTACTCGGTGACGAGCAGCGGGGTGCCGAAGAAGCGTTTGGCCAGCAGCCCGGGGAGTGCCGTGGTGCCTCCGCCGGCGGCGTGGCAGAGGTCGGCCGCGCCGAGCGCGTCGTCCCCGTACCAGTCGAGGGAGAGGGGGCGCAGGGCCCGCTCCAGGTGTTCGGCGAAGGCGAGGTGGTCGCGGAGTCCGGCGGCGGCCGCACCCCGGCGTGCGCCGGGCGCGCGGCAGGCGGCCTCCAGGGCGCGGACGGCGTCGTCGGAGCGCAGCGCCCCGGGCAGTCCGCCGCGCTCGCGGGCGAGTTCGGCGAGGGCGTAGAGCCCCTCGGCGAAGGAGGTCGGGTCGTCCTCGGCGCAGAGTCCGGTGGCGAGCCGGTGGTAGGCCTCGGTGAAGCGGCGCCGCTCGTGGCGCCCGTAGGCCCGGCGGGAGGCGCGGTGCCCGCAGGGGCCGCCGGCCGGCGGGGCGGTGTCGGGGCCGCCTGGGTCGCCGGTGCGGACGACGCGGGCGTTCGGCGGGAGGGGCGCCGGGGTGCCGGTTCGCCCCGGGGCGTTCTGCGGCAGGGGCGGCGGGGTGCCGGTCCGGCCGAGGGCGTAGAGGTCGAAGCGGTGCTGTCCGAGCCCGTGGACGAGCCGTTCGCACCACCGTCCGGACTCACCGGTGGCGTACGGGTAGCCACCCTCCGTGAGCAGTCCGATCCGCACGCGTGCACCCCCGATCTCCCTTGACGGCGGTCACCTTCGGTCCGGTGACTCGCAGCGGGAAGAACGTAAGCGGAGACAGCGGTGGTGCGACGGACGGTTGTCCGTCGCACCACCGGAAGGGGTGAATGCACGTAACTTTCCCACCCCGGTCGCGTTCTGTCGCGCTACGCGGCGGATCCATCACGGAGCGTCAGGCGGCGGCCAGCTCCTGGCGGCGTTCCCGGCGCTCCGCCGCGAGCACCGGATCGAGCGAGGGGACGGCGGCGAGCAGCTGCCGGGTGTACGGATCCTGGGGCGCGCCGTACACCTCGGCGACGGTGCCCTGTTCGACGATCCGGCCCCCGCGCATGACGGCGACCCGGTCGCTGACCTGCCGGACGACCGCGAGGTCGTGGGCGATGAAGACGAGCCCGAGGCCGAGTTCGGCCTGGAGCTCGGCGAGCAGCGCGGTCACCTGGGCCTGGGTGGTGACGTCGAGCGCGGAGACGGGTTCGTCGCAGACGACGATCCGGGGTTCGGCGGCGAGCGCGCGGGCGATGCCGACGCGCTGGCGCTGGCCGCCGCTGAACTCGTGCGGATAGGCCTCGTACCGGTCGGGGTCGAGCCCCACCCGGTCGAGCAGTTCGCGCACCCGGCCCCGGATCCGGGTCTCGTCCCGCTCCCCCGCCACGCGCAGCGGGTCGGCGATCGACTCGCCGACGGAGCGGCGCGGGTTGAGGGAGGCGACCGGGTCCTGGAAGACCATCTGGAGCTCGCGCCGGTACGGGCGCAGCTCCCGCTCCGGCAGGGCGCCGATCTCCGTGCCCCGGTAACGGAGTTCGCCGCCGCTCGGGTCGAGGAGCCTCACGAGCATCCGGCCGAGGGTGGTCTTGCCGCTGCCGGACTCCCCGACCACGCCGAGGGTCTCGCCGGCGCGGACGGTGAGGGAGACCCCGTCGACGGCGGTCACGGCGGCCCCGCGCCGTCCGAACTCCCGGCGCAGTCCGACCGCTTCGAGCAGGACCTCGCCCTTCTCGGCGGGGGTCCTCTCCGGCCCGTCGAGCCGGGGCACGGCGGAGAGCAGGGCGCGGGTGTACGGCTCCGAGGGCGCGCCGAGCACCTCGGTGACGGGGCCGCGCTCGACCTCGCGTCCGCCGCGCATGACGAGCACCTCGTCGACGCTCTCGGCGGCGACGCCGACGTCGTGGGTGACGAGGAGCAGCGCGGTGCCGGTCTCGCGCCGCAGCTCGTGGAGCAGGTCGAGGATCTGGGCCTGGACGGTGACGTCGAGGGCGGTGGTGGGTTCGTCGGCGACGAGGAGTCTCGGCTCGCAGGCGAGGGCCATGGCGAGGAGGGCGCGCTGCCGCATGCCGCCGCTGAACTCGTGCGGGCGGGAGCGGGAGCGGCGGGCCGCGTCGGGGATGCCGACCCGGTCGAGGACCTCGACGGCGCGGGCCCGGGCGGCCTTCCGGGAGACCGGATGGTGGATCCGGTGGACCTCGGCGATCTGGTCGCCGACGGCGTAGTAGGGGTCGAGGGCGGACAGCGGGTCCTGGAAGACCATGGCGGCGACCCCGCCGCGCAGTCGCCGCAGCTCGGCGGGGGTGGCGGCGCCGACGTCGATGCCGTCGACCCGCACGGTGCCGCCGACCCGCGCGCCGGTCCCCCGGTGGAGGCCGAGGAGGGCCCCGGCGACGGTGGACTTGCCGCTGCCGGACTCGCCGACGAGGGCGAGCGCGCGGCCCTCGCCGAGGGTGAAGGAGAGCCCGTCGACGGCCCGTACGGCCCCGTCGAACTCGACGGTGAGGCCGTCGACCTCCACGAGCGGAGTGGTGGTGCGGAGCGTCATGTCAGGGCGACCCTTCGGTCGGCGAGGGCGTAGAGGAGGTCGGCGACGACGTTCGCGAGGACCACGGCGACCCCGGTGAGGAGCACGATCCCGACGACGATCGGCAGGTCGATGGTGCGGACGCCGTCGATGAGGGTCTTGCCGAGCCCGGGGATGCCGAAGAGCGACTCGGTGAGCACGGCGCCGCCGAACATGGTGCCGAGGTCGATGGCGCTGAGCGCGATGACCGGCGGCACGGCGCCGCGCAGCGCGTGGCGGGCGACGACGGACCGCTCCCCCACCCCGTAGGCGCGGAAGGTGCGGATGTGGTCCTCGGCGAGCGTCTCCAGGGTGGAACTCCGGGTGAGCCGCGCATACTTGGCCGATTCGAAGAAGCCGAGGGTGAGCCAGGGCAGCAGCATGTTCCAGGCCCACTGCTCGGGGTCCTCGCCGAGCGGCACGTACGTCGGGAAGGGCAGCCACTGGAGGTAGGCGCAGACGGCCATGAGCAGCAGCAGGCCCAGGATGAAGACGGGCGTGCCGGTGCCCGCGAGGGTGAGGACGGTGAGGGTCCGCTCGGTGAGTCCGCCGCGCCGGAGCGCGGAGAGCAGCCCGGTGCCGATGCCGACGACGAGCCAGATCACCATGGCGCCGAGGGCGAGCGAGGCGGTGGCGGGCAGCCGGTCCAGGATGAGCTCGGTGACCTGCTGGTCGGTCTGGTACGACAGGCCGAGGCAGGGCGCGTCGCAGTGCAGCACTCCGGTGCCGGTGGAGTACTCGCGGCCGGCGAGGACGCCCTGGAGGAAGTGCAGGTACTGGGCGAACACGCTCTGTTTCAGGCCGAGTTGCTCGCGCACCTGGGCGATCTGCTGCGGGTTGCAGCGTTCGCCGCAGGCGAGCCGGGCGGGGTCGCCCGGCGCGACGTAGAACAGCGCGTAGACGAGGACGGAGAGCGCGAGGAGGACGAGCACGGCGCCCGCGAGCCGCTTCAGGACGTAGCGGGTCATCGGGAGGTCTCCTTTCGCGTGCCCACGCCGAGCCGGCCGGCCTCGCGCGGGTCGAGGGCGGTGCGGACGGCGTCGCCGAGGACGGTGAAGGCGAGCACGGTCGTGAAGAGCAGTCCCGCGGGGAGCAGCACGTACGCCGGGTCGGCCCGGAACCAGGTCTGCGCGGTGGACAGCATCTGCCCCCAGGAGGGGGTGGGCGGGGTGACGCCCACGCCGAGGAAGGAGAGCGAGGCCTCGAACACGATGTTGGTGGGGACGAGGATCGCCGCGTACGTGATGACGGGCGCGGCGAGCGAGGGCAGCAGTTCGCGCCGGGCGGTCCGCCACCGTCCCGAGCCGGCGAGCCGGGAGGCGGCGACGAAGTCGAGACCCTTGAGGGTGAGGGTCTGGGCGCGCACGATCCGGGAGGTGCCGGCCCAGCCGAGCAGTCCGATGACCAGGATCAGCAGCAGGGGGCGCGGGAAGTCGCGGGGGACGACGGCGGTGAGCGCGATGGCGAACACGAGGAACGGCAGCGCGAGGAAGACGTCGGTGATCCGGCCGAGGGCCCCGTCGACCCAGCGGTTGCCGAGTCCGGCGGCGAGGCCGACTAGCAGTCCGATGAGGACCTGGACGACGGTGGCGCCGACGGCGACGAGCAGCGAGATGCGCGCGCCGTACAGGAGCCGGACGAACAGGTCGCGGCCGGTGCCGGGTTCGACGCCGAGCCAGTGGTCGGCGCTGATCCCGCCGAAGGAGCCGTACGGGACGCCGCCGCGGGCGGAGTCCACGAGCTCGTCGTGGAACGTGTGCGGGTCCTGGCCGGTGAGGGCCGCGAACAGCGGCGCGGCGACGGCGAGCAGGACGAGCAGGGCGAGGACGGAGGCGGCGGCGAGGGCGGCGGGGCGGGTGCGGAGCCTCCGCCACACCTGCCGGGCGGCGCCCGTGGCGGGAAGACCCGCCACGGGCGCCGGTGCGTCGGTCAGCGAGGTCACTTGACCGCGACCAGCGAGATGTCGAGGACGCCGGTCCAGTCGCTGATGACGACGTTCTTGATGTCCTTGCCGACGAGCCGCTTGTAGACCGGGTGGAAGAGCGGCACGTCCAGGGCCTGCTCGCCGATCTTCTTGTCGAGGGCGCCCCAGCGTGCGGCGGCGGCCTTGAGGTCGGTCAGCTTGTTGATCTCGTCGATCTCCTTGTTGACCGCCGGGTCGTTCAGCTGCGCGTGGTTGTAGTTGGAGCCGTTGGTGACGATCTGGCGTCCGTCGAAGATCGGCGCGAGGAACGGGCCGCCGGCCGGCCAGTCGGCGCCCCAGCGGGAGAGGAAGAAGCCGGGGGCGTCCTTGACGCTCCAGCGCTTCTCGTTGAAGGAGTTGGGCTCCTGTCCGTCGAGCTTGACGGTGATGCCGGCCTTGCCGAGCGCCTCCTGGACGGCGGTGGCGATCTCGGGGCTGGTGGTGCGGTTCTGGGCGGTGGAGTGCAGCAGGGTGACGGTCAGCCCGTTCGGGTAACCGGCCTCCTTCAGCAGCTCCTTGGCCTTCGCCGGGTCGCCCGTCTTCCCGGCCGGGAAGTGGTCGTACGGCGTGAAGCCGAAGGCCTTCTGCTCGGGCAGGAAGGTGGTGGCGGGCTCGGCGAGCGCGGAGCCGCCGGCGGCGTTGACGACGCTGGTGCGGTTGACGGCGTACGAGATCGCCTGGCGGACCTTCGGGTTGTCGAAGGGCTTGATCTTCGGGTTGAAGGCGATGTAGTTGGTGAAGCCGAAGTGGCCGGTGCCGACGCGGGCGGCGAGCGCCTTGTCGGAGCCGATCTGGGCGAGCTCGGCGGGGCCGAGGTTGGTGTCGGTGGTGACGGCGGCGGTGTCGGCGCCGGAGGAGGTGGCGAGGCGCTGGTTGATGACGGCCTCGTCGAGTCCGGACTTGACGTCGATGCGGTCGGGGTAGGCCTTGCGCTCCTCGTCGGTCTTGGGGTCCCAGTGCTCGTTGCGCTCCAGGACGAGGTGCTCGCCGTCGTTCTCGTTCTTGACGACCTTGTACGGGCCGGAGGAGACCGGGTGCTCCTCGTACTTGGCGCCGGCGTCCTTGGCCTTCGGGACGGGGGCGAACTGGGTCTGGGTGGCGACGAAGGGGAACTCGCCCTCGGGCTTCTTCAGCTTGAAGACGATGGTCCGCGCGTCGGGGGTGACGATGGACGCCAGACCCTTCTTGTCCTTGTACGGGCCCTGGTACGTGTCGCCGCCGACGAGCCAGTCACGCAGGTAGGGGGCGCCGCCGGAGAGCTCGGCCGCGAAGGAGCGCTCGATGCCGTACTTGATGTCGGCGCTGGTGATGGCCGTCCCGTCCTCGAACTTCAGGCCCTCCTTCAGCGTGTACGTCCACTCGGTGGCGTCCTTGTTGGGGCGGCCGATGTCGGTGGCGAGGTCGGGGACGACCTGGGCGCCGGCGGCACCCGCCTCGCGGTTGCGGGTGGTGAGCGTACGGAAGACGAGCGAGGGGACGTTGCCGCCGCCGGAGGTGTAGAGGCGGGCCGGGTCGAAGTCGCTCTGGGCCTCGTTGTTGAGGACGGTCAGCGTGCCGCCCTTCTGCGGGGCGCCGCCGGCCTTCCCGGAGGCTCCGCCCTTGGCGCCGGCGTCCTCGGGACCGCAGGCGGCGGCGCCCGAGGCCAGGACGACACTGACGGCGGCCGCTGCCACGCGGCGGGAGATGACGGACGAATGACGCATCGGAAAGAGACCTCTCGGGGTGAACGGCGAGAACTGCGGGAAAGGGGAGGAGAATTCCGCAGGCACGGGGAATCAGCCCGAAAGGGAGTCACGGCGCCTGCGGGAATGAAGAACCCGGGCGCGGCGAGAAAACAGAAAGCCGACGAGCGCTCGGGCTGCGTCAGCTACAGAGAATGTCGGCGACCGTGTGTCCGGTCACGCCGAAGAGCGCCAGCTCAAGGGCGGCGCTATCGGAAACGGCGTGACGGTGCGACATGCCGAGAAATATGGACGAACGCGTGAGCGATGTCAACGCGCATCCGCTCGATCCCGAGACGGCTGTCTCGGAATGCGGACAGCCGCTCCCCGGGCGGGATGTCAACTCGTCGGGTACACCCACGGGTTGGGACGGCACTTGATCCCGTCGATGTCCAGGGACTTCGTCTGCTGCTGCATCACGGGGGCGAGCGCGCCCGGCGTACGGCAGCTCACGTGACCGTGCCCGAGCCGGTGCCCGACCTCGTGATTGATGAGCATCTGGCGATAGGCGTGCATCGCCTTCGGACCGAAGGTCACCGAGCCCTGCGCCCAGCGGAACGCGTTGATCATCACGCGCTGGGTGGACGCCGAGTCGCAGGAGACGTTGTCGACGGTGGTGTCGAGCCCGGACTTCTTGCACCACTCGCCGGTGGTGCCCGGACTGGCGAGGGTGATCACGAACTCCGGCTCGCCGCTGGAAATGCGCTCGAAGGTCATCTCGCCCTGACCGGCCCAGCTGCGCCTGTCGTTGAGGGTCTGCTGCACGGCGTCGGCGAACAGCTTCGGATCCAGACCGATCCCCTTCTCGACGTCGACCCGGTAGCGGATCAGCCGTCCCTTGCCGGGCGCCTTCGCGAAGCCCGGCACGGCCTCGAACTCCCCGGAGCCCTTCAGCTTCGGGTCGATCGGGAACTGGCGGGTCATCAGCTGCTCGTACGTCGGCGGGGTGACGGCGGGGGCCGGCTTCGCCGGGACGGCCCGGTCGTCGGAGCGGGACGCGGAGTCGTCCGTGGGCCGCTCGGTCGGCTCGGCGGCGCGGGTGACGGGCGGGGCCTCGTCCCGGTCGGCGACCTGCCCGGCGACGACGACGGCGAGCACCGTGGCGACGGCGGCGGCCGCGACGCCGGTGAGGGTACGCCCGATCCCGCTCCGCCCGGGGGCGGCCTCGGGCTCGACGCCCTCGCCCTCACGACGGGGGCCGGGGATGAACGGCGCCTGGGCATCCCCCTGTTCGGGCGCGACGGTCCGAGGCGCCCCGTGCCGGGGCCCGACCGGAACGGGCCGCGGCCCGCCCCCCTCGTCGTGCTGCGGATGCCCACCCCGCACGGCACCCCCGAGAACGGGGACGCCGTGCGCGGGGGTCCCGGGGGTGGCATGCGTGAGGCTGCCGTCGGCGGGGGCGGGGGTGCGGTACTGCGGGGTACCGGGGGCTGGGGTCCGGTACTGCGGAATGCCGTGGGCGGGGGTGCCGGGAGCAGGCGTCCTGTATTGCGGAGTGCCGTGGGCCGGGGTGCCGGGCGCGGGGGTCCGGTACTGCGGAGTGCCCTGGGCCGGGGTGCCGGGCGCGGGGGTCCGGTACTGCGGGGTTCCTCGGCCGGGGGTTCCGTACTGCGGAGTGCCGTGCGCGGGGGTGCCCTGGGCAGGCCCGCCGCCGTACTGCGGCGTCCCGTACATCGGAGTGCCGTGGGCCGGGGTCCCGTACCCCTGGGGGCCCGGTCCGCCCTGGTCGGGGCCGGACGAGGGCCTGCGGCGGCGGCCCGTGCCGGCGGGCGGGCCCGAGGGGGCCGGTTCGGCTGCCGGCTGTCGGCCGGTCTCGGGCACCGACGGTGCGGAGCCCTTGCGGCTATGTCGTCCCACGCCCCGGATCAGCTCCCGCCGTCATCGGCGATCAGTTCCCGGACGGCCTGGGCGACCGTCTCCGGGTACTCCATCATCGCCACGTGCCCCGCCTCGGGAAGGGTCAGCAGGCGCGAGCCGCGGAAGGCGGCGGCCGCCTTCCGGGCCATCCGGTACGAGACGAGCCGGTCGCGCCCGCCGTAGACGAGCAGCGTCGGGGCGAGGACCCGCTCGGCCTGCCGCCACAGTCCGTGCTGCCCGCCGAGGGTGTACGCGTCGACGATGCCGCGCGAGGAGCGGGCCATGGCGTCCCAGAAGTACGGGAGCTCAAGGCGCCGCTCCATCTCCTCGACGGCGTGCCGGAGGCCCTCCTCGGTGACCTGGCCGGGGTCTCCGTAACAGAGGGAGAGGACGCCCTTGACGCGCTGCTCGGCCGACCAGTCCTTCGTCAGCTTCGCGAACAGCGCCGCGATGCCGGGCGCCGCGATCAGCGCGGTCGGCCAGGCGCTGCGCTGGACGCGCAGCTCGGGCAGGGCCGGCGAGACCAGCGTGAGGGTGCGGACGAGGTCGGGGCGGACGGCGGCGATCCGGGTGGCGACCGCGCCGCCCATCGAGTTGCCGATCAGGTGCACCGGTCCGCGTGCGCCGGCGTCGAGGAGCCGGATGACGGCGCGGGCGTGCCCGGTGACCGAGTAGTTGCCGTCGTCGGGCGGCGGGGAGTCGCCGAAGCCGGGCAGGTCGACCGCCTCGCCGTCGACGTGGTCCGCGAGCAGCGGCATCAGGGCGGACCAGTTCTGCGAGGAGCCGCCGAGGCCGTGGACGTACAGCGCGGGCGGCAGTCCGGTCCGGTTCCCCGGCCGGGCGCGCACGGTGAGGGTGAGTCCGGGCAGCGCGACGGAGCGGAGCTCCTCGCCGTCGGCGATCCGTACGGCGCGGGTCCGCGACGCGGTCGGTGCGGCGGCGGTCCGGGTTTCCGGCAGCTCGGTCGAGGACATGGCCGCAATATTACGAGACGATCACGCGCCGACGTGTGTGGGTGGGGTCACAGGTGCGTGTGCGGCGGGGCGCGTTCGCTCCTAGGCTCGAAGAGAGGGCCATCGGGAGCACCGCGACCCGCACCCCCGGAAGGAACCGCATGACTGCCGATCCGAGCGAGCCGGACACATTCACCGAGGAAGAGGTCGACGTGCTGGACCAGGAAATCCCGGAGGCCGACGCTGCCGAGCAGCACACCGAACTCCAGCAGCGCGAGGACGAGCAGCCCACCCATCTCGAGCGCGACTCGGCGAACGAGGCCGACGCGTCCGAACAGGCGCGCGTCGTCGCCCTGGACGAGGACGACTACCGCTGAGCGGACGACTCCCCGCTGATTTGTTCGGTTTAATCTTGAATCGGCTGTCGACCCGGGCGTCCGGTCCGTGAAATTCTGCGTTCGCACCGCGCACAGCCGGGTTACCCAAAAGTACGATGGCGGCGCGGCGCGACAGCGCGCATGGATCGATTTTTGGGAGGCCGCGTGAGCGCCATCGAGCAGACAGAGGCAGCACGCCCTCGGGGCACGCGCCTGCCGCGACGTGCCCGACGGAACCAGCTGCTCGGCGCGGCCCAGGAGGTCTTCGTCGCCCAGGGGTACCACTCCGCAGCCATGGACGACATCGCCGAACGGGCCGGTGTCAGCAAGCCGGTGCTGTACCAGCACTTCCCCGGGAAGCTGGAGCTTTACCTCGCCCTGCTCGACCAGCACTGCGAGTCCCTCCTGCTCGCGGTGCGCACGGCGCTCGCCTCGACGACGGACAACAAGCTCCGGGTCGCGGCGACGATGGACGCGTACTTCGCGTACGTCGAGGACGAGGGCGGCGCGTTCCGTCTCGTCTTCGAGTCCGATCTGACGAACGAGCCCGCCGTACGCGAGCGCGTGGACCGGGT